>DAMCXY010000012.1:0-100103 GCA_032096595.1 Flavobacterium sp. | reverse complement strand
AACATATCTACCAACTATTTTACAGATAAATTGCAAAAAAAAGAATGGTTTTGTTGTTTTATGTCACAAAATTGTTGTTTTTTACATCAAATACAGAAGTATAACAAGAAAAGAGATAATGATTTAAGTTTCAGAAAAATACAACCATCTGTAGTAAATGTGAAAAAAATAAAATTCAGTAAAAGATACCGTTGCTACTGATGCGAAAAAAGCTCCGAAACAGGGGTTAAAAATAGTAGAATAAAGGCTGAAAAAAGAAGTAAATCAACCCTATAAAAAAATCGCCTGAGGCGATTTTTTTATTTATATACCCAAGTAATTGCTTGGGGTAATATTTTTGAGTTCTTGTTTAACGGAATCTGATACCTTGAGCTGTTCAATAAACGTATGCATAGATTCCTTATTGATGGTTGTATTGGTTCTCGTAAGATCTTTTAATGCCTCGTATGGATTCGGATAGCCTTCGCGTCTTAAAATCGTTTGAATGGCTTCTGCTACTACAGCCCAGTTGTTTTCTAAATCCTCTTCAAATTTAGAGGAATTCAGCAACAGCTTATTCAATCCTTTCAACGTTGCTTCAAAAGCAATAAGAGTGTGTCCAAACGGTACTCCTACATTTCTAAGTACGGTACTGTCTGTTAAATCTCTTTGCAATCTTGATAAAGGCAATTTTGCCGATAAATGTTCAAAAACAGCATTGGCGATTCCCAGATTACCTTCTGAGTTTTCAAAATCAATCGGATTTACTTTATGTGGCATTGCTGAAGAACCAATCTCGCCTGCTTTGATCTTTTGCTTAAAATATTCCATAGAAACATACGTCCAGATATCACGGTCTAAATCAATGATAATGGTGTTGATTCTTTTTAAGGCATCGAAAAAGGCAGCAAAGTGATCATAATGTTCTATTTGTGTAGTAGGAAATGAATGTTTCATGCCTAAAACTCCTTCTACGAAGTTTTCACCAAACTGTTTCCAGTCATTGTTCGGATACGCTACTTTATGGGCATTAAAATTTCCTGTTGCACCTCCGAATTTAGCAGCAAACGGAATGTTGTTTAACAAACGTAATTGCTCTTCCAAACGCACAACAAATACCTGGATTTCCTTTCCTAAACGGGTTGGTGAAGCTGGTTGTCCGTGTGTTCTTGCCAACATAGGAACATCTTTCCACTCAATGCTGAGTTCTTTAAGTTTGTTTACCAGATTGATAAAAACCGGCATATAAACATTGGAAAATGCTTCTTTGGTAGATAAAGGTATCGCAGTATTATTAATATCCTGAGACGTAAGTCCGAAATGGATGAATTCTTTATAAGGTTGAAGTCCCAAAACATCAAAAGCATCTTTGATAAAGTATTCAACGGCTTTTACGTCATGATTGGTAACTTTCTCTGTTTCTTTAATTTTTAATGCATCTTCCGTTGAAAAGTTTTGATAAATATCTCTCAATTCTGAATATACATTTTTATCTATTGTCTGTAATTGTGGTAGAGGCAATTCACAAAGGGCTATAAAATATTCTATTTCAACTAAAACCCGATATTTGATTAAAGCTTCTTCAGAAAAGTAAGGAGCGAGGGAATGTGTTTTACTTCTATATCGTCCATCAACCGGAGAAATAGCATTCAATTCTGTTAACATAATAATTTTGTGTTGTTAAGATGCAAATATAACGAGATTTATGTAGGTTTAAAAATATATTTAGCTCATAAATAGGCTTTATTCCAATACTTTTAATAAAAAAAACCAACCCTGTCGGGTTGGCTTTCCTGTTATTTTGACCACTGTAAAATGGAATCTTTATTCATTTTGATATAGTCATCATTTTTTGCCTGCTCAGCAGCTTTAAGAGAAAGTTTTGCTGTTTCTATAGCGCCTTTTTTATCTCCTAATTTTGCCTGTACTAATGATTTCTGACGTAGCATATAAAAAGGTGCTTCCGGTTGCATACTGATACTCTTATTGATGTATTCCAACGCTTGCTTCATATCACCGTCTGATTGAAATATATATTGACCTGCTGCATAATAATCAGATGCTTTGGCATTTTCTGTAAGAGATGTTTTAATGCTGTTCATTGCTTTTTCATGTGTAGGAACACCAAATTTCAACGGAACTGCTGTTTTTTCCCATTTTATCAATAACTCTCCGTTATTTGCATCTATTGGGTTAACATCAATAGTAAAGTATTCGACATCTTTAGCTAAAGTTACCGGAGTTACTTTTGTTCTCAAAACAACTTTGGAATCATCCCATGCAGCAGGTAATCCCCAGTTTTTAGTATCATTATAAAACATCACTTCCCATGCATCTGCTTTTGGCAATGTATATAAAGCATATTCTCCTTTTGGTAATTTCTGGCCGTCAATTACGATATCATCGCTGAAACTCACAATAGTATTCTCATTTGCTCCGGTTCTCCATACTTTTCCGTAAGGAACCAAATCTCCGAATACTAATCTTCCTTTTTTGGCAGGACGTGCATAATCCACTTCTACTTTGGTGAGTCCGATAACTTGTTCTATCTCTGATTTCGGACTTGCTTGCGGGGCAGTTACCTGAGCACTTGCACTCATTACAGTAAAAGCAAATGCCGCTATTAATAAGATTTTTTTCATATCAAATTAGTTTTTATATTTATTTATTCCTTCTTGCATCCAGTTGAGATATTCCTGAGCATCAGGAGTATACCCTACAGGATTATTTAGATTATTTCCTTCATTATCTAAAATAATATAGTAAGGCTGTGCATTTGCCTGATATTTTTCAATCTGAAAATCACTCCATTTATTTCCTATGGTTTTTATTTTTTGTCCGGTAGTCGGTGATATATATTGTTCATTTTCAGGCAATTCTTTTTTATCGTCTACATATAATGAGATCAGCACTACATCATTCTGTAATTTCGATAATACTTCTGGCTTAGACCATACATAATCTTCCATTTTTCTACAATTTACACAGGCAAATCCGGTAAAATCAAGTAAAACAGGTTTGTTGTTTTCCTTCGCATATTTCATTCCTTTTTCATAGTCTACAAATGCTACAATACCATGAGGACCTTCTTTTGCTCCGTCAGGAATTTCACTTATTACAGCTCCTCCTCCCTGAGAGTTTCCTACTCCATACGGACTTTCAGAATAGGTCATTGGTGGGGGAAATCCTGAAATAATCTTTAAAGGTGCTCCCCATAATCCAGGTACAAGATAGATAGTAAATACCGTAACAAATAGAGCCATATACAAACGTCCTACAGATAATTTTTCCATAACAGAATCATGTGGTAATCTTATCTTACCTAATAAATACAATGCCCAGGTTCCGAAAATTGTAATCCAGATCGCAAGGAATATTTCACGTTCCAGATAATGTGTCTGTAATACCAAATCTGCATTGGATAAGAATTTAAATGCCAAAGCCAGTTCCAGAAACCCTAAAGATACTTTTACAGTGTTCATCCATCCACCCGAACGCGGCATAGAATTTAACCAACCCGGAAACATTGCAAATAACATAAATGGCAACGCCAATGCCAATGAGAATCCGAACATTCCGATAATCGGAGCGATACCACCTTTTGCAGCCGCTTCAACAAGCAATGTTCCTACAATTGGTCCTGTACAGGAGAAAGAAACTACCGCTAAGGCTAAAGCCATAAAAAAGATACCGATAAGACCACCTCTGTCTGCCTGACGATCTACTTTATTTGCCCATGAATTTGGCAACATGATTTCAAAAGCTCCTAAGAACGAAGAAGCAAATACAACAAGTAGTACAAAGAAGATTACATTGAACCAAACATTGGTTGATAATGCGTTCAAAGAATCAGCACCGAAAATTTTGGTAACTATGGTTCCTAAAACGACATAGATAATGATGATGGAAAGTCCATAAATCACAGCATTTTTAATTCCTTTAGCTCTTGATTTACTTTGTTTCGTAAAAAAGCTTACAGTCATCGGAATCATCGGAAACACACAAGGCGTGAGCAAGGCTGCAAATCCTGATAGAAAAGATATAAAAAAGATAGTCCACAAGCCTTTTTGCTCTTGTTTAGAAGCAGGATTTCCGGCTGGTGTACTTCCTTTAGAATCTGTTTTGGTATCAGCCGCAGCCTCTTCAAAAGCTTTTACTTCTTTAGTGGTAAGATCTTTTAGATTGAATTCAAAAAATTTATCCTGACTGATACAAACATCTGTACAAACCTGATAAAATAGGTTAAGCTCTATTTTAGAAAGATCTTTATTGGTAACCGTAACTTTTTGTTTGAACTGAACTGTATCTTCAAAGAAGTATTCATCTATTTCAAAAACATCATTATACTGTTGCTTATATTCGCTTTCAATGGTTTTTTCAGTAACTTCATAGTTACCCGATAAATTATTGAATTTAAACTCTGTTGGTAAGGCTCCGCCTTCAGGTGTGAACTGAGAATACATATGCCATCCTTTCTCGATGGTACCGTCAAGGGTTATCATATATTCCGTATCGGAAATTTTCTCTATTTTAGATTTCCACTTTACCGGATCCTGAATCTGCGAGAATCCGATGAATGAAATCATAAAAAACAAAAAAGTATAGAATTGATTTTTCATTAATTAAATATGATTTTTAAAATTTGATTTTTACTGTTTTTATGAATGAACCGCTCATCCGCACGATGACCGATGATCCATATAATATCATTTTTTTCGGTGGTCAATATCCAGGTCTGCTGTTTTTCAAACATAGAAAATTTCTCATCCTTAAAAAATTTGCTGACTTTCTTTTTACCCATCATTCCAACTGGATAAAAAAAATCTCCCTGCTCCCATTTTCTGATAATCAGCGGATAATACACTTTCTCAGCATCGGCATATAGATGATGCTTATTATTATTTTTTTCAGCTGTTGTCTCAGAAAGTTCAAATTTAAGTTTTATTGGCAATCTTTCTAAGTCTTCATCAGAATTAATATAATATTTTTCAGCCGTTGCAATGGTTTTGGGCTTTAAGAGTAGCGCATCGCGATCTTTGAGCAAAATATGGGTGGCAGAATAAACCATTTTCCCGGATACAGCCCGTAACAGCTCATAGATATCATTCCATGCAGTAAAATGATACTCTTTGAGCCATTGGTACAGATAGGCCTTATGGTTTTTGTATTCGAGTAATAGAGGTATGTTTATTTTATATATCTCTTTTTCCTTTATGACCACTTTTTTCCAAATCATCTCAGCAGCATCATGTGCCAAATCTGAAACTTGTTGTAAGTTTTGCAGGGTTTGCTGAAATGAGGACAAAAAATGAGGATTGTTTTCCTTAAAAACCGGAATTACTTTGTGCCGGAAAGCATTTCTGAGATACTTTGTTGATTGATTAGACGCATCTTCTCTCCATGCTACAGAGTGTTCTAAAGCATACTCGTAGACATCTTCTCTTGAGAAAATAAGCAACGGACGGATGATATGTTCATTTCTATCAGGAATTCCCAACAGACCATCAATACCGGTACCACGATTAAAATTAATAAGGAAAGTTTCAACCACATCATCTGCATGATGGGCTGTCACGAGATAGTCATAGGATTCTTCTTCTAAAATGTCTTTAAACCAGCTATAGCGAAGTTCCCGTGCAGCAACCTGAACAGACACTTTATGTAAATCAACATAATTATTTGTATCAAAGGAATTTGAATAAAAAGGAATATGATGTTTTATACAAAAATCACAAACAAGCTGTTCATCAGCATCACTTTCTTCTCCTCTAAGGTTAAAATTACAATGGGCTACTGCCAAATGATCGGAAAACTGCGTGAATAAATGAAGTAAAACCATACTATCCACCCCACCACTCACAGCGAGTAAAAATCGGGCATCTAAAGGAATTTTAAATTGGTTTTCTAAATTATTTTTTAAGCGTTGTAACATTTTGACGGAAAAAATCAAATGTAAGCTATTTAAAAATAATTCCTAAATAAATTTATCTTAAAACTTGCTGCATTGCTTTTGCTTTCAACAGACATTCCTGATACTCCGCAACAGGATCTGCTTTGGCAGTAATAGCACTCCCCACCGAGAAAGAAACATAACGGGTAGCCTGATTATATAAAATACTACGAATGACCACATTAAAGTCAAAATCTGAATCTGGTGAAAAATACCCTATTGCTCCGCTGTACAAACCTCTTTTCGTTTCTTCCAGAGACTCGATGATTTGCATAGCAGAAAATTTGGGGGCACCGGTCATGCTTCCCATAGGAAAAGTTGTTTTGATTACCTCTACAGCATTTACAGTCGGGTCAACCTCAGAAACTACAGTAGAAATCATCTGATGTACCTGATCAAAGGTATAAATCCCACATAATTCTTCTACTTTTACCGTACCTCGACTTGCTGTTTTTGACAGGTCGTTCCTGACCAGATCTACAATCATGATATTTTCGGAACGTTCTTTTTCACTGAATTCTAATTGTGATTTCAATATAGTGTCTTCCTCTACATCTTTTCCTCTCTTTGCCGTTCCTTTGATGGGCTGTGAAACAACGGTGTTTCCTTTTTTCTTAAGATAGCGTTCCGGTGATGCACTCATCACAAAATGCTTATTCATTTTAAAAAATGCAGCAAAAGGCGGTCTTGAAATAGCATTGAGTTTCTGATAAACATCTAAAGGATCTATGAATGCTTCTTCTGCAAAAAACTCCATACAAAAATTAGCTTCATAAATATCGCCTTTGTAAATAAACTCTTTCATTTTATTTACTTTGGCAATATAATCAGCTTTCGTTATACGGGCTTCTATATCAATTAACAATGGCTTAGTATGCTCATAAAGAACCGTATCATTAATTTCTTCAAAATCAGATTCTATCTCATCTTCACACAGAGGCAAATAAGAAAATTCGATCTGATTATCTTTAAAAAAGAGTATTTTTTTGGGTTGAAAAAAATAAAGATCGGGAAACTCTAAACCGTCATAACGGGTAGATGTTAATTTGGGCTCTACTGCATTTTTTACATCATACGTAAAAAAACCAAAAAGCCAATCTTTACTGTTATGCTGATACGCTTCAAGTTCTGCAAAGCTATTTTGAGCATCGGTCTGAAGGCTTGTAAAAGCATCAAAAGCCAATAGCTCATCAATACTCGAATATTTTTGATGATGATCGTTGCTATTGAGATGAACTACTTCTCTAAATTGTTGTGAAAACAAAAGGGCTTTCTTTCTGAAAGCCGCTATATCTTTTACTTCAAATATTAATGAGGTTCGTTTCATTTATTTAATAAATTCCTTTACTATATCATTAAATTTACTATTTAACTCATCGCTAACAACAACTTGATTTTCAACAGAGAAATTCTTACTAAAATTTGGAAAAGCAAAACTCAATACCTCTTTTGCTTTGAATTTATGGAAGAAAGATTGTGCATATTCATTTGCGGAAAGGGCTCCGCGCCCTCCTTCTGAAGTCGATACTACAAAATATTTTTTGTCTTCCAATACCAACTTATCATATCGGGACAACCAATCCAAAATATTTTTAAAAAAGGCTGAAAGAGCTGCGTTGTGCTCATTAGTTCCTACCAATACATGCGTAGCATTTTTGATTTTTTCAGCAAGTTCTTTAATATGTTTTGGATATCCTTCATTAGTTTCAATATCCTGACTGAAAATTGGCAGCTGCCATTCTCTAATGTCAATATATTCTACAGTTTGGTTCTGCATATTATGCTTAAGCAGTGATTTTACTAACTGTACGTTGATGGATTTGGAAGAATTACTTCCCACAAAGCAAATTATGTTATGATTCATCTTCAGGAATTTCGTTACTGTTTGAATAATTTCGCCACTTTTCTATACAATTAACCATATCTGACGGTAAATCAGAAGTAAACAGCATTTCTTCTTTTTTAATGGGATGCATGAAACCTAATGTTTTTGCATGCAATGCCTGTCTTGGTAAAATCTGAAAACAGTTGTCTACAAATTGCTTGTATTTGGTAAAAGTAGTGCCTTTAAGGATCAGATGCCCTCCATATCTTTCATCATTGAAAAGGGTATGCCCTATTGATTTCATATGTACACGGATCTGATGGGTTCTTCCTGTTTCTAAACGACAACTAACAAGCGTTACATAGCCAAAACGCTCAATTACTTTATAATGCGTAACAGCATGTTTTGCCCCGGTGGTATCATCAGGAAAAGATGCCATCTGCATACGATCTTTTACATGTCTTCCTATATAGCTTTCAATTCTGCCTTCATCTTCAGTTACATTCCCCCACACTAAAGCAACATATTCACGCTGTGTGGTTTTTTCAGCAAACTGTTTTTGCAGCTCGCTCATTGTCCATTCTGTCTTTGCAATAACAAGAAGCCCTGAAGTATCTTTATCGATTCTATGCACCAATCCAGGTCGCTCTGAACTGTTTAACGGAAGGTTTTCAAAATGGTACGCTAAAGCATTTACCAGTGTTCCCGTATAATTACCATGTCCCGGATGTACGACCAGTCCTGCTGGTTTATTGATAACGAGTAAATCATCATCTTCATAGACAATATTCAAAGGAATATTTTCAGGAATGATTACATTTTCAAATGGTGGTTGTTCCATCAATACCCGAACAACATCATTGGATTTTACTTTATGGTTGGATTTTACAGGAACATCATTTACAAAAATATTTCCGTTTGCTGCTGCCTGTTGTATTTTATTACGTGTAGCATTCTCTACCAGATTCATTAAAAATTTATCTACGCGTAATGGCTGCTGACCTTTACCCGCTTCAAAACGGTAATGTTCAAATAAATCTTCGTCTGCTGGTACTGAAAAATCTTCTGTATTCATATCTACTATTAAAAAATGGAATCTAAAGAAGGCGCTACATCTTCAAATGCATCTTTCAGTGAATCATTTTGTTGTTTAAATCCTAAACTACCATCTCCGAGAACAATGTCAATAGTAGAACCTTTGGTCACTTTATCTCCTTTTCTCAAAATTCTTCCGCCCTGCTCTATTTGTATGACAACATCTTTAGCTAAATGAGGTTCATAAGTAACTTTGCCTACTTCAAGCCCCAAAGACTGAATGCGTCTTTCTGCATAACGGAATGTTTTATCCGTCAAATCTTCCGGCAGACGGAGAGATGAATACCCAGCTGCATTAATTTTTACATAAATTTTACGTCCTCCTTTTACACTCGAATTGGCAACAGGATCCTGGGAAACGATACTAAAAGGTGGAAAGTTTTTATCAAAATCAACAGTATCAATGACAATCAATTCCAAATCAAACTCCTCTAATTTCTGAGCTGCCTGTTCTGATTTTAATTTCCCCAAATTAGGTACTTTAATTTCTTTTCCGTGACGGGTATAAAAATTCAAAAACTTAAGGCTTAGAAAACCCAAAGAAATGAAGATAAAAAACGCCAAAACAAAAGACAAAATAAACTGTTTGCTTTTAATAAAATTCTTAAAACTCATAGATATAAATTTTGACAAAGATATAAATTAATTCTTTGGGGTTTTTTCATAAATTTGTTTCAACACAAAGAATTCTTTAAATCGAAATACAAACTTAATAAATATAAACATTTATGATAAATGTTGCCATCGTTATGGGCGGTTATTCCAG
This sequence comes from Flavobacterium sp., assembly GCA_032096595.1. Taxonomy (GTDB): domain Bacteria; phylum Bacteroidota; class Bacteroidia; order Flavobacteriales; family Flavobacteriaceae; genus Flavobacterium. Next base: position 90,488 of record DAMCXY010000012.1, on the reverse strand, counting down.
CGAATACCCTATTTCAATAAAAAGCGGAAACGTAGTCTATGAAAATTTAGACCGAAAAATATACCAGCCTTATAAAGTTCACATTCTCAAAGACAAGTGGGTATTGGTTAATGAAAAGAATGAAGAATTTGCGATTGACAAGAATGATTTTTCAGCAGTTGTTAACGGTATAAAAATTACTTTTGACATTGTTTTTAACGCTATTCACGGTACTCCTGGTGAAGACGGATTATTACAGGCGTATTTTAAACTCATCAAGATGAAACACACTTCATGTGATTATTATCAGGCAGCGTTAACTATGAATAAAAGAGATATGTTGTCTGTTCTAAAACCATACGGTATAAAAACAGCCATTTCTTACTATTTAAATCAAGGCGATGTAGTCAATGAAGAAAGCATTATTCAGCGTGTAGGTTTACCATGTTTTGTAAAACCAAACAGATCCGGTTCAAGTTTTGGAATTTCTATGGTTAAAAACACTAAAGATCTGGCAGACGCTATTGAAAAAGCCTATAAAGAAGATAACGAAATCATTATAGAAAGTTACCTCAAAGGAACTGAAGTATCGGTTGGTGTTATCAATTATAAAGGAGAAACTGTAGTACTACCGATTACTGAAATCGTTTCTGACAATGAGTTTTTCGATTTTGAAGCTAAATATCAGGGTAAATCTAAAGAAATAACACCTGCCCGCATTACTGAAGAGGAAAAAATGAAAATTGAAGATGCCGCCAAACGTATTTATACAATACTAAACATGAGTGGTTTTTCCAGAAGTGAGTTTATATTGGTCAGCGGAGAGCCTTTCTTATTAGAAATGAACACGATACCAGGACTTACGGAAGAAAGCATTTTGCCCCAACAGGCAGCTGTTGCCGGTATTTCGCTGACACAACTTTTTGATAATGCACTGCAACTTGGCTTAAAAGATTCGATATGAGAAAAGCTGTTTTCCCGGGATCATTTGATCCGATAACTAATGGTCATGAAGATATTATCAGACGTGCTTTGCCTCTGTTTGATGAAATCATCATCGCTATTGGTATCAATGCAGAGAAGAAATACATGTTTCCTTTGGAGAAGAGAAAAGAATTTATTGAAGAAACATTTAAGGACGAACCCAAGATAAAAGTAGCGACGTATAAAGGGCTTACAATTGATTTCTGCAAGCAAAACAATGCGCAGTTTATTCTGAGAGGCCTTAGAAATCCGGCCGATTTTGAATTTGAGAAAGCTATTGCGCATACCAATCGGGTACTATCGAAGATTGAAACGGTATTTCTGCTCACAGCAGCAAGTACTTCTTACATCAGCTCAAGTATTGTAAGAGATGTACTCAGAAATAACGGAGACTATAAAGTACTGGTACCAAAAGCAGTACGCAAAGAATTATAATTCATTAGATAAAAGAAATGTTTCTGTATGTATCTGTTTTTTTAAAAGTGATTCATACAGAAACATTTTCCTCTTCAATAAATACATCGTCTCACTAAAAAAATATCCGGGGCTGTTATTTCTTTAATAACGATTTACTCATTTATAAATTCTTTTGTGGAAATATATTCGCCAAAATGATGCACAACTTCACTTAAAACATAATCCTGTTGCATACGATTGAATGCGGAAGTTGCATCTGAAATCAAAAAAGTATTGTAACCTTTTTCATGAGCATCACGTAATGTACTTTCAACACAAACATGGGTAGCATAGCCCACCAAATACAGATTTTCAATTTTATTGTTGCGCAGATACACATCCAGATTAGACCCTGTAAATCCGCTTGCGCCTACTCTACCCGTAACGACAAACTCCCCGTCCATCGGTTTTACCGTTTCATAAAATTGTGAACCAAACTCCTCAATAGGGAAAGTTCCGGCCTTGGGTATGGCTTTTCGTAAACCGCTTTTTCCATTAGCCAATTCAGGATATCCCTTTTGAAAACGCAGCCCGACGTGAATGATCTCAATATCGTTTTTCCTTGCATAATCCAATACTTTTTCAATGTTGGTGATTGAATTGTGTAACATTTCTTTATCCTGTACCAATGCCTGATACAGTTTACCTTCTGTATGCATCCACTCATTCTGAGTTTCGATAAGAATTAATGCAGATTTTTCTTTTGTTTGTCCCTGTAGGTAATTCATGTTTAAAAATAGCAAGATTAAAACTGTTGTTCTCATAATTTGTAATTTAAAGCGTAAGCTGTAACGGATTTATTATATGTTCATTAGATACCTTTGCCACTGCTTTCCATCCTTCAGGATATTTTATATAGGATAAGTAATCCGTAATAATTAATTTTTTATTTCTGAAAAATTGTGTTTTCACAACGGCTGTGTTGCCTGTGACTTCCAATACATCAATAATATAATCGAGCTCTCTGATTCCGGATTTCATTTTTTCAGGATTGTTTTTGTAAGATTCAACCACTTCAATCCAATCATTTAGCGAAAGTCGGAAAAGATCATTTCCTTGTGGAATCAGAATGGCAAAATCCCGATGAAAACCTCGTGTCATTTCGTATGTGTTTAGTTTATTTAAAGCTGCATTTGCAAATGTTTCCTCTACAAGCTGTTCTATCTTTAGTTTCTCTATATCACCTGTTTGTGGCATGGCTTTTATATTCATTCCCAAAATAAAGATCAATAAAATTGTTGTTTTCATACTTAAATTGTTTAAAATTATCATTAATTGTAAATAAACTACAATTGCAAAATAAAAGTAAATATTTTATATTTACAACATTAATTGTAAATAATTTACAAAATGAATTTGAAGCTTGAAAAATTTTGTCCAGAAGATTTTGCCTTATATTTTCTTTTGGTTAATGATATAAGGGTGATGCAGATGATAACAGAGAGAATATTGGAACCTAATGAAGCACAAGATGACTTTATAAAAATCCTCGAAAATAATAGACTGCATGAGTGTTTTGGAAGCTATAAAATTTTATCTGCAGAAACGAATACATACATCGGATTTGCCAAGCTGGAAATAAAAGAAACAAACAGTGAAGAAGCCGAACTTGGCTATATGATTCTACCTGAATACTGGGGTCAAGGTATTGCGGGTCAGGTCAGTGCATCGCTTGTTGAGACTGCTAAAAAACAGCAACAACTTACAAAACTTGTTGCGATTATAGATCCAAAAAACGCTGCTTCAAGAAAAATATTAATCAACAACGAATTCAGAACAAGAGAGTTCATTGATTTTGATGGATTACCAGGCGAAATACTTGAACTTAACTTGAGATAATAAAAAACGCAACTATGACAAAAAAGGCTTCCAACAAGAATCTGTCTTTTGATTCAGATTTTTTAGATAAATTAGTAGTGGGCATCGGTGAAGTGTCTCAAATCACGGGCATTCCAGCAAGGCAAATACGCTATTGGGAAGAAAAAGGCATCATTGCAAGCCTTACTGAAGAAGAGGGTAAAAACAGGCGATATAATTATGAAAATATAAAAAAAATGTTGCTTATAAAAGAATTAATGGATGAAGGTTTTACGTTAGATGCATCAGCTGAAAAGGTTAAAGATCGCATGAATATGATCGAAAAAACCTTGAATCAATTAAAAAAATATACCTGACGTACATTTTGTGTACTTTTTCTTTGCATATAATATCTGTAAACGAATTTTTTTTAGAAATCTAATTTTTTTTTAGAAGTATTTTCATTTTCAATATTGAAAGGCATATTATATCAAAAAATATAATGCTACAATATTTAATACATATTTTCCACCTTCAAAGCTTTGCTTTCACATAGCGCATCATAAGCTATTTACAATCCTATCCCTGTTATATACTAAAAACGCAAAATAAACACCGTTAAAGCAGTGTATTTTTTTTGATAATCTTACAATACATAGCCGTAATTATGTAAAAACCTTACATATAGGCATTTATAAATTTGTAACAAACAATTGATTGTTTAGTACAAACGGATCACTAATATCCAAAAAATAAAAGTAATTGATAGAAATTAAAATAAATACAAACTAACAGTAAATATGGAAAATACCATTTCAACAGCACAATCAACACCTTATAGCAAACGATGGGCCGCATTATTCTTATTATGTACTGCCCAGTTTTTAGTAATAATGGACACTTCAATTATTGGCGTGGCATTACCGGCAATAAAAACAGATTTAGGATACTCACAAACCGGACTACAATGGATTTTTAATGCTTATGTCATCTTATTCGGAGGGTTCTTACTTCTCGGAGGCAGGTTATCAGACTTATTCGGAGCGCGAAAAATTTTTATGTGGGGATTTGTTATCCTTACCTTAGCCTCTTTATTGGCAGGTGTTGCCTGGTCTGAAGCGTCACTTAATATTGGAAGAGCTCTTCAAGGTATAGGTTCTGCATTTATTGCTCCTGCAGCCCTTACATTGGTTTTGTCCAAATTTACAGATCCTAACGAACTAAATAAAGCACTTGGCTTTTGGGGAGCATCTGCCGCTGCAGGAGGTTCTGCAGGAGTTTTTCTTGGAGGTGCTATTACTGAATGGCTTTCATGGCACTGGATATTCCTGATCAATATTCCGGTTGGTATTATAGTATTGCTTAGAAGTCGTAGCCTGTTGCTTACCGGTGAAACCCGGAAAGGAAAAGTAGATATGGCAGGGGCTATTCTGGCAACAGCCTCTTTGATCCTTATGGTGTATGCTATCGTTTCATCAGAAACAGAAGGCTGGGGATCAGTTCACACAATTGGTCTTTTGTTATTGTCATTTGCATTGTTGATTGCTTTTTATATTCTTCAAAAGCAGAAAAGCGAACCATTAATGCCAATATCCATTTTTAAAGTACCCAATCTTTCTGCAGGTAACATTGTCATGGCTTTACTCGCAGCAGCATGGATACCCTTATGGTTTTTTCTGAATCTTTATTTGCAACAAACCTTACATTATTCAGCTTTCAACAGCGGACTTGCTTTGTTACCCATGACATTAGCTATTATGTTTCTGATGGTAGGAGTTACTGGAAAACTGGTAGCAAAGTTTGGCTTTAAATCTAATATGATTGTTGGTCTTCTGATCCTTGCGGCATCATTGATTCTTTTTAGTGCAGTACCGGAAGACGGAACATTTGTTGCGAATGTATTACCTGCCTCACTATTGGGGGCTGTGGGTATGTCGCTTACTTATATACCCGGAACCATTGCTTCGATGTCAGGTGCAAAACCTGAAGAGACCGGGCTTGCATCAGGACTCGTCAATACAAGCTATCAGGTAGGATCAGCTTTGGGACTGGCAATTATTGTGGCTATTTCCGCTGCGAAAACAAATACTCTGAAAATGGTTGGGGATACAGAACTGACAGCACTGAATGCTGGTTTTCAAACCGCATTTTTTTCAGCAGGAATGATATGTATTATCGCAGCCATTATCGCAGGAGTTTATATCCGTACAATAAAGTAAAAACTGGTACTGCTCTCTATATATTCTGAACATTAATGATTTTAATGTCAGCTGTAAAACCCGCTTTATAGGCGGGTTTTGTGGTATGTGTTTACAGCTAATAAGACTACAAATAAAGGAGATATTGTCTGAATAATAAATTATTTTCATGATTTGTCAACAATGAAAGTGTTTAATTCAACAAGAAATTTTCCTGAAATTGTTATGATACCGACAGCAATTCTATACCAATCAATAGCATACGTCCGTTTCTATAGATCTTTGAAAAAGAGCTGAAAATCAATCTGATTTACAAACTATTATGTTTTAGTTTTATTATTGATAACATGCTGTAAAATTTTCTAGTTAAGACCATAAGACGGAATTGTAATATGTATAGTATTAAGAATCATAACCTCTTATGATGATGAGCTCAATCTGTAAACTTTACATAATAAATAAGAAATAACGTAACATTTTGACGAATATAACGTTGCAAATTTGCAGTCTAATAGCAACAAAAACATGAATGCAAAATTCAAATGGAGTAATGTGTACATCTTGTTTGTATCTCAGGCTCTATATCAGACGGTCTCCATACTCGTTATTACATTATCAGGAGTAATTGGTATGCAGATGGCACCTGACAAAAATCTTGCAACATTACCTGTAGCCATGACTACCATTGGTGCAGCAGTAATGATAATACCGGCTTCTATGCTTATGAAGAAAATTGGGCAACGCAAAGCATTTATGATAGGTACTCTTATTGGTGCTTTATCCGGAGTAGTTTCCTGGTATGGTATTATCAACCATTCCTTTTGGATATTTTCTATCGGTAATATGCTGCTGGGTGCTTATCAGGGATTTACACAGTACTATCGTTTTGCAGCGGCGGATTCTGTTCCTGAAAAAGCAAAAAGCAAAGCCATCTCATGGGTAATTGGTGGAGGTATTGTTGCAGCTGTTGCCGGACCAAATCTGGCAAGGTTTACACAAGATATGGGTGCAATACCTTATGCCTATTCTTATCTTTCTACTATTCTGCTGAGTATTGTTGCTCTGGGAGCAGTATCGCTTCTTAAAATCGGACATACAGCTGTAGTACAAACCAATAAACCTACAAAAGCAGGACGGTCATTAAAGGAAATTATTAAAAATAAAAATACTGTTCTCGCCTTGCTCTCCTCAGCCACCGCTTTTGCTGTGATGGGAATGTCAATGACCGCGACACCAATTGCTATGCATGATTTTGGGCATTCATCCGGTGATACGGCAATGGTTATCCAGTGGCATGTATTAGGCATGTTTTTACCTTCTTTTTTTACAGGAACGCTGATTCAGAAGTTTGGAGTACATCGCATCATTATCGCAGGAATACTTATTTTGTTTGTATATCTCATTGTTGCACTTTCAGGAACAGAATTTAGCAATTTTATTGCCGGTTTATTTATTGTTGGTTTAGGTTGGAATTTCCTGTTTATTGGCGGATCCTCTGTACTTACAAAAGTATATAGACCTGAAGAAAAAGAAAAAACTCAGGCCTTTCATGATTTTACCGTCTTTACAGTTATCAGTATTACAAGTTTTTTTGCAGGCAGTCTGTTTAATCATTGGGGCTGGATGGGCGTAAATCTGATATTATTGCCATTACTCATCTTAACATTTGGAGTAGTGATGAAAATAATCAGAAATAATAGTAATCAGTAAATTTTATAAATCTATTCGAAAATACCGTAACACAAAAAAACCTGATTTGCGGAAATTTGTATACCAATAACATATAAATATATCAATTATGAATACACATCAGCATACAGAATCGGTGGATGTACACGTTACTTCCGAACCTAAAAACATTATAGCAAATTATCCGGCATTATTTATCATATCGGTTACTGAAAGTGGTGAAAATATTCCTCTGGAAGTAGTTCATACGATGAAGATGCATCTTCTTGTAGTAAATGAGGAATTAACTTGGTTTGACCATATTCATCCTGAAAAACAGGCAGATGAAACCTATTATGTAGCAGAGACTTTCCCATCAGCAGGAAAATATCTCTTTTTTATTGATTACAAACCTGTAGATCATCCGGCAAGTGTGAGCATGAAATCTATTGAGGTTGAAGGTAATCTACTGAAGCAAATACCTGAAACCAAACCTAAGTTAACAGCTGTTGTTGATGGCTATACAATAAGCTTACTTAATGGAAATGACCTAAAAACCAATACCGCTCAAAGTTTGGAGTTTTCTATAGAACAAGAAGGCAAAAGATTGGAAGAAAAAGATATAGAACCGTATCTGGGAGCAAATGCCCATATTGTGATGATCAGTCAGGCTGATAAAGACTTTTTACATATTCATCCGATGTCTCAAGATCCTTTTCCGATTTATGCGAAAACCTATATTAAAAAAACCGGTTTGTACAGAATGTGGGTACAGTTCAAAATAGAAGGAGAAATACATACAGTAGATTTTACCGTAATAATTTCGGAAGGAGAAGCTAATAAAGGAATTCATGAAAGTCATGGTGCTCACCATTAAGCTCTCAAAATATTTTATTTACAGATACAATTCAGTTTAGTCTGTTTAGCTATAGGATGCCATAATTTACTCATAGCTAAATAGATATGTTATAAATCTATTATTCAAAACAGTAAATTTTACAAATAAAATAGAAAATAATATAAATGTTATTGCGGTTGATTTCTGAACTTTATAAAATGAATAAACTTAAATCTGATCACAACAATTTTATATTAAAAAATTATCGAACAGAGTTTCATATTTACATAGTGTGTGAAAAATTTCAGTAAACATATTATCCTTATTTTTCTGATAAGCATCAGCTCTTTACTACTACCATATACAAGCTCTGCCTGTGTAGCAGATGATACATCGTTTAAAGAAAATCATTGTTCCATACAAGACAACAAAAGAACTGAATCAGATAGGTTGGATTATAACACTACTGATAATCATTCCATTTGTAAACACAATGCTTGCGTCTGTAGCAATTTCTTCCAATTCCCAACCATACCCATTAGTTTGGAAATCCATATAGAGAATCCATTTGATGAGATCACTAAAAAAGAAAAATTTCACTTTATTCAGTTAGAATATAGCTCTGGCTTTATCTCACCACGGTTCCCTCCTAAAATAAGCTGATTTTTAAGATATGAACAGCCCTGTTTATGTATGGGCTTAAGTAGCTTTAAAAACATACTTTATTATAATTAAAAAGAAACAATATGAAATCAATTGTAAAGATGTTCATAATAGTAAGCATATTTCTATCATCAGTTACGAATTATGGACAAATAAAAAATGAAATAACAGAATCCGTTAAAATATACGGCAAATGTGATATCTGTAAAAATAAAATTGAACAAGCTGGTAATAAAAAGAAAACAGCAAGCGTACGATGGGACCAAAAAAGTCAGATGGCTGTCATCAGCTATGATAAAACAAAAACAAATCGTGAAAAAATATTAAAACGAATAGCTTTAGCCGGTTATGATAATGAAGCCTTTTTAGCACCTGATGATATATATAACAAACTACCTGAATGTTGTCATTATGAAAGAGAATTGAAACCTTTAACCATGGAAACAAAAAGGCATGAATCGATGACAATAAATGCACATCATGGTAATGAAAAAAATAATAAAAAATCAGAAGATGCCATAATTCAGAAGATTCTGAACAGCTATTTTGACATTAAAGATGCTTTGGTAAAGACAGATGCAACCGGTGCTGGTAAAAAAGCTGCAGATCTGAATACTGTTGTAAAAGCAGTAGATAGAAGTAAACTCAATACTACTGAACAAAATGTTTGGAGCAAAATTTCAAATAACGTAACTACTTATTCAGAAAACATGGCTAAAACTAAAGATATTAATAAACAAAGAGAACTATTTGCATTACTCAGTATTGAAATCTATCAACTGGCAAAAGCAGCAAAATCAGGTTTTCCTATCTATTATCAACACTGTCCGATGTATAATAGTGGAAAAGGAGCAGACTGGTTAAGTAAAGAGAGTACTATAAAAAACCCGTATTATGGATCTAAAATGATGAATTGTGGCAGTACAACTGAAACATTGAACTAATAAAGCTTATTATCAAAAAAATAGAGCTAAAGAGATTTTTAATCAATTCTAAATGAAAAAAAAATGAAAAATATACTTCTTTATCTTTTTGTAGGGGCAACATTGCTATTCAGTACCCTATCCTGTAATCAAAAATCTAAAAAAGCAGATGAAGCAAATGAAAAGGTAGAAAACACCTCATCTGAAAACAAGGTAGCTAAATTTTCTATACAAGAAATGGTATCAGACTATCTAACTTTAAAAAATGGATTGGTAGCTGATAATAGCGAAGCAGCAGCTAAAGCAGGAAAACGACTATTTGAAACACTCAATGCGGTAGATATAGCGATTGTTCCGGAAGACAAGAAACAGGAATACAAAGATATTACAGATGATGCTAAAGAAAATGCAGAACATATTGCGAAAAATGAAGGTAATATTACGCATCAAAGAGAACATTTAGTAGCTTTAAGCAAAGACATTAATGATTTAATTGTGTTGTTTGGTACTTCGCAAAAATTATATCAAATCCATTGTCCGATGTATAATAACGGAAAAGGAGCCATCTGGATCAGCGAAACCGATAGCATCAAAAATCCTTATTATGGCAATGGAAATAAAATGTTTTCATGTGGTAGCGTAAAGAAAACTTTTTAATATGAGAAAAATACTAAAGGTAACTTTTGGGACAATACTACTGGTACTAATTATCATACAGTTTTATCAGCCGGAACGCAATAGTGATAGCGGAAAAAATTATACTTCTGATTTTACGTCTTCTTATAAAGTTCCGGAAGACGTAAAAGAAATACTACAAACATCATGTTATGACTGCCATAGTAATAACACCAATTATGTTTGGTATGATTACATACAACCAGCAAGAACTTTAGTAGAAAAACATATTAACAACGCTAAAAAAGAATTGAATTTTAATGAATGGGGAACTTATTCCAACCGAAAGCAAGAACGGTTATTGACCTCTATGATAACACAAATAGAGAACAAAGAAATGCCGATACCCTCTTATGTCTTTATACACAGAGAAAAAAAGTTAAGTGACATACAGATAAAAGTGCTTACAAATTGGCTAAAAAATCCCGAATAGAAAAAATAGCAATAAAAGATGAACACATATAAAAATAGCTCTATACGATTATTACAAATAGCCATTTTGTTTTTTTGTATACCTGCATTATGGTCGCAAAAAGTAGTCCGATATGATCTGTATGTAAAAGATACTTTGGTAAATTATGCAGGAAAATCCAAAAGAGCAATAGCAGTAAACGGGCAAATACCCATGCCTACTCTTACCTTTACCGAGGGAGATACTGCAGAAATAGTAGTCCATAACCAACTCAAAGAAGGCACTGCACTGCACTGGCATGGTCTGTTTCTGCCCAATAAAGAAGATGGTGTTCCTTTTCTCACACAAATGCCGATAGAACCAGGAGCAACCCATACCTATCGTTTTCCCATTATCCAGAATGGAACGCACTGGTACCACTCGCATTTTGGTTTACAAGAACAAATTGGAATGTACGGGAGTTTTATAATGCTCAAGAAACCAGACGACAAGACTTTTAGAAAAGGAATTGACGATTTGCCATCTGTACCGGTTATATTAAGCGAATGGACCAATTACAATCCTGATAATGTGCACCGTATGTTGCACAATGCCAATGACTGGTCAGCAATAAAGAAAGGAGCCACACAATCTTATATTGAAGCTATTAAAGAAGGGCATCTGAAAACCAAACTCAAAAACGAATGGAAGCGCATGCTCGCTATGGATGTAAGTGATGTTTATTATGACAAAATACTAATGAATGGAAATGCTTTAACGGATTTAAAATCAATAGATGGAAAAAAACTCAAAGCAGGCGATAAAGTCAGATTACGGGTTTCAAACGGTGGCGCTTCATCCTATTTCTGGCTGCGTTATGCCGGAGGTAAAATGACTGTTGTGGCAAATGACGGAAACGATGTAGAACCTGTAGAAGTTGACAGGCTTATGATTGCAGTTTCTGAAACTTATGATGTAGTTGTTACCATCCCTCAGGATGGTATTGCATATGAATTTATGGCTACTACTGAAGATCGTACAAATTCCTCGAGTTACTTCATCGGAGATGGTGTAAAACAATTGATCTCTCCCCTGCCCCGCCTAAAATATTTTGATGGTATGAAAATGATGAACGATATGATGAAAATGAATGGGGATCTGGATGATATGGGAATGAAAATGAGTCTGAATCAAATGGATATGAATGTGGTAATGTACCCTGAAATAACAGGGGAAAACACAAAAAAACAGAAACATGACAAACATAATGCAGATGAAAACCCAGATCGATACAATGCCAATGCATTAAGTGATATTGTAACGCTCAATTACGCCATGTTACAATCGCCACACAATACCGAACTACCCGATGATGCGCCGGTACGGGAATTAGAGTTTGTCCTAACCGGAAACATGAACCGTTATGTATGGAGTATGGATAACAAGGTATTAGCTGAAACAGATAAAATTCCGGTTAAAAAAGGGGAAATACTACGCATAAAAATCTATAACAATTCTATGATGCGACACCCTATTCACTTACATGGATTCGACTTCAGAGTAATCAACGGAAAAGGAGAAAAATCACCGTTGAAAAATGTAATTGACATAATGCCGATGGAAACTGATACCATCGAATTTCTGGCAAATGAAGAAGGTGACTGGTTTTTTCACTGTCATATCTTATATCATATGATGGCCGGAATGAACAGAGTTTTTGAAGTAGGAGACTATAAAAATCCATTATTGCCCGATAAAAAGAAAGCATATCGTGCGCTGCAAAGAGAAAGCAACATGCCACATTTTATGATACAAAATGATTTTGCCAGCAATGGAAATGATGGAGAAGCCATGTTGCAGACAGCAAGATGGAGACTTAATTCTGAATGGAGACTGGGATACAATGACATGCATGGGTATGAAGTGGAAACACATCTTGGAAGATATCTTGGGAAAATGCAATGGATTATGCCATTTATAGGGTTTGACTGGCGTTATCGTAGAATGGAAAAAGATGAACATGAGAAAAACATCTTTGGACAAGTTAATAAAAAAGACACCAGAAGAGCCGTCAGTGTAGGTATCATTTATACGCTACCCATGCTTATTGATTTTCAGGCTGAAATTTATCACGACGGAATCGTTCGCTTACAGCTTATGCGGGAAGATATTCCATTATCAAGAAGATTACGGGGAGGCTTTATGGTAAACTCCGATTTGGAATATATGTTAGAATTACGGTATATAATCACAAAGAATCTTGGAATACGTACCCATTATGATAGTGATATGGGATTTGGTGTAGGACTTTCATTAAATTACTAAAATCTCAAAACAATCCTAAAGAAGTAAAACCGATAGTGAATACTATCGGTTTTACTATTTTACGGATATCATCCGTGTATACAATTTCCTGTTCGATAGCTTTTTCAATTATGTACCAAATAAGCAAAAGAAGTACAACTCATAGCCTGCAAAGCCTTAAACAATAATACAAACATAAAAACTTGCAATTAAATATGGAACGATCGGTTTAATTTGTATATTTGCTTTTATGGCAAGAAATAAAGAATTTGATTATACAGAAAAATTAGAAATAGCCCGCAATCTGTTTTGGGAAAAAGGATATAATGCTACTTCTATGCATGATATAGTAGCTGCTCTGGGCATAAACAGAAGCAGTATTTATGACACGTATGGTAATAAGCACAACCTCTTTTTACAATCTTTATCTAACTATGCAAGTCTTAAAGAAAATCAATATTTAAAAGCTGCGTCAGCAAAAGAAATAGCAATTGATACATTGGAATATATAATACGTGATGTGGTACGTCAGACATTAACAGATAATAAAGCATGTCTTATAGTAAAAACTATTTTTGAGGTAGCAGCAGCAGATAAAGAAATAAAAAACTTTCTCATAAAAAAAGGTGCGGTGTTGCAATCTATCCTGGAAAAATATATCGCCCAGGCACAAAAAGACAACAGTATTAAAAGCAGTATCAAGCCTACTGTAATAGCACGATATGTACTTTCTTCTTTCAGTAGTTTCTGGAGCCATTATATCTTAACACAAAATAAAGAAGAAGTGAATGAAATGGTTGATTTTTTAATAGAACAGCTCAAAAAATAATTTTTTTATCCTATTTTGGAACGAACGGTTTAATATAATTACAATGAAAAAAGCAGTTATGATTATTCTGTGTCTGCTACAGACTAATAGTATTTGTGCGCAACAAAAAAATAAAAACAATGATAAAACAAAAGGAAATGGAAAATTCAGATGTATTTGAAAGAAGAAAGAAAAAGGTTAAAAGCTATTTCGAAAAAGTAGATAACGGTAAATTTGATGTGGATTATTACAATCTCTTCACGGAAGATACTGAACTATACTTTCCAAAATTTGGCTTTAGTCATGGTAAAGAAGGCATCAGGCAATTTGGCGAAACTATGGCTGGATTTCTTAAAAATATTAGCCATGATATAGAAACTTTCAATTATATAGTTTCAGAAAATTATGTAGTGATCGAGGGTACAGAAAAAGGGACACTACAATCAGGTAAAGAATGGCCAGACCATACTATTGCTTTTGGAAAATTCTGTAGTGTATTTGAGTTTGAAAAGGACCTTATCAAACGAATGCACATTTATGTCGATCCCGATGTTGCTTCAGAAGACATTGACAAAATTCTATTACTAAATAAAGAGACTAATAAAAACCATCAGTTCTACACAAATCAAACTGAAATGATTATAAAAATGTTTTATGATATTCAATTCGGAAAAAAAGAAGGAAATATTACAGAACTATTTGCGGATACTGTAGATTGGGATCTACCGGGTAACAAGGAAAAATTTCCGTGGACAGGTAAAAGGCATACAAAAAATGAAGTAGCAGCGTTTTTTCAGGAGCTCAGCAAAAATGTAGAATCCAAAAAATTTGAAATCGACTTTATTTCAGTCAATGGACAAAATGCTACAGCTGCAGGCAGATTATCCTCTAAAATATTGAAATATGATAAAGTATTTGACACAGAATTTGTAGTAATTTTTAAAGTTATGAATGGAAAAATAGTAAAATACCATTTTTTAGAAGACAGCTATAAACTTAATGAAGAAATGCAATAGTAAAAAATGGATTCAGCTTATAACTTGCCCTTAGATTATTGTTTAACTTCCTTTTTTACAGGTTATCAAACCCTATATTATGTAGTATAATTTAGTATTTTTACAAAACTAAAAAACGTAAAAAAACATGACATTATCCTACAAGCGCTATCTTATTCCGATACTCGGCATAGGATTTCTCATCTGGCTTCTCGCAACTATTGCTTTCAGAGCAGCGGGGCAATTCTTTTTTATTACCGATTCGCCTGTTATACTTAGCATTTTATACATCATAGTCGTACCCGTATTGGGGTTGGTGACTGTGCTTACATGCAGAAAATTCAGATTAAAAGGACTTGAAAACGTAGTTGCAGGTGTACTTTTAGTATTGCCGGGAATGTTGATAGATACTTTTGTGATTCAATTTTTTGGCGATGTATTTCCGAATATGCCAACAAACAGAGCTGCAACATTTGGTTCCTGGTTGATGTGGGCATACACTATTGTCTTAATCACTTCATTAATCATAGGATTACGCGAGTCAGCAAAACAAACCATCAAATAAAGACTTAGGGTTGTAAACAAATCTCCATTTCTATTTTACTGTCTGCATCACGCACTATCTGAATCTTTTTGACTATGGCACAAATGTGTCAGTAGCAATTGTTTGTTAATCTCCAATTTTGCTGAAGATTAAAAATTAATAAACATGACAAAATCAGAATTAGAACAATTCGTGAAGAATTACATCCAAGCGTGGAGTACAACGGATGCCGGTAAAAGGAAACAGCTTATGGAAAAAGTTTATTCAGCTTCGGCAACATTTTATGCGAACGAACCGGACGATGATACTGTAATGCATCATGGTATGGATAGAATTTATGAAAACATTACAAAAGTTAACCAACGGCTCACTATCGAAAACGGACTCGTTACAGAATGTACTCACTACTGCGAAAACCACAATACGCTAAGAGTAAGTTGGCAGATGAAAACACGTGACAGAACTGTTGTAATAACAGGTATGAACTTTCTGCAACTTAATGACTCGATGAAAATTGAAGGCGATTATATTTTTATCAACCAAAATTCAGAGTAAAACGTCATCAAAATATTAAAAAAAATGGTGCGAACAATTAATTGCTCACACCATTTTTTTAAAATCAATATGTCTCACTCCGTTTCCCGAAAAGGGATGTTTCTATTCCCCCTGCTCTACACGTTTTAAAGCTTCATTATCTTTGGCGTCAAACCTGAAATTCTGAAAATCTTTGTCGGCGGGTATGTCAAGCTCAAAACTTTTCAATTCGGCTATTTCGATTTTCAGATTTTTACCATTGAAATCCAAGACGTGTCCACCCTGTGTTCTATCAGTAGAAAGAAAATGAAAATGGAAACCTTTGCTATTAATACCGTTCAAATATTCGGGCAAATGAAAACCGATTAATGTGCCTTGTGTATTTGAAAATTCAAAAAACTTTTGCGTGTCAAAAATTGAAGTAATAACGGGAAATGGCTCATCCTTTACAGGTGGGAACGCCCTTGTTTTTATGTGTTCAAAATCTCCTGTTATTTTAATGGCGTACATTCCGTTTTTGTTCGTTAGTTTTTCGGATAATTGTGCCAAAAGTACCTTTTCGCCAATCGGATTTTGAATGTTGAAAACCGTATCCGCTTTAAAGAATGTGGTAAAAAGCATTGAAGTTTTAAAATCATTGTCAGGCTCTACGGTTTTGCCTGTTGCTTTGGTCTGATATACTTTTCCGTCCAACATCGTTAGTTCTCCGTCCAGCATATCGGGTGCACCAAGTCCGAAGTCGCCTTTCAATTTCAGTGCTTTCAGTGGCAAAGTGCCTTTGTACAGACCGCCCACAAAAGCATCTGCTACACCGTATTGATAGAGTTTGTTGTATTGTTGTTTATGGTTCATTTCCAATTCTTTTTTATCCGTGATGATTACTTTGTTTTTCAGCATCTGGGGCATATAGATTTTTTTGGTGGCAGGGTGGTAATAAATATCCGCAATGCTTTCTTCGGTCAATAGCATTTCGGGGTGTTGGTTGTCCAAATCGTAAATCCAAAGTTTGCCATAACCTTTGGTGGGAAATGTTACCCAGTCCGAAATCAGCAAATGAGTATCATCTATCCATTCGATGCCATCAAAAAAACCGTTGGAAATATTGGGAAGTTCTTTAAAATCTTCGTTGCCTGTTTTGATGTAAACCGAACCCTCGCCCAAAGTGTCGCCATTGGTACAAACCGCAATCTGGTTGGTGCTTTCATTGAACGAAATGCCGTTTATGGTCGGGATATTTCCAATGGTTTCAACCGATTTTGTTTGGGTATTCACTTTGTAGATATTTCCCGAAAGGGTTTCTGTAACGGCAATAAACCCATTTTCCATACGGCAGATGTCATTCAGTATCTTTGCTTCGGGAATAGTTAGTTCGAATACCGTTTTTTGGCTGTTGATGTTGAAGCCCACAATACGTTCAAGGTCTGCTACGTATAAGATGCCGTTTTCAATCGTCATTCCTTTGGGAGCGTGCAGAACGCCTTTCGTGGGAGCAAATTTCAATTCAATCAATTTCCCGTCTGCGGAAATTTCACTTATAAATCCGTCTCCGTCTTTACTGAAAACATCTTGTCCCTGACTGGAAACAAAAAACCTGTTCCCATCTGAAGTGACACTCTCGGGCATCGAAAATCCGTTGATGCTTTGTTGCGCAAAACTGTTTAATGCTATGCAGATAAAGACTGCGGTTAATATGCTTCTTATTTTCATTGCCTTAAAATTTGATGACTACTTTTCCAAAAGCATTACCCGATTTCAGTTTTAAAAATGCTTCCTGCGTTTGGTTTATGTTGTAAATGCTGTCTATAACGGGTTTAAAGTTGTTTACTTCAATGGCGTTTACCAGCTCGTTCAACTCTTGCGCATTGCCTACGGAATAGCCTTGCAGACGGATATAATTCATAATGAGCGGAAATACATCGAAAGTGAGCTTACTCCCAGACATAAAGCCTACCAAGCCCACAAAACCGTGTTCTTTAACGGAAAGGATACTTTGGTTTATGGTTTTATTTCCCGCCACATCGAGGGTTACATCTACGCCTGTGTCGTTGTTCAGCCGTTTTACTTCATTGCTCCAATCGGGAAAGTCCTTATAATTGATAACATCATCAGCACCCAAATCTTTCAGTTTTTGCTCTTTCTCACGACTTCCTGTGGTGGCGATGACTTTCAGCCCCGACATCTTTGCGATTTGCAAAGCTGCCAAAGAAACTCCGCCGCTTCCTTGTATCAGTATGCTTTGTCCGGCTCTGATGTTGGCTTGGTTTACGAGCATTGCCCAGGCGGTCAACCCAGCCACAGAAAGCGAGGTTGCGTCTTCATCGCTAAGGTTTTGAGGGCTACGAACCAATGTATTTTCGGGTTGTATGGTAAATTCTGCCAATGTTCCCGACGTTTGTATGCCTGTTCGTAGGGCATTGTGAAAAGGCGTTGTTCTCCCTGCTTCCCAACGTGTGATGAACGGAATGAGCACACGATCACCTTTTTTCCAGCGTGTTACGTTTTTACCCACGCTTTCTACTACGCCCACTCCTTCCGAAACAGGATTAAAAGGCAGTGGAATATTAAGCCCAAGTGTGTTTTCTACCGTAAGCAGGTCGAGATATTGCAGCGAAACGGCGGTGGTTCTGACCAATACTTCATTTTCGCCAACTTCGGGAGTTGGAACTTCGGTAAGTTTCAGATTGTCTATACCGTAATTGTCTAATTGTATTGCTTGCATAATCTTTTGATTTTTGTATTATGGTACAAAGTTCACTCTATCGCTTTTCTAAAAATTATGCAATTCAAACAAATGGTTATGAGATAGATTCTATCTTTCTTTTAGGTTCTTTTAAAGTCAATGCAATCGAAATAACAGTAATGATACAAGCGATAATAAAATTCGGGTGTATAATGGTAAATATTTCAGGAAAGTCTGGTGGAAATATAATACCGTCTGGTGCTGTATTTGTGCCAGGCATTAGTAATGCGGGAATGAACATTCCCCAAAAACACAAAGGACTTAATCCTATAAATAACTTTGAAAACACACTTCCTTTATCCTTGTATTTTCCATAAAGGCAATAAAGCGAAAGCACACTCATAACGATAGTTGCAAAGTATTGACAAGCCCAATGAAACCTTGCGTGTGGTGTCCATAAAGGATTGGTCATATGGGAATCATTCAGATCCATTACGGAAGTGATGATGATGGTGAAAACCGAAATGAATGTAAAAGTATATTTGAAACGTGGGCTAAAATTTTTCATTTTGATGATTTTCTTAATGTATGGAAAGCGTATCGCCTGTTTCAAGAATAAATGTTTTGGTTTTTGGGGCATTTACAGTTGTGGCGTTGGCAAATTCCTGTGCATTTCCATCATACTTTAATATAAACAGGTCTTTAAATTTTCCACCTGAAAAATTGTAATGGATTGGAACTGCCACCTTAGGATTAATGATAGCACAGAATTCGGCTGCCTGTACTGCACTCATCACCATTTGTTTGTTAAACATCGGACGGATTTTTAAACCGTTCACGGGCAGAATAGCCAAATCAATATTTGGGAATCTGGTTTTAATCTCACTTAGTTCAGGTATCAGTTTTGTATCACCACCAAAATAAACCGCTCTATTTCCTGCTTCTATCATAAAGGTTATTTCCTTTACTTTATGCTTTGCAGGACAAGCTGTTACTTTTACTCCGTCGATAGTAACAGATTGCCAAGGGTCAATTTCATATACGTTAGAAAATCCTGCGGATTTTACTTTTTTGCCCACCCCGACAGGAACGATGAAAGGAACATTTTTGTCGGGATACGTCTTAAAGGTTTCGATATCGAAATGGTCATAGTGATGGTGGGATACTACAATCATTGAAAGTAGAGGAAGTTTGTCCTGCAGAAATGCGATAGGTTCACCACGATAATATCCTTTTTTCTCACTAAACCACGGGTCTGTAAGGATGGTTTTTCCACCTATATTAATAAGTGTTGTTGCGTGTCCTATGCGTATAAAATTTATAGTATCGGCACTGTTAAAGCCTGTTTCATAATTATACTTTTTCTGTAAATCGGCTTCTCTTACAGAGGGAACGGTTAGTTTTGATGTAGCGGAGCAACTATGTAAAAAGAATGCTATTCCAATAGCAAATGGGATTTTAATATGCTTCATATTTATCTGAATTAGAATTATAAAGCAAAGGTCTGAACGAAAAAAAGCTATTCCGTTCACATAGGTTAATAAACGCTATTTCGTTACCAAAACTTTACGTATTCGGCTTAGAGACTGTGGTCTTATTCCTAAATAGCTGGCAATAAGGTATTGTGGAAATGCCTGAAACGCTTGTGGGTATTCTTTCAAAAAGTTGGTATAACGAGTTTCAGCACTATCCAACAACAAGCTGATTTCTCTTTTCTCCTTTCGCATGAACAAGTAATCAGCCATATTCTTTGCAAATTCAGTCCAATGAATGTTATTCTCCATCAATGGAATTAAAAAAGACTTGTTCCACGATGTGAGTTCGCAGTTTTGCTCTGCCCGTAAATATATCAAAGACGGTCTTTCGGTTTGGAAACTCGTATAAGAAGTAATGAATTTGTTGTTGAGCGAAAAGTCTTTTATATGTTCGTTTCCGTCCATTAAAACAAAAACGCTGATAGCTCCGTGATGAAGAAAATATAGTTTTTTACATATTTGCCCCTCCCGAATTAGATAATCGCCTTTTGAAATTTGCTCTGTTTTGCCGTTTTCCAAAAAGTGCTGAATATCTTCTTCGTTTGTGATACCCGACCTTTTCAAAAATTCTTTTATTTGTTCTTGTTGTGCCTGCATTTATTTGTTTAATAACTTTTATATTAGCCTTTTAGGAATTATTACTAACAATCTCTTTTCTGTATTGCAATGGTGTAACTTCTTTATGTTTCTTAAAAAAGATGATAAAGTTGGACGAATGTTCAAAGCCTAAGCTGTAGGCTATCTGTGCAACATCCCAATTGCTGAATTGCAATAATGCTTTTGCTTCTTTAAGCATTCTTTCGGCTATCCATTCGGTAGTTGTTTTGCCCGTGCTTTCTTTCAGGGCTCTGTTGAGTGTATTGGTATGTATATTGAGCTGTACCGCAAATTCGTTGGCTGTTTTTAATTTCAGTATTTGGCTTGGCGTATCTATAGGAAACTGTCTTTCCAGTAGTTCAAGAAACAAGGTACTGATACGCTCCGAGGCATTGGCTGGCTGATAAAAGGTTTCGGGCGGTTGCATTTTCATGGCTTCGTGCATTACAATCTGTATATAATTTCGCAATAAATCGTACTTATGGGGGTATTCCGAATTTATTTCATGCACCATATTTTCAAAAACACCCTGCAAAAGTTTCAGACTTTCTTCATTGGGAAAAAACAGGTGGTTGCCGCCAACTTTAAATAATGGCGATTGCGAAAGGCTTTCGTTTTTCAAGGTAGTATTTACAAAATCTTCTGTAAAAAGGCAGAAATAACCCGTCTGATCTTCTGATGTGGGCTGCCATGAGTAGGGAATAAGCGGATTGAGAAACGTTAGAGTGGGCCTGTCAATATTAATTGCTTTATCAGAATAGCCAATGATTCCTGTACCTTTTGTAATCATCGAAATTTTGTAAAAATCCCTACGATTAGGTGGCAACGATGTGCTGTCACAGGCAAATTCCTCTCTGCGGTATACATTGAATTGTCCTGATTTGGGATATTCCTGTCCGTGATGGGTATAAAACTCTCTGATGGTTTCTTTATGTTTCATTTTATAAAGTTATGAAATTCAAACTTATATAACATTATAAATTATAATATTACTCTATCTTCTCGGTGATGCTCTTTTATTGTTTTGTATAATCCTGAATCCTTTGTATATTTATTAAAGGATAGCATCCCCTTTTGAAATGGAAGTATTCAATAAATATTAAAATTAAAAAAATGGAAAAATACAGCAGGTCAACTGATAAAGTAAACATTCACTATACTGAAACCGGAAATGGCAACATTGCTTTAGTCTTTGTACATGGTTGGCTTGGCAATACCAATTGGTGGAACGATCAGGAAAAGTATTTCAATGATAAATATAAAATTGTCCGGATAGATTTAGGGGGACATGGCAGGTCTGATAAATCAAGACAAAACTGGACAAGTAAACAATATGCAGATGATATAAAAACTGTTGTTCAACACATCAAATCCTCTGAAATTATTCTTGTAGGACATTCTATGTCAGGAGCCTATGTAGTTGAAGCAAGTATTGATATACCTAAGATTAAAGCCATTATTTTAGTAGATACTTTAAGAGATTTAGAACAAAATTTAACTACTGAACAAGCAGAAGAATTTATGTTCAGTCATTATCGTACTGATTTTAAATCTGCTGTTGAAAATATACTTCCTCAATACCTTTTTGTAGAAAAAACGCCTGAAAAGATAAAAAAACAACTTCAAAACGAATTTCTTCAAAATGAGCCTGACTTAGCAATAAACACTCTTCGTCCGCTATATGAAATGGATATTCAAAAATTTGCACAACAAATTAATGTTCCTGTAAGAGCTATTAATTCTGATGCTGCACCCACAAATATGGAAAGCAATACAAAATATTTTAAAAACTATAATTATAAAGTTATATCAGATACAGGACATTATCCAATGCTCGAAAAACCGAATGAATTCAATCTAATATTGGATAAATTAATTGACGAGACGCTTGCTAACAACTAAAATGGTTGTATAACACAGACAGATTTTACTATTATAGTATTTTACTTTACGGCTAAAAATCAGTAACGGTTTTATTTTTAGTATATACTACATCAGACAAAACATTTCCGTATTGTTCTTTTAAAACTGCCATTTGTATGGAAAATTGAACGCTTTGGTTTATCTTACTTTGAAAGACATCTTGAAAACACCTTATTATGACAATTAAAAAATGCACTTTACTAAGCTGTTATTCATCGCCTAATTCCTTTTGCGTTTTCTTCGGAAGCCCTGCGACAACTAAGTCATATGAATTTAATATCCAGTCTTTCATTTGTTTGTCGGTAATTTTTCCTGTTGTTTTTACGCTGTTCCACAGTTTCTTGTTCATATAATAACCCGGCATTACGTCACTATATTTTTCTCTTAAAATTATGGCTTCTTCCGGGTCACATTTTAAGTTTAGAAACTTGAAAGTGGTTATGTCAGTTGCACAAAACATCTTTCCTTTAACCGAAAATACAAGTGTTTTGTCGTCAAAAGGCATTTTTTCTTCTGCTCCTTTTAATGACAAACAAAAATTCCTTACGTCTTCTATATTCATAATTAATCGGCTTTTTCTGCAAATCCAAGAATATAACCGTTCAGGTCCTTTACATAAAACTCTTGCATTCCGTACCAAGTCGTTTTTAATTCGGTTAATTCAAGGTTTTTACTTTTCAGGTCCTGATAAAATTCTCGTATGCCCTCAACATCCATATAAAATGAAACGGTTGCGCCAATATTCTGTCCTTTTGAAAAGACAACATCATTTTTAAATGTGTCTGAACGCTGAAACATAAATTCTACATTGTCTTTTTGTATCATTGCGTAGACATACTCTTTGTTTTCTGCAAAAATATGGTCAATTCCGTCTTGTGTTTCGGGAACTGCCATAATAAGGTTAAATCCGAAATTTTCTACATAGAAAGCAACGGTTTTTCTTATATCAGTTACTTCAAAGTTTGGTGAAAGTTTGCTTATCTTCATTTTGTTTTAGTTTAAAATTAAGTCACAAAGCTACTTTTAATCCATCTTTGATAATTGTAAAAATCGGTCGTCTTTGTTTTGATTTAGTTCTTTTGGCGTTACACCCGTATATCTCTTAATTTCTTTTATGAAATGGGGCTGGTCAAAATAATCGGAATTGGGATTTAGATTGCCATTTGAAATTTCTTCGTATGTAGCGTTGCAACGAACAATATTTAAAAATTCTTTTAGCGTAATTCCAAATCGTGTCTGAAAATATCTGTTTATTTGTCTGCTACTCCAAAAAATTTTTTTTGAAATTTCGGCAACTGTTTTAATGTTCTGTTCATAGACGAAGTCGAACAGTTTTAGTTTTCTGCCATCCATTTGCTTTAAATGTTTTATTGATGTTTCTAAATTATTCGAGACTTCAGAAGCAAATTTTTCAAACTCATCGCTTTTGTATTTCTCAATGCTCCAGAATAAAAAAGGCAAACTTACCGTTGAGTCCAAAATTGATTTTATCTCTTTTTGAAAAATATATTCAATGGCTAAAAGTTTAAATCTGATGGCAAAAAATTTAGTGTTCTTAGGGATTTTTATGTCTTTCGGTTTTGTCCAAATTCCTGTAAGTTTAACATTTGTAAGTATTTCGTTCTCAAACTCTGCAATTAAGTCAAAGTAACCGTCTGGTAGAATAGTATGCTGTACCTCTGTGTTAGTGGTTTCATAAAACCAAAAACACTTCACAAAGTTGTTCAAAAATCCATTTGGTTCAATTTCTCTGTATTTCATTTGCAGTGTAGTATTAAATCTCCTATAAGGGTTTGTGGTTTGGAGATGGGATAAGATTTTTAATTCAAATATTCAATAGAAGCTATTCTAACCCGTATTTTACCCATACATATTAACGGCAGATATACTTCATGGCAAGTCCACAAATAACTTTCTGGTGTATTCTTTGCCACTCCAATTATACCAATAAGAATATGCTAATTTTTCATGATGAGAGTATCCAGGCACTTTCCCTGAGTCTTTGTATCTCAGTCCTTCCCATTCTTCTTGAAAAACTATGTTGTTTCCAACTTTCCAACTGGTTATTAATTTGGTCCTAAAAAAATTGTTTTACAATTTCAGGATATGTTAATGTTTCAGCCATCAGGTTGGCTCTTTCAAAAAGAAATATGACTTTCACGTTTTTCTCTTTGAATTTTTCAATATTTAATTTTTAATACCCCGTCAGAGTTTCTAATATTATAATCTTTTCTTTGTTTATTTCAGCTTCTTACGCTTCTTCCCCCAATTTCCCAGTTCAGTAATGATTGGCTTCAGCTCATATCCGATTTCAGTTAGCTCGTATTCTACTCGTGGAGGTACTTCTGCATAAACTGTGCGTTTGATGATTTTATTTTCTTCTAATTTTCGCAGTTGTAAAGTCAGCATTCGTTCCGTTATGTTTGGCAAATATTTTTTCAACTCCCCGAAACGTAGCTTTCCGTTCATAAGATAGCAACAGACAGGCAAAGACCATTGCCCACCAATAATGTTGGAAGCATATACTTCAGGACATTCATTAGATAAAGCCTGTTTGTTGGCAAAATTGGTCGATGTTTCTTTTATTTTTGACATTACTTACATTTTTGTTAGTATCATACAATGGGTTGCCAATCTACGAAATTACAGATATTCATTTACTTTTGCACAATAAAACAGTTAAAATGAAGACATTAATCATCGTTACACACCCCAATCTCAATACTTCAAAGGTCAATAAGAGATTTGTCGGAGAACTAGAAAAATATTCGGATAAATACCAAATCCATAAATTATACGAATTATATCCGACAGGAATTATCAATGTAGATGAAGAACAGAAATTGATTGAAAAATTCGATAAAATCGTGTTTCAGTTTCCTGTATATTGGTATAATTGTCCTCCACTACTTAAAAAATGGTTTGATGAAGTTTTGGTTTATGGTTGGGCATACGGAAGTGCCTATAAATTAAAAGGAAAAAGAATTGGCTTATGTCTATCAACCAATGGAAATGAAGAGGACTATCTGCCAAACGGAAAACACAAATTTACACTTGCTGAATTGACTAATTCTTTCATTGCATCCTTCAATTATATCCAAGCTGATTATCAATCTTTCTTTGCGTTTTATGGCTCTCAATTTAACGTTATCAGAAAACGATTAGAAGATGAGACCAAACAATATTTAGCGTTTATCGATAATTTGTAATCCAACGTGATAAATAAAAATATTAGTAATAATTATCCATTCCAATATTCAACATTCAGCGATCAATTCTCATGTTGTATTTGTACTCTTTAGCTATTTGGTAAGTAACTATTCCAAAAAAACGCTATAAAGAAACAACTCTTACCATTTAATGAAATTTAATGTTGGTGCCGTTGCTTTTTCGCCAATAAAAGTAACAAAGCAGGTACTAAAAGCGAAAGGAAGAGTAATACAAATTTTGTTACGGTAATCCATCCCAGCGAACTAGCTACAAACAGATGTTGCTTTGGAAATTCCGTAAGGAGATAAAATACAGTGGCATTTTCGAGCATATCAAATCCAAACCATATCCACGGGAGCAGCTTTACTGTTTTAAAGAAATATTTTGTAAGTGCTACCCGTTGCAGGGTGAATTTGGAAAAAGTATGCAGAAATAGCAGCATAGATAAAGGAAAGATAACGTCTATAGTGTAGGTAAAACGTTTGTATACCCGTATTCCTATCTCGGTAAATGACTGCATATAGTGATATACAGCATCGCTACCGAATATTGGCTTCTTGTCGAATATTTCCTGTCCTCCCAGTAGCATACTTACCTGTTTGGAACCTGCGGGAACATTGAATGAATGTGTAATGATAAATACAATAATAAAAATCAGAAAGACGAGCCCCAGCTTTTTCCCGCTCATTTTCCCCTCTGTAGATGCAGTACTTGTATTATTACTCAGCAGTATTCCAAAAATAAGACCCAATAGAAAAATTGTGGGTATATAAAATAGGTGTTGAAAAGTCATAACCTTATAATTTTTACCGTTTAATGAACACCTCAAAGAACAGTTATTTTTTCGGTAAAAAAATTGGTCTGCACCAACATCAGAAACGCACGCTATTCATCAGCTTGCTAAAGTTGGTCGGGTCTATTGCCAGATAAGCGGCTATATATTTTTGAGGTACTTGCTGTAACAGGTGCGGGCTTCTTTGGCAGAATATCTTAAAACGTTCTTCAATAGTAGTAGAGCGGAGTTCTATCTGCCTGTTGAGAAGACCTATGGAAAGGTTTTCGGATAGTTTACGGAATAACCGCTCGACCTGTCGGGACTTTTCAAAGATTTCCTGTAAAGCAGCATAGCTTAGATAGCTTAACGTACTGTCTGTAATACAGGTTACATTATAGGTCGATGGTTTCTGAAAAATAAACGATTCCATTACCACACACAAGTTTGGCGGATAAGCAAAGCCCAGGATATTGGTTTTACCCTGTGTATCGAAGTTATACATCTGGATTCCTTTCTCAACAAAGTAGATATTGCGTTGTATATCGCCTTCGCTTACAATGTGGTCACCTTTTTTGAAGTGCTTAGTCCGGAAATCTTTGGTCAGAAGTTCAAAATCGGCAGAGGTAAAAGCAGGCTCCACTCTGTAGAAATATTCATATAATGAGTTCATTATGCATCAGGTTATCAATAAAATTATTACCTGCAATATATAGCATAAAAGAAGGAAAATCCATTTTAGACTGTAATTAATATAGTGTCTTACTATTCCAAGATCTCCCGCTCTCCAAGATATTGCTGAAACCGTAACAGATATCCGTCCGGGTCCTGAATAAGCAATTCTTTTACACCTTCTTCTATTGTATTTATTCTATACCATTGTTCTTCTGGTTTTCTGAAATAAGGAAGATCATTGGTTTCAATTTTAGCAATAACAGCATCGAGACAATCTACCTCAATCTGAAAATTGATTCCCCTGCCTCTTATGGAACCGAGCTCACCAGTAATCCATGCTGTAGCATGATCCTGTTCTAACATAAACTGGGAACCTTCGTATGAAATCAAAGCAAAATCATCTTCCCTTCTCTCATATTCTATTGTAAAACCTAATTGTTCTATATAGAATACTTTAGAAGCTTCAATACTGCGTACCAGCAATTCGGGGATTAATCTGTTAAATTTTATAGTTTTATCGTTGCTCAAAGTAAAATATTTATTGAATTTAGAGTAAAGTAGCTAAGCTTTCAGCTTTGACAAGCAAGCCTCTAAAATATAAAAAGTATGAGTATCACGCAATTGATAAGAAAAATATCAAGTAAAAGCTTAACTACAGAAGTTAATCTAAAATACTATTAAACAAATTAGGATAGAATTTGATATATTTGAATTGAATCTTCTAACTATGAAAAAACTGACTTTCCTTTTGGCTTTTATGCTTTGCTTCTCTATTGCTAAAGCGCAAAAAGCAGAACAACAAATTGACAAATTAATGACCAGCTGGCATCAGGCAGCTGCTAAAGCTGACTTTAAAGGCTATTTTGGATTACTGCATGACAAATCCATTTATATGGGTACAGATGCTACCGAACGCTGGACAAAATCGGAATTTATAAATTTTGCCAAACCTTATTTTGATCGTGGCAAAGCCTGGGATTTTACAGCTGTAGACCGCCATATCTCTTTTTCTAAAGATGGAAATACTGCGTGGGTAGATGAAATTCTGGATACTAAAAATATGAGTCTTTGCAGAGGTTCTGGTGTACTGATTAAAGACAACGGAAAATGGCAAATTGTACAATATGTACTTTCTATGACAGTTCCGAATGATCTTGCTGATGATGTTACAAAGCAAAAAACTCCGGATGAAGTAAAAGTTCTGACGGATTTTCAAAATAAAAAACCGCTTAAATGAGCGGTTTTTTTTATAGTATTTTTTGTTGTTTACGAGTATATCGAAGCCCAATACTTTTTGAATTGTTATGTCCGGAAATCTTTTGCCAGAAGTTCAAAACTCTCGTGAGATCCGTCAAGTATCAATAATAGTATATACTAAATCTTAAATTGCATCTTCCCTATTATATGAAAGGGATCTATAGAGTCAGTATTCTTAATATAATAACGATTATAGCGCTTTTTGATTTTATTCTGAAAAAAACTAAGATGATCTGACTCAAATTTTTGTTGATTTCGATAGCTTATTGCGAATTCTCGTAAGTGTTTGCCTTTCTACGCCAAGGTAACTGCATAGTTGCGATATACTTATGCGATTGAACAACTGAGGGTACTGAGAGATGAAATCAACATACCGTTGTTCTGCATTTTGAAAAAGAAAACTTTCCAGTCTTTGCTGCTGTATTTTGAGCTTTGCTTCCACAATCATACGACCGTATTTCTGAAATTCCGGAATTTCATTGTACATATTTTGCAAATGATCAGCAGTAAAATTTACAATAGCGGAGCGTTCCAGACACTGAAAAGTGAGTGGGCTCGGTATATTGTCCATAAAAGAAGCGTAATGAAAGGCATATTCCCCTTCAGGAATGAAATAAATGTTTTTTTCATTACCCAAATCATCTGTATGAAAAGCCCTGAGCAGTCCTTTTACCAAAAAACCACCATGTTGTTGAATATGTCCGGCAGCAATATAAACATCATTTTTATTGAGCATTGTTACCGTAAGTTTCTCACTGAATATCAAAAGTTGATCTTCTGGCAATTCAGGACATACGGTTTTGATATGGTGTAAGTAAATTCTGACTTCTTCATTCATATCTTGTATGCATTAATGTATTATTCGACCACCTGTATAAAATTGTTATTTTCAGCCGTCTTCTTTCCCCATTCAGCGATGGATTTTAATAGCGGAATAAGTGTTCTGCCGAATGCTGTCAGCTCATAATCAACTTTTAGCGGAGGTTTTGTAGTGTGTACAGTACGTTTTACCAATCCATCCTCTTCCATTTCCTTCAACTGCAGACTCAAAGTTCGCTCTGTAATTACTTTGCATTGCTTTCTTAGTTCACTATATCGTTTTTTTTCAATTAAATGAATAAGAATTACCGCTTTCCATTTACCTCCTATATACTTCATTGTCAAGCTTGTACTGCAGGGATATTGTTTATTGTCTATACTATACATCTGTTACTATCCTTTTTAACCGTTATTGCAAAGATAATATACTATACTTATGTTTGCAACCATAAAAAGTATAGTATAATTAAACTTTTAAAAATTATGAATTTTTTAGACCTTGCAAAACGCAGATACGCAACCAAAAAGTACGATGCTGCACAAAAAATTTCAACAGAAAAAATTGAGACACTGAAAGAAATCATACGACTAAGCCCATCCTCAATCAACAGTCAGCCCTGGAAATTTACTTTCGTTACAGACGAATCGTTAAAAAAACAACTGGCAGCACAATCTTATATGAATGAGAACTCAATTAATGATGTAGGACTGCTTGTTGTGTTCAGTGTGATGGAAGATATTGCAGATTTTGAAAAACGCAATATTTCTGTTTTGCCGGAAGGCTGGATTGCTTTTTATGAACAAATGGTAAAATCAAATGGAGATGCCGCAACAAAATCATGGATGGAAAACCAGGTCTATCTTTCTTTAGGGTATTTTCTGAGCGCCTGTATAAGTATGGGTTTAGATGCTACTCCTATGGAAGGTATTGACCGGAAAGCCTACAAAGAGTTATTACCGCAGAACGGATACAATCCGCTGTTTGCCGTTACTGTAGGTTATGCAGACGCAAGTGATACCATGCATCCGGATGTATTGCCAAAATCCCGTTTTGAACAGAGTGAAATCATTCAGTCTATCTAAAACACTATTCAACAATAATCTTAAAAAGTAAACTGAGCAGATAGTCACTATGTACATCATCATAAATAATGAAATTTTATGTGTTCAGTAATACAAAAAAAACTTTTGTATATTTAGATGAATATTCAATCAAATAAAGAAATACAATAAACATCTATGGGACTATTTAACCTTTTTAAGAAAAAAGAACAGCCAATACAAAATCAGGAAAATAAAATATTACTCGCAATGCCTATGTTTGGTGGAGGCAATAGATACGATATCAACAAAATCACAGATTATTTAAAAAAAAATTGGAACCTATCTGTAACAAGCATGGATGGAGACAATGATACAGCTATTCTGGACATTGATGGAGAAAAAGTTGCTATTGCCTTTATACCCGCTCCTATTCCTTCTCATGATATTGAAGAAACAGCCCGATATGCATATAATTGGCCAACTATCTTGGATGATATCACCAATATGACAGGACATGCTATTGTTTCTGTTATGTCCGGTTCAAAAACTACTGTTGAGCGCTATAAACTTTTAAGCAAAGTATTACACACTATTTTAGTGACTTCTGATGCGATTGGAATTTATCAGGGAAGTCAGACACTTCTGATCCCTAAAGATCAATATGTTGAAAGTGCTCAAAGTCTGAAAGATGGAGCAAACCCCATAAGTCTTTGGGTCTATCTTGGGTTAAGAACATCCGAAGAAGGCAATTCAATTTACAGCTATGGGTTAAAAGAGTTTGGGAAACATGAAATGGAAATCATTAATTCAAAACTTAATCTCGAAGAATTGTACGACTTTATTTCTAATATTTGCGCTTATGTCATAGGTAGCAATGTATCGTTCAATCATGGAGAAACATTGGGCTATACGGCTGACCAAAAAATAAAAATAACACTGTCAAAAGGACAATTCATCGATGGACAAACTTTAAAATTAGAGATATAAATAGGAATACACACGCGAAATTGATAGGACATTTCAATTTTATGCCTGACATTGATAAATGATGAAAATGCCCCAAAAAGAAGTTTATTTTGGGGCATTTATTATTTTCTTTCCAGATTTAAAAATGATCTGAAATTTAGTCCTTTATCCTCAATCGTTATTTTACCGGTAGAGTCATAACGTTTAAAATTGTAATTCTGGATTTCTTCATAAGCCTCCAATGTGTCTATATATATTTTTTGCTGAGCATCGAGCTTAAATTTTAT
Source organism: Flavobacterium sp. (assembly GCA_032096595.1). Lineage (GTDB taxonomy): Bacteria > Bacteroidota > Bacteroidia > Flavobacteriales > Flavobacteriaceae > Flavobacterium. The sequence continues at coordinate 58,966 of DAMCXY010000012.1, read as the reverse complement.
TTTTACAGTTTCCGTTTTATATACCCAGTTTTTATCGAACATATACTTACCGTTTTTCATTTGAGAATGGTCAATCGGATAAGGGACGTTAAGATGAAAGGTGATGGATTTTAAATTATATTTTTCATCATAAACAAACTCTCCTTCATAAAAATTCTCAGAAAAAAAACTTACCGTAGTTACTTTTCCTTTTACCATTCTGTCGAACTGATAATCGGTAATATTATTAAAAAAGTCTAATTCGGGGATGTTTACATATTTTCTCAGCACTATCTCAGTCAGCCAATATAACGGAGAATCATTCCCTGAATAACGTTCAAAAAATTTTTCGTTGAGTTGACTTTTATTGAGATTGGTATTTATTTTTGACTTATTTATTTTTTTGCTGGGTAAATTAATTGAAACATCATAATCAAGTCTGGAATTGACCAATGTATCATAAAAATCAGTCTTCTTAACAGAATCTCTTTTTTCAATAAAAGCTCTTTGTATTACTACATACTTATAATTTGATCTCGTATAATTTTTATAGGTTTGTTGTTTTACATTATTGATGATATCCAGCATATTTTTTTTAGAAACACGTTCGATCACCATTTCTTCCATTTCAGTATCTTCAATCTGTGCAAAAACAGCCGGCGAACAAAACAGAAATAATACTATATATAATATGTTTTTCATTCTCAATCAGATAATTGTATTGTAATAATACAATATTAGTACCACAAAATAGATTTATACCAAATAAATCCCGTCTTCCTTTATTTCAATAAGCTTTTGCTTGTACAAACTTCCGATTGATTTTTTAAACGTTTTTTTACTCATATTTAAAATGGTTTTTATTTCTTCCGGATGACTATTATCGGTCAATCCGAGAAAACCATTATTATACTCAAGCTCATCTAAAATCATTTGAGCTGATTTTTCTACTTTCTCGAATCCTAATTTTGCTCTTGAGACATCTATTTTTCCATCAGGACGAATATGTTTGATATACCCGATAATACGATCACCTGTTCTGAGATCTTCATAGACTTCATTTTTGTAAAGAAGTCCTTTATGTTTTTCATTGATAATAACATTGATTCCTAAATCGGTAATGTGTGAAACAATCAAATCTACCTCCTGACCCGGTTCCAGATCTGTTGACTCATTATTTAAAAATTGATTTAATTTTGATGATCCTACCAGACGATTTGTTTTTTCATCTAAATACATATAGGTAAGATATCGTTTTCCAACTTCCATAGGACGTGCTTGCTCTTTAAAAGGTACAAACAAATCTTTTTCCAACCCCCAATCCATAAAAGCACCAAACTCATTTACAAAATTTACTTTCAGCAGTGCAAACTCGTTTAAATATATTTTCGGTTCAAGTGTAGTGGCTACGATTCGTTCTTCGTGATCTAAATATACAAATACTGTAATCTCTTCATCAAACTCAAATTGACTCGGAACATATTTTTTGGGTAATAAAACATCTGTTTCTCCATCTGTTAAAAATAATCCGACAACAGTATTTCTTGCTATTTTTAATGTATTGTATTCGCCTATTGCTATCATAAAATCGTTGTTTCCACAAAAATACAAACTTAAATCAGCTAATCCTTAAAATTTAAATAAATTAAATAACATCCTCTTAACAAATCTTTCAATCGGATTTTTGTAATTTGAAATATCATTTAATTAAAAACAAAAAGCTATGAAAAAAATGCATCATTACGCAACAGCCGAAAAAGCATTGCGAGAACTGGAAGAAAAAGGGTATAATGTTGATTTTAACGTTGAAGAAACCCGTATTATAGTTAATCCGGATGATTTTCGAATCAATCATATTTACAGATATGAAGGTATGTCTAATCCCGGAGATGAATCAACTGTTTATGGAATTGAGCAGATAAGTAATGGAGAAAAAGGTGTTTTTGTAGCCGGTGACCTTTCGTTTAATGAAGATGGAGCTGCAAGAGTTCTTTTAAACATTGAAATTAACGATAAAAAAAGTGAAGGTTAACCTTCACTTTTTTTATTTTAAATCTAAATCGAATGTTTTAAACAATATATCGATATCAGGATTTTTCTCTTTCAATAAATTGTATTTATCCTCTATGGTAAATGCTTTTTTTATTTTGATTGATTCATTTACTTCGATATGAATTTCAAGATCATAATTATTCAGTTTTTTTCTGAGAAAGTTTACCAGATCATATTTATTCTCTTCAAAACTAATTTTTGATCCTTCATTTGGTAACTCAATTTTTATCAAAGAGCCTTCAATTACCGGAGTAGCCATATTCATGGTTGAAGACATAAGCATTCTGCCGGTTTTAAAAAACTTTTCTGAAGTAAATGTCCAATATTCCATAAGCTTCTCAAGAGTAAATGTTTCCTTGGGAAGGTCATCAGGATTTACATGAACTTTACTCAGACTCGCTTCTAAATCTTTTTTCTTTTTTATACTTTTTAGAGAAAGTGCTGATATTTGTGGCTCATTAGTTGCCTTTGGCAAAATAATTTTTTGAGTAGCTAATTCCTCATCTTTTTCATAAGCTACAACATCTTCCTGTACTTTGTTTTCAGACACAGGAGGTGTTGCCGTTGAAGCAGATGTTTCTATATAAACCGGGATATTTTTAACAGAATTATTAAAAAAGTCAGGCGGAATTATGAATGAACCGGATTTTTTTTTTCAGTATTTTGCGTTAATGATGCCAGTTGCATCAAACACAGTTCAACTAATAAACGCTGATTTTGACTGTTTTTAAACTTTAGGTCACATTCATTGGCAATGCCGATTGCTTCAATAAGCACATATTGATCCAACTTTAAAGCTTGTTGGTAAAAAAGATTTTTACTCTCTTCACTCACTTCTAATAACTGAACCGTAGCCGGATTTTTGCAGACCATAAGATTTCTGAAGTGAGAAGCCAATCCGGTTACAAAATGTTGTCCATCAAAGCCTTTTGCCAAAATATCATTGTAAGCTAAAAGAAGATTCGGAATATCATTCTGAATGATTAGATCAGTTACTTTTAAGTAATAATCAAAATCGAGTACACTTAAATTTTCTGCAACTGCCTGTCTTGTAAGATTATTACCGCAATAAGAGACAACACGATCAAAAATAGACAAGGCATCACGCATTGCTCCATCTGCTTTCTGAGCGATAATCTGTAAAGCATCTTCCTCGAAACTCACTCCCTGACTTGTAGCTACTTCTGCCAGATGATTTTTGGCATCATTAATAGTAATACGCTTAAAATCAAAGATCTGACAACGTGATAATATCGTTGGAATGATTTTGTGTTTTTCTGTGGTAGCCAATATAAAAATGGCATGTCTTGGCGGCTCTTCCAATGTTTTCAGAAATGCATTAAAAGCAGCAGCTGAGAGCATATGTACCTCATCAATGATATAAACTTTATATTTACCCGTCTGTGGTGGTATTCTTACCTGATCGATGAGGTTTCGGATATCATCTACCGAGTTGTTGGAAGCAGCATCCAATTCAAACACATTGAAAGCAAAATCTTCATTAGGATCGTCATACCCTTCCTGATTAATTTTTCGGGCAAGAATTCGGGCACAAGTTGTTTTTCCAACACCTCTTGGTCCGGTAAATAAGAGTGCCTGCGCCAAATGATTATTATCAATAGCATTGATTAATGTATTGGTAATCGTTTGTTGTCCTACAACATCTTTAAAAGTTTGAGGTCGGTATTTACGGGCAGATACTACAAATTGTTCCATATTCACTTTTGCTTCCTACAAATATACGAAGTAATTTTTCTTTTAAAACTATTCTTCCGGATAATAGCCCGAATCTCCGAGTTTAATCTTCCAATCGGTTCGCAATTGTGAAAGGTTAATATTCTTAGCCGGATTTCTGTAATCAATTTTTCGTTCGGCCGTAAGTTCTAAAAGGAGTAATTCTATGTAAAAATCTTCCAGTGTTTCTTTTGGATTATACTTTGTTTTAAGATTAATGTCAAACAGTTTTGCTGTCTGATTAGACCAAAATGCAGTCCAGCCGCTTTTAAATTCTTTTACAAGATCAAATGTAGTCTGCCCTGTCTGACGGTTGATTAGTTTTACAAGAATCTGACCGTCTTTTCGTGAAAGTTTTTTCAAACGGTCTTTAAATTGTTTCTCCAAATAATCTTCAGAACGCTTGATATAGGCATTTCTACGTTTTTTCGTATCCATCTTTGCCAGATTTTCATTAAGAATAAGCAAATTATCAGAAGTAGCCACTACATACGGATAGACTCTGAGAATACGTCTCTTCAAAACATTCATTGTTTTGACGCGTTCCATTTCTTCTTTAGAGAAATTAATCATCATTTCTGGTAACAGGAATTCCTGTTCTATATCTCCGTTATCAAGAAGAGTACTGGATATTGTATCTGCATATTTTTCCCAGTCGTTTACAACCTGAGCCTGTAAACAGTTACTAAAAAAAATTCCGGCTATAAATATTAAAATCTTTTTCATTGCATAAAAATAACAATCAAATTTATTGATTATTTTAATACGCTTTAACCTAAATAATTAATTTTACAAAAAATTACAGGATGAACACAGAATCAATACTCAATACATCTTCCATCAAATTTCTTGAAAAATATTTAAACAATGCTGCTCCTACCAGCTTTGAAAAAGACGGTCAGAAAATATGGATGGAATACATACAGCCTTATGTTGACAAATTTCAAACTGACACTTACGGTACCTGTGTTGGTATTATCAATCCATCAGCTTCCTTTAAAGTAGTTATTGAAGGTCATGCAGATGAAATTTCCTGGTATGTAAATTATATTACTGATGACGGATTTATCTATGTAATCCGAAACGGTGGCAGTGATCAGGTTATTGCTCCTTCTAAAAGAGTCGCAATTCATACTAAAAAGGGAATAGTAAAAGGGGTATTTGGCTGGCCAGCCATTCATACCAGACTGCGCAATCAGGCAACGGAAACAATCCCTAAAATAGAAACTATTTTTATCGACTGCGGATGCTCTTCTAAAGAAGAAGTTGAAGCATTAGGTGTTCATGTAGGTTGTGTAGTCACTTATCCGGATACCTTTGAAATCCTGAATGGAAATAAGTGGATTTGCCGTGCCTTAGACAATAGAATTGGTGGCTTTATTATAGCCGAAGTAGCCCGCTTATTAAAAGAAAACAATATTTCACTGCCATTTGGTTTATATATTACAAATTCCGTTCAGGAAGAAGTCGGATTAAGAGGGGCTGAAATGATCGCGAAAACCATTAAGCCAAATGTGGCTATAGTTACTGATGTTGGGCATGACACCACAACCCCAATGATTGAGAAGCGTATTGAAGGAGATATAAAAATTGGAAAGGGACCGATCATTGTATATGCTCCTGCAGTACAGAATAATCTGAGAGAATTGATTATTGACACTGCTGAGCAACGCAAAATTCCTTTTCAGAGAAGTGCTAAATCGAGAGTCACCGGAACCGATACGGATGCTTTTGCCTACAGCAATGGCGGAGTAGCTTCTGCACTGATTTCATTACCACTGCGCTATATGCATACTACAGTAGAGATGATAGATCAGACCGATGTAGAAAATACTATAAAGCTTATTTATGAGACTTTATTAAATATCAGAAACGATCATTCATTTTCTTATTTTGAATAAAAAAATCCCGAATGCTGCCATTCGGGATTTTTTTATTCGTCTTTGTTTTTGATAACCAATCTAAAACCTTCTCCGTGTATATTCAGAATTTCAACTTCTTCGTCAAGTTTCAAATATTTACGAAGTTTTGCAATGTACACATCCATACTACGAGAAGTGAAATAATTATCATCTCTCCATATTTTAGTCAATGCTACTTCACGAGGCATTAAATCATTTTCATAAAGAGCCAGCATTTTCAGCAATTCGTTCTCTTTAGGTGATAATTTGATTGGTTCTTCATTTTCGAAAGTCAGGAATCTCAATTTTGAATTAAGATGAAACTTACCGATTTTGAATTCAAATTGTGTATTTTCTGCTTTTACTTCAGACGTTTTACGTTGCATAATCGCTCTGATTTTCATCAATAAAACTTCTGAATCAAAAGGCTTGTTTAAATAATCATCAGCTCCAACCTTGTATCCTTTTAAAACATCTTCTTTCATAGTTTTTGCTGTCAAAAAGATAATTGGGATTTCTTTGTTTTTGTCTCTGATTTCTCTTGCTAATGTAAATCCATCTTTATAAGGCATCATTACATCTAAAATACATAAATCGAATGTTTCTCTTTTGAATTTTTCAAATCCTTCCATTCCGTTTTTTGCAAGTGTTACCTCAAATTCATTCAAGGTAAGATAATCCTTAAGTATAGCACCGAAGTTCGGGTCATCTTCGACTAAAAGGATTTTTTTTCCAATTGTTGTTTCCATATTTAAATATATCTGTTGTTGTTTACTTAATTTATCAAAGGAAGTTTTATAACAAACGTACTTCCTTTTCCTTTTTCGCTTTCTACATATATATGGGCATTATGATCATCAATGATTTGCTTCACATAAGCCAAACCTAATCCATGTCCTTTTACATTATGCAGATCGCCTGTATGCTCTCTGTAAAATTTTTCAAAAATCCGCTTTTGAGCTACTTTGCTCATTCCTGCACCCTGATCCTGAATTCGAATCAGTATAAAATCTTTTACATTCTCCGTATAAATGTCAATTTGCGGAGCCTGTATGGAATATTTTATAGCATTGTCCAGTATGTTTACCAATACATTTGTAAAATGCATAGGACTTACCAAAGCGGTATCACGAACAGCGTTTAAATGTAATCTTGCTTCTCCTTCCCTGTCTTCAATAATCAGCATTACGTGATCAAGAGCTATTTCAACCAATTCATTGATTTCGGTTTTTTCTTTTTGAATATCCAATTCCCGCTTTTCAAGCTTGGAGATTCTCAGAATGTTCTCAATCTGTGCATGCATTCTTTTATTTTCGTCACGGATCATTTGCAGATAGCGCATTACTTTTTCATTATCGTCTATAATTTTCGGGTTCTTTATAGCGTCTAAAGCTAAGTTAATGGTTGCTATCGGAGTTTTAAACTCATGGGTCATATTATTGATAAAATCCGTCTTTATTTCGGATATCTGACGTTGTTTTATCAATTGATTGATCGCACTGATATAAGCAGCAATAATAACAAAAGTGAATAATAATGAGATTAATACAAAAGGTAATAAATCTGAAAACAAATATTTTGATTTTTCAGGAAAACTGATATATAACTGATATTTTGTATTATTTTCCAGATCCTGTAAAATAGGTACAGAATAGGTTTTATTTTCATCATATACAAAATTGCTGGACTTAATGGTTGTTGAAAGTCCATTACTGTATATACCGTATTCAAAATGTGTATTTATGCCATTTTCCAAAAATTGTTCTGTCAAAATTTCTTTTAACTGATCATTTGTTATACGTTTCTCTATAGGATAAGAAGCAACCATATCGTTGAATAACATATTATAAGTTATTCTATTGATTTCATCGATCTCTCCTTCCTTTTCAATTATTTCGTCCGGTACACTTTCAGATCGAAATGAACGACTGGATTCTGTATCAAAAGCATCATCAAAGCTCTGCTTATCTCCGTGATAAATTTCTGTGCGGCGTTTAGAAGTATAATTTCTTAAAGAAATACTTTCTTTCTTACTGTCAAAGAACGATCCTTTTAAATTGTAATCTTCGAATGAAATAGTATTGGAATAAACAATTTCACGATTGGTTTGTTTATCTTTTTCAAAGTAGAAGATTTCTTTTATATCTTTTTTACCGGGGATTTTACCGGTTTTATTAATAAACTCGTTAAATTTCTTATCATAATCATAACGTTCCCTATCTTTAATCTGATCTGCAACTTTACCAATAATTTGTGTTACATGCAGCTTAAATTGGTTATCGTTGTTAATATACGATGTATTAATCCAATATAATTGAACAAGAATAATACCGATAAGTGATAAACTCATCAATACTACTAAAAATTTAAACTTATATTTATTCATTTTATTACACAAATTTAACATTAATTTTTAACATAAAAATTTCGTTAACTGAAAATTAACATTAATTTTTTATCTTAAAATACCTTTCAAAATCATCTCTATTTCAAAAAAGGTCTGTGTTAAGTCAACATTATTCACAACAAAATTTGATAATTTTATTTTTTTTGCATCTGAAAACTGATTATTTATTCTGTTTTTAACCTCTTCTTCAGAAATGCCATCTCTTTCTACAACCCTTTTGATACGCATGGGTTCCGGAGCAGTTATCAGAACAGTAAAATCACAATTTTTATAAGCGCCTGACTCAAATAAAATGGCACTTTCTTTCACAACAATTTCATTTTTTCCCAGCTCAGCAATACATTTATCAAAGTCACGGGCAACCGCAGGATGAATGACAGCATTTAATTCTGTAAGCTTATCAGGATTATTAAAAACAATCGAAGCTATTCTTTTTCGGTCAAGATAACCGGATTCGTCCACTACATCTTCATCGAATATGTTTTGAACCTGACGAATCATTTCAGGCTGCTCCATAATTCTTTTGCCGGCTTCATCAGCATAATATACTTTATACCCTAAAGTTTCTATATGTTTCATCACAGTCGTTTTCCCACTTCCGATACCACCTGTTAAACCTACTATTATAGCCATTATTTAAAAAACATTTCAGGCATTGCTTCCTCTGCCTTTTGATTTAAAACAAATAATTTGAAATTTGATTTTAGAAAACCTGATCCATACCCATAGAACTGAATTAAAGTAGCAATAATTGCGTATGCAGCAATTTTAAAATCTTTCGTTCGCAACAAAGCACTAATATACAACACTATAAAATAGAGAACAAACAATGCTCCCATATAAAAATTTCCCAATACAGCACTACTAACAGCTAAAATAAAGAACAGACAAAACAAAGTAGGAAACCAAAAAGTAATTTTGGAATACTCGGGATAGCGTTGGTTAAGAATTGGTCTCGCTTTTCCAAATTTATTAACCTGTCTGTAAAACTTTTGCCAATCAATACGCCTTTTATGGTAAACATAAGCGGGTTCAAATAAGCGGGTTTCATACCCCATTTTCCATAAGCGTATGACCAGATCAGGATCTTCGCCGGGATGTATTTTACCAAATCCCTGAGTTGCCTCAAAAGCCTTTTTAGAAAGTCCCATATTGAAGCTTCTGGGTTGAAATTTACCTATCTGTTCAGACCCTCCTCTGATTCCGCCAGTGGTAATAAAAGATGTCATAGCAAAATTAATTGCCTTTTGTATATCGGAAAAAGAAGCCGCAGCATTATCAGGACCTCCAAAACAATCTACATAATCGTTTTTCAGACATTCATCTACTTTTTGTAAATAAGAATCAGGCAGCAAACAGTCTGAATCAAGGATAATAAAATAAGACCCTTTTGCTTTTTGCATTCCATAGTTACGTGAAGCTCCAGGTCCCGAATTTTCTTTATAATAATAAGAAACAGAAAGCAGGTCACGGTATTTATTTACGACATTTTCACATGATAATGAAGAACCATCCTCTACAACAACAACTTCAAAATCATTTTGATAGGTTTGCTGCGACAGACTTTCCAGCAGCTCTTCAATTTCGTCTGGTCTGTTGTATACAGGAATAATAAAAGAATAGATCATTTTTTTACATAAAAAGCAAATTTATAAGGAAAACTTATAAGTGTAAAGTTTATTAACACTTAATAAATAAAATATTTTCCATTTTTATTAAATAGAATCCCAATACCATCAATTTATAAAAATTTAGTAAAAGTTTATTACCATATTAATTGACGAATATGTAATTTAGTTCCTTAATATTTTAGCATTTCCTTTCTGTTTTCTATTGTTTGTACATGAACAGATTGAAATTTAAATAACAAAAAAAAGAACTATGAGCACTATAAAGATACTTTGGGTAGATGATGAAATTGATTTACTTAAACCGCATATCATTTTCTTAGAAAAAAAGAACTATACAGTAATAACAGCTAATAACGGGCAGGATGCGCTGGATCTTTTTGAAAAAGAAAATTTTGACATTGTTTTTCTCGATGAAAATATGCCGGGACTCAGCGGACTGGAAACATTGTCTGAAATAAAAGAAAAAAGATCTTCTGTTCCGGTAATTATGATTACCAAAAGTGAAGAAGAATATATTATGGAAGAAGCTATTGGTTCTAAAATAGCTGATTATCTTATAAAACCCGTAAATCCGAATCAAATCCTTTTGAGCTTAAAGAAAAATCTGGATCACTCAAGATTGATATCAGAGAAAACATCTTTGGATTACCAAAAAGAATTTCGAAAAATTGCAATGGATATGATGAGCGTCAATTCTCATGAGGGATGGGCTGATTTATATAAACGCCTTATTTTCTGGGAAATGGAACTCGAAACCATCGATGACCAGAATCTAACACAAATTCTGGAAAGTCAAAAACTGGAAGCGAATATTCAATTCGGAAAATTTGTTGAGAAAAACTATGAAGATTGGATTAATGATGATGAAGAAGCACCCATGTTTTCACATAAAGTCTTTTTTAAACGGGTAGTTCCAGAATTGCGAAAAGACGAAAACGTATTATTTATTGTTATAGACAATTTGCGCTATGATCAATGGAAGGCATTTGAAAACAGTATTACCAACCATTATAAAATAGAGAAAGAAGATTACTTTTACTCTATTCTACCAACGGCAACACAATATGCCCGAAATGCTATTTTTTCAGGACTTACTCCGTTACAAATGGAAAAACAGTTGCCTCAATATTGGAAAAATGATGTTGATGAAGGCGGTAAAAATTTGTATGAAGCAGAGTTTCTGAAAGAACAATTACACAGGTTGAGATTGAATATAAAACACGAATATCATAAAATAACCAACCTTAGAGACGGTAAAAAATTTGCTGAGAATTTTAAATCAATGAAAGACAATAAACTTGTGGCTCTGGTATATAATTTCGTTGATATGATTTCTCATGCAAAAACAGAAATGGAGGTAATTAAAGAATTGGCGGCTAACGATAAAGCTTATCGGTCTTTAACTCAAAGTTGGTTTAAAAATTCTCCTCTGTTTGAAATCATACAACAAGCACAAACCTTAGGATTCAAGCTTATTATTACAACAGATCATGGAACGATCAACTGTAAAAACCCTTCAAAAGTAATTGGCGATAGAAACACCAGTCTCAATCTGCGTTACAAGACAGGTAAATCTCTTACTTATGAAGAAAAAGACGTTTATGCTGTCAAAGATCCTAAAAGAATCCAACTACCGACAATCAACATCAGCAGTTCCTATATTTTTGCAAAAAGTGATTATTTTCTGGCTTACATCAATAACTATAACCATTACGTAAGTTATTTTAAAAACACCTACCAGCACGGTGGTATCTCTTTAGAAGAAATGATTGTTCCATTTATTATTTTAAATCCGAGATAAAATGAAATTTACTTTTTCACTTCAGGAAATTGATAATATTGCAGAAAAAATAGTACATTTAAGTTCCTCAAAAATATTTTTGTTTAACGGAACTATGGGAGCCGGAAAAACCACTTTCATAAAAGCATTAGCAAAACAAATGGGGATAAATGATATAGCAAACAGTCCTACCTTTTCTATTGTAAACGAATACCATACAAATGAAGGACAGCCCCTATATCATTTTGATCTGTATCGGTTAAAAAATGAAGAAGAAGCATATGATATAGGATTAGATGAATATTTTTATTCCGGAAACTATTGTTTTATAGAATGGCCTGAAAAAGCATCGCACATTATACCGGAACAGTATCACACTATCGACTTTGAAATAATAGATGAAAACACAAGAAGGATAACGTTTATCTAAATAAATTATGGGAATTACAACACCTTTTTCCAAAAGAGAATTGATGCCGCAGGAAGAAAAATTAGATATCCGTAAAAAAAGGGGTAAACTTTTTATTGGGATTCCAAAAGAGAATTTTAAAATAGAGCAACGTATCTGTCTGACGCCTGAAGCTGTCAATATGCTTGTGACGTATGGTCATAAAGTTCTCATCGAATCCGGTGCCGGAACACATGCGAGTTATACTGATAAAGAATATAGTGAAGCAGGTGCTCAGATAACACAGGATCCTAAAAAAGTATTTTCATGCCCCATTATTTTAAAAGTGGAACCTCCGACACTGGAAGAAATTGCTCTCATGAAAGCAAAAACATATCTTTTTTCTGCCATTCAACTCAAAACACAGAAAAAGGAGTATTTTCAGGCATTGGCAAAAAAGAAAATTACCGCACTGTGTTATGAATTTATTAAAGACCGGGAAGGTGCCTACCCTTTTCTGCAGGCGATCAGCGAAATTGCCGGAATTGCTTCTATACACATTGCAGCTGAATATATGACCAAATGCAACGATGGTAAAGGCTTATTATTTGGAAACATCACGGGTGTACCTCCTACAGAAGTAGTAATTATCGGAGCTGGCACGGTGGCCGAATTTGCGGCAAGAACCGCTTTGGGTCTTGGAGCTAATGTAAAAGTATTTGATAACTCTATCCATAAATTAAAAAATCTGCAAAGAGTATTGCCGTATCGTATTTTTACATCAACCATTCAGGAAAAAGTCTTACTAAAATCATTGATGCGCTGTGATGTCGCTATTGGAGCCATCAGAGGAGCGAGCCGTTCTCCGATTATTGTTTCTGAAACAATGGTAGAGCGCATGAAAGGTGGGGCAGTTGTGATTGATGTATGCATTGATAATGGAGGCTGTTTTGAAACTTCAGAAGCTACAACTCATGAAAATCCAATAAAGACCAAATATAATGTAGTACATTATGGCGTACCCAATATCACATCCCGCTACTCTAAAACAGCGACATTAGCCATAAGCAACATTATTTCTCCCTACTTATTAGAATTAAGTGAAAACGGCGGATTGGAAAATGCTTTAGAATATGATAAAGCAATCCGATCAGGAGTATATATGTATCAGGGAATTTTAGTAAATCAGCAAATTGGAGAATGGTATGGATTGGATTATAAAGATATTAACCTTTTTGTCCTTTAAATAAGGATATAAATACCTTATCTTTGCTCAAATTTATTTTAAATGAAGTTCTCACAAAGATTAGCTTATTACCTGCTCGGTTTATTGATCGGGGGAATGTTTTTATATTATTTTCTCGATGCAAAAGATACCCGTTTTTGCTATTTACCCAATTGCCGTGTTTTAAAAGAATTAAGATCCAAACCTTTGCATTTCACAAAAGAAGCTGAGGAAAACATGAACACCTTTACCATAGATGACATTAAAAAAAGTCTGACCTACGGCGATGTTGATTTTTCTAAAAGTAATGTATCCAAAGGTAACGGAAAGCTCTATATAATTGAAGGAAAAGACCAGAATATGAAAGATATCACCATTTACATGGTCAATTACTCCGACAAAGTAGTATTGGAAAAAGTTGAATATACTAAGAAATAAAAAAACAGCTCATATGAGCTGTTTTTTTATTTACATCATTACGATTTTCTACAAATCTTTGAAGATCGTATGCATTAAACGTTTCTTATCATTGATGCTTTCTTCTAAAGAAATCATTGATTCGGTTCTGTAAACCCCTTCAATATCATCAATTAAGAAAATAACTTCTTTTGCATGACGTGTGTTTTTTGCACGGATTTTACAGAAAATATTAAATTTACCTGTAGTTACGTGTGCTACTGTTACAAAAGGAATATTATTGATACGCTCTAAAACAAATTTTGTCTGAGAGGTATTATGCAAGAAAATTCCTACGTAAGCGATGAATGAATATCCTAATTTTTCATAATCCAACGTTAAAGATGAACCCTGAATAATTCCCGCATCTTCCATTTTCTTAACACGTACATGTACTGTTCCTGCAGAAATCAGCAATTTTTTTGCAATATCTGTAAAAGGAACTCTCGTATTATCAATCAGCATATCTAATATCTGATGATCAATTTCATCTAATCGAAATTTACTCATAAAACAATTTTTATCTACTTCTAAAATTTGAGGTCAAAAATAATATATTATCTTTAAATATTTTGCATTTTTTAATGTTATTTTTGTTCTTTTAGTAAATCATTAACACTAATTAATCCATTTTTTAGAAGATCAAACTTATTTATACGAGAAACATGATAAATATCATCTACAGTAGCATCTTTTTCTAACGCTGCCAAAACTTCCAGATGACCCTTTTGAGTAGGTAAAATCAATTCATGATCAACATTCGCTTCAAAAAAAATCTCATGATCTCTTAAGACCTCTTTATATTGCACACCAGTGCGCTCACCATTTATCGGATTAACAAAAACAACATCGTTAAATATCTTAATATTTTCTGGTATTTGCAAATATTTACATAAAAAATCATTATCATCTGATTTATTAAGCAAATAAGCCAGACTTTCAAAAAGAGATACAAAGACTAATTTTCGAGTAATTTCTCTTTCATAATCTCCTGAATAATGTCCCGCTTCAAATAATACTGTAGGAATTCCTTTCTGCATAAAATAGTCCCCGATGCAGTTAACATTAAACGCATCATCAAATCTTCCAACCTGATCAGGAATATAGTACTGCAATTTTTCATTAATTGCCACTATCAATTTCATCACCTGCGCTCTAACCTCATTAACATCCCTGTTTTCATTATAAGAAGGCGCTAAAAAAGACATAGTAGCTGATTTGTTACCTACGCCGAAAATGGTACGCTGATCATGAAGATTGAAAGCAAAATGAGGCTGAAATTCATCGAAAAGCCTGTGCAATACTTTTGTTTCCGGCTGCGATTGCGTAACAGAATCTCTGTTCAGATCTATTTCATTGGCGTTAGACCTTGTATACAGTTCAGCTCCATCCGGATTTAACTGAGGTATTATAAGAAATGAAAAATGCCCTAAAAAAGAGGTCGCATCCCTATTTTCAGAAGCAAGGAAAAATAAAAAATCAATAAGACCTTTTGTAGTGGTAGTTTCATTTCCATGCATCTGAGACCAGAGGTATAATCTCTGCTTTCCATTTCCAACTCTAACCGAATAAATAGGCTTATCCAGTACAGACTTACCAGCTATATTTACCTCAAAATGTTCCGGAAGCTTTTTCAATAAGGCGAAAACATTTTCGTTTGTAACATACCTCCCCGATATTTCCTGCTGTAAGAAATCATCAGCTATATCAAATGTTCGCATATCTTAATTCAATTAAAGATTTATCAGGGATGAACTTAATTTTAAAAAATTGCCCATCTCCAGTTTATTTCTGCTGTAATCTTAACAACGTTTCAGGAGTTATCTGTTTCTCAAAAGAAAAATAACCCGGTGATTTAACCGATTTACCCGCTACCATTACCGTAGGCTTAACTTTAAAAGTTACTGTTGCTTTTGCATTTTTATCTCCTTTTAAAAACTGCAGAAAAACCTGCTCATTATTCGCCAGCAATTCATACACATTACCTTTCAAATTTACAGGTACCACTGTAGAACCTCCTCCTTCAATTTTTATAGGCTGATCAACTACTCCGTTAGCGATTTCAGTACCTTCAAATAAAATGATATAATCAAACTCGTTTACCGAGGCTTTACTTGAAGTAGGATTTTCAATTTTCACATTAATAAGAGCATTTAAGGGTAATCTTTTACTCAAAAAACCTGCAATGAATTTTGGCATTTTCGAGATATCATAATTCTTTGTAGCAATCATTTCATCAACAGCAACCCCTGCTATTTTAAACTCATCAATTGATGCTACTGAAAATTTACATTCCGCTAAATTTTCCAATTCTTTTTTCTGTTCTCCAAATCCACAAGCAGATAATAAAAACAAAAAAAGCAATGATAGAATCCATCCGTTTTTCATTCTTTTTTTTCTGCGAAGATACATTTTAAGTATAAAAAAACTGGTTAATCTAATGATAAAATATACATAAACACATTTCAGAAAAACACTTTAGCAATTATAATCCAAAACGATACAATTTCAGACAAACCATAAGTTTACATTTGTAATATTTTTATTATTTACAAATGTAAACAAGCTAAATAAGTGTATATTAATTAATATTTATATTATTAAATTCCAGATAAATAAATAACATTAACTAAAGTAAAAATTTAATATGTTTACAATTTTAAACACACTACATTTCAATTGCTTTACAATTGTAAATTGCTTATTTTAGCATCCTAAAACTTGTTTTTTATGACTGATTTCAACATCCGCCTCAATGATATTTTAGTACATTTTGAACTTACGCCATCTCAGTTTGCAGACCTAACCGGGATTCAACGTTCAAATTTTTCACATATTATTTCTGAACGAAATAAGCCCAGTCTTGACTTTGTTTTAAAGATAATCGAAACCTTTCCTACTCTGAATTTGTATTGGTTACTACTCGGAAAAGGAAGTATGTTCCAACAAAAGTCTACTACTGAAAAGACAATTTCAGCCCTACCGCCCACTGCTTCAGAACCCCAAAAAGAGACAATAGAAACAGAGCAACATAATCAGGAATTTATTATTACAGAAGGAAGCAAACCCTTAGAAAATGTAAAAGAAATTCATGCACCTGACATTGACCTGCCTTCTGAATCAGCAAAACGCGAAGACCTGTCTTACCCTACTTCCAGAGATGCTCCTGAAGAAATCATTCTATTTTATAAAGACGGAACTTTCAAAAGCTTTCGTTCCAGATAAAAATTTATCTTTGAAAAAATTACATCTTATGATAAAGCGTCTTTTGAGTTATTTCTTTCCTATTCCTCATAAAGTAGTAAAGTCACCTGTAAGCGAACAACTCGAGATCACATGGCTGAATGGAAAACTGATCCTTGATACCAAACATGCCAATTACTCCTATGGCAGCTTACAAAAGATTTTGCGCTATGGATTACAGCAAATTGGTTTTGATAACATCCGGGAGATGCAAAACATTTTAATATTAGGCGTTGGCGGAGGCAGTGTAATAAAAACCTTACTTGAAGAAATAAAATTTGAAGGAATGTTAACAGGAGTTGATTTGGATCCTGTTGTATTACAAATTGCCAAAAAGTATTTTGATCTCAAAGAAGATGAACAACTGAAGCTGTATCAGCAGGATGCTTTGAATTTTATTATGAAAAATAATGAGCAGTTTGATCTTATCATTATTGATATTTTTCAAGATATCATCATGCCCGATTTTCTTTTTGAAAAACCATTTATTGACCATGTAAAAAAAAGTATGAGTTTATCAGGAACCCTGCTTTTTAATACTATCGTATACAATCAGCAAATTCAGGAAAAAATTGCTTTTTATAAGCATCATTTTCATCAAAATGACTATAAAATATATAGTTTCCCTGAAATTGAAGAAAAAAATGAATTAATTATCATACAAAAAAAATGATACCTATATTTGAAAATATAATTGTTCCACATTATGAAACACAGTCTTATTATAACCCTTTTTCTCATTTGTTTTCAGTCTTATGGTCAGTATACAACTGAAATAAATACAAACAGACCAAGCCTGTCAATGGGAGCCTATTCCGTCAGCAAAGGTATTATTCAGATTGAGACCGGATTGGGAATGCAGAAAGACAGCTATGACAGTGAAACATACAACGACCGGATCGGGGCAGATGTACAGCTGCGTTTTGGCGTAATGAACGAGAATTTAGAATTGATAGCGGATTTTAAATATGACGCTACAAATCAGACGGTGTATGCGACAGAAAATAAATTCAGTGGTTTCAGAAACGCAACAATTGGTGCCAAGTATCTTTTATATGATTCTTATAAAAATTATGTTGACAAGGTCAATGTTTTGAGCTGGAGAGCCAACCAGAGATATAAATGGAGAAGATTGGTACCTGCCGTATCAGTATTTGTAGGAGCTGATTTTAAGTCTGACAAGTACTGGCATCCGAATATGCCGGCAGCCTCCATAAAAGGTATGATCATCACCCAACAACATATTTCCAATCACTTATCATTTGTTACCAATCTGATTATTGAAAATGCAGAAAATGACGATTTCAGAAGTTATGGCTATATCGCAACCTTATCGTATGGATTTAACCAAAGATGGTCTGTATTTGCAGAAAATCAAGGTTATTTCCGGGAATATGAAGGCGAAAAGATTCCGTTTAAAGATGACTGTATATTCAGAGCTGGTTTTACGTTTTTAGTACACCGCAATTTGCAGTTCGATATTTCAGGCGGAACAGGTATAGGCGATAATCCACAAAAGTATCTGGGACAAATCGGTGTTTCATGGAGAAATCACAAGAAAATTATTTTTAAAGATCCTTACGAACTATAAATAAAAAAATCCATTCAAATGAATGGATTTTTTTGTTTATTTATGACTTTACTTATTCAGCACTTACGTCAACCGTAGTTTCTGCTGCAATTCTTTTATAAGTACCATCTGTTAATTTTTCTCTGATAGCTTCAAAAGCAGTAAGCGTTTCTTCAATATCTTCAAGTGAATGTGATGCAGTCGGTATAATTCTCAACAAAATAATTCCTTTAGGAATTACAGGATATACTACAATCGACAAGAAAATTCCGTAGTTTTCTCTCAGGTCATTTACCATCACCATTGCTTCAGGAATAGAACCTTCAAGATATACAGGTGTTACACAGGTATTTGTATCACCAATATTAAATCCTCTTTCTTTTAATCCATTTTGAAGTGCATTTACGTTTACCCACAATTTATCTTTTAATCCTGGATTGTTACGCAATAACTCTAAACGTTTTAAAGCTCCTACGGTTAAAATCATCGGTAATGCTTTGGCAAACATCTGAGAACGCAAATTATACTTCAGATAATCAATAATATCTTTATCTGCAGCAAGGAAAGCACCGATAGAAGCCATTGATTTTGCGAATGTAGAGAAATAAACATCAATTCCATCCTGACACCCCTGCTCTTCTCCTGCTCCTGCTCCTGTTGCTCCCAAAGTACCAAAACCATGAGCATCATCTACCAATAAGCGGAAGTTGTATTTTTCTTTTAAAGCTACGATTTCTTTTAGTTTACCCTGCTGTCCTCTCATTCCGAAAACACCTTCTGTAATCACTAAAATTCCTCCACCCTGCTCGTTAGCCATTTTAGTAGCTCTTTCAAGGTTTTTCTCTAAGCTTTCAATATCATTATGTTTATACGTAAAACGTTTTCCCATATGCAGACGAACTCCATCAATGATACAGGCATGCGAATCTACATCATACACAATAACATCATTTTTAGTTACCAAAGCATCAATTGTAGATACCATTCCCTGATAACCAAAATTCAATAAATAAGCAGCTTCTTTTTTAACAAAAGCAGCCAATTCATCTTGTAATTGTTCGTGAATTGTAGTATGACCAGACATCATACGAGCCCCCATCGGATAAGCAGCTCCGTATTGTAAAGCTGCATCTGCATCTGCTTTACGAACTTCCGGATGATTTGCCAACCCCAGGTAGTCATTTAAACTCCAGTTAAGAATGTCTTTTCCATGAAATTTCATTCTTGGTCCTAATTCCCCTTCCAGTTTTGGAAACACATAGTAACCTTCTGCCTGTGAAGCCCATTTTCCTAAAGGACCTTTATTATTATGAATTCTTTCAAATAAATCTTTTACCATTTTTATTGATAGTTTAAAAACGCAACAAAAGTAACTAATATTAAAATCTTATCATAATATTTCACCTCTTTTTAATCTGTAATAACCGCATTCAGAGAAAAGAATACAGAAAAAGGTAACTACGTGAAAAAAGAGCTACCTTTTTTAGTAACGAAAGCAAAAATGCCTTCTTTTAACACTTTAATATTTCCAATTTTGTGGCATCAAAATTTAAAAAATTATAGAAGTGAAAGAATTATTAATTTTGAGAAGTGGAAACATTTACTTAAAAAGTATAGAAATTATTCGGAATAATTTTTATCAGATTAATTCAATAAAATTTAAGTATGGATGATAAAGAATTTTTGCAGAAAATATTGGATGAGCGTAAAAAATTTTGGTTGGATATATACCCAAAGATGAATATTCAAGAAAAAAAAGAATATTGGCTGAGTAGTACGCATAAAGGAATGAGGTTGCAGGCAGAGTCTTTTGCAGATCCATATTCTGAATTTTCTAAAAAATGGTATGATTTCGCAAAGGTGCATGAGCCAGAATTTGATGATATTTTTAATTATGTTACTCAAAATTTGGGATTTGAATTTGATTGGGATGAGTATAGCAAGAGAATTACTCAATAGCTTTAAGTAGAAACGAAAAAATCCAGCACAAGGCTGGATTTTTTGTTTATATCAAAGTAGAATTAGTATAAACTCGGGAATTTTGCAGGATTTACTTCATGCATCATTTCATATACTTTTTCTACTACATCTTCTACACTTGGCTTTGAAAAATAATCGCCATCCGTACCATAAGCCGGACGGTGTTCTTTCGCAGTCAGAGTTTGCGGTTCGCTATCCAGGAACTTATATCCTTTTTGTTCTTCAATAATCTGCTGTAACAGATAAGCTGAGGCTCCTCCCGGAACATCTTCGTCAATTACAAGTAATCTGTTGGTTTTCTGTAATGATTTTACCGTATCATGGTTAATATCAAATGGCAGTAAAGATTGCGCATCAATAATTTCTACATCAATTCCAATTTCCATAAGCTCTTTTGCAGCCTGTTCAATAATTCTTAAGGTAGAACCATAAGAAATAATGGTAAGGTCATTTCCTTCTTTAATGGTTTCCACCACACCTACCGGAGTTCTGAAAGCCCCTAAATTAGACGGCATTTTTTCTTTTAAGCGGTAACCGTTAAGACACTCAACAACCAAGGCTGGTTCATCTGTTTCCAATAACGTGTTATAAAAACCTGCAGCTTTAGTCATATTTCTTGGCACCAGAACATGCATACCACGAATTGCGTTGATGATCATTCCCATTGGTGAACCCGAATGCCAGATTCCTTCTAAGCGATGTCCACGCGTACGTACGATCAACGGAGCCTTTTGACGCCCTGAAGTACGATATTGTAAAGTAGCAAGGTCATCACTCATAATCTGAATGGCGTACAGTAAATAGTCCAGATATTGAATTTCAGCAATCGGGCGAAGTCCTCTCATTGCCATTCCGATTCCTTGTCCTAATATAGTAGCTTCACGGATTCCCGCATCACCTACTCTGCTTTCGCCATATTTTTCCTGTAGTCCCTCTAATCCCTGATTAACATCTCCAATATTTCCGGAATCTTCTCCGAAAATCAATACTTCAGGTCTGTTTTTAAAAATGGTATCAAAATTATCTCTTATGATAAGTCTTGCATCAACCTCTTCATTCCCATCATTATATACCGGAAGTACTTCTGCTATTGACGTAATTTTTTTGTCTGATTCAGAATAGAGATTTGAACTAAAAGAAGGTTGAATTTTAGCCGTATAGTCTTTAATCCATGCTGATAAAATAGTTTTATTAGCTTCATGAACCAATAAGCGCAATACTTTTCTTGCAGCTACTAAAAGATCTTTTCTGATAGGCTCTTTAATTGCTGTAAGTTCATTGCTGTACTTTTCAATAAAAACTTTATTGGAAGAACCGGCAGCAAGATTAGCAAGGATAGCAACCAATTGTTCACGTTCTGCTTTTATAGGATCCAGATAAGCGTTCCATGCCGCTTTTTTCCCTTCTAATACTTCTTTTTTAAGTTCCGCATCAAGAGTATCTAAATCTTCTGTAGCTGCAATTCCGTTTTCGATGATCCATTGACGCATTTTTGTCAAACAGTCAAAATCTGTTTCCCATGCCAGACGGTCGGTCGATTTATAACGTTCATGCGAACCCGATGTTGAATGCCCCTGAGGCTGTGTCAGTTCCTGAACATGAATTAATACAGGAATATGATTTTTACGTGCTATTTCTGAAGCACGGGCATACGTATCTACCAACGCAGGGTAATCCCATCCTTTTACCGTAAAGATTTCATAACCATTAGTATTTTCTTCTTTCTGAAAGCCTTTAAGGATCTCTGAAATACTTTCTTTAGTAGTCTGATATTTTGCATGCACAGAAATTCCGTACATATCATCCCATACACTCATTACCATTGGTACCTGTAATACTCCGGCTGCATTAATTGTTTCAAAAAACAATCCTTCAGAAGTGGAAGCATTTCCAATAGTACCCCATACTACTTCATTCCCTTCAACAGAAAATTTATGTTCTGTATCTATCGTTTGTGAAAATTCACGGTATATTTTAGATGCCTGAGCCAATCCCAACAAACGAGGCATTTGACCCGCTGTGGGAGAAATATCAGCACTGGAATTTTTTTGTTCCGTCAGCTTTTTCCAATTACCATTTTCATCTAAACTATGTGTTGAAAAATGTCCTCCCATCTGGCGTCCACCTGACATCGGATCATGGTTCAGATCAGCATGTCCGTAAAGTCCTGCGAAAAACTGTTGGATATTCAATGCTCCTATTGCCATCATAAAGGTTTGATCACGGTAATAACCTGAGCGGAAATCTCCGTTTTTAAATGCTTTAGCCATTGCCAGCTGAGGCACTTCCTTTCCGTCTCCGAAAATTCCAAACTTTGCCTTTCCTGTTAAAACTTCTCTACGCCCCAATAAACTGCACTCTCTACTGATACGCGCAATCTTATAGTCGTTTAGCACCTCTTTCTTAAAATCTTCAAAGGTTAAAGTTTCTTTTGTTTTAGCTTTTTCACTCATAATATATATAGACGAAAATTTACTTTAATTTTTAAATATGGCACGAATTTAAAAAATATGAATGTATTTTGCTAATTTTTAACCTACTAATATCTGTTTTGGGTATTGAAAAAAATTATAGATTATATATTTATATCTAAAAAAACAAAGAATAATTAATCAAAAAAAGCCTAAAAAGCCCATTTTTTAAATAATATATCAATAGTTATTCTCTAAAACCATCGCTTTCTTTTAAAATAATATACCATGATGACAACGAGTAAAAACATCACAATCATAACGGTATAATAACCATATTTATAACGCAATTCTGGCATTACATCGAAATTCATCCCATACACACCAACAATAAAAGTTAAAGGCATAAAAATGACAGATACAATGGTGAGTACTTTCATAATATTATTCATCCTATGACTTTGCATGGAAAAATAATAATTAGAAGCATTGTCAAGCTGTTTAATATCATAATCTATCTGGTCAAGAATTTCTAATACTTTGTGGTACATACGGTTAAAATAAACCTGATTAACCGGATCTAAAAATTTGACTTCTTCATTGATATTGATATTGCGGATATTGAATACTACATCTTTCAAAGGCAGCATCGCCCGCTTCATTTCATTAAGATTGTTAGACTGGTATTGTATAGCATTTAAAATAGCAATGTTATGAGATTTTTTGGTATCGTTGAGTATAATATCTACTTTGTCTTCTATTTCATCTAATGATAAAAAGGTATTTTCAGTAATGGCTTCTAACAGTAAATAGAGAAGAAAATCTTCCTGCTTTCTTCTCACTGATCCTACTTTCGTGCGTATACGCTCTCTGATGTGCTCAAACAAAGCATTCTTTTTGTCCTGAAAAGATAATAGCAGATTATCCTTTATGATAAAGCTTATCGGAATAATTTCAATTTTATCTTCAAACAGTTGAGATACAGTTGTTTTTAAATTAAAAAACAATAGCCCTTCCTGAGTTTCTACTCTTGATCTTCTCGAAATAATCAATACTTCGTTGAGAGTTGATAAAGGAACATCAAAAAAAGCAGCTATTTTCGGAAAAATAGACGGATCATTTAATCCATGAATATTAAACCAAACCATATCATTTTCATTAACTGATTGCAGTAATGGCAGAATATCTTCAAAACGTTGAGCGGTTTTTTCAATATAACGCTCTTCGTTATAAATGAACACCTGTAAATCTGTTGGTTCATCTACATACACTCCGTTATATTCCCACGTATAAGGCTGTACCGTTTTTATGGTTTTGGTTTTTACTCTTTTTGACATGTAATTTTTATTTTAAATATACCATATTTTAAAATATCCATAGTATTTTTACCTAAACTTTAATTATGACAACACTATTTATCAACATAAAAGAGCTTTTGCAGGTAAGAGAACAGACACCACATTTCTTAGCAGGAGATGAAATGAAAACACTACCTGTTCTTAAAAATGCTTTTCTCCGTATAGAAGATGATCTTATCAAGGATTACGGAGTGATGGAAGACCTTACAGATAGTACTGCAGACGTTACTATTGATGCTGAAGGCAAGACCATATTACCAACATGGATTGACAGTCATACCCATATTGTTTATGCCGGTAACAGAGAACAGGAATTTGTGGACCGCATCAACGGTTTGAGTTATGAAGAAATTTTTAACCGCGGTGGTGGTATTTTGAATTCAGCTAAGAAATTACAGCAGATTTCAGAAAGTGATTTATTTGAAGAATCCAAAAAGAGACTGGAAGAAGTAATGCGTCAGGGTACTGGTGCACTGGAGATTAAATCCGGCTATGGCCTCACATTAGAAGCAGAATTAAAAATGCTTCGTGTAATAAAAAAACTCAAAGAAACGTATCCCGTAGCTATAAAGTCCACTTTTTTAGGAGCACATGCCTTTCCTGCAGAATATAAAGATAATCATGAAGCCTATATAGATCTGATCTGTAATGAAATGATTCCGGCTGTAGCTCAGGAAAATTTAGCGGATTATATAGATGCCTTTTTAGAAACGGGGTATTTTTCAGTTGCTGAAACAGAAAAAATCATGCAGACTGGTCTTCAGTACGGATTGAGATCTAAAATCCATGTCAACCAGTTTACGGCTATTGGAGGAATCAAGACTTGTGTAGAAAACAATGCACTGTCTGTAGATCATTTAGAAGTGGTAACTGATGAAGACATAGAAGTTTTGAAAAACAGCAAGACTATGCCCGTAGCTTTGCCTACCTGTTCTTATTTTATCTCTATTCCTTATACACCCGCCCGTAAAATGCTTAATGCG
Source organism: Flavobacterium sp. (assembly GCA_032096595.1). Lineage (GTDB taxonomy): Bacteria > Bacteroidota > Bacteroidia > Flavobacteriales > Flavobacteriaceae > Flavobacterium. The sequence continues at coordinate 33,868 of DAMCXY010000012.1, read as the reverse complement.
GGCTTACCGTTGGCATTGGCATCTGATTTTAACCCAGGAACTACACCATCAGGTAATATGAATTTTGTGGTAGCTACTGCATGTATAAAAATGAAAATGACACCGGAAGAAGCTATTAACGCTGCAACTATCAATGGTGCATATGCCATGGATTTACTTGAGAGTTATGGATCTGTGACAAAAGGAAAAAAAGCGAGCTTTATCATTACGCAGCCTTTGAGTTCCTATTATCAGATACCTTATGCATTTGGCAGTAACCTTATAGAGTCAGTATATCTCAACGGTAAAAAATGGTCTTAAAAAAACACACCAAAATTGCTTTTGGTGTGAAAAAATAGTTATGAAAAAGAATTTTAATCGATTAAATCGATTTATATTTACCATAAACAAAATTATAAATAATAGTTGTGATAATCAATAGGCTTTTTATCGTACAAAATCTAAACAACAATAGATTTTAACTATACCAGCATATTTTATTAAGGATTTCAATCATATTTTAATGGATAATTTTTCAATATTTAACATATCAAATAAAAATAAAATCGTTCAACTGCGTTCAAGCGAGATAAAATTTGGAGAAAGAGTGCAATTACCAAATGAAAATGAAAGTATCGAATCCTTTCTTACTACAACAACAGCTACTTATATTTTATTCGGAATTCCGGAAGACATTGGTGTTCGCGCCAATTTCGGAAGAAAAGGTACTTCAACAGCCTGGGAAAGCACCTTAAAATCACTGCTGAATATCCAGCATAATAAAACCTGTAAAGGGAATTCAGTGGGCGTATTGGGAGCATTTGATTTTAGCTCTCTGACAAAAATTGCGGACACCCTCAATGTTGACAATATTGAAGAACGAAAAGAACTTTTCAAACTCGTAGAAAAGATTGATAAAGAAGTTACTTTTTTAGTTTCACAAATTATAAAATCCGGCAAAATCCCCATCATTATCGGTGGCGGACACAATAATGCCTATGGAAATATTAAAGGACTTGCTTTAGCTAAAGGAAATCCGGTAAATGTAATCAATTTTGATGCCCATACAGATTTCAGACCATTGGAAGGCCGACATAGTGGTAATGGTTTTTCATATGCGTTTGAAGAAAACTTTCTGAAAAATTATTTTATTTTTGGTTTGCATGAAAACTATACTTCCAAAGCGGTCTTTCACCGAATAAAAGAAGTAACGGCATTTGTCAAATACAATACATTTGAGCAAATTAGAGTACGGTTTGAAAAAGAATTCTTATCAGAATTAAATCAGGCTCAACAGCATATAAAAGCCGATCCATACGGTATTGAACTTGATTTGGACAGCATTGAAAAAGTGGCTTCAAGCGCCATTACACCCTCTGGCTTTTCTACTATAGAAGCAAGACAATTTATTCATTATATGGCTAAAAACCGAAACGCTTCTTATCTTCATATCTGTGAAGGCGCTCCTGTTTTAGATGAAGAAAAAAACAGTCATCTTGTAGGTAAACTCACGGCTTATCTAATTACTGATTTCATTAAAGCAAGAGAGAGTATTGTTCAATAACTCAGGTGTACAGCATATTCAAATGTATGCTTTATTAGCAAAAAAATTTATTTGTAGATGCTCTATTATCCATGAAAGAGCTTTCTTCTGTTTGATTTCTTTTATAATAGACAAAAAAGACCTGCTATAAAAGCCGGTCTTCAATGAATTCAATTTTGTACAAAAACGTACCGTATAACTATAGGTAACATTCATCCATATTTTTAATTCACTTCCTGAAGAAGATAGATCCATCCCGTAAAACGTTCTCCTTTTTTAGTTGTTATATGGTAATAATAAGTAGCCGTTGGCAATCGTTTCCCATTTTTTGATTGTCCGTTCCACTCATTTGTATAATCCCTTTTTTCATATACAATTTCTCCATAACGGTTGTATATAGCCAGATTTTCAACATTGAAATGTTCTAATGAGAGAAAATCGTTCAGCCCATCTCCATTTGGTGAAATTCCTTTGGGAATCATACAAAAATTATCAGCAGCTATCTCTATATTTTTTTTCTTGTGGCAGCCGTTCTCATTCGTCACCGTAACCTCAACAGCCAGCTGATGGTTGGATGTATTGATAAAGCTGCTTAGATTAAGCATGCGGTTATTTTCATTTATTTTCGTACCATTCACTTTCCATTCAAAAATAGATGCATTACTTATAAAAGAAGGATTGTCAACTACTTCAAGATATAGTTGACCACTTTCGCAGAAATACATAAAATTAAAATCAAAATCATCCCATACTACAACTTCAACCGATTGTTGGGTTGCACATTGTCCCTCAAATGGAGTAAAAATATAAGTAGTCGTTTTTTCAGAATCAAATGAAGGCGACCAGTTACCGGAAATCCCATTTAATGAAATAGTTGGCAACACAAAATTTTGATCATTAAAACACAATGGCATAAAAGAATCAAAAACAGGAATTGTTTTAGGGGTTATCTCAACAGTCATCTGAACCGGTAAATAGATAACCTCATCCGGGGTAAAAGTGTAGGTAGTAGTCTGAGTGGTATTGATTGCCGGTGACCAGCTACCGGAAATTCCGTTTACTGAAGTGGTCGGTAATTCAAAATCTTCGCCTTCACAAAACGGTCCCATCTGCTCAAAATCAGCAGAATCAGTATGGCGCAAAAATCTCACAGAAACATCATCTATAAAATAATAGGCATAATTGTTCATCATTTCTCCCGGAATAAATAAATAACTTATTTGACTATTTTCATTAGTAAAAAAATTACCAAGTACAAAACGGTTAAGGTTATTTTCTGTAGGGGTAAACTCAAAAGACAATAATTGCCAGTTTTCACTTTCGGTAACAGGTGTACCAGAATAATTTACATCGGGTACAATATCAATTAATTCACTCGAATTTTGCAACATGGGAGCGTCAAGAAATTTAATTCCAAAATTATTTATTGACACAGCACTTTGGGCTGATTTAAGCACGTAAAACTGGACTTCATACACCGAACCTATTTCCAAAGAAGCACTTAATGTTCCCTGAAGATATTCTCTGTAGGTAACATCCGGCACTGACATAATAAATCCTGCCATAGAATTTCCAGTATGAGGTAAATGACTGCTAAGGACTATTGTATTTGTAGAAAGAGGATGGGTAATACATGATGGTGAAAGGCTGGTATGATAGATATCACTTGTTCCCCAGTTCGGATAACTCCAGTAGTTGACTGCATTTTCAAATTCAGGACCTAATGGATAAATAGTACACAATAAATTATCCAGATTAACATCTTCAAAACCAGGATTAAGCACTAAATTTTCCTGTGCCTTGCTCACAATTGTTGTCAACATCAACAGAAGAAAAAAATATTTTTTATCCAACATATTTCTTCATATATTTTAAATATTCAATGATAAATTTATATTTTCGACAATATACTAAAAGAAGTTTAGAAAAATACATAAATTTAAAATTATAATATATCGTATTAATATTTATTTTTTATCTGATGCAAATGCTTTAATAAGTTTATTATATCTCTTAGAAAAAGTCATAAGTACAGGTAGGGATTAGTTTATATGTTTGATTTTCTTTATATTGAACTTAATTGCAGCAACTATTCATTAACACAACACTGACTTTGTATTTTATGGAGATTTACGAATTATCAAAACAATTAAAGATAAATGGTTTTAGTATAAATACCCTCAAAAAAGTCATTGACAGAAATAATGGCAACCGGGCGTTCAATACGCTTGACTATTATTGTATATATATAGTATTTAATTATGCTACTATAATTGTTGAAGGGGAAGAATATGAAATAATAGGACCCCATATTGTTTTTATCGGACCGTCGAAAAGTATTGTCTATCAAAAAAATCCGGAAGAAGACAACACCTATGTAATTGCTTTTTCTGCTTCGTTTTATGAAAGGTCTGCCAAAGACAGTATGTTTTTAAATTCAGAGCTGTTTTATAATTTTAATCAGGATGTTTTTATTTCCCCTACAAAAGCAACGCAATATGACATCAAGAGATTCGCCATTGACCGGCTTGCTCTTTATGAGCATAAAGACAGTGGACTCTATGTTTCTATTGCACATAATACAATTGAAGCGTTGCTGCTGGACGGCTTGCTGAATATTGAAGAAAAAAGTTTGCATATAACGCGTAAAAATCTACAAAACATAGATCTCGTAAATAAATTCCGTGTGCTGTTGCATACTGATTTTAAAAAACATAAAATTGTAAAATACTATGCCGATAAATTAAATATTACCTCGAGACGGTTAACTGAAATGACTGAACATGTTTTAGGCAAAACCCCAAAACAGATTATTACAGAGCGATTGCTGCAGGAAAGTATAAGACTTTTAAAACATTCTACAGCAAGTATTGCTGAAATATCTTATGAGCTCGATTTTAATGATGAGGGAAATTTCGGAACTTTCATAAAAAAACACTTGGGAAAAACACCTAAGGAAGTACGTACAGATTCTAAACTTAATGGAAATAAATAATTTTTAGGAATCTATATAAAAATATTATCCCTGTTAATTTAGTATTGACAGGGATTTTATTAGCATAAAATAAAATTCTCAATGATACTGTAAATAATTATATCAAGAATGTGATCTCTGAAATTGTTGCATTACCTCAATAAGCATCTGTACACTTTCAACAGGTAATGCATTATAAAGTGAAGCTCTGTATCCACCGACAGTGCGGTGACCTTTAAGACCGCTTATATGATATGTCTTGCAAAGAGTATCAAATGCTTCTGTATGGTTTGCATCTTTAAGTCTGAAAGTGACATTCATTAGGGATCGATCCTCTTTTGCTGCTGTTCCTTCAAAAAGCGGGTTATGATCTATTTCTTCGTACAACAAAGCCGCCTTTTTATTATTTCTTGCTTCCATTGCTGCTATCCCTCCGGCTTTTTTAATCCATCTTAGCGTTAACATTGAGGTATAGATAGCAAAAACAGCGGGTGTATTATACATACTCTCGCGTTCTATATGCATCTGATAATTCATAATATTTGGAAGGCCATTTTTTGGATTACCGAGTATACGTTCTCTGATAACGATAAGAGTGGTTCCTGCGGGACCAATATTTTTCTGAGCTCCGGCATAGATAAGATCAAATTGGGAAAAATCTAACTTTCTTGAAAAAATATCAGAACTCATATCACAAACAAGTGGAATAGTTGTTTCATGAAATGACCGCATCTGAGTTCCATAAATGGTATTGTTACTGGTACAGTGAAAATAATCAGCATCATCAGGGATAGTATATTCTTTAGGAATGAAGCTATAATCCATCTCTTTTGAAGAAGCTACTTCAATAACATCTCCAAATGCCTTAGCTTGCTTTATAGCATTGCCTGCCCATGTTCCGGTATTAAGATAGGCAGCCTTACCTCCTTTTCGCATTAGATTCATAGGAATACGTAAAAATTCCATACTGGCTCCGCCCTGAAGAAACAGTACCTTATACTCATTCTGAGGTAAATCAAGCAATTCAAGAACAAGACTTTTAGCTTCTGCTAAAATGGCTAAGAATTCAGGGCTTCTGTGTGAAATTTCTAAAATAGACAATCCTGTCTCATCCAAATTTAAAACAGCTTTTGCCGCCTGCTGCATTACCTCTTCAGGTAAAATGCTCGGTCCTGCACTAAAATTATGTACTTTCATGTCTTGAAATTAAAAGATAAAGTTAGAAATATAAATGCAATCATTTATATGATTCTTATATAAAAATAATCAGATATTCGCGATATTTGTAATCCAACAAAACGCCACTGCCATGCCCATAGATCAGTTTGAAAACAGCCCGTTTACGACCGTCATTTCATTTCATAAAGTTATTGAAACACTTGAAGATATTGCTGAAAATGATGAGGTTTCGTATCGGGTTGATTATGCAAAGGCATTGCTGAAAGAGGTCGAAAAACTACCTGAATTGCGTACCGGAATCACTACAGAGGAAATGATCTATGAAAATGAAAACCTCATCAAGAATCTTTTGGCTGATTTGTTTCCAACAGCGCTCAACAATAATGAAATAAAAGCTGTAAGTTTTCCTTTTCAGAATTTTACGTTCAATTTTACGAATCGTTTCAAAAAGATCATCCGTGAAGCAGGAAGTAATTTTGAAATGTCAATCCGAGACCTTACTGAAGATAATTTTTATATCATGAACTGTTGCCTGATATTGAGTGTTCATTATAATGAAAACATCGATCTCATGCGCCCACTTTTTTATGATATACCTGATGCACATGGTATTATCAAGCATTATAAAATTATGTATAATGCTGATTTTGTAGAAGTCATTCCTACTGTTCATGCAAAAAAACTAAGTCAGGAAGAAATCAACGAACTCAAAAACAGCTATAATAATCTGGATCTCTGGAAAGAAAAATTTCCACCGCATAGTTGGATTTTAAAAGGTTTCGGTATTATATCATTATTCGATGTAACAGTAGAAAGCGCTATTTCGAATCTCAAGAGTAAACTGCTCAAAGCGGATTCGGAAAATACCTCTTTTGAAAACAGTGAGTTGGATGAGACTTTTAAATCCGTATTTAAACTACCTGATATTCAGGTTGGTTTTTCATTTTTCAGTTCAGTAGAAAATCATATTATCAAAGTACCCAACAAACTGCATATCAAGAGTTTTATTTCTACCCTTGAGATTGATCAGAAAAAACTCATTTCATTATTCAACGAAATTTTTGACTATTTGGTGCTCACCAAAGAAAACTTGATTATTTCTGATATTGATGTATTAATTGAAGATGAAAATTTTAAAGAGCTGGGGTACTATTTTAAACAAAAAGGGATTGAAAGCTTTATTTTTACTCCGGTATTTACAGTAGAGCAGATCAGCGGTATTATTGAATTAGTCTCCGGTACAAAATATGCTCTAAATACGATCAATGCACAAAAGTTAAATGATGTAACACCATTTATTACCGATACATTTGAACGCATACAAAATGATATCCGCAATCAACTGGAAGCTTTCATCCAAAAAGAATATACCACTATACATCCGAGTGTTTACTGGAAATTTCTCGAAGAAGCCCGAAAATATTTTTTTGAATTATCTGAAACCAATTATATCTATAAAGAAATTGTTTTCGATAAGGTGTTTCCATTGTATGGAGCATCAGATATCAAAAGTTCAACAATTTTGAGAAACCGTGCCATTACAAAAGATCTTCAGGATCAACTGCACTGGTTACTCTCCATTTTTTATCTGGTTGATGATGAAAATAATAAACTCCTTTTTGACCAAAGGATTTTTGAATTAAAGGAATTCCAAAACCTGCTTGAAGAAGGCTTGTCATCCGGAATCGAACAGGAAATAAACAAATATATTAATCAGAAAATACATCCGTTACTGAAAAATATTACAGACGAAGAGGTGATACGGGAAAAAGTAGCTGCCTATCTATCCCTGTTTGATGAAGAATCGCAGAGTTTTTATCAGGAACGTAAACGGTTTGATACTGCTCTGAATCATATCAATAAAAGCCTTGCAGAAATACTCGATGCTGCACAGATAAGGGCACAAAATATATTTCCGCATTATTACGAACGGTTTGTGACAGATGGTGTAGAACATAATATTTATATTGGCAGTTCTATAACACCATCCAAAATATTTGATCAGATTTATTTACAGAATCTTCGCTTATGGCAGATTCAGACCTTATGCAAAATGCAAAATTTCATACAGCAAAATTCACAGCATGAAATGCCTTTTATATTTGAGATGACTTCGCTTATCTTAGTGTATGATACACCGGTTTCCATACGTTTCAGAATGGACGAAAAACGCTTTGATATAGATGGAAATCACAACATTAAATATGAGGTAATTAAAAAGCGAATTGATAAAGCTTTTATTAAAAACTCTGATGAACGTATCGTTCAATCCAACATGCTGACTATCGTTTATATGAACGAAGAGCAAAAAAATGAATATACAGATTATCTTACTTTCTTAGCTTCAAAAGCTATCTTAGATACCGAAATTCAGCAATTTGACATTGAAGATCTCGCAGGTGTATCCGGTTTGAAAGCGTTGCGCGTAAACATAGCACAAAATCCTTTTGAGGAATCTTCTCATTACTATACGTCAAAAGATTTGATACAATTAAAAACCGATGCCTTTAAAAGCGAGAATAAATGAAATTACTGAAGCGATAAGCCCAAACATAAAAACATTATAAGTAATACGGAGTAATTTGTATTTACGGTCTAAAACAATACCCAGATAATATAAATCCTTAATCATGGAGTTATACAGATATTCTCTGTCTTTCATCATTTCGTTCATTGCCCAGGTATATTCTTCTAACGGCATTTCATAAAAATTTCCGAAAAATAACAGATTCACTTTTCTGTTATTGATATCATCTCTTGTAAAAGATCCTGAAGTAACCTTTGGCTTCGTAGATAAAATGGCAAAAATGATCGTAATTACGCTTGATAATAGTAAAATAAAGGTAGGAATGATCAAATGAGCATTACTCGGGCTATCTAACTTAGGGATCAATGCCGAAAGGGAAATTGAAATGATAATGGCATTGACCGATAATAGAATATTGGCTTTACTGTCTGCAATACCGCTCAAGCGGGTATGATTGTTTAAGGTAACACGGAAAACAGTATCGATACCTCTTTCCGGACGTTCTTCTTTTGCTTTTTTCTTTTTTTCTTTAGCTTTATCTTTTGAGGTATCTTCCTCAATCATTTTTTCCAGTTTATCAGCAACTTTGAGGAGATTATCTTCTTTTTTGGGCTGCCAGTTTTTCTTTGCATAATCTGTGTAATACCGATGAAGCCGTGACATAATATTCCAGTTCCCTTTATTCCACATTAAGTCTGTAATACAGGAATTAGAACAAAATTCGAGCTCTTTTTTCAACAGATTACTTATTTCTATATAATTATCTTCTGCAAAATGATAAAAATCAGCATCCCGCATAATCATTTCCAGATTATCTACAGGTTCATGGCTGAGTTGTGTTGATAAAATCAACCGTTTTACCGTAGCAGTATCTTCTGCATCAAAATCATTTTCCTTTAAAAAACTTTCTGCTATCTGAGCACCCCTTTCTTCGTGCTGCTCACAACCATTGATATATCCCGCATCATGAAACCATGCGGCAAGCTTTAGCAATAAAGCTTCCTGTTCCGTTACTTTTTCTCCGGCAACCAACTCTTCCACTCCTCTGACTACACGGATGGTATGGGTAAAATCGTGATAAAAATACCCTTTATTTGGTGTATCTTTGAATAACTGAAAGATATATTCCTCTGCTTTTTGCAGTATATTCATAATCATTAAATTAGTTACTAAATTATGATTTATTTTAATAGAACCATCAAAAGATTCCTTAAACTTTCTTTAATGGCGGGCATTCTGTGTTTGAATTCCTGTGCTACTTATAAAGAAAGTTATGGAACTCAAACCCAAAAACTGTTTTCTGATAACGAGAAAAAAAGTGAAATATTGCATGAATTCTATCTGGTTGGTGACGCCGGAAATTCGGAAGAACCGCAGTCTCAAAACGTATTGCTATCATTGGAGAAAAGATTGAATAACGCAGAGAAAAACAGTTCACTTGTTATTTTGGGAGACAATATCTATCCGAAAGGAATGCCGGTCAAGGAAGTAGAAGAACGCAAAAAAGCTGAACAAAAACTGGATTATCAATTAAGTATTACCAAAAATTATAAAGGTTCTACTTATGTCATACCTGGAAATCATGACTGGTATCACGGACTCGACGGATTAGCAGCTCAAAAAGAGTATGTAAATAAGTATTTGAATACCAAAAATGCATTTTATCCCAAAAAGAACAATCCTATAGATAAGGTCAATCTGAATGATGATTTAACATTGGTTTTTATTGATAGTGAATGGTTCATACAAAACTGGAACCGGCATCCGAATATCAATGCATTCAGTACGTATAAAACGCGTGAAGATTTTTTTGAAGAATTTAGGAGCCTCATCAACAAAAATCAAAATAAAACAATTTTGGTTTTCATTCACCACCCTCTCGTTTCTAACGGTCCTCATGGAGGATATTTCTCTTTACGCTCGCATTTATTCCCGGCTTATAATATCCCGGCTCCGGTTTTTGGCACACTCATCAACTACCTGAGAAAAACGAGCGGTGGCAGTCCGGCTGACATTCAGAATTCCTATTATTCCCAATTGGTAAACCGTTTAAAAGCATTGACACAAACCAATGAAAATGTTGTTTACGTATCAGGTCATGAACACAATCTTCAGTACATCGAAAAAGACGGTATCAAACAAATCATTTCCGGCTCGGCTTCAAAAAATGAAGAAGCAAGGGCTATCCAGCCTGTAAGTTTCTCTTCGGGAAAATCAGGATACAGTATTTTAAGAGCTTATAAAGACGGAAGCCTTCAGGTTGCCTACTACGGTGTGGAGGAAAATGAAGACCAGCTGTTGTTTTCACATGAAGTTTTGCCGGCATCCCAAAAGGAAATCTACACCATTCCAGAAAACAAATCCAAAACGATAAAGGCTTCTATATATCCTGAAAAAGTGACTCAAAAAAGTAAACTTTATAAATTCCTGTTCGGAGATCATTACCGGGAACTTTATGGCCTTACTATTGAAGCAAACTCCGTAAATTTAGACACTTTGTACGGAGGACTTACGCCTACTATCTCCGGTGGCGGGAATCAGTCAATGTCCCTTAGATTAAAAAATCCGGACGGAAAAGAATTTGTAATGAGAGGATTAAAGAAAAGTGCTACACAGTTTTTACAAACCGCACTTTTTAAAGATCAGCGGGTAAAAGAATCTTTTGAAGATACCTTTGCAGAAACATTTATAAATGATTTTTATACCACTTCAAATCCCTACACACCGTTTATTGTGGGTAATCTTTCAGATAACTTAACTATTAAACGTACAAATCCCATTTTGTTCTATGTTCCCAAACAAAATGCACTGGGTAAATATAATGCCTTATATGGCGATGCTTTATATATGATTGAAGAACGGCCAAGTGATTCTCAGTTAGATGCTGATAATTTTGGAAATCCGGATGCTATCATAAGTACTGATGATGTTATCAAAAACCTGATGAAAGATGAAAAATATGAAGTTGATGCCGATGAGTTTCTAAAGGTAAGAATCTTTGACATGCTTATTGGCGACTGGGATCGTCATGCTGATCAATGGAGATGGTCTGAATACAGAAAAGATGGAAAAATCATCTATCAGCCTATTCCGCGTGACCGCGATCAGGTATTTGCAAAAATTGACGGTGCCTTATTATCACTTATCAAAAAATTACCTCCACTGCGTCATATGCAAAGTTTCAAAAAAGAATTTCCAAATCCGCGCTGGATGAATAAATCTGCTTTTCCTCTTGATGTAAAATTTCTTCAGGAAAAATCTTTAGAGGAGTGGCAAAACATGGCACAACAGGTGGTTGATGGAATATCTGATGAAAATATCGAAAGAAGTTTTGCGCTGCTTCCAAAAGAAATTCCTGCAAAAACAAATGAAGAAATCAAAGAAATATTAAAAATACGCCGTTCCAAACTGGTAGCCTATGTTGGGGATTTTTATAAAGAATTATCAAAAACGATCATTCTGACCGGTACTGATAAAAAAGATACGTTTCTTATTGACAAGAATGATGATAATACGGTAAAAGTCACCTATATACGTTCTAAAAAGAATGGAGATGAAGTACAGTCAGTCAACACATACGATGCTAAAAACACCAGAGAAATATGGATTTACGGCTTGGATGACAACGACCATTTTATTGTAAAAGGAAAGAATAATGCGATAAAAATCAGACTGATTGGCGGCCCTAACAATGATATTTACGATATAAACGATACAAAAAATGTAAAAGTTTATGATTATGCTTCAAAAAACAATACTTATACTGATGCCCGAAAAAGCAATCTTTTTTTAAGCAATATGTACAATGTCAATCAATATGATTACCGCAAGGTACCTTTAAACATTTTGAGCGTATTGCCCAATGCAGGTTACAACCCTGATAATGGTTTAAAAATCGGATTTAACGCTACTTACACTGTAAACAATTTTGTTCAGAATCCGTATTCACAAAAACATCATCTGAAAGGTAATTTTGCTTTTGCTACAAACGGAATTGAATTGGGGTATGAAGGAGCCTTTAAAAATGCAACTAATAACTGGATGTTCACCATCAAAGCAGATTTGACAGATAGCAATTTTACTCAAAATTTTTTTGGTATAGGTAATGAAACGGTTAACAATGATAAAGTATTGGGAAAAAATCATAACCGTGTGCGTATGGAAACGTATAAAGTAGAACCCGGTTATAAATATGAAGGCCGAAACGGAGGCAGTTTTGAAATTTCCGGTGGGGCAGAATCCATTAAGATAGAAGACACGAAACATCGCGAAATTGACACAGCTTACGCTCATAATGAAAATCTGTATAAGGCACAACAGTTTGGTTTTGGAAAACTACACTATATTTTTAAAAATTACAACAATAAAAGTTATCCTACTCTCGGCTTCGGCTTTGATTTGGAATACGGGTTTAAAGCGAATCTCAAAGAAGCAAATGTTAACCACAATTATATAGACAGCAGACTTAATTTTGTTGTTCCTCTCAATCAAAAGGAAAGCTTTGCATTTTCCTCTACCTTGCTTTCAAAAATAATTATGGGTAATACCTATGAATTTTATCAGGGAGCGGCCATTGGTGGCGCTAAAAGTTTGAGAGGTTTCAGAGAGCAACGGTTTATAGGTAAACAATCTTTTGTACACAGTTCGGATATCCGTTGGCATATAGGAGACATTCGTCAGGGAATTGTTCCAATGAAATATGGTATGCTGGCAGGATTTGATTATGGTAAAGTCTGGGCTGTAGAAAATTCGAATAAGTGGCACAATAGCTACGGAGCCGGAATATGGCTCAGTGCTATTGAAACCCTTACTTTTAATCTGAATTATTTCAGAAGCAGTGAAGACGATATCATTACTTTTGGTTTAGGGTTTGCCTTTTAAATCTGTAAGTGTAATACGATACAGCTTTCCACCTTCTTTCTTTTTAACCTCATCAGAAATCCATAGTGTTTGTTCATCTCTGAATACTATGGATTCTTTTTGTGAGGTATGATTCAAATCATACATCTGTATGTTTTTATCATTAAAAACATCATTTTCAAAATCGCTTATCAGCCACACTCTGGAACTGGACAATAAAGCAATTGTTTTCCCATCAGGACTCAAGGCAGCATCGGTTATAGCACAATGGCGGTAGTGATTGCAGCTTTTGAGTGTCGCAATGCGTTTGGCTTCGAACTTTCCGGGCTTATTAGGTATTTTATATACATAAAATGTACCGTCAAATCCTTTACTTCTGTTTTTTGTAAAAACATAAAAGTACTCTTTATGTACAATAAAAGACTCCGCATCAAAAAATAGTTCCGTATTCTTGGGAGGAAATTTTTTCTGTTCCGGGTAGAAAAAAGATGTGGTTTGCAGAACAGCAGCCTCTTTTTTTTGCAGATCTGAATTTGCAATTTTATAAATACTCAGATCCGTTCTTTCATTTTTATTATTGCCAAAATCACCAATATAAAAATCTCCTTTTTCATCTTTTGTCAGTGCTTCCCAATCGTGATTATGAACCTCTTTTATAAGAACCTGAGATTTGATTTCTCCGGTTGAGTCCAGTCCGAATAAAATATTTTTATTTCCGCTGTCTTCGAGTACAAAAAGTAAGTTACTATTGTTGTCATACATCATTCCCGAAACTTCTTTCAGTTCATTTGGAAACGAATAAACCTCCTGCAGTTTTTTTTCTGTCTGACTCTTACAGGATAGAAGGGATAAAAAACATATCGTAATAATGCTATTTTTCATGCTGAAAATTCTTTAAAGACAAATTATGTTTAAAAAACATCTATTTCTTGCTATAACCCGATGAGTTAGGGAAAAATCAAGTAATAAATATCAATTATATAACTACTAAAACAAGGGTTTATTATACCCGTAAAAACAATATAATATTATTTTTTGTCTTTCTACAAGTTACATTTTTAATTTCAGAAATGTCTTTTTTATTAAGAATACTTCAGTAATGCCTCATAAGGATCACCTGTCAAACCAAGAAGTAAGCAAAATGCGGGCTCTGTTTTATAGCCCTGCTTTTTTAAGTAGATTACCTTTTGCCTGAATGCTTCACCTTTTTGCTCTAAAATACGCTGCTCAACAAGCAAATGCCGATAGGCATTCTGCTTCATTGTAGGGATAGTCTGTCCAAAAATTTCTATTTCAAAATGCTCCGTATAAAAAGAGCAAATAACGGTTTCTGCAGTATCGGTTTTTCTGTTCCGAATTGTAAATCCATTATATTTTGAAAAATTTTTATACAGTATTTCTTCAAAATAGGCTGCATGCTGAAAACAGCAGATAATATCCAGATCACTGCTGTCAATATCAACAGCAATGGGTATGGTACCCGTGAGTATGGGATCATAGGCATTCAGTATTTCCATAATATTATTTTCGGTCAATACCTGATATGCCCTCTTTTGCTTTAACGAGCCTTCTTTTAAATAGTCAATAGTACAAAATTTACTGTTCAATTATATTCCATTTAAGTTTTAAATACTATCTTTTTTTCCAACGTCTTACTTAGCGTCTGATCCAGTCATAATCTATGAGATGTGCTAAATTATTGGTTTCATTTCGTTCTGCATTAGAACGCAAATAGCTTCCTTCTGTGGTAGTGACCAATTCAACCTCTTCCCCTACAATCCAAGCAGATACATTGTAATCCCATATCCAGGTCGTAGCTCTGTTTTCTTTTATTCCCAAAAGTAAAATAGCTTCTGCTTTAGAGATTTTTTCTAAACGGGTTGCGGTATTTTTTTCAACATCTACCGTATGAAACCCATAGTGAGTAATCAATTTGTTGGAATCTGTCCAAATTCCTGAAATTCTGAATAATGCCATAATTAGTAATATATTAGTAGTAGTAAGTTATTTGACTGCAAAAAAGTGAGAATAGCCGGATAAAACAAGAGGTTTGGTAGAGAAATTTTGAACAGCTCATTCCTTTATTCTGCAATATCAAATCCAAACTTATGGAATTAAAGGATTTTTACAAAAAAAAACTTAATTTTTATGAAAAAAAAATAATCTTCAAACTAATAATTTTCCTTATAGCATTTATAATAAACTTGCAATTTTCATAAAATAGCATTATTTTTCATAAAATATCTTTATTTTGCAATGCGCTTTATCAAACAAACATCAAATCTATGAGTACTATTTTAAGATTATTCGATATTCCTTACTATCAGCAGAAAAATTATCCGCTAAAGAAGTCTTTTGTAACTAAATATGGTAATCAGTGGGTTGCTACTTCTACGGATGAATACATTGATAAAGCAAATGCGGTCTCCAGAGCTCTCCATGCCATGGGAATAAGAAAAGGAGATAAAATAGCTGTGATCACTTCCGCAAACAGAACAGAGTGGCATATACTTGATATCGGGGCTCTTCAAATCGGGGCTGTAACTGTTCCCATATATCCGACTATTTCAGCTGAAGATTACGAATACATCATTAAACATTCTGAAAGTACTTATGTATTTGTTTCTGATAAAGAAATATTAGCAAAACTGGATAGCATTAAATTTAATATTCCAAAATTGCGCGGTATTTTTTCATTTGATGAAATTCCGGGTTGCGCTAACTGGAAAAAAATACTTGATGCCGGATACGAAGCAAGAAACCAACAGGAAATAGAACAAATTAAATATTACATAGATCCTAAAGAACTGGCTTCTATCATCTACACTTCCGGAACTACCGGAAGACCTAAAGGAGTTTTACTCACCCATGAAAACATTGTATCCAATATTTTAGGAAGTGAACCCAGAGTACCTTTTGAGAAAGGCAAATATATCAGTCTGAGTTTTTTACCATGTTGCCATATTTTTGAACGAATGATTCTATACCTCTATCAGTATTTAGGTGTTTCTATACACTTTGCAGAGTCAATTGAAAAAATAAGTGACAATTTACAGGAAGTAAAACCGGATGTAATGACGGTCGTACCAAGAGTGTTAGAAAAAGTATATGACAAAATTTACCATAAAGGAACCGAATTATCCGGCATTAAGAAAACACTTTTCTTTTGGGCACTTAAATTGGGGCATAAATTTGAGCCTTATGGTGCCAATGGCGGTTGGTATGAATTTAAACTTAAAATAGCCAGAAAATTAATATTCAGCAAATGGCACGCTGCACTCGGCGGTAATCTCAAGCTTTTAGTATCGGGGTCTGCCCCCCTTCAACCACGCCTGGCAAGAGTATTTGGTGCAGCAGGAATTCCCGTTATGGAAGGTTACGGACTTACCGAAACGTCACCGGTTATTGCAGTAAATGATCAGAGAAATCACGGCTGGAAGATTGGAACTGTTGGAAAAATATTGCATAATATAGAAGTAAAAATAGCCGATGACGGTGAAATTTTATGCAAAGGTCCGAGTATTGCACAAGGATATTATAAAGAACCAGAAAAAACAGCTGAGGCCTATATAGACGGATATTTTCATACCGGTGATATTGGAGAAATTGATACACAGGGCTTTTTAAAGATAACCGATCGCAAAAAGGAAATGTTTAAAACGTCAGGAGGTAAATATGTTGCTCCGCAAATCATAGAAAATGCCATGAAGCAATCTCGTTTTATTGAGCAGATTATGGTAATTGGAGAAGGAGAAAGAATGCCCGCAGCACTCATACAGCCTAATTTTGAATTCCTTAAAGAATGGGCCAACAGAAAAGGTGTTAATCTTGGATTCTCCTATGATGAAGTTGTAAAAAACAATCTCGTAATCGAACGTATTCAGGAAGAAGTCAATGAAATCAATAGAAAGTTTGGAAATTGGGAACAAATCAAAAAATTTGAACTCACACCTGAAATATGGTCTATTGAAGGTACAGAACTTACACCGACTCTGAAATTGAAACGCAAAGTAATACTTGCTAAATATCAGAAACTATACGACAAAATCTATAAAAAATAAAAAAAGGTTGTTCATCACTGAACAACCTTTTGATTATCTTAAAATCTGTATCCGGCTTTAATACCTGCCCTGAAGACAAAATTATCAAACTGTTTGTTATCTACATCGCCTTTACCTTTTACCTCCCATTTCCAGTTAAAACCTATTGAAGGATCTATACTAAAACTTTTACCGATGTTTATCTTATATCCTAAATCTCCGTTTATTAAACTCCAGTAACTATACTTTCCGTCAAATTTCCCTACAGGAGTATTCTCATTGAAACTTGTACTGGAATAGGTCAGAAATGACTGACTGTAGAATCCGGAATAAGTACCTTTTTTAAAATAAGTCCGTCTTCCCAGTTCAATGGCAAAACCAGTACCGTCAACATTGATCGGACCGTCTTTATATTTCAATCCTGTAGCCGATATATTAATCAAAGAAGAACCATTTCTTTTGTGATTCATAAATGCATTTTCCCATTCCATACTTACTCCCAACATACCCGGTTCAGAAGCACTCAGGTTTCCGGAAATTGTGATCCCTTCACGATTATTATTAACGCCATCCTGAGCAAAACCTACAGTTATACTTAATAGCAATGTCATAGTTAAAATACAGTTTTTCATAATTTTTTATTTTTTATCATTTATATACTTTCGGCATTTCAAAAGCTTTGCCAAACTTTTAATATAGTGGTAATCTTCTTATAATTATTTTATAATACATTAAAAATCATTTCATTACAAAAAGTCTTTTTTTATTTGTAAATTAGATAGTAATAAGAAAAGAATAAATTTAACAATCAATTATTATGCATGCATACTATTTTTTTTTTATCTTTGGGATACATCAATAAAAGTTTATGAAAGATAAAACCATTGATTATATCCTGAAATCTACCTGGCAGGCAGTTTCAAGAATGTATAATGAAGAGGCTTCAAAGTATGGTGCCACCATGGCGTTGGGATATGCTCTTTTAAGCATCGATAAACAAAAAGGCACGCCATCAACAGCTTTAGGGCCTAACATGGGAATGGAACCCACAAGTCTGACAAGAACTTTGCGTTCGATGGAAGAAAAAGGTCTGATTGAACGAAGGAAAAATCCTAAAGACGGAAGAGGGGTAAATATTTATCTTACAAAATTAGGAAAAGAGAAGAGAGAATTATCAAAAGAGACGGTTCTTAAATTTAATAATTCTGTTCTGCAACATATCACAGAAGAGCAATTAAAAAATTTCATTGAAGTTTCAGACATCATTCAGGAACTCATTAGTGAAAAGAAAATATTTAAAAAAGATTAAACAACCTATAGAATATGAAAAGAATTATCAAAAAAGTAGCCGTCATCGGTTCCGGAATTATGGGATCCGGTATTGCAAGCCACTTCGCCAACATAGGGGTTGAAGTTTTACTTCTCGATATTATCCCGAAAGAACCCAATGAGGCGGAACAAAAAAAGGGATTGACAATCGAGAATAAATCTGTTCGCAACAGATTGGTTAACGATAACCTTACAGCAGCCTTAAAATCAAGTCCTTCTCCCATATATCATCAAAAGTTTGCCAATAGAATTACGACAGGGAATACAACAGATGATCTGGAAAAAATAAAGGATGTTGATTGGATTATTGAAGTAGTCGTTGAGCGTCTCGATATCAAAAAAGCCGTGTATGAACAGATTGAAAAATTCAGAAAGCCCGGAACTCTCATTACGTCAAATACATCCGGAATTCCTATCCATTTCATGAGTGAAGGACGCAGTGAAGATTTCCAAAAACATTTTTGTGGTACTCACTTTTTTAACCCTGTACGGTATTTAAAATTGTTTGAAATTATCCCGGGACCTAAGACGTCTCCTGAAGTACTTTCGTTTTTAAATGAATATGGATCAAAATTTTTAGGCAAAACTTCGGTTGTTGCAAAAGATACTCCTGCTTTTATTGGAAACCGTATCGGAATCTTTGGTATTATGAGTTTATTCCACTTGGTTAAAGAAATGGGACTTACTATTGAAGAAGTAGATAAACTAACAGGTCCGGTTATTGGCCGTCCAAAGTCAGCCACTTTCCGTACTGTAGATGTTGTAGGGCTTGATACGCTGGTACATGTTGCAAACGGACTGTACGAAAACTGTCCGGAAGACGAAGCTCATGATCTTTTTAAACTTCCTGATTTCATCAATAAAATGATGGATAATAAGTGGCTGGGAAGCAAAACTAAACAAGGCTTTTATAAAAAGGTTGATAAAGATATTTTAGCATTAGATTTAGACACGCTCGAATACCGTGCTCAGAAAAAAGCCTCTTTCAGTACTCTAGAACTGACTAAAACTATCGAAAAACCTATTGACCGCTTTAAAGTACTGATAAAGGGTAAAGATAAAGCCGGAGAATTTTACAGAAAATCTTTTGCAGATTTGTTTGCCTATGTTTCCAACCGTATCCCTGAAATAACTGATGATCTCTATAAAATAGACGATGCAATGAAAGCTGGTTTCGGATGGGAAAATGGTCCTTTTGAAATATGGGATGCCATTGGAATCGAAAATGCTCTCGAATTGATAAAAGAAGCGGGACAACAACCTGCGGACTGGGTACAGGAAATGCTTTCTTCCGGAAAGAATTCTTTTTATACTGTAAAAGACGGAGCTACTTATTATTATGACATTCCTTCAAAATCTTATAAAAAAATTCCGGGTCAGGACGCATTTATTATCTTAAACAATATTCGGGAAAGTAAGAAAGTATGGGGAAATTCAGATGCCACTCTCATTGATCTCGGAGATGGAATTGTTAATTTAGAATTTCATTCCAAAATGAATACCATAGGCAGTGGTGTGCTACAAGGTATCAATAAAGGGATTGAACTTGCTGAAAAAGATTTTCAGGGACTTGTCATAGGAAATCAGGCCGCTAATTTCTCTGTAGGAGCCAATCTTGCTATGATTTTTATGATGGCAGTTGAGCAGGAATATGATGAACTCAATTTTGCCATAAAACAATTTCAGGACACCATGATGCGCGTCCGATATTCAGGAATTCCTGTTGTAGTAGCTCCGCACGGAATGACTTTAGGCGGCGGATGCGAAATGAGTATGCATGCCGATAAAGTAGTAGCTGCTGCAGAAACCTACATAGGTTTAGTAGAGTTTGGTGTTGGTGTAATTCCTGGAGGCGGTGGCTCTAAAGAGATGGCTTTGAGAGCTTCTGATACTTTTAGAAAAAACGATGTAGAACTCAATGTTTTACAGGAATATTTTTTAACAGTGGGAATGGCAAAAGTATCGACTTCTGCGTACGAAGCTTATGATTTGGGTATTTTACAACCCGGAAAAGATATTGTAGTTGTCAATAAAGACAGACAGATTGCAGAAGCAAAAAAACAGGCGTTATTACTCGCTGAAGCCGGATATACACAACCCTCGAAACGGAAAGATGTAAAGGTTTTAGGTAAACAGGCATTGGGAATGTTCTTGGTGGGAACCGACAGTATGCAGGCTGGAAAATATATTTCTGAACACGATCGGAAAATTGCCAATAAGCTCGCTTATGTGATGGCTGGTGGTGATCTTTCAGAACCGACTTTTGTAACCGAGCAGTATTTACTGGATCTGGAAAGAGAAGCTTTTCTTTCTCTGTGTGCAGAAAAGAAAACGCTGGAGCGTATTCAGTTTATGCTGACAAAAGGAAAACCACTAAGAAACTAACTTTTTTTAAAGATTGAAAGCAGCTCTACTATCTGCTCTTCAAAATTTATAATTTAAAATTAAAGAGAACAATGAAAACAGCCTATATAGTAAAAGGATACAGAACAGCGGTGGGAAAAGCCCCTAAAGGTGTTTTTCGCTTTAAAAGACCCGACGAATTAGCTGCCGAAACAATTGAATTTCTCATGAAAGAAATTCCTCAGTTAGACAAAACCCGTATTGATGATGTCATGGTAGGAAATGCAATGCCGGAAGCAGAACAGGGCTTGAATATGGGCCGCTTAATTTCGCTGATGGGATTAAAAATCACAGATGTTCCAGGAGTTACCGTCAACAGATATTGTGCTTCCGGTCTTGAAACAATTGGTATGGCCACGGCTAAAATACAATCGGGAATGGCGCAATGTATTATTGCCGGAGGTGCAGAAAGTATGAGTTTCATACCTATGGGTGGTTATAAGCCTACACCTGATTATAAAATTGCAGCTGCCGGTCACGAAGATTATTACTGGGGAATGGGATTAACAGCAGAAGCAGTAGCAAAACAATTTAACGTTTCTCGTGAAGATCAGGATGAATTTGCATTTAACTCGCATAAAAAGGCTTTGAAAGCTCAGGCTGAAGGTAAATTTGACCAACAGATAGTTCCAATAACTGTAGAACAAACTTTTGTAAATGAAAACGGAAAAAAAGAAACAAAGCAATATACCGTTACAAAAGATGAAGGACCAAGAGCCGAAACCAGTTTAGAAGCACTGGCACGTTTAAAGCCGGTATTTGCTGCCGATGGTTCGGTAACAGCCGGTAATTCATCTCAGATGTCAGACGGTGCTGCCTTTGTATTGGTTATGTCAGAAGAAATGGTAAAAGAGCTCAATCTTGAGCCAATAGCACGTCTTGTAACCTTTGCATCAGCAGGTGTTGAGCCAAGAATTATGGGAATAGGTCCCGTTAAAGCAATTCCAAAAGCATTAGCGCAGGCCGGATTAGGACAAAACGATATTGAACTGATTGAATTGAACGAGGCCTTTTCATCACAATCATTAGCGGTTATCCGTGAGCTAAAACTGAATCCTGAAATTATTAATGTCAATGGCGGTGCTATTGCATTAGGACATCCATTGGGCTGTACAGGCGCCAAACTTACGGTTCAGTTGTTAGATGAAATGAAACGACGTAACAATAAATACGGTATGGTAACGATGTGTGTAGGAACCGGTCAGGGCAGCGCGGGAATATTTGAACTTTTATAAAAAGTTGATATTCTATTACAATACAGACAACAACAAACAAATAAAAAAACAGAGTAGTAAAATTGCTTTTTAACCAACAAACGTTAAAACAGGACTTTAAAACAATAAAAGCTTATTATAGAGTTTCTGTTTTAACAACCTAAACAAACTGCATAATATGGAAAATATAACAAGAGGAGGTCAATTTTTAGTAAAAGAAACTTTAGCTGAAAATATTTTTACACCGGAAGATTTCTCGGAAGAACAAAAAATGATGCGTGATTCTGTAAAAGAATTTGTAGACCGTGAAATATGGCCGAATAAAGAACGTTTTGAGAAAAAAGATTATGCTCTGACTGAAGAAGTGATGCGCAAGGCCGGTGAGCTTGGTTTTCTTGGCGTAGCGGTGCCGGAAGCTTATGGTGGACTTGGAATGGGCTTTGTTTCAACTATGCTTACCTGCGATTATATCTCGGGAGCA
Source organism: Flavobacterium sp. (assembly GCA_032096595.1). Lineage (GTDB taxonomy): Bacteria > Bacteroidota > Bacteroidia > Flavobacteriales > Flavobacteriaceae > Flavobacterium. The sequence goes on along the minus strand of DAMCXY010000012.1, from coordinate 11,339 downwards.
ACGGGTTCATTTTCCACCGCTTTTGGAGCACATACAGGAATTGGTACTATGCCTATCACCCTGTATGGAAATGAAGAGCAAAAGCAAAAATATGTTCCTAAACTCGCTTCAGGTGAGTGGTTCGGAGCTTATTGCCTTACAGAACCAGGAGCGGGTTCTGATGCCAATTCCGGTAAAACTAAAGCAGAACTGACCGCTGATGGAAAGGCATATAAAATCAACGGACAGAAAATGTGGATTTCCAATGCTGGCTTCTGTAATCTTATGATTGTATTTGCACGTATCGAAGATGATAAAAATATTACCGGATTTATTGTGGAATATGACCATAACAACCCGAACGGTATTACTCTTGGAGAAGAAGAACACAAACTCGGTATACGTGCGAGTTCTACAAGACAGGTGTTTTTCAACGACACTGTAGTACCTGTAGAGAATATGCTTGCCGGACGTGGAGAGGGGTTTAAAATTGCCATGAATGCGTTAAATGTAGGACGGATTAAACTGGCTGCTGCGTGTTTAGACTCGCAACGAAGACTCATCACCAATTCGGTCAAGTATGCCAATGAACGTATTCAGTTCAAAACACCAATTGCAAACTTTGGAGCCATCCGTTCCAAACTGGCAGAAATGGCTACCAATGCCTATATCGGAGAATCAGCTTCTTATCGCGCAGCGGGAGATATTGAAAAGAGAATAAATGCCCGATTGGCTGATGGAAACTCACATCAGGATGCCGAATTGAAAGGAGTAGAAGAATTTGCTATCGAATGTTCTATACTTAAGGTAGCCGTTTCTGAAGATGTACAGGCTTGTAGTGATGAAGGAATCCAGATTTTCGGAGGTATGGGATTTTCTGAAGACACTCCTATGGAATCTGCATGGCGGGATGCGCGAATTTCAAGAATTTATGAAGGAACCAACGAGATCAATCGTATGCTATCTGTAGGTATGCTGGTAAAAAAGGCAATGAAAGGGCATGTAGATTTATTAGGCCCTGCTATGGCAGTTGCCAATGAATTAATGGGTATTCCTGATTTTGAAACACCAGATTATTCAGAATTATTTGCAGAGGAAAAAGCGCTTATTGCAAAACTGAAAAAAGCGTTTTTAATGGTGGCTGGTTCTGCCGTACAAAAATACGGAACCGAATTAGACCAGCATCAACAGCTATTAATGGCTGCATCTGACATGCTTATTGAAATATACATGGCAGAATCCGGTATCCTAAGAACTGAAAAATTAGCTAAATCTATCGGAGAAGAGGCTGCAAAAGTTCAGATTGCAATGGCACGTCTGTATTTATACCACGCAGTAGATATCATTTCTCAAAAAGGAAAAGAAGGCATTGCTTCTTTTGCTGAAGGAGATGAGCAACGCATGATGCTTATGGGATTACGCCGTTTTACAAAATATGATAATATGCCGAACGTAGTCACTCTGAGAGAAACTATTGCTGAAAAAGTAATTCAGGAAAACAGCTATTGCTTTTAATATTCATTCAGGTAAATAAAAACAGGGAGGCAATTGCCTCCCTATTTTTTATTATCCTTCATTATTTTCAAGCTGTTTGATAAAGTCCGCTTCAGTCCAGATTTTAATTCCAAGTTTTGTAGCTTTTTCCAGTTTTGCCGGTCCCATATTTTCTCCAGCCACTACTACATGCGTTTTTGAAGAAATAGAGCTTGCTATTTTACCTCCGTGATCTTCAATAGTCTGCTTTAAACCATCTCTTGTAAAATGAGAAAAAACGCCTGAAATAACAAAAGTCTGTCCCTCAAACCGGTTTGACACCTGCGTACGCTCTTTTTCTATACTTGCTAATTGTATGCCATAATTTTTCAATCGTTCAATTATGCGTTGATTCTCTTCATTTTGAAAAAACAGCCTTACACTCTCCGCTATTTTGCCTCCAATCTCATCTACCATAACTAACTCTTCGTAAGTGGCTAATTGTAAATTTTCAATGGATTTATAATGAGCGGCCAGTTTTTTTGCCACTGTTTCTCCTACAAAACGAATTCCTAAAGCATACAATACTCTTTCAAAAGGAATATTTTTAGAAGCTTCAATTCCTTTTATGAGATTAGTGGCCGATTTTTCAGCCATACGTTCCAAAGGAACAATCTGTTCTTTTTTCAATTCATACAGATCAGCATAATTCTGAAGTAGACCGTTGTTGTATAATAAAGCAACCGTCTCACCTCCCAGCCCATCAATATCCATTGCTTTACGGCTTATATAGTGCTGCACTCTTCCAATAATCTGTGGTGGACAGCCATAAAAATTAGGACAGTAATGTTGTGCTTCCCCTTCTTTTCGAACTAACGCAGTTCCACATTCAGGGCAATTTTCTATATAGTGCGTAGGTTCAGACGACGAAGACCGCTGTGAGAGATCAACACCTACTATTTTAGGAATGATTTCTCCTCCTTTTTCTACATATACCTGATCTCCTACTCTTATATCCAGTTTTTGAATTTGGTCTGCATTGTGTAAGGAAGCTCTTTTTACAATTGTTCCTGCGAGTTGAACCGGCTCTAAATTTGCTACTGGAGTAATGGCTCCCGTACGTCCAACCTGATACGTAATATCGAGGAGTTTTGTTTCTGCCTGTTCGGTTTTAAATTTATAGGCAATTGCCCAACGCGGATTTTTTGCTGTATAACCCAATTCTTCCTGCTGATAAAAATCATTTACCTTGATAACAACGCCATCTGTCTCATAAGGAAGTGTAAATCGTTCCGTATCCCAAAAATCAATAAATGCAAATACTTCTTCCATAGAAGTAGCCAATATAGATTGCTCAGGAACTTTAAATCCAAATTCGCGGGCTTTTTGTAAAGCATTGAACTGATTTTTCAAAATATCATTAGCGCCTACAATATTGTATAATAAACATACTAATGGACGTTTAGCTACGAGACTACTGTCTTGCAGCTTTAGACTTCCTGAAGCAGTATTACGAGGATTAGAATAGGGTGTTTCTCCTATTTCTATAAGCTCCTGATTCATTTTTTCAAAACCTGAAAAAGGCAGTATAATTTCTCCCCTGATCTCAAATTTTTCCGGGTAATTTCCTTTTAAACGAACCGGTACTGATTTAATGGTCTTGATATTAGCCGTGACATCATCTCCCTGAAAACCATCACCACGGGTTACCGCTCTGACCAGTTTTCCCCTTTCATAGGTTATACTGATAGAAGCACCATCATACTTCAGCTCACAGGTATACTGCAATGGTACATTGCCCAATACCCGCTGTAAGCGCTGCTCCCAGTCCAGAACGTCTTGTTTGGAATAAGAATTTTCCAGAGAATACATTCTGTTTTGATGAACTACTGTTTCAAAATTCTTCGTAACAGCTCCTCCCACCCTTTGAGTAGGCGAATCTTCATCAAAATATTCAGGATGTTTTACTTCCAGATCTTGTAATTGTTTCAGTTTTTTATCAAACTCTAAATCGCTGATGGTAGGATTATCCAAAACATAGTAATTATAATTATGCTCGTTTAGCTCCTTTCTCAGATCGGTTATCTGCTGTAAAACATCCATACAAACTTATTATTGATTTAAAATTTCGTTTATCTGATTATACAATTCTCCCTGGCTTAAAATTCCTCCCTGCTCAATAATTTCAAATAATTCTGCATTTCGGTCTGCGCCAAATTTTTTATTACCTCGTTTAATTTCTACCTGATCGGTAAAAATATGGTCAGAAAGCCACTGTAAGCCATCTTTATTTAAGAAATCAACTGTATTATCCAATGCCTTTATGACAATAGTATCTATGTTGTTATCATCAAACTGGAAGAGGAAAATATGGCTTTTAGAAAAATGTTCCAGATATTTAGCGGTCTGTAAAACACCTTCCCATACCAAATCAGAAAAAATGTCTAATTCCTGTTCTGCTAATTCAGGTTTCTGAGTTTTTAAAACATCCCATTCCGCTTTATCAATTTGCTGAGAAGCCAAAAAGTTGGTGAACTCTACATGCAACTCTTCAAATTGTTCTTTTGTTAGTCTTGAATACTTCATTAAAATAATGTTTAAAGCGAATTTACTACATTTAGAAAAGAATAGAAAATAAAAAAGTCCTTTCAGTTGAAAGGACTTTTAATTTATTTGCTTGTTGAATTAATTACTCAGCTGCAACAACTTCGTATGGTAACTCAACATATACTTCACGGTGTAAACGAACGTTAGCAGTATATTTACCTACACGTTTGATAGTACCTGAAGTGATGAATTTTTTATCAATAGCTTGTCCGTTTGCTTCTAATGCAGCAGCAATATCGGCATTGGTAACAGAACCAAATAATTTTTCTCCACCTGCTTTTACAGCGATTTTGATATCTAAAGCTTTTAATGCTTCAGCAGTTACATTTGCATCAGCGATTAATTTAGCTTCTTTATGAGCTCTTTGTCTCAAGTTTTCAGCTAAAACTTTTTTAGCAGAAGGTGTTGCTAAAACAGCAATCCCCTGAGGAATTAAAAAGTTACGTCCGTATCCTGGTTTTACAGTAACGACATCATCTTTAAATCCTAATTTTTGTACGTCTTGTTTTAAAATAAGTTCCATAGTTTCTGCTCCTTTTTATTTTAATAAATCAGCCACATATGGCATTAACGCTAAATGACGAGCTCTTTTAACAGCTACAGAAACTTTTCTTTGGAATTTCAAAGAAGTTCCTGTTAAACGGCGAGGTAAAATTTTACCTTGCTCATTTACGAATTTTAATAAGAAGTCCGGATCTTTATAATCGATGTATTTGATTCCGGATTTTTTGAAACGACAATATTTTTTAGTCTTGTTAGTTTCTATGTTTAAAGGCGTTAGATATCTGATATCTCCGTCTTTTTTTCCTTTTGCAGATTGCTCAATATTTGCCATGACAATTAAGCTTTTTTAGTTTTTAATTTCTCTCTTCTTCTTTCTGCCCAAGATACAGCATGTTTGTCTAAAGATACTGTCAAGAAACGCATAACTCTTTCGTCACGACGGAATTCTGTCTCAAGACCAATAATAACATCTCCAGGTACTGTGTACTCAAATAAGTGATAAAAACCACTTTTTTTGTTTTGAATTTCGTAAGCTAATTTTTTTAAGCCCCAATCTTCTTTCGATATCATTTGAGCCCCTCTAGAAGTAAGAAATTCCTCGAATTTCACTACTGTTTCCTTTATCTGAGTTTCAGATAAAACGGGATTCAAGATGAAAACAGTTTCATAATGATTCATACTAAATAAATTTTTATTGTTATAAAATTGGGTGCAAAAATAAGACTTTATATTATATATACAAAATTTTGAACTCTCTTTTTTAATATTACTAAATATGGATGTTTCCTAATTTTGTCATCTATCTTTCATCTTGGGTGAATCCAAAAAGATATTTTTCAGATTATATTAAAACGATATAATAAAAGCACCTTAATAATAATCCACATTAATGGTAACCTTTATTGCACGGTAGATCGCAATGGCTTCAAAACTTTTTAACATTTTTTGCAGCTGTTTCTTTGTGGCTGCTAAAGGGATGTTAATCGGTATTTTAATCAAAATCGTACGTATGTACTGATTCCTGATTCTACTGATTGCTGGCTCCTCAGGCCCTAAAACCGGGACATTGAGCTCTTTTATCAACACATCATACAGCCAGAAAGATCCTTCTTTTAATTTCTGATAATCAACATGCTTAAGTTGCAGTCTTATAATCCTGTAGAAAGGCGGATATTTAAAATTAAGTCTGTCATACATTTGCTCTTTAAACATGGACTGATAGTCATTTGCAGTTACCTGTTGTATGGTGTTATGATACGGATTATAGGTCTGTATGACTACTTTTCCCTTGGTATCCTTTCTGCCGGCACGGCCCGCAACCTGTACCATCATCTGAAATGCTTTTTCATGAGCCCTGAAATCAGGATGGTATAAAGCATTGTCAGCATTTAAAATACCTACCAGTGTGACTTTGTCAAAATGCAGTCCTTTAGCAAGCATCTGAGTTCCGACTAAAATATCTATTTCCTGATTTTTTAAGGCATCAAGTATTTTTTCAAAAGCAAATTTCCCCCGCATGGTATCCTGATCCATACGCGCAATATTTTTATCCGGAAATAAAGTTCTTAACTCTATCTCTATCTGCTCTGTTCCAAAACCTTTTGTAGTAATATCAATACTATGACATGCATGACAATGCGTTGGCTTAGCAATAGTATAACCACAATAGTGACATTTGAGCTGATCTTTAAATTTATAATACGTCAGACTTACATCACAAGAAGGACATTGTGGTACATTACCACAGGTAAGGCATTCTAATACCGGTGAAAAACCACGGCGGTTCTGAAACAATATTACCTGCTCTCCATTAGCTAATACTTCATTCATTTCATCAAGCAGTATATTGCTAAAATGTCCGTTCATCTCTTTGCGCTTGTACTTTTCTTTTAGATCGACTAAAAGAATTTCCGGTAATACTACATTTCCATATCTCTTGGTCAGCTTTATTAAACCATACTTGTTCTGATAGGCGTTATAATAACTTTCCAGACTTGGTGTTGCTGAACCCAACAAGACTTTAGCTCCATGAATTTTAGCCAGTACAATGGCTGCATCCCGCGCATGATACCTCGGAGCCGGGTCCTGTTGCTTATAGGTAGCTTCATGTTCCTCGTCTATCACTATAAATTTCAGATCTGAAAAGGGAAGAAAAACTGCTGACCTTGCCCCAATAATCACTTTGGCTTTAGGCGATTGCTGCAATACCTGTTGCCATACCTCTACCCTTTCATTTTGTGAATATTTTGAATGATATACCGCAACCTGATTTCCAAAGTAAGCAACCAGTCTTTGTACCAATTGAGTAGTAAGTGCTATTTCCGGAAGCAAATATAAAACCTGCTGTTCTTTTTTTATATATTCTTCTATAAGCCTTATATATATCTCCGTTTTTCCTGATGCAGTAACACCTTGCAAAAGAGACACATCAAATGATGAAAAGGACTCTTTAATGGCATTAAAAGATTCTTGCTGTGCTTCATTTAAGTGAATGTCTTTAACAACCGCATCTTCAAACCGCACTCTATCTTCTGCCAGCGTATAGCTTTCAAAGATATTTTTATCTGTCAGGCTCTTTAGAACAGCGGATGACACTTGTGCTTTTTCTAAAAGTTTTTTTAGTGAAACCGGTTTATTTTCCAAGGCCTTTAACTGAAAATAACTCAATACCAGCATCCGCTGCTTTTCAGAGCGGGACAACATTTCCATAATGTATTTCAGTTTTTCTGGAGCGTCATATTTTGACTGCAGTCGTATGTATTTTGTCAGTTTAGGTTTATAGCTTTCTTTGATTTCTTCATTTAAGGAGATGATCTGTTTGTCCAGTAATTTTTGAATAACAGGAAAAACGGTTTTTTTATTTAGAATCCCGACAATCTCATCTATTTTTAAAACGGCTTGTTTCTGAAATGCTTCATAGAGTAAATATTCTTCATCCGAAAGACTTTCAATGCGGATTGTAGCATTCTGATTATATACGATAAGTGTTTCACTTTCCAAAAGAAGTATGGAAGGAAAAGCTGCGCGGTATACTTCTCCGAGATGACACATATAATAATCGGCAATCCACTGCCAGTGTTCTATCTGACTTAAAGTTACAATCGGAGTTATATCAATAATTTCATGTATTTCCTTTGCACGGTATAAGGCTGGAGCTTCATGATGTTTTTTGACTGTAAGCGCCGTATAGATTTTATTTTTACCAAAGGGTACTGCTACCCGAAAACCAACCTGAATGAATTGAAATTCCGCTTCCGATACTTCATAAGTAAAAGTATGGGAAACTGCCAGCGGAACAATTACATCAATAAAAAACTTCATATAACAAAGATACTGTTTAATCATAAAAAAACATCTCAAAATAAATGAGATGTTATTCTATAAATTGGTATAGGATCAGGAATGAATTACATTCTCACCCACGTTTGTGTTCTGCCTAAAGCCTGAATTCCTAAATATCCGCGTACATCTAATTTAGAAGAGCCGTTGAGCTTGATTACACATTTATATTCTTTACCTGAAACCGGGTCCAGAATTTTACCTGATGACCATTCATTACCATCTTTTTTTAGACCTTTAATAATTGTAAGTCCTTTTATCGGCTTTCCTTTGTCAGAACCAGGGCATTTCTCACATTTGGCATCTTTTTTATCAGAAAGGATTTCAATGATTTTTCCATAAATTTTACCATCTTTTTCAGTAATTTCTACTATCGATTTTGGTTTTCCCGTTTCATCATCAATAGTTTTCCATTTTCCTGTAACACTTTGTGCTGAAGCTGTAAGCGTTGCACAAAAGACTAATAATAAAACTGCAATTTTTTTCATACAACTTAATTTATTTATCACTAATATACGTTTTTTTTCTTTTTAATTGATAAATGGTTGCATTTAATTCAAAACCTAACAATAGAATCATGCAATTAATCCATATATAGATCATGATAACAAGTAATGTACCAATTGAGCCATATAGCTCATTATATTTGGCAAATCTTACAACATAAATACCGAATCCATAAGAGGTTAGTGCTATCAGTAAAGTCGTAAAAACAGACCCATACGAGATAAAAGCCATTTTTTTGGTTTCTTTGGCTCCGAATTTGAAAAGAATAGAAACAATAACCAATATCATGATTACCATAAAAATATTCCGTCCGATGATGGCTAATAAAGGATAATCAGAAACATGCATAAAAATTTCTACCGATAAAAATACAGCCACAGCCAACAATAATAAAATAGATAGCAATACAGACAAAACAAGTGCTACAAAATACTGCCTGAAAAAATTGCGTGAAATAGTAATATGATACGAAGAGGTAAAACCTCCAATAATAGCATTAACGCCGTTGGACATCAAAATCATAGACATGATAACCCCGGTAGAAAGTAAACTCTTATAACTGTTGTTCATGATATCAAGCAGTATAAGTTCAATAGCTCCATATGTATTAGGAGGTACACTTTCTTCAACAAACGTCAAAAAATCCTGCTGAAAGTTTTCAAGAGGTATATACGGAATGAGATTCAGAATAAACAAGGCAAAGGGAAAAAGAGCCATAAAAAAACTAAACGCAATGGATCCTGCTCTGTATGAAAATGCCCCTTCAACTATGCCATAGATATAGAGTTCTAACAAATCATACAGACTCAATCCTTCCAAACCCGGTAGTTTTATGGTTTTAGAAAAAGCAACCAATTTGTTTATTATTGGAATTTTTGCTAATTTATTTTCTTTGCTTTCAGACAAATTATATAACGGCTTTTAAACTTAAATCTAAATTGTATACAGAATGCGTCAATGCTCCTGATGAAATGAAATCTACACCACATTGTGCATATTGAGCAATTGTTTTCTCGTTAATATTTCCGGATGATTCGGCTAAACACTTACCATTAATGAGCTGTACAGCTTTTTTGGTGTCTTCATAATTAAAATTATCTATTAAAATCTGATAGACTCCGTCATTGCTAAGAATTTCTTCAATTTCTTTTAAATTTCTTGCTTCAACTACAATTTTTAAATCTTTATTTTTCTCTTTTAGATATTGCTTGGTCTTATTAATTGCCTGTGTAATACCGCCTGCAAAATCAATATGATTATCTTTCAACATGATCATATCATACAATGCAAAACGATGGTTTTCTCCGCCACCGATTTTTACAGCCCATTTTTCAATAGCTCTGATTCCCGGAGTTGTTTTACGCGTATCTAATATTTTAGCTTTGGTACCTTCCAACAACTTTGTGTAATAATGGGTTTTTGTAGCAATGGCACTCATTCGCTGCATAGCATTCAGCACTACCCGTTCTGCTTTTAGTATAGATTGCGACTTACCTTCTACATAAAAGACCACATCTCCGTATTGTATCGGCTCACCGTCTTTCATTAAAACTTCTATTGTCAGTTCCGGATCAACATATTGAAAAACCATTTTAGCAAAATCTACTCCTGCCAAAATCCCTTCATCTTTTACCAATAATTTTGCTTTTCCTATAGCATCAGCAGGAATACAAGCCAATGAGCTATGATCTCCTTCCCCTACATCTTCCCGTATGGCATTTTTTATTATTAATTCCAGTTCTGTATCGAATTGTTCTTTTGAAATCATTTTTAGAAATTTAAGGCTAAAATACGATTATGTTGTAAATAAAAAAAACCTCAATCCATCAGATAGAGGTTATATTCAGTGATTTTTTATGAAATGATTATTCCTAACAATTTATAGAATTCCCTAAGAATGGCAGGATGACCCGGCCATGCCGGAGATGTTGTAAGATTTCCATCTGTGAAGGCTTCATCTGCATTGATTTCTTTATACGTACCACCTGCAAGTTTAATTTCCGGTGCCACAGCCGGATAAGCTGTCAATGTTCTTCCCTGAACGACTTCAGCTGCTGTAAGAATCTGAATACCATGACAAATAGCCGCTACAGGTTTATTGGTTTCAAAAAAATGCCGGGTAAATTCCAATACTTTATTGTTCAGGCGAATGTATTCAGGAGCCCTTCCTCCGCAGACATATAAACCAGCATAATCTTCCGGATTTACTTCATCAAAAGTTTTGTTTATTTGAAAGTTATGTCCTCTGAGTTCTGCATAGGTCTGATACCCTACAAAATCATGAATGGCAGTTGCAATTATTTCTCCTTTCTTTTTCCCCGGACATACAGCATCTACTTCCAAACCAATTGATAACATTGCCTGAAAAGGAACCATCACTTCATAATCTTCCACAAAATCACCTACAAGCATTAAAATTCTTTTGTTCATTTTTTTATTTTTTAGACTTCTAAAATTACTTCTTTAAATGCATAAAAAAAATAAAGAGATGGACTTTTTTAATCCATCTCTTTTTATTAAAGTGTTACTTTTTCCGTTTTGCATCCTTTTTTAACTTTTCAATACTTTTGAGCAATTTGATTTTTAAATCCTTTGGCAAATTTTTGTCTGAAAGTATTTTTTTAAAAGGATGTGAGCCACTCATAAAAAGTGAAATTATAGCTCAACAACAATAAATTCACTTCTTCTGTTTTCTTCATGCTCAACATCCGTACATTTGGCACCGTTTACACAGGAGTTGATCAGTTGCGTTTCTCCATATCCTTTGTAGGTAATACGGTTTCTGCTGATGCCCTGAGATACAATCCAGTTTGCTGTAGACTGCGCTCTGCGTTGTGAGAGTTGCATGTTGTAACTGTCAGAACCTCTGCTGTCGGTATGCGAACGCACATCAATCTTCATCTGAGGATATTCTTTCATTACTTCCACAA
>DAMCXY010000011.1:0-103459 GCA_032096595.1 Flavobacterium sp. | reverse complement strand
TTGTGGAAGTAATGAAAGAATATCCTCAGATGAAGATTGATGTGCGTTCGCATACTGACAGCAGAGGTTCTGACAGTTACAACATGAAACTCTCACAACGCAGAGCACAGTCTACAGCAAACTGGATGGTAGCTCAGGGAATCGACAGAAACCGTATTACCTACAAAGGATATGGAGAAACGCAGCTGATCAACTCCTGTGTAAACGGTGCCAAATGTACGGATGCCGAACATGAAGAAAACAGAAGGAGTGAGTTTATCGTAGTAGAAATGTAATATTACATATCTGTATAAAAAAAGCCTGACACCAATGATGTCAGGCTTTTTCTTATTTAAAAACCGAATTATTTTCGAGTAGTTCAGGGATCTGATTGTGATTTTTTATAGCTACTTTCATTCCGAATGCTTTGATATGCTTCGCATGGTGAGCATCTGTTGCAGCAAAATCATACATTCTTTCTTTTAATAGTTTATCAGCTGTCTGAGCAACAGAATCTCCATAATAACCAGTCGAAGACAAAAGGTTTAACTGAAAAAGACACCCTACCTCTTTCAATCTTTTATATACATTAAAGTCATTATGATAAAAGTTATAACGTTCAGGATGTGCCAGAACAATACGATATCCTTTATTGGCTAACTGAAACAGAATATCAAAAAGTTCCATCGGAGGGTTTATATAAGACATTTCTACAAGTACATAATCTTCTTTCAATGTCAGCAATCGCTCCTCGTTTAATCGTTGCAAAAAACTTTCATCCATCAAATACTCTGAAGCCGTATGAAGACCTACATCGGCAGACAATTCAGGTAATTCTGTTTTGATTTTTTCATACTGAGAAAGTATGGCTTCTTTTGTATTATCCCATACCATAGGAGTAGTATGAGGTGTAGTAATTAGTTTTGAAAATCCGATCTCTTTTAATGAGTCAATAAGGAAAACGGTGTCTTCTTTGGTTTTTGCCCCATCATCCAGTCCATACAAAATATGAGAATGAAAATCAACTGATTCTTGAGGAATCAATTCTTTTAAGAGAGGTTTTTTACTAAAAAATGAAATCATGGCAACTTTAGATACTATTTAAATTTTCTTTTCAGATTTCTTTGCTCCAAAAACAGTACCACAATGTTTAAAAAAATCAATGGCATGAAAACTTTTAATTTTTCAAGACCAACGAACGATAAATAAAGTACAAATAAACCTACTATACTATAATATAAGATACGCTTTATTTTTGATTCTTTTTTCACGAATATATACACTAAAAACAGCGGATTACACATGAGTACTACGTTATTGAGAGCCAACTCCTGATGAAAAGAATAAAAACCAGCCCCAATAAAAAAGACACCTAAAAATCCCATTACAAAAAAGTATGAATTTCGGAAAGACTGAAAGACAGATAAAACCATAATTATGAAACATATAGCTGAAAAAGTATAAATACTGTTCCAGGTTATACCTTTTTTCATAGGTGAAGCCTTAAAAACAGTAAGTGTTTCATCTGTCAATTTTTCATGTCCATTTTTAGAAATCTCAATAGAATGCATCAATTTATCCGGGAGAAATAGTTGATTGTTAATACGATCTACCTTAGCACCAAAAATAAGATTGATCCCTAATTTTTCAAAATAATGGGTTTCCAGATAATCATTTAAAATAGCTCTGTAAAACCTCTCGTTTTCTGGAAAATCTGTTTTTAAAGGTACAGGAAGTACTTCATTTAATAGATCAACTACTTTGGTTGTACAATTGTTATCAATGAATTTATATTGATAATAACGTTCTTGCGAACTCATATGTCGCCTTACCTCATCCCATATTTTTTGTTTTTGCGCAACAGATAAATTTAATGGCTGTTCATATACCGATCTGTTATCTTCTCTGTAACTCTCAACAAAGTCAGTATACCGGTTTGCGTCAAGATAATAGATCAAATCTCCTTTTACGAATTTGCCGTAAAAATTAGGCGTTCTGAAATCAAACATCCCATAATTGAAAACAACATCTATCTGCTCCTGTTCATCTACAACCCGCAAGGCTGTATGTCCAAACAAAGCATATAATTCATCAGAAGTTCCACAGGTAAGAACACTCATACGGGCATTTTCAGAAAGTCTCTGCGGTTGTGAATATCCTAAAAAAGAAAAACAACAAATTATCATTACAATTTGTTGCTTCATATAGTTAAAAATCAGTTTCATTATTTGCTAAAAATACTTAAATCCATTTTTAAAGAAAAGATATTGGAATACAAAGCTGCACTTTGATCACCTATATCCGTCAGTGCATAATCAATCTGTATGCCTTTATATTTAAATCCTAAACCAATATTGGGCTGAAAAGTAACTTTTTCTTTTCCGTCAATTTGTAATTCGTTTTGAAAATTGCCCATTCCGGCTCTTAAAAATACCATCTCAGTATAGCCGACCTCAAATCCTAAAGATGGCTGAATACTGAAACCTCCTGAAGAAATCAATGCATTCGTTTCATAAAACTCTGTGTGAAGCACAGCAGCTGCCGTCAATCTCATCTTTTCTGACAAAGCAAAATCTTTAGAAGCTCCAATCTGGAATTTAGGCAGAGTAATCTCAGTAGTTTCCGGTAATGTCTGATTCTGACCTTCTACAGCATCTTTAATTTTGTCATATTCTTTCTGATTGATACTCCATGTATTGTAGGTTGTTGTAATATCTCTTACCATAACACCAAATTTCCAGTTACTTGGCGAGTGATACTGCACTCCTAAATCAAACCCAAATCCCCAGGATTTCGCAAAATCGCCGATGATACGGCGGACAACTTTTGCATTTGCGCCTATAGACAGCCCTTCAACTGAAAGCTTTCGTGCATAAGAAGCAGTAAAGGCATAATCAGCAGTTGAAAAAAGCTTGATTCTGTTATAATCGATATTACCATTCTGATCAATAAGTTCGGTAGTATTCATAATATCATCTACACCAAAACGGATTACAGACAAAGCAACTGCACTCTGTTCATCTACCGGCATAGCAAAGGCAGCATAATCATACTGAGCTATATTGGCAAAATAACTCGCATGCATAAGCCCGACCTGTTTATCCTTTAACTGCGTCAAACCTGCCGGATTCCAATAAGCTGAATTCACGTCGCCTGTCTGAGCAATCACGCTATTTGCCATACCCAGAGAAGCTGCATCAACACCGATATTCAAAAACTCATTTGAATACTTACGTGTCTGTGCAAATCCCACGCAACTGATTAAAAATAAGAAATAGGATAAATGTTTTTTCACTTCGATAAAGTTTTTACAAAGATGATAAAAATTCTCAAATACTAAACTCAAAATATATCTAACTTATTGTGCCATTTTATTATTAGCACACAAAAATAAGACAGAACCAGTACTTGTAAACAACGATTTATAATATAATCAGACTCATTTTATATATGTATAGTAAGCTATTCATTTTGTATACATTATATCATAATCCACTTTTTGTTTTTTCAAAGGTCATTTAAAATTCCCTTTGCTTCTATTAGTTATAAAGAGTTTATATATTTTTCATGACTATTTCTATTTTATGGAGAAAGATTATACGATGCTGATTAGGAAATTAATTATATTTTCATGCTCCTGAAGGTTTAATTTTTTTCTAAGTCGGTGTCTTGCTATATTGATGCTGTTTTGGCTTTGCCCCGTAATAGCTGTAATATCTTTAGTAGAAAGATTTAAACGGAGAAAAGCTGCCAGTCTCAGATCGGTTCTTGACAAGTCAGGATACGACTCCAATAATATTCTGTAAAAATCCGCATGGGTCTCTTTAAACACTTTTTCAAACTCTTCTATATTTAAACCTTTTTCATTACTGTTGATTTCACTTAAAATAGAACTAATTTGCCTGTTTACTTCAGGTTTTCGCTTTAAATCTGTCAACTTCCTTTTTGTTACATCCAATATTTCATTCTTATGAAGTACTTCAAGACTTTTTTGAGTAATTTCTTTATTACGTTCCTCAAGTTTTTTAAGAAGTAATCTGTTTTCTAAACCTGTTTTTATCAATTTCACTTTCTGTAGTTTATAAACAAGAAACAGAATAACGCAACCAGTGACAAGAATCAGAAAAGAAGTAAAATAAATCCAGTTTTTTCTCCTTTGTTGTAAGGTATATAGCTGCTCTTTTAATTTTTGCTCATACTTAAACTCTATTTTTCCGATTTGTCCATCAATCATCTTATCAAGCTCATCTCTATATCCTCTGTTTACTTCATGTAAATAGAAATTAGCAAGTTGATGCTTTTTTTGACCCTCATATAAACTAATTAATATTTCTGAACTTGCTTTTTGAATCGTTTTATATTCAGACTCTTTACTTAATAAAAAGGCTTCTCTGAGATAATACTCTGTAGAATCTTCATTTTTAAGAGGTAAATTATAATGTAAATACCCTAAATTATAAAGTATCTTAGCCCTTTCATTTACTTCTTTGGATTGGAAAGCAACTTGTTTTGCCTTATAAGAATAATTTAATGCTTCCTTAAATAGCTGTAGTTTAAAACTGACTATGCCTAAATTTTGATATGCCATAAATATCCCCATCTTATCTCCTAATTTTATACTTTGGGACAATGCACTCTCATATATTTCTTTTGCTCTCTTATAATTTCCTTCTTTTTCTTCTAATATGGCGAGGTTATTATACAAAACATACTTTTTTGAAAGGCCTTCTTTTTCGTATCCTTGTAATGCTTCAGACCAGTATTCTTTTGCAACATTATTTTTGCCAATGTTGTAATACAGATTTCCAATATTCTTAAGAGTTATATATTGGTCTTTTGAATTTGTACTCTTTTGCAGGAGCAATTCAGAATGGTAGTAATTTAACGCATAAACATGTGCATCCTGAGAAGCATACAACGTAGCAGCCGTATCGTAAAGCTTTATCAGCAAGCTGTCTGGAAGTTTTTTTTCATAAGCCAAAATTTCATTAAGTAAGTTTAAAGCGCTTTTTTCATCCACATCCTGCAAACGTCTTATTTCCTTTAATACAGCAGTTATGTTATTATCGTCAATTGTATGTTGAGCAAACAGTTTAGAAGGGGAAGCAAAAAACAAAAAACACAGAAACAACGACAATAAAATACTGTACAACAAACCTTTAAATGTCATTAGAAATATTTTGAAATACCAAAATGCATCTTCGAAATATTTTGTAAGAGTAGTATTTTCTTTTTCCATACTGGTACTATATTAAATTTGATATTAATAAAAATCTTAAAAAAAAATTATCATGAGAAACAACCTTTTACTTACAATTTCTTTTTTATCCTCATCCTTTATTTGGGGGCAAACTACAACTACTCTTTTCCACGATAGTTTTGAAAGTTATCAAGACTGGACTTATTCTGAGATTGGAAATTGGACACTCATTGACTCAGATGAAGAAGAACAAATGGGTATTTTGGGTGTCAGCTTTCCAGACAATTTGATGCATCCTTTTGCGGCAAAAATCATTAACAGCACAACAGCCGTCTCAAATGTAGCAGACATTAATATTCCCGGAATAAGAAATTATGAGGCCAGAACCGGGAATAAAGCACTTGGTATGTTTGCTGCCCTGCTTCCTTCTAACAATGATTGGATTATCTCTCCTAAAATTAATCTGGGACAAAGTGGAAACAAACTGAGTTTTTATGTGAAATCTGCCTATATGGACAACAATAAATATGAAAAATTCAGAGTCCTTATCTCAACAACAGACACTAATCCTGAAAGTTTCACAGCTTTTCCACAGGTTTATAACGATAATTATTTCAGCAACTCTGAATGGACTGAGTTCGTTATTGATCTCGATAACTACAGCAATATGGAAGTTTATCTGGCAATCAATTATATATCTGAAATTTATAATATTGATGAAATAGTTTTCCCTGAACATCTTCAGAAAAGAGCTAATGCCCTCCTTTTAGATGATTTTACGGTAACTACCCAATCTTCCTTAGGAACTATTGACCATCAGAAAAACAAAAGAATCAATCTATATCCAAACCCATTTAAGAATGAACTACACATTCAGTCTGATGAATACATTCAAAAAATCAAAGTGTTTGACATGACTGGTAAACTCGTATTTGAAGAAGACACAAATTTCACAAAAGAGGCAATCAATCTATCCTTTTTAAAACCAGGAATTTATATTACTGAAATACAATATAACCAAGAAACTGAGCGTATCAAGATAATAAAAAAATAATTATAAGAAAAATAATTACATTAATCAAAGCTAAAAGATGATTCCATCATCAGAAAGTTGGTTTTTGAAAAATACCAGATAAGATATAAGGCTTGGAGATAGAATCCTGGCCTTTATTCAAAACCATAAAATGAAATTACTATTATCAGTTACTGTAGGCTTCCTCTACCCAATATGATCATGTCACCCGAAGAAGATATAGGTATATTCATATAGAAAATCCATTCTATTGTTTACCCCACAAAAATTATAATCCAAACCGATAAAACAAATCTAATAAAGAGATTCTCATCAATATATATTTAACTTATTTTGTACATTTGTTATTTAATCTCTAAAACACGATTCAACTTATGTCTATTAAGAAACATATTCCCAATGCCATTACTTTATTAAACCTTTCTGCCGGTTTGATTGCCCTGACTTTTGCATTTGACGACAATTTAGATATGGCTTTTTTCTGGGTTTGTATGGGAATTTTCTTTGATTTTTGGGATGGCTTTGCAGCCAGAACCCTAAAAGTGAAAAGTGAAATCGGATTACAGTTAGATTCGTTGGCAGACATGGTAACAAGTGGTGTTGTACCGGGACTTATCATGTATCGTATGCTGGCAAATATTCAGGAAAATCAGGAAATTTATAACCTGACACCGGAAACGTTTTATATGGGATTAGTGCCCTTTTTAGGATTTGTAATCACATTGGGAGCCTGCTACAGACTGGCAAAATTCAATGTAGATACCAGACAAACAGACTCTTTTATTGGTCTGCCTACTCCGGCAAATGCACTTTTCATACTGAGCATTCCTATGATTACCAAAACAACAGATTTTGAGTTTATTGAAACATTTTACAGCAATCCGTACACTTTGGTTGTGATCAGTTTTTTCAGTGCCTTTATAATGAATGCCAATATTCCGTTATTTTCATTGAAATCTAAAAATAAAGCGTTGAAAGACAATAAAGTTTCTCTATTATTTTTAGGAATAGCCGCTGTTTTATTACTGCTGTTTAAGTATGAAGCAATTCCGCTTATCATTATATTCTATATACTCTTATCCGTTATCATTAACTATACAAGTAAAAAAGCTGTTTCATAGAAACAGCTTTTTTTATTGTCCGAGTCCCATAATACGTTTTACATATTTGCCTACAACATCAAATTCGAGATTTACAGTCGTACCTACTTTATATTTTTTGAATAGCGTATTCTCTAAGGTATAAGGTATAATGGCTACACTGAACGTATTTTTTCCTGAATCAACGACAGTTAAACTGGTACCGTCAATAGTAATGGATCCTTTTTCGATGGTAATATTCTGAAGATCTGCATCATACTCAAAAGTAAAATAAGTGCTTCCTTCTGCATCCTTAATATCTTTGCAAACCGCAGTCTGATCTACATGTCCCTGTACAATATGTCCATCTAACCGATCACCCAGCTTTAGTCCTCTTTCCAAATTAACCAAATCACCAACAGACCATTCACCAATACTGGTTTTGAGCAAGGTCTCTTTAATAGCAGTAACTTTAAAAACAGATGCGTCAATAGCCACAACTGTTAAACAAACCCCGTTATGAGACACGCTCTGGTCTATTTTAAGCTCCTGAGTAAAAGTACTTTTAATATACAAATGAACATTTTCTGCCTCCTTTTCAATATTGACGATCTCGCCAAGTGTTTCCACTATCCCTGTAAACATAACTAGATTTATTTTACTAACTTTGTATCAAAATTAGCAATAATTACCCTTAAATAAAAATGTATAAAAAAGGAGAAAATATAATATTAGGAATTTCAATCGGTGACATGAACGGTATCGGATCAGAAGTTATTCTAAAAACTTTTGAAGATACAAGAATGTTAGAATTCTGTACTCCGGTTATTTTTGCCAACGCGAAATTACTGACTTTTATAAGAAAGATAACTGAGAATCCTTCCATCTCATTACACGGTATCGATGACCTGAGCCAGATTGTACCTGGAAAAATAAATGTATTAAATGTATGGAAAGAAGGGGTCAACATTGAACTGGGTAAAGAAGATGAAAATGTAGGAAAATATGCTGTAAAATCTTTTGTAGCCGCTACAGAAGCATTAAAAAACGGCTCTATTGATATATTAGTTACAGCACCCATAAACAAACATAACATTCAATCTGAAGATTTTTCATTTCCGGGGCATACAGATTATCTGAATCAGGAACTTGAAGGCCAGGCATTGATGCTCATGGTACACGATACGCTTCGGATAGGACTCCTGACCGATCATATCGCTATTGATCAGGTTAGTAAAGCACTGACACCAGAACTGATTACACAAAAAATCCAAACAGTTAACCAAACATTAATACAAGACTTCAATGTGATACGCCCGAGAATTGCTATCTTAGGGTTAAATCCGCACAGCGGAGACAATGGAGTGATCGGAACAGAAGAACAGGATGTTATAATTCCGACAATAAAATCCTTGTTAAATGACGGCTATATTGTTTCGGGTCCTTTTCCAGCCGATGGTTTTTTCGGATCAGAACAATACAAAAATTATGATGCAGTAATTGCTTGTTATCACGATCAGGGGCTCATTCCTTTTAAAACACTGGCATTTGGAAATGGAGTAAACTACACAGCCGGACTCAATAAAATAAGAACGTCTCCGGATCACGGAACCGCTTACAACATTGCCGGAAAAGGAATAGCAGACCATACCTCTTTTAAAGAAGCAGTTTACTTATCTCTGGATATTTATAAAAATAGAAACGAGTATTTGCAAAGCATAGAAAACCCGTTAAAAGTGAGACAAATAAATTAATAACAAAAAAATGTTGATAACTTATTTGTTATTGTAATATTTTTTTATCTTTGCACGCTCAAATAGATTGTTATGATTAGTGAAAAAGATTTTTTAATCCAGTTCTCTGGATTAAAGGTGGGAAAACATCAATTTGAATACCAGATTGATAAAGATTTTTTCAATTTGTTTGAATATGATGAATACAACGGCGCAGACATTGTAGTAAAAGTGCTTTTAAACAAAAAAAGCACCATGTTAGAGCTAAGTTTTCAGCATAAAGGAACAGTAAACGTTCCGTGTGACATTACCAATGAAGATTTCGATCTTCCTATAAAAGGAAATCTGTCTTTATTAGTAAAATTCGGAGAAGAATTCAATGATGAAAATGATGCGTTCTTAATCCTTCCGCACGGAGAATTTCAAATGAGTGTAGCACAATACATTTATGAAATGATTGTACTATCGGTTCCGCAAAAAAGGATTCATCCGGGTGTAAAAGACGGTACGTTAGAGTCACCAACTCTGGATTACCTATCGCATCAGGCGGATGAAGAACCAAAAGAAGAGAATAAAGAAACAGACCCCAGATGGGATAAATTAAAACAACTATTAACGGATAAATAAGACTGTAAGATGGCACATCCTAAAAGAAAAACCTCGAAAACAAGAAGAGATAAAAGAAGAACTCACTACAAAGCAGTAGCACCAACTATCGCTACCTGCCCTGTAACAGGTGAAGCTCACTTATTACACAGAGCTTACTGGCATGAAGGAAAATTATACTACAGAGGTCAAGTTGTAGTTGATAAAACACCGGCTGAAGCATAGTAATCAGGTTTTAAAAAATAAAAGAAACTCTCGCATCAGTGAGGGTTTTTTTTTATCAAAAAACAGCATTTTGAGTTCAAAAAAATCATTTTCAGACTAAAAAAGAGCTTAATCCGTTTTTTTTTTGTAATTTTCACGACTTTTTGAACTTTTTAAAAAATAAAAAGTAAGCCTTTTATGACAAAGATAACAGCAGCCATTACAGCCGTTGGTAAATATGTGCCAGATTTTGTTCTTTCTAACAAAGTGTTAGAAACAATGGTAGATACAAACGATGAATGGATTACTAGTAGAACAGGAATTAAGGAAAGAAGAATTCTGAAAGACCCTACAAAGGGAACTTCTTTTCTGGCCATTAAAGCAGCCGAAGATTTAATAGAGAAATCCGGCATTGACCCAAAAGAAATAGATTTAGTATTGCTGGCAAGCACAACTCCTGATATGCCGGTAGCAGCAACAGCAGTATATGTAGCTACTCAAATCGGAGCAACAAATGCTTTTGCTTATGATCTGCAGGCTGCCTGCTCGAGTTTCTTGTATGGTATTTCAACCGTTTCAGCTTATATTGAATCTGGTCGTTACAAAAAAGTATTACTGATCGGAGCCGACAAAATGTCTTCCATCATTAATTATAAAGACCGTGCTACCTGTATCATTTTCGGAGACGGAGCCGGAGCTGTTCTTTTTGAACCTAATAACGAAGGACTCGGGTTTCAGGATGAATTCTTAAGAAGTGACGGTATCGGAAGAGAATTTCTAAAAATAGAAGCCGGTGGATCTTTACTGCCTCCATCAGAAGAAACGGTAAAAAACGAACAACATTATGTGCACCAAGATGGAAAAACAGTCTTTAAATATGCTGTTTCCGGAATGGCAGACGTGAGCGAAAAGATCATGCAGCGCAATAACCTTACAAAAGAGCAGATTGATTGGCTCGTACCTCATCAGGCCAACAAAAGAATCATAGATGCTACTGCCAACCGTATTGATTTAGACGAATCAAAAGTAATGATCAACATTCAGAAATACGGGAATACTACCTCAGCAACCCTACCCCTATTATTAGCAGACTTTGAGCAACAACTTAAAAAAGGAGATAATCTGATATTAGCTTCTTTTGGAGGAGGTTTTACATGGGGAGCCATATACCTAAAATGGGCATACAACACAAAATAGAATACTGAATAACAAAATAAACTAGAGAGAAATGGATATTAGAGAAATTCAAAATTTAATTAAATTCGTAGCAAAATCAGGTGCTACAGAAGTTAAATTAGAAATGGATGATTTCAAAATCACTATTAAAACAACAACGGAAGGAACTGCAACAGAAACCACTACTTATGTACAACAAATACCTGTAGCTGCAACAGCTCCTCAAGCACAACAACCAGCGGCAGCTCCGGCTCCGGCTACAGAAGCAGCAGCTCCTGTTGCAGCAGCAGAAGACAACAGTAAATACATCACTGTAAAATCTCCGATTATCGGTACATTTTACAGAAAACCGTCTCCAGACAAAGCTCCTTTTGTAGAAGTAGGCGCGTCTATCAAACAAGGTGATGTGGTATGTGTTATTGAAGCAATGAAATTATTCAATGAAATTGAATCAGAGGTAAGCGGAAAAATCGTAAAAGTATTAGTTGACGATTCTTCACCTGTTGAATTTGACCAACCTTTATTTTTAGTAGACCCATCATAAGAAATTTTAAACAGAAGTTCTATTAAAACTATCTAAGAGAACCTTTTAAAATTTAGAATCTAATTTAAAATTTCAAAAAAGATGTTTAAAAAAATATTAGTCGCTAACCGAGGGGAGATTGCATTACGCATCATCAGAACCTGTAAAGAAATGGGTATCAAAACAGTCGCTGTTTACTCAACTGCTGATGCCGATAGCTTACATGTTAGATTTGCTGATGAAGCTGTTTGTATTGGTCCTCCTCCAAGCAATCTGTCATACCTTAAAATTCAACATATTATTGCAGCAGCAGAGATAACTAATGCAGATGCAATACATCCGGGATATGGTTTCCTATCAGAGAATGCCAAATTTTCCAAAATCTGTGAAGAACACGGCATTAAATTTATTGGTGCTTCTCCTGAGATGATTGAAAAAATGGGTGATAAGGCTACTGCTAAAGAAACCATGAAAAAAGCCGGCGTACCAACGGTACCCGGATCTGACGGTTTGCTGGAATCGTTAGAGCATGCAAAAAAAATTGCAAAAGAAATCGGTTTGCCAGTGATGATGAAAGCTACTGCCGGTGGTGGTGGTAGAGGAATGAGAGAAATCTGGAAAATCGAAGACCTTGACAAAGCATGGGAAAGCGCTCGTCAGGAGGCAGCAGCTGCATTTGGAAACAATGGTATGTATATGGAAAAACTTATCGTTGATCCAAGACATATCGAAATTCAGGTGGTTGGTGATGCTTATGGTAAAGCATGTCACCTTTCTGAAAGAGACTGTTCGATCCAAAGACGCCATCAAAAACTTACAGAAGAAACACCTTCACCATTTATGACAGACGAATTACGTCAGAAAATGGGAGAAGCAGCTGTAAAAGCAGCAGAATATATTAAATATGAAGGAGCTGGAACAATCGAATTTTTAGTAGATAAAGATCGTAATTTCTATTTTATGGAGATGAATACCCGTATTCAGGTAGAACATCCTATTACAGAACAGGTAATTGACTATGATTTAATCAGAGAACAAATTCTTGTAGCTGCAGGGGTGCCTATCTCAGGGAAAAATTATCTGCCACAACTTCATTCCATTGAGTGTAGAATCAACGCAGAAGATCCGTTTAATGACTTCAGACCTTCACCGGGTAAAATCACGACGCTTCATGCACCGGGTGGACATGGTATCCGATTAGATACTCACGTTTATTCAGGATATACGATACCACCGAATTACGATTCAATGATTGCTAAACTGATTACTACAGCTCAGACCAGAGAAGAAGCAATTAACAAAATGAAACGGGCACTCGATGAGTTTGTAATAGAAGGAATTAAAACAACTATTCCGTTTCACAGACAGCTGATGGATGATCCGAACTATGTTGCCGGAAATTACACAACAGCATTTATGGAAACTTTTCATATGAAAAAAATAGAAGAATAGTCATTCCTCTGTTTATAATAAGCTAAAGGTCAGGAAATTTTCCTGACTTTTTTCATTTATACCAAAGAACCCGAAGATTCAGGCATAGATTGAAAAGGTATTTTATCGAAAATATAATTCACAGAAAGATAACATAAAAAAATAATTGCAAAATTTAAAAAAAAGTATATCTTTGATGCATTATTAATTATATTTTTTATTAAAATGAGAACAGGTAAAGTAAAGTTCTTCAATGAATCTAAAGGATTCGGTTTCATTACTGACGAAGAAACAGGTAACGACATTTTTGTACACGTTTCAGGAATTAAAAGTAGAGAGTTACGTGATGGTGACACCGTTTCTTACGTGGAATCTGACGGTAAAAAAGGTAAAATTGCTTCAGATGTTGTTGTTATAAGTTAATCATATTACAATATATATTTTTTAGTACAACCTTTACAAAAAAGCATCTCTAACGAGATGCTTTTTAGGTTTATCAACATATATTATATACTTACTCCTTAGTTACAATCTGTACTGTATCTCTGTTTACCTGTTTTAATAAAACCGTTTTATCTTTTACCACACGCTCCAATGCTTCTTCTGTAAAATGACGGATGGTATATAACGACACTTCCTCATTAAATGTGACATTGAATTTTTTTGACAATTCGTCTTTCAACGACTCAAAATTATTAAACTTGTCCTCTACACATACAGAAAAACTGATTGCCGAATTTTGAATAACATTTACTTTAATATGATTTTCATCAAATATCTTAAAAATATCACTAATATGAGATTCCATAATAAAAGAAAAATCTTTAGAGGCTACTGAAAGCAGCAACTGCTTTTTCTTTACAATAAAACAAGGAACATACGGTATCAGATCTGCTCCTTTAGTTACAGAAGTTCCAGAAAGTTCAGGATGTATAAAGGATTTCACATACAACGGTATCTCTTTGTTTCTTAAAGGCTGAAGTGTTTTCGGATGTATTACTGATGCACCATAAAAGGCCATTTCAATAGCCTCATGATACGAGATCTGATCAAGTAGTATGGTATCTTCAAAATATCTTGGATCAGCGTTAAGAACACCCGATACATCTTTCCATATAGTCACACTTTCTGCATCAAGGCAATAAGCAAATATAGCAGCGGAATAATCAGATCCTTCTCTGCCTAATGTCACAGAAAAATGATTGGGATCGGAACCAATAAATCCCTGCGTAATATAAAGCTTATGGGACTGAATCTGACTTTGAATTGCTGTAGCTGTTTTCGACCAGTCCACAACAGCATCCCGATAGGTAGTATCCGTTTTAATAAGATTTCGGGCATCGATCCATACATTATCAACAGCATGCTCATTCATATATAAACTTAGAATCGTAGTAGAAAGAACCTCTCCATAGCTCACAATCTGATCGTATACAAAATTATAATTGGGTGATTTATTATTACTCAGAAAAAAACTCATCTCATTAAACAAAAGCTCCGTTTTGCTATAAACCAGATGGTTTTTATCTTCAAACAACTCCTTAATGATATCAAAATGGTAGCGCTTGACAAGTTGGAGGCTTTCATCAAGATTTTCCGGTTTATCAAAATAGTTATTTACGACATCTTCCAAAGCATTTGTCGTCTTGCCCATAGCCGAGGCTATAATCATACTATTGGTAAACCCTATTGTTTTTAAAACATGCAATACATTGCGTACTGCTGTAGCATCTTTAATCGATGCTCCTCCAAATTTGAATACTCTCATTTTTTTTAATTAAAAGTCATTGTAAAAAGATTAAATTCTGTTTATTTTTTTAAAACATACGAAAATACGAATCCTTTTTTCTTGTTACAAAAACATTTTCCTTATCCTGTAGAATATTTTCAATATGGGGAAAAGAATGTTTTTTTTGTCGATATTTGCACAACAAAACAACACAAACAATGGAACAAAGACACGTCACTTTAGGTGAGTTCATTATTAAAAAACAAACAGATTTCGCTTACTCTACGGGAGAATTATCCCGTTTGATGAATTCGATACGTCTTGCAGCAAAAATTGTAAGCCAGAAGGTAAATCAGGCTGGACTTGTAGACATTTCCGGATCATTCGGAAAAGAAAACATTCAGGGAGAAGACCAACAAAAATTAGATGTGTTTGCCAATGATGTTTTCATTCAAACTCTTATTAACCGTGAGATCGTATGTGGAATCGCTTCTGAAGAAAATGATGATTTTATCTGTATTCCGGGAAGTGATAAATCTTATTCCAATAAATATGTTTTATTAATGGACCCATTAGACGGGTCTTCCAATATAGATGTGAATGTATCTGTAGGAACCATTTTTTCTATTTATCATAGAATTTCTCCTATAGGAACACCTGTAACTAAAGAAGACTTTTTACAAAAAGGAGTCAATCAGGTAGCAGCGGGTTACGTCATATACGGTTCCTCTACTATGCTGGTATATACTACAGGAAAAGGTTTGAACGGATTTACATTAGACCCTGCTTTAGGTACATTTTTTCTTTCTCATCCAGACATGAAAATTAAGGAAGAAGGATATATTTATTCTATCAATGAAGGAAATTACATCCAATTTCCTCAAGGTGTAAAAGACTATATCAAATATTGTCAGGCAGAAGGAGACAACAGACCCTACACAGCCCGGTATATCGGAAGTCTGGTAGCAGATATCCATAGAAATATGCTGAAGGGAGGTATCTATATCTATCCGGGATCAGCAAACAGACCGGAAGGGAAATTACGCCTGCTGTATGAATGTAATCCTTTTGCCTTTATCATTGAACAGGCAGGAGGTAAAGCATCAGATGGCTTCAGAAGAATAATGGAAATAGAACCAACGGAATTGCATCAGAGAATTCCTTTTTTCTGCGGAAGCAAAAAAATGGTAACAGATGCAGAAGCATGTATGCAGAATGCAAAATAAAAAAAGCTGGCAGTTGCCAGCTTTTTTTATAGAAGCAATACTTCCTGAACAATTACCTCCGTTACATACCTCTTATTTCCTTCCTTATCTTCATAGTTCCGATAAGTCAGCTTACCTTCAATGGCAATCTCCTTCCCTTTCTCGACAAATTTTTCAAAAATTTCTGCGTGATTCCAGCTTACCAGATGATGCCACTGAGTAGTTTCCACCTTTTCTCCTTTTTCATTATAATAAACCTCATTAGTGGCAAGTGAAACGTTCGCCACCTTTTTTCCCTGTCCCACCTCTTTTACTTCAGGAGTACTTCCTACTCTACCGATTAACTGTACTTTGTTTCTTAATGCATTCATGGCTTAAATTTTTTAGTTATACATTTTTATCGTCACAAAGATGCAACAGCCAACAACCTTTAGCCGTATATAAAATATTTACTTTCGATTGTAAGTATTTGTTGTCGAATATTATTTATCATAATTATGAAATACTGTTATTTTTTTTTTACATTAGATCTAATTAACTTAAAAACAAACAATTATGATCAATATATTAAAGAAAACAAGTTTTTATTTGATGTTTGCAGCTCTATCTGTTTCAATGATTATTTCTTGTAATAATGAGAATGGGGATCAAGATCAAACTAAGAGAAATGAAAACTTAATAGTAAGAAAATCGGCTGAACAGTTTAAAGCTTATTACACGTCGGATGATGATAAAGAAGCTGTTATCGGTCAACTTGTAGGAGAATTTTATTGGTATATAAATACTGATTTAGGCTTTGACGCAGAGAATGGAGATGAAATAGAATTTGATGTAGCAGATAATAAAAAAGAAAAAAGCATCTCTATTATGATAGACAATCGAATTATAAACAGAAGTTTGTCTCCTGATGAGATGATGTGGGCAAATGCCTTTGATAACAATTTAGACAAAACTAATAATACTATATTAGCGGCCGGAAAACAAAAACTATATTTACAGTGTTCAGGGGGTAAAAATGATAGTAAAACCCTTACTGTTGATAGACCCTATGATATAGAGACAGCTACTAAATCCGGAAAAGAAATGGCCCCTTTTATAGACGCTTGTTTAAAAGGAGGTGGATGTGTTTTAATTTGTAAATCAAGTGTTAAAGTTTCAAAAGGTTAAATATGAAAAATAAAATTTTAAAATTATCTTTAATATTCCTAAGTGTAATAGGAACCTCTTGTTCAAATGATGAACAAAATTTTAACAGTAAAGATGAAAATCAGCAAAAAGTAAAATTGTCTGGAAAGGATTCTAAAGAAATTGTATTCAAAGAAGTGCCATACAACAGTTCAAACAAACAAATAATTATGGACGCTTCAATGGAAGATCTATTAAATTATATATATTTTGACTTAAAATTTAATTCCGATATACAAGAAGTGACTATAATTGTTAATGATAACAAGATGGAGAATAGTTTTACACTTAGTTATGATTTACATGATTTAAATTTAGAAAAAACACCGACAGGAAACATAACATTTGCAGCAGGAAAAGAAAAGTTACAAATACATTGTTCAGGTGGTAAAAATGATGGAAAATATAAAATAGTAGATAAGCCTACTTCTGAATTGGGTGCTAAATGGCTTGCTATAAGGTTAAACAGTTTCTTTAATGACTGTTTAGATAATGGTGGATGTATAGAAGTTTGTACATATTCAGCCACAATAAAGAAATAATTTTAAAATTATATTGTATTTAAACAGTTTGATTGTTTATTAAACCATTTTACTTTAGCTTCAATAAAATTCACTTGTTGAGTGTTGCTTAGACTTTCTCGATACATTGTAATTAACTCTATGTGAAAAAGACTATATCAAATATTGTCAGGCAGAACGACACAAACCACCTTAAACAGCCCGGTATATCGGAAGTCTGGTAGCGGATATCCATAAAAATATCTTAAAGGGTGTATCTATATCTATCCGGGATCAACGAATAGACCTGAAGGAAAATTACGACTGCTGTATGAATGTAATCCTTTTGCCTTTATCATTGAACAGGCAGGAGGTAAAGCATCAGATGGCTTCAGAAGAATAATGGAAATAGAACCAACGGAATTGCATCAGAGAATTCCTTTTTTCTGCGGAAGCAAAAAAATGGTAACAGATGCAGAAGCATGTATGCAGAATGCAAAATAAAAAAAGCTGGCAGTTGCCAGCTTTTTTTATAGAAGCAATACTTCCTGAACAATTACCTCCGTTACATACCTCTTATTTCCTTCCTTATCTTCATAGTTCCGATAAGTCAGCTTACCTTCAATGGCAATCTCCTTCCCTTTCTCGACAAATTTTTCAAAAATTTCTGCGTGATTCCAGCTTACCAGATGATGCCACTGAGTAGTTTCCACCTTTTCTCCTTTTTCATTATAATAAACCTCATTAGTGGCAAGTGAAACGTTCGCCACCTTTTTTCCCTGTCCCACCTCTTTTACTTCAGGAGTACTTCCTACTCTACCGATTAACTGTACTTTGTTTCTTAATGCATTCATGGCTTAAATTTTTTAGTTATACATTTTTATCGTCACAAAGATGCAACAGCCAACAACCTTTGGCCGTATACAAAATACTTACTTTCGATTGTAAGTATTTGTTGTCGAATAATTACATAGAAAAGATCTTCGGAAATATCGTATTTTTGTAACAAACTATAAAAACTATGAAAAGCATTTTATTCGTATTGTTTATTGCTCTTTCTGGCTTGAGTGTAAAGGCACAGTCAAAGCTGGCCGTAGTACAAAAAGAAAAAGCAGCTCCTGTATATATTACCAGAACAATCGATTCGGAAATTATTACGGAATTGGCTCCCGGAACCTTTGTATATACTGAAAACTCAACTCAGAACCTTGTAAACATCCAATTCTTTTCAACTAAGAATGGAGAACTTACGGAAGGTTTTGTAGAAAAAAACCTGCTTTTTGTCATTGAAAATAAAAAAGCAAATGAGAAAAAAATATTCTATAAAAACTTTTTAGAAACTTTCATCACAAATGCGAACAAAAATAAAATAGATATCAAAACACTTGATTATAATTATAATCTATTGAGCAGTTACATCACAGAACAAATTTGTGAAACCAAAGATTCAGAATTACTTGTCAAGTTTGTAGAGTCTTTGGCTTCAATCTCAACTTATCTTGACGAAAAACAGGAATTTACTTTGGCAGAATTACTGATCTGTATGCAAAACAGTTTTATAGACTCTTTAAATGCCATTCCGAACATCAATGAAAAAAGAGCGCTGACCAACCACCTGATTACTGGTTTAAAAGATTACTATGCGATAGATGATGTAGAAGATCCTACTCATAAAGAATTTCAAAAAAATTATCTGCTCATTAAAAAAATTACATTTTAATATGATCACATCAAAATTCAGCCCTTCTGTTTATTTTTTCAGTTTTCTGCTGTTGAGTTTTCCGTTTATAGCAGCCTATTTTATCATCAAAATAAACAATCTGCTTAAGGGAGAACTGACTTGGGGAGTTATTATTTTCTTTATTATATTCGGAATTATCGGAGTACTCGTTACCATTTGGGGATTGTTTGTAGAGATGAACCTGCGAATGGCAAAACTGCGTATCGATGCTGCTTCTATTGAAATCATACAAATGCTTGGATTTGGAACCAAAAGAAAACTGAACTTTTCAGACATTGACGGGTACATTATTAAAAGTTTTAAATCACGAGGACAAACACAGGAATATTTTTATCTGATCAAAAATCAAAAAGCCATAGGCGTTTTTTCAAGCCTGTATTTAAAAAATTATTCTGAAATTAAGGAGGCTGTAGCCTCACATTTGAAAAATTTTGGCTAAATTTAGTCTGAATCGATTCAGAAAATTATGTCTAAAACGTGTTTGGAATGTGGAGATAAAATTATCGGTAGAGAAGATAAGAAATTTTGCAACGATGCATGCAGAAATACTTACAACAACAAAATAAACAAAGACACTACCAATCTGATGCGCAACATCCACAATCAGTTGCGTAAAAACTATCGTATCCTGACAGAAACAAACACGGAAGGTAAAACCACGATCAACAAATCCAGGCTTTTATCGCTCGGATTTGATTTCAACTTATTTACATCGATTTATACAACAAAAACCAACAACATTTATTATTTCGTTTACGATCAGGGATACCGGCTGTTAGACAATGACTGGTATGTATTGGTTCAAAAAAAATAACCCTTGCGTAAACAATAAAAAAAAGCATGAAATGAGTTCACCCATCAACAAAATTGAATTAAGAAATTTAAACTTAGAAGATTATTTAGAACTGAAAACCTCCATGGTTGACGCCTATTCCGATGAAGGTATAGACGATTTATACTGGAATAAAACGGAGATAAAAAGACTTTTAAAAGTTTTTCCTCAGGGTCAGCTGGTCATTTTGGTAGATGACGTAGTAGTCGGTGCCGCTTTGTCTATTATAGTAGATGAAAAACGTATCACAATGAATCACACTTATAATCAGATAACGGCAAACGGAATGTTTACGACTCATAGTGAGAAAGGAACGGTTCTATACGGAATTGATGTGTTTATACATCCAAACTACAGAGGACTTCGCTTGGGAAGAAGGTTATATGATGCACGGAAAGAAATGTGTGAAAACCTGAACCTGAGAGCCATAGTATTTGCAGGCAGAATGCCAAACTATTCACAATATTCCAAAGAACTAACACCAAGACAATACATAGAGAAAGTAAAGAATAAAGAGATTCATGATCCGGTAATATCTTTTCAGCTCAACAATGATTTTCATATCGAAAAACTGATGCGAAATTATTTGGAAGGCGATCGTTATTCAAAAGAATATGCTGTTTTGCTCGAATGGAACAATATTCTGTACGATCCGGAATCCAGCATCATTAATACCAGAAAATCCGTAATCCGGCTTGGACTTATTCAATGGCAAATGCGCCCGCTGAACAACCTTGAAGAATTTTTTGACCAGGCAGAATTCTTTATTGATGCAGTGTCTGGCTATGAAAGTGATTTTGCCACTTTTCCCGAATTATTCATTGCTCCGCTGATGGCTGACTATAACCATTTGTCAGAATCAGAAGCCATACGGGAAATAACAAAGTTCACTCCTGCTATTCACAATAAGTTTCAGGAATTTGCCATTTCATACAACATTAATATCATTACAGGAAGTATGCCTCTCCTCGAAGATGGTGTACTGTATAATGTAGGATTCTTATGCAAGAGAGATGGTACATCTGAAATGTACCGAAAAATTCATATCACCCCAAACGAGCGCTTGTATTGGGGAATGCAGGGCGGCTCTGTGATACAGACCTTTGATACGGACTGTGGAAAAATAGGAATCATCATCTGTTATGATGTTGAATTTCCTGAATTATCCCGTTTGCTCGGTGAACAGGGAATGGAAATACTATTTGTTCCTTATCTGACAGATACTCAAAACGGATACACACGCGTACGCAATTGTGCACAGGCACGTGCCATAGAAAACGAGTGTTATGTAGCCATAACAGGGTGTGTAGGGAACTTACCGAAAGTAAATAATATGGACATCCAGTTTGGTCAGGCAGCGGTATTTACACCTTCTGATTTTGCTTTTCCTACCAATGGGGTCAAAGCAGAAGCAACCCCTAATACTGAGATGACACTGATTGTTGACGTAGATTTAAATTTACTAAAGGAGTTACATGAACACGGAAGTGTCCGAATAAAAAAAGACCGCAGAAACGATTTATATAGTTTAAAAGCAAAATGAAAAACATCACTATTTTAGGAGCCGGATGGCTTGGATTCCCGTTAGCAGTTGCGTTACAGAAAGCTGGTCATACCGTAAAAGCATCGACTACATCTTCTGAAAAAATGAAATCTTTTGAAGACCACCATCTTCATGCATTTCACATCAATCTGGATGAGACAGAATCATCAGAAAAGCTACTGTCATTTTTACAAAGTACAGATATTCTCATCATTACTGTTCCACCTGCTTTCCGAGCTGATCCCAATGATAACTATGTCAACAAAATAACTGCTTTAATTCCTTTTATTGAACAAAGCGGTATTAAAGAAGTAATGTTTACAAGCTCAACTACCGTTTATATTTCTACTTTTGGCGAAGTTGATGAAACAACCGTTCTGGAACCTGTTTCTGTTATGGATAAACAAATAATTGAAGTAGAAAATCATTTGCTCCAAAACACCCTTTTCAACACTTGTATATTACGCTTGGGAGGTTTAATTGGAGAAGACAGGCATCCTGTTTATTTTCTTGCAAAAAGAGATGTTATAGAAGAGGCCAATGAGCCTGTAAATATGGTGCACAGAGAAGATATCATCCGCTATATAGAAGCCATAGT
Source organism: Flavobacterium sp. (assembly GCA_032096595.1). Taxonomy (GTDB): domain Bacteria; phylum Bacteroidota; class Bacteroidia; order Flavobacteriales; family Flavobacteriaceae; genus Flavobacterium. The sequence continues at coordinate 81,162 of DAMCXY010000011.1, read as the reverse complement.
TAAACATCCCGTCCCAAATGAGATTTTTAATATTGTAGCTCCGGTTATGGAAGACAAGCGTACATTTTACAGCAAAGCAGCAAGGGAATTAAATGTAACTTTACCTCCTTTTAAAGACAATGCGAATCCTAAAATGAGAAGAGTAATAGGAAGTAAAATTGCTAAAAGATATGATATCGCCTACTACAATCTGGTTTAAAAGAAATCTTTAAGGATCACAAATGCAGCTGCAAGAGAAAGCAATACAGGCAATAGCCATACAATTCTTTTTTGCTTGTTCCGAATGAGATTATAAAGTGAAACGGGAAAAACAATAAAGGGTATAAGAAGTATTGGAATACTAATAATTTCTAACACAACGCCCAATAAAACATGATCCCACTTCTGTTGATAGGCAACTTCTAAAAAGACCCAGTACAAAATGCTGATCAACACTAAAAGTAGTAATAGATATGGTCTTTGTATTCTTTTAATCATATTCCTGAACTGTTATTTCAGTTAAAAATAAAAAATAAAAACGGATATGAAAATTCATATCCGTTTTAAATTTAAAGATTTCTTTAAATTATTTTACTTCTTTAGCTAATTCCTGAGCTAATTTGCTGTTATAGTCAGCCCATAACTTTGCATCTTCTGGAGTTAATTTTGCAACAAACTCTTGAGATTTTTTAGACCAGTCTTGTGCTTTAGCAGCTAATTCCTGTACTTTAGCAGCATCTCCGCTTTTAGCAACAGCAACTTGTTCTTTTGCAAAAGCAGTATATTCTTCAACGAATTTTTGTACTTCAGGGTTGCTGAAAGTAGGAACTACAAGAGTAGCTTCTTCAGTTACTGGAGCTTCTTCAACCGGAGTTTCAACTGCTGGAGTTTCTACTACTGGCTCTTCTTGAGTTTCTTTTTTACATGATGTAAATGCTACAGCAGATACTAACGCTAAGCTTAAAATTACCTTTTTCATATCTTTTATTTAATTAATTAATTTGAAACAAATGTAAACATTTTTCTAATTCACAAGTTTTTTTCAAAAAAAAATTTATTTTTTTTATTTGACAACAATATCAAAGGCGCTGAGAAGTCCTAAAAGCCCGTCAATACTGAACTTTGCTTTCTTCAAAAAGTTCTGGGAAGGATCAATCGTGTAGTTTTTCGCTGTAAAAAAGTCGGCTTTTTCTAAATTTGTCTGATAAAAAACAGCATGTAAAAGATTAGAATCAGAAAATTTAGCTTCTGAAAGTATTGTTTCTGTAAAATCAACTTGTTCCAGACCACAGGAAATAAAAGACGCTTTTTTCATATTTTTTCTATAGAAAGAAGCGTATGTTAACTGACAGTTCTTAAAATTTACGGTAAATAATAAATTGTTTGCTGTATCAAACCGTACTCCGACCAGTTTGCATTCTTCAAAGTTCACTTTTTTAAATGCTGTATTGTTTGTAGAAATCAGACTGAGATTACAATTTCTGAATGTGCAATCTGAAAAAGTGTAGTTGGCAAGATCGCCATTGGAAAAATCACAATTTTCAAACAGACATTCTTCATATTCTCCATATTCCAAAGAGGTTTTATTGTCAATTAAGAGCTCAAAAAAAATCTTCATATCTTATAAATAAAGCTATAAAGTTAGTGCTTTAACACGGGTAAATAAAAAAACTTCCTGAATCAGGAAGTCTTTTTTATTAATTTTTCTCTTTTATCAAATAAAGGTAAACAGGGAAGTGGTCGCTGTAACCCGGCTCACCGCTCGATTGATTTCTCAATGGATATCCTCTGTAAGCACCTGTTTTTTGAACTAGAAAAGGCTTATTGAATATTCTTGCCTTATAGTAACGTAAACTCGAATAATCTTTTCGGATCAAAGGTTCAGAAATAATCATCTGATCAAATACATCCCATGCATCACGATAAGCAAGCGTTCCCAAACCATCCTGAGACATCTGCCACATAGGGTTAAACAAACCTAAAGGTTTTACTTCTTCTCTTTTTCCTTTAGCATTCAACACTTCTTTTACACTCTTATTATAAGGTCCGTCATTTAAATCGCCCATAGTGATGATTTTTGCATCCGGATTTATTTTATACAAAGAATCTATGATTTTTTTATTTAAGGCAGCTGCTCCTTCTCTGTTAGGACTACTCTTTTTTTCTCCACCCGAACGTGAAGGCCAGTGATTTACAATAAAATGCACTTCCTCTCCTTCCAGGATTCCGGATACCACTAACTGATCGCGTGTATATATTCTCTTTCCTTTTCCTCCATTTTCATTTTTGCTTTTGGCATCAGACTTATCATATATATATAAAGGTACATTTACAGAACTTGTAGGTTGGAAATGACGTTTTTGATATAAAAGTCCCACATCGATCCCTCTTTTGTCAGGAGAATCGTAATGAACAATACCATAATCTGCATTTTTCAGTAAAGGCATTTTTACAAGATCCTCCAAAACAGATTTGTTTTCAACTTCAGCTACCCCTAAAATGGTAGGCATATTTACATTTTCATCGGTTCCGATTTCTGAAATTGCCTTACTGAGCATTTCCAGCTTTTTACCATATTTTTTTGAACCCCAGCCACGAGGTCCGTTTGGCGTAAATTCTTCATCAAAGTTTCGGGGGTCTTTAATGGTGTCAAATAAATTTTCAACATTATAAAATGCTACTGTATGCATTATATATTGCTTTCCTTGCGCTAAAACCGTACAATTCCAAAGAATAATGCACAGTATCAATAGGGGTCTAATTCTCATCTCAATATTAAATTATCATAAATTTTTTTACAAATCAGGGTACAAATTTAGTTAATAATACTAAAAGATATACCTTTGCGCTGTGTTAAGTTTTTTTTAACAACGCTAAAACTAGATTAATAATTTATTTACTTTATGAAAAAACTAATATTAGGTATTTTTCTGATGCTTTTCAGCCTTACTACTTGGGCACAAAGCAATTTTGAGGTAAGCGGAAAAATGGTTGACGCCAAATCTCAAAAACCCCTACAAAATGTGACTGTAGTCATTGTCAATACTAATTTGACAGCGACTACTGATGCAGAAGGAAATTTTACAATTGCAAATCCGGCACATGGCGATCAGAGATTGAGATTGTCTTATGTGGGATATGCTACAAAAACATTGCCAATTGAGATTGTCATGAACGAATCTCTTGACTTGGGTACTATCTTATTAGAAGAAGATATAACAACCGAGCTTCAATTGAGCCTTGTTACTTTAACGGAGAGTGATCTGGGAGATGACAACAGCGGATCGGAGAATACCTCAGGTCTTTTACAGGCTTCACGAGATGTTTTTCAACAAGTTGCTGCATTTAACTGGGGGCAGGCTCGTTTCAGAGTAAGAGGATTGGATAATGAGTATGGAAATACCTTTATAAATGGTATCTCTATGAACAAGATCTATGATGGAAGACCTCAGTATTCAAACTGGGGAGGATTAAATGATGCTACACGTAATCAGGAATTTACAACAGGTACACGTCCTTCAGACTATACCTTTGGAGGTATTTTAGGAACACAGTCTATTAACATGCGTGCTTCTTCTGTTCGTGCAGGAACAAGATTATCTGTTTCAGGAGCAAATACCAATTATAACTGGAGAACAATGGCTACTTATGGCTCAGGTTTGAACAAAAACGGATGGGCGTATGCTTTTTCAGCTTCTTACAGAGGAGCTCAGGAAGGCTACTTTGAAGGAACAGACTATGATGCAAAATCATTCTATGCAGCTGTTGAGAAAAAAATCAATGATCAGCATAGTTTGAATTTAACAGCAATTTATGCTCAAAACAGCAGAGGAAAAAACTCTCCTAATACACAGGAACTTATTGATCTTAAAGGTGAAGATTACAACTCTTACTGGGGATACCAAAACGGTAAGAAACGTAACTCAAGAGATAAAGATGTAGAAGAGCCTATTTTCATTTTAAGTCATGACTGGAAAATAAGCGACAGAACAACCTTAAACACGAATGTAGGATACCAGTTTGGAAAAATAGGAAACAGCCGTTTAGATTTCAACGGAGCAAGAAACCCAGATCCTACTTACTATAGAAATTTACCTAGTTATTATTCTACTATGCATACTTCTGACGGAGATTATGTAGGGAACAGTCCTGAAAACATAAGATTGGCTGCAATGGCACGTGATGCTTTTATGCAAAACAGTCAGATCAACTGGGATGAACTTTATCGTCAGAACATTGAAAACGCTGCTTTATTCGGAGGTGAATCTTTAACGATTCTATATGAAGACCGCACCGATGACAGACAACTTACTGCTAATACATTTTTAAGCACGCAATTGACCAATAACATTGCTTTAGATGCAGGTATTACATATAAAAAATTAAAATCTGAAAACTATCAGAAAGTATTGGATTTATTAGGAGGTTCTTTCTATTCAGATATTGATCCGTTCCTTGCAGGTGACGGAAGACAATCTGACTTAAACAACCCTGATCGTAAAGTAACAGTTGGAGACCGTTTCGGATACAACTATAACTTACATGCTAATGTGATTGATGCTTTTGCTCAGTTAAAATTTGCCTACACTTCTTTTAATTCTTATTTAGGAGTGGGCGGTACTTACACTGAATACCAAAGAGAAGGAATCTATAGAAACGGAAATTATGCCAACAATTCTGAAGGAAAAAGTGAAAAAATCAACTTTAATGACTTTGGTGTAAAAGGAGGTGTAAATTACCGCATTACAGGTCATCATTTCTTAGACCTTAATGCTGCCTATATGACAAAGGCTCCTACAATGAGAAATACATTCCCTAATGTTCGTATGAACAATAACATCACAAGAGAGATTGACAGTGAGAAAATTGTAAGCGTTGACGGAAGTTATATCTTGAGAACGCCGAAGATAAAAGCAAGACTTACAGGATATTTCAGTCAGGTAGAAGATGCTACTGAAATCGCTTTCTATTTCGCTGAAGGTTTAGGAACGCTTTCTTCAGGAGAAGAATCTATCTCAACCAACGGAAATGCTTTCGTATCTGAAACAGTAAGAGGAATCAGCAAACAAAATATGGGTGGTGAATTAGGTTTTGAATATCAGATTACACCAACAATTAAAGCTACTGCTGCTGCATCTTACGGACAATATATTTACACGAACAACCCGAATGTTTCTTTAAATATTGACAATACAAGATCTACAGTTAACTTCGGTGAAGCAACGATGAAAAACTACAAACAGGCAGGTATTCCTCAACAGGCATACTCTTTCGGAATCGAATACAGAGACCCTGCATACTGGTGGATCGGTGCTAATGTGAACTATTTGGATGATATCTATTTAGATGTTTCTCCTTTATTAAGAACGAAAAACTTCCTGATCGACTCAAACGATCCTGACAGATTCCCGTTCCCTGATGCAACTGAAGACAAAGTGCGTAAGTTACTAAAACAGGAAAAATTAAATTCATTCACGTTAGTAAACCTTTCAGGAGGTAAATCATGGAGAATCAGCGGAAAAACCCTTGGATTCTTTGCAAGTGTAAACAACGTATTTGATGTAAGATACAAAACCGGTGGTTTCGAACAAGGTAGAAATGCAAACTACGGAGAACTTACAAAAGATTTACAGGGAGGTGTACGTTCATTTGGTCCTAAATATTTTTACGGATACGGAAGAACCTACTTCTTAAACTTATACCTTAATTTCTAATAATTCATTAAAAAGACAAAAACAATCATACTAATATGAAAGCAAGATTTTTAAAAGCAGTTTTATTACTTTCATTATCGGCAGTTATCACCACAAGTTGTGCAAGCGATGATGATTTCTCAATTCCTAATGTGGACTGTGTTGATCCTAATATTACCGTAACAAAAACAGTTCAGGAAATATATGCGATGGCTACTACAACAGCTGTTCAGTATACGGAAGATGATGTGATTGAAGCTATCGTAGTTTCAAGTGATAAAGGAGGGAATTTTTACAAAAAAATGTATTTAAATTCTGTAGACGGAGAAAAAGGGTTTAGCGTAGCTATCAATCAAGCAAAATTATTTTCTGATTACCAACCGGGTCGTAAAGTATATATCAAATTAAAAAACTTATACATCCAGATCAGAAGCAACACCTTAGAAATAGGAGCTTTGTATAATGGTAATGTAGGACAAATCGCTACATTAGAGTATAAAAGCCATGTATTGCGTTCATGTACTACAAAACCAGAGAGTGAATTAGTACACACTTTAAACCTGAATGAGGCAATCAACGATGCTTATTTAGGTAAATTAGTTGAGTTACAAAATGTACAGTTCACAGACAGTTCATTAGGACAAAACTATTACAATGCTGCTAATGTGGTAGGTTCTGAAACAAACCATTATATCACAAACAGTGAAAGTGAAGCGATCAAATTGATCTTCAGAACAGGACAATATGCTGAATATGCTGGCTTACCGGTTTCTGAAAAAAGTGGTAAAATCAGAGGAGTTCTTACAAAATTCAACAACGACTATCAGTTTGTAGCACGTTATACATCTGATATTCAATTGACAGAAACAAGAATCGGAGGAAGTCCTGAAGGACCGGGAGAGCCTGAGCAACCTGAGCAACCTGAACAACCGGGAGAAAATGCGGCTCCATTGTTTCCTGGGTTTAACTTCGAAGACTTTGCAGCATTTACCGGATCATTAAACAGTTTCGGATTACAGGCTTATGCAACACAAAGTGCAGGTACTGGGATTGATAACAGTACTTCTTTAAGAATCAATACTACTGGAGCAGCAGGAAATGATTATGTATTTACAACACTTTATAACAGTACTATACCTGCTAATGCAACTAAAATACAGTTTTATGTAAAAGGTACAGCAGCTAAAGGAATTTCTTTAAATGTGTACAAACAAGGAACAGGTTATTTCGCATTTAACTTAGGAGATTTAACAACAAGCGCTACGTTCTCTGTTGCAGAAAACAATCAGTATGCAGGTAGTGTTAACACCAATGGTCAATGGGTATTGGTAACTTTAGACATCAGTAGTCTTACTGGTCTGCAATCAACAGTAGGAGGTAACTTCTTTGCATTGAAGATAGGAAAAGAAGCAGCATACGATGTACATTTTGATAATTTTACTATTGAATAATCTTTAGAAAATAATGATATAAAACCGGTCAGATAAATCTGACCGGTTTTTTTTATCTTTTTAAGCAGTTAACCTCTTTATACTATTTAACACTAACTTCATACAATCAGAATCTAAGGTATTTATTATACAATTTTCAATTTCTATATCTTCATTATAATATTTTTACAAAGTCTTACTATATTGATCGCAAATCATTTTTTTTTATTTTCATTTTGTACTTTTAAATAATCGCAATAATACAGTTCATTTACTACCTAAAGATACTATTTCAATGCTCAATACAACTCTGAGGCATTGCTCTTTCAGATAAAAATATATAAATAAAAACAATCTGCTTTTTATATATCTTTGCCGGGAATAAGTCTTTATATTTTTGCACGTATGAAAAAGGAAACTGTAAAAAAAATTATTAAAAAGACGCTTGCGATAACAGGAATTTTATTTGCTGCGATACTACTGGCGATGATTTGTATACCTTACTTCTTCAAAGACAGTATCAATAAAAAAGTCAAAGAAGTAATCAATGAAAATCTTAACGGCGGTATTGACTACACGTCTCTCGACCTGACTTTTTTTAATCAATTCCCGATTCTTACCGCTACTTTAAACGAAGTTGATTTAAAGGGTTCTGCACCTTATGAAAAAGAGAGTCTTATCAAGGCAGAAAAATTCAGTCTGGGTATTGACCTTTTAAGTTTATTTTCAGACACTATAAAGATTGACGGTATCTATCTGGAAAAAGCTGTAATCCGGATACAGGTAAATCAAAACGGAGTTGCCAACTATAATGTCTACAAAAGCACTGACAACTCAGATGCGTCTTCTTCCGGTTTGGCGATAAAACGCATCCTCATCAGCAACTCTGAGGTTTCGTATGCAGATGCCTCTATTCCTATGGAAATCCATACTACAGATTTTAATTATGACGGAAAAGGCGATCTGACAAAAGCGGTATTTGATCTGAAAACAAAAGCAGATATCGGTTCTCTTACTCTAAAATATGACGGAGAAACTTATGTGGATCACAAAGCGGTAAATGCCAATCTGCTGACCAAAATCAATACTGATAATCTCGCTTTTATATTTGAAAAAAACGATCTGAAAATCAACAAGCTTCCGATCAGCTTTAAAGGATCGTTTACCTTCCTAAACAATGGTTATGACATTGATTTAAAACTAAAATCAGAAAAAAGTACGCTTGCACATCTTTTATCGTTAGTTCCACAATCATACTACCACTGGCTTGACAATACGGAACTCAAAGGGAACGTAGCCCTGTTTGCCTCCCTGCAGGGGAAATACATTGTTGAAGAGAACCAAAAACCTGATTTCAATCTGGGATTACAGATCGACAACGGGCTTATGGCGTATAACCATACCAGTATCCCGCTCAAGAATCTAACCCTTCGTTTCAAGATCAATTTACCTCAGTTGAATTTCAATTTATTAAAAGTTGATCTTCAAAAAATGGAATTTAATCTCGGAGACGGATATTTTAAAACCCAAACCAACATCACGGGATTTGATCCTTTTACAGTAAAATCTACTACCGATTGTCACCTTATTTTAGATGATCTTCAGAAAGCAATTGGCTGGAAAGGACTTACAGCACGCGGAAATTTCATTCTCAAAGCGGCTGTTGAAGGCACTTATGCTACACAACTGATTACATCCGGACTGAAAAACGAAAAACAGATTTCAGAAATTATATCGGTACCAACTTTCCTCATTGAGAGTTCGCTAAAAGGAGGTTATTTGAAATTGGACAAAATGCCCAAGGCCATAGATGTGGCAGAATTTGATCTTACAGCAGTTTCAAAAGATCATAAAGTGAATAATATTGACACCAAAATTCAAAACATTCACTTAAAATCCATGTCTAATTATATCAAAGGATTTATTCATCTCAAAGGACTCACTTCTTTTGATATGGATGCCAATGCAGAAGCAAAAATAAATCTGGGGGAGATTAAAGAAGTCTATCCCTTGAAAGACATAGAGGTTCGTGGAAATCTTTTTGCAGAAGTCATTACCAAAGGAAAGCTTGACATCAGGAAAAAAATAATTCCGGTTATCAATACCACATTAAAAATGAATGACGGATATTTGAAAACCGCTTCATCTCCTGTTCCGCTGACCGATATCAAAGTAGAAGCCTATATTAAGAGTGAACGGGGTTCTTTAAAAGATTTATCCGTGCAAATCGTTCCGGTTTCATTCAAAGTAAACAATCAGCCTTTTTATTTAAATGCGGATCTAAAAAACTTTAATGACATCCGTTATAAAATTGTTTCAAAGGGAACACTGGAACTCGCACCACTATATAAAATTTTTTCTATTGAAGGCGTTAATGTAAAAGGAAGAGTAAAAACAGATTTTCAGTTAACAGGACTTCAGAGTGATGCTCTCAATGGAAGATACCATCGTCTACAAAATAAAGGAGTTATTGAAGTAGGCAATATTCAGGTAAAACATACTTCTTTTCCCAAACCGTTTATGATTACACAAGGTAAATTTAGCTTTAACAATGAAAAGCTCAATTTCAATAATTTTAAAGCACGATATGGTTCCAATTCCTTTACAGCTAAAGGAGCTTTGGATAACATCATCGCTTATGTAACCACGAATCAAACGGTTAAAGGAAACTTCGAGATCAACAGCAATAGTCTAAATGTAGATGATTTTACGGCATTTGCAAGTATTTCTGCTTCATCGGCTGCCTCTCCCCCTAAAAGTAACACAGGAGTTGTTCTACTGCCTTCAAATGTAGATTTGACATTAAAAAGTGCGGTTCAGAAGATCATCTATAATCAAATAGAACTTAAAGACTTTAAAGGAACAGTTCAGCTCAAAGACGGAAAGCTGAATCTTACCGATACGGGCTTTTTTGTTGCCGGTATGGATGTAAAGATGAATGGCAGTTATAAACCAATAAATACAAAAAGAGCTCTTTTTGACTATGCCGTGAAAGCGGATAACTTTGACATACAAAAGGCATATCACGAAATTCCGCTTTTCAGAGAAATGCTTACTTCTGCCAAAAGTGCTTACGGTATTGTTTCGCTTGATTATAAACTCTCCGGTTTTCTCGACAAAAACATGGAGCCTCTGCTGCCTTCACTGGAGGGAGAAGGAATTCTTACACTGGAAGACATTTCTTTTAAAGGGTTTAAACTACTAAACTCTATCGCTAAAGAAACCGATCGCGACAAACTCATTGACAGTTCAGTAAACAAGGTTGTGATCCGATCGAGTGTAAAAAATAATGTTCTAACAATAGAACGCACCAAAACTAAAATGGCGGGTTTTCGACCAAGGTTTGAAGGAAAGATTACACTGGATGGAAAATTGGATTTAGGTATGCGGTTGGGGTTACCACCGTTTGGTATTATAGGTATTCCGTTTTCGGTAAGCGGTACCCAGGAAAACCCGATTATTAAAATGCGCCGGCATGCCCCAACTGATACAGAAATGGAAGAAGAAATGGATGAGGAAGACAGAGCGCTTTATCTCAAACAAAAAGAAGAAGAAGAACGAATAAAACTACAAAACCAATCTCCGCAATAGAGATTGGTTTTTTATTTAGCTGAACAATGCTTTTAGTTCTGTCGCTTCATCCGGTTTCATTTTACCTGCTAATACCAGGCTCAATTGTTTGCGTCTTAAAGCGGCCTCGAAACGCTGTTTTTCTATTTCCGTTTCTGGAATTATAGGAGGTATTTCGACAGGCTTTCCGCGTTCGTCAACAGCAACAAAGGTATAAATTGCTTCATTGGCTTTTAGCCTGTTGCCCGACTCACGATCTTCAATCCATACATCAATAAATATCTCCAATGATGTTTTAAAAGTTCTCGACACTTTAGCTTCAAGTGTTACCACACTGCCCAGTGGAATCGCATTATTAAAAGCAACATTATTTACGGATGCCGTTACACAAACGCGTCTCGTATGTCTTCTCGCAGAAATACTCGCTGCGCGATCCATTCGTGCCAGGAGTTCTCCGCCAAATAAATTGTTCAGAGGATTGGTTTCCCCCGGCAATACAATATCCGTTGTAATGGTTGCTGATTCTGAAGGTGTTTTAGCTTGCATTTTTTTCTGCAAAGATACTTTATATAAATAAAAAAAGGAACTTTTTCAGTTCCTTCTCTTTTATTCGTCTATATAAATCCAGGCATCTTTATTAACCTTTGTATGGATCAGTTTTAAATCTTGTTTTGCTTCTTCAAGAGTTTCGTAACTGTTGTAAACAACCTGACGCATACCGTGTTTGGACGGGTTAAGGTATTTAGCATTTACATATCCTTTCTCCAATAACTGCTGTACCATGATCTGAGCTTTTGCTTCTGTACGGAAGGCTCCGGCGATGATATGAAATCCTTTTGCAGGTGCTGCCGTTTCTTTTACGATTACAGCCGGTGTTTCAATAAAGAAAGTAGCCTGTTGCAATTTTTCCTGAACCTGATTTTGGACCTGTTTTTCAACAGCCATCATTTCCTGTTCGGCAACCATTTGCTGTTGATAAGTAGTATAAGCGGTTGCAAGCCCTAAACCAACGACAAAGATAGCGGCATATTTAAGCAATGCTTTTCGTTTTGTTCCTTTTCTGTTTATCGGAATAACCAATGCTTCTGTTTTATCATCCCGAACCACAACAGGCGCTATGACAGAACTCAGTCCGAAAGAGGAAGTAAGATAATTAGTTGACCCTATTGGTTCAAAGATAATTTTCTGCTCTTCATTCATTCTCAATTGTCCGATATGCGACAAAGCAACACATTCTTTGTTACGCAAAGAAGCGTTCCATGCATTTACTGTATTCCGTACCTGTATCGCTGCTGCTTCAAAAGAGATACCTTCTTCTAACGCAATATGATTCGTCAGAAGACCATCATTATTTCTCAAAAGGGCATTAAACAAAATATTTTTCTTTGGCGGAGAAAAAGTACCGCTCACCTCGTTATAACGCGCAGAAGAAATTTCTGTAATAAATGCTCCGAATTCAGGAATGCTTACGCACTGATAACGATACAATAAAGCCGATATGTGTTTTTCAATCATCATATTACAAAAATAAAAAAACAATACTTCAAAGTAAAATTTATTGACAAATGTTATCAACAATTTTTGCGATTTCCCAATTAATTGTTAATAACTGTTTTAGCCTTTGAATGGCATTTGGTTTTTTTTACCTATTTTAGATACAATTCTGATTTTCAACAAAATAAAATGAGACCAACTGATGAACATACACTCTCTTTTTTAATAGCGCTTACAAGGATTGAGGGCATCGGAAGCGTCAATGCGCAAAAATTGTTACAGCATTTCAATGAGCCTGAAGAAATATTCAGAGCCGGAAAAAGAGAATTACAATCCATAGCCGGGATAGGCGGCAATATTTCTGAAAAGATTATTTCTTTTAAAAATTTCGACCTCATTGAAAAAGAAATACGGGTAATGAAACTTCACGGCATTCAATTTACAACCCTATATGATAATGAATATCCAGAGTTTTTAAAGCATTGTTGCGATGCTCCGCTGTTCTTATTTAAAAGAGGTAATATTGCGCTGGAAAATAAAAAAATCATCAGTATCGTAGGTACCCGTAAAATCACATCCCGGGGTATTGACTTTATCGGGCAATTACTGGAAGAACTTTGCATTTTTGACCCCGTAATTGTCAGCGGATATGCTTATGGAGCCGACATACACGCTCATCTTGGCGCAATAAAAAACAAGCTTCAAACGGTGGCCGTTTTAGGTCATGGTTTACATACCACCTATCCTAAAAGCCATTATAAGTACAATAATCAAATGGAAGAAAATGGTGGTTTTCTATCAGAATTTCTAACGTCTGACCCTGTCAACAGAGAAAACTTTATCAGACGCAACCGAATCATCGCCGGGTTGTCTCAGGCAACGCTTGTTATTGAAAGTGCTCAACGCGGTGGTTCGCTGATTACAGCTGCCTTTGCCAATGATTACAATCGGGATGTTTTTGCACTTCCCGGAAGAAGTAATGATGCGTATAGCGAAGGCTGCAATTACCTTATTAAAACACACAGAGCCAATTTATTTACCACAGCACAAGATGTGGTTTCCTTTCTTAACTGGGAAGTTCAACCATCAAAAAACACAGCTATTCAGCAACAGCTGTTTATTGCACTCACAGAAGAGGAGCAACTTATTTATGACTACTTAAAGGGAAAGAAGGGTGAAGCTTTTGACTTCATCGCAAGAGATAATAAAATTGCTGTACACAGACTCCATGCTATTTTACTCAATATGGAACTCAAAGGCGTACTCAGAACATTACCCGGCAGATTTTTTGAACTTGCATAAAAAAAGCACCCGAAGGTGCTTAGTGTTAATTTCTGCTCATAAGAATTCGCAGTATGTACCAGAATAAAAGCATCAAAGAGGCAAATAACGATAATGCCGCAGGTATATACTGGTCTGTATCGTAATTATTTTTTATTGTATAAGTATTATAAAGTATAGATCCGGATGCCAAAAGCACCATCGCAGCTGAAAACCAGAACCCTAAATCAAAACCGAAAATGATTCCTGAAATGATCGCTCCAATGGCTACAAAAAAGCCGATGATAAGAACGCTTTTCAGAAAAGAAAAGTTAATACGGGTTGTAAAAACAATGATGGATAAACCTGTAAAAAGACCTCCCGTAATGATGGCTGCCTGATTGATCAGATCAAAGCCGCCTGTAGAATAAATAGCAATATACAGCAACGGCACAAAGATTATTGCTTCAGCAAGAATATAAAGTCCGTATCCGAGATATTGTTTTGGTTTGCTCACAGCTTTTACTGCCATATTCTGAGCTACCCAGGTAATGAGCATAAAACCGCCTAAAAGGGCCAGCCACAAATATCCCTGTGTCATACTCAATAAAAATTCAACTAAAGGCTCTATTCTCAACAAAACAGATTCCGCCAGAATGAACGCCAGAACTCCCAATGCAAGATGCAGGTATGTTTTCTTATAAAAAACGGCTTGTTCTTCTGTGCTTACTTCAGCAACTAATCTTGTAGTATTCATAAATAAAGGTGTTATTGGTTTATATTCTCAAATTTAATTATTTTTTTATAACTATTTAAAAACGCGCTTATTAAAAACAATTAACATTCCGACTCCTACCGAAATAGCCGCATCAGCCACATTGAAAATAGCATTGAAAAAGGTAAAATACTGACCTCCCCATCCCGGAATCCAATCCGGAAGATAGCCTTTCCATATTGGAAAATAAAACATATCTACTACGCGACCATGAAACCAGGTTCCATAGGGCTGGTCTGAAAAAAGTGTTGCCAAGTGATGATGGCTGTCGTCAAAAATTACTCCGTAGAATACCGAATCTATAATATTACCCAAAGCTCCGGACAAAATCAGTGCAATAGCAACAATCAGTATTTTTGAACTTTTTTTCTTTATCGCATCTTTCAACCAGTAAAAAATTCCTCCTACAGCGACAATACGAAACAGAGTCAGCACAAGTTTACCATAATTACCCGGAAGCTCTACTCCCCATGCCATACCGTCATTTTCAATAAAATGAATGCGAAACCACTCAAAAACATATATTTCTTCGTTCAACAAAAAGTTGGTTTTGATGTATATTTTTAAAACCTGATCTATAAGTAAGACTAAAAAGGCAATGATAAGTGCTTTATTTAACGACATTTGCTTGAAAAATTTTAAGCAAATGTAACTTCTTTTTGGCATAAAAAAAAACGCTCTTCCGAGCGTCTTTAAAGTTTTGGTATTGTTTAACGTTGTTGCATCTTAGCTTCCATGCTCATTGTAGCATGAGGAACCAGTTTTAAACGTTCTTTTTCTATTAATTTTCCTGTGACTCTGCAAATACCATATGTTTTGTTTTCAATACGTATTAAGGCATTTTTCAAATCTCTGATGAATTTTTCCTGACGGATCGCTAACTGTGAATTTGCTTCTTTAGACATGGTTTCGCTGCCTTCTTCAAATGCTTTAAACGTTGGAGACGTATCATCTGTACCGTTGTTTAAATCATTCATATAAGCACTTTTAATCAGTTCTAAATCTGCCTGTGCTTTTAAAATTTTCTTTTGTATCAGTTCTTTGAACTCTGCCAGATCGGCATCTGAGTATCGTACTTGTAAGTTTTCTGCTTCCATATTTTTTTGTGTTATTTTTTTATTTCCAATTTTGTTTTGATATCATCGAATTCAATTTCTGTACCGTTTTCCAATACAGCTTTAAATTCAAGCGTTTCGGTCAATGTTTCCGATTTTATATATTCCAGATTATTCAAAACAGCTTCTTTTACTGTTTCATTGTCCAATAAATATACTTTAATCTTGTCTGTAACTTCATATCCGGAATCTTTTCTTATGTTTTGGATACGATTTACCAATTCTCTGGATATTCCCTCTTTTTTTAATTCTTCGGTTATGGTGATATCCAATGCTACTGTTACTCCGTTGGCATTTGCTACCAGCCACCCTTCAATATCCTGAGAGGTTACTTCCACATCTTCCAATGTTAATTTAATTTTTTTATCCGATATATCCAAAGATATTTCACCGTTTTTCTCAATTTCACTGATTTGTTCCTGAGTAAAGTTCTGAACGGCTTTTGAAACTGCTCCCATATCTTTTCCGAAACGAGGCCCTAATGTTTTAAAATTAGGCTTAATTTGTTTTACCAACACCCCGGAAGCATCATCCAGCAATTCAATTTCTTTCACATTTACCTCTGCTTTAATTAAGTCTGATACCGCCTCAATTTCTGCTTTCTGAGCATTATCCAGAACGGGAATCATTACTTTTTGCAAGGGCTGGCGTACTTTAATCATTTCTTTTTTTCTCAGAGATAATACCAGAGAAGATACTGTTTGTGCTTTTTGCATTCTGCTTTCAAGTGCCGTATCAATAAATGAAGGATCACTTTCCGGAAATTGCGCCAAATGTACAGATTCAAAGCTTTCTTTTTCAGTAGCTTGTGTTAAATCTTTGTAAAGTTTATCCATAAAAAACGGAGCAATTGGTGCCGATAATTTTGCTACCGTTACCAAACAAGTATATAAAGTCTGATAGGCTGCGATTTTGTCCTGAGCATACTCCCCTTTCCAGAAGCGGCGACGGCATAAACGCACATACCAGTTGCTCAGATTTTCCTGAACAAAATCAGAAATGGCTCTTGCTGCTTTTGTCGGCTCATATTCTTCATAAAAAACATCCACTTCTTTTATAAGAGTGTTGAGTTCTGAAAGAATCCAACGGTCTATTTCCGGTCTGTCCTGTAGAGGCACTTCTTCTTCGTTATAGGTGAATCCGTCTATATTTGCATACAGCGCAAAAAACGAATAGGTATTGTATAACGTCCCAAAGAATTTTCTTCTTACTTCTGTAATGCCTTCCAGATCAAATTTAAGATTATCCCACGGATTGGCATTTGAAATCATATACCAACGCGTCGCATCCGGTCCGTGCTCCTCCAGTGTTTCAAAAGGATCTACCGCATTGCCCAAACGTTTAGACATTTTTTGTCCGTTTTTATCTAAAACAAGACCGTTTGAAACTACATTTTTATAAGCCTTTTTCCCAAACACCAAAGTTCCGATAGCATGTAGTGTATAAAACCAGCCTCGTGTCTGATCTACTCCTTCAGCAATAAAATCTGCAGGGAAACTTTCATTTCCGTCAATCATTTGTTGGTTTTCAAACGGATAATGCCACTGTGCATAAGGCATGGCTCCGGAATCAAACCAAACATCAATAAGATCTGATTCTCTTTTCATTGGTTTTCCTGAAGCAGAAACCAATACAATTTTATCTACAACATTTTTATGCAGATCTATCAAATCATAATTCGCTTCAGACATATCACCTACCACAAAATCCTTAAACGGATTTTCTGTCATAGTTCCTGCCTGTATCGCTTTGTTTATTTCACTCACCAATTGTTCTACAGAACCGATAATGATTTCTTCCGTTTTATCTTCTGTTCTCCAGATCGGCAATGGAATTCCCCAGTATCGGGAACGCGACAAGTTCCAGTCATTGGCATTTTTGAGCCAATTTCCGAAGCGTCCTTCTCCGGTAGCTTTTGGTTTCCAGTTGATGGTTTCATTGAGTTCAAACATTTGCTCTTTTACTTCCGTCACTTTGATGAACCATGAATCTAACGGATAATAAAGAATCGGTTTGTCGGTTCTCCAGCAATGCGGGTAACTGTGTACATATTTTTCTACTTTAAAAGCTTTATTTCCTTCTTTTAAAGCAATGGCTATTTCAACGTCTACTGATTTTTCAGGAGCTTCGCCATCATTGTAATATTCGTTTTTCACGTATTTGCCTGCCATCTCTCCCATCTGAGCAACAAAACGTCCTTGCAGGTCAACCAACGGAACCGGATTTCCGTTTTCATCTAACACCAACATCGGAGGTACTTCCGGAGTAGCTTCTTTAGCTGCTTTGGCATCGTCTGCTCCAAAAGTTGGTGCTGTATGAACGATACCTGTACCGTCTTCTGTTGTGACAAAATCTGCAGCAATCACACGGAAAGCATTTTCAGGGTTTTGATACGGTAACGTATAAGGCAATAACTGTTCATATTGTATCCCTACCAAATCTATTCCTTTGCATTCTTTAACGATGTAGTAAGGAATTTTTTTGTCTCCCTCTTTATAGGCTTCTAAATCTTCTTCGTTATCAACCTGGGTAAACTTACCTGCAAATTGTTTGTTTACCAGAGGTTTTCCAAGAATTACAGTAATCGGTTCAAAAGTGTATTGATTAAACGTTTTAACCAGTACGTAATCTATCTTTGGCCCTACTGTCAAAGCAGTATTTGACGGTAAAGTCCACGGTGTGGTTGTCCATGCCAGGATATGTATGGGACCGAAACCTTGCAGAAAGTCCGGCAGTGATTCGCTTACAGCTTTAAATTGCGCTACAACGGTTGTATCTGTCACATCTCTGTACGATCCGGGCTGGTTCACTTCGTGTGAAGAAAGTCCTGTTCCTGCTTTTGGAGAATACGGCTGAATGGTGTATCCTTTGTACAATAAATCCTTATCATAGATCTCTTTCAAAAGCCACCATACACTTTCCATGTATTTCGGTTTATAAGTGATATACGGATCTTTCATATCTACCCAGTACCCCATCTTTTCCGTAAGATCGTTCCACAGGTCTGTATATCGCATAACCGTTCTTTTACACGCTTCGTTGTATTCTTCAATAGAGATTTTGGTTCCGATATCTTCTTTGGTAATGCCCAGTTCTTTTTCTGTACCTAATTCTACCGGAAGTCCATGTGTATCCCATCCTGCTTTCCGTTTTACCTGAAAGCCTTTCTGGGTTTTATAGCGGCAAAAAATATCTTTAATCGCACGAGCCATCACGTGGTGAATACCCGGTTTACCATTTGCTGAAGGCGGACCTTCAAAAAAGACAAAAGGCCGGCTTCCTTCTCTTGATGTAATACTTTTATCAAAGATGGATTGCTCTTTCCAGAATTGTAACATTTCTGATGCTACAGTTGGCAAATTCAGTGCTTTATATTCTGTAAATTTTTTGCTCATTTCTATAAAAATTTCTTGTAAAATGCGAATTTACGGAATTTGCTTCAAAAGCAGTATAAAACTTTATACAACAATGAGGTAATAATTCCGCAAAAAAATAAAAAACAAAGACCCCAAAGGGTTGCTTTGGGGTTTATGCTTTAAAACTATTTAAAAAAACTATTAAGGGCTAATACAATACTTAAAATGGAATAAATAATATAGTTTTAAAATGAATTGTGAAACTCTTACAATCCAATACAGTTTCTCTTAATACAATCTGTCATAACTTCTTGAGCACCTCCACTAAAAGATTCATAGATGATACGAGCAGAAGACCAATTTTGATATTGAGCAAAAGAACACTGTTTAACTCCTAATGTTGAACAATCTCTACTATCTTTAATTCTTCCGTCCTTACCTCTTTCACAAGTACTGCATAACTTGTTTTGTAAAACAATGTTTTGATCTACTCCTTCGATTATTTTAACGGCTTCATAATGTTGATCATCAATAATATACTCTACCGATATATTTGCCTTCTTATCAATTATCGTTCGATTAATTTCTTCTATTGACATTTTTGCTGAAAGTGGAATTGAAGAGTTAATCTTAGTATCAAATTTAATTTTTGGAATATTGCTACTGACACTATTCAAAGAAGTAGCATTACCAATTGGTATAATATCTTCTGTTTTATATACATATACAGAAGATTCTTGAGCATCATCAGATTTGGAACACGAATAAATAGAAATTCCAAAAACAAATAATAAACTAAATAAAAAAATTTTTTTCATAATAATAAGTGTTTTACTAATTTTCAACTCTTTTTCAGAATTGGAGGATGACTTTATAGTAATATTTTAAATTAAAAATAGCACCCTGAAATTACAATTAAGGTATATATATTAGCTCATATTTAGTTAACGAAAATGTTGTTTATTTATTATTAGCAAGAAATAATTTTATTTTTTGACAAAAAAATACCAGTCAAATTTAGACTGGTATTAAGATTTTATTATGAAAATGAAGTGAATGATATATTAAAATAATTCACATATTAATTGTTCAAAGCTTCTGCCCCACCCACAATTTCTAAAATTTCGTTTGTAATCGCTGCCTGACGTGCTTTGTTATACGTCAATTTTAACTGATCTCTCAGGTCTTTTGCATTATCAGTAGCTTTATGCATTGCTGTCATACGTGCTCCATGCTCGGAAGCATTAGAATCCAATACTGATTTATACAATTGTGTCTTTAATGAAGCCGGAATCAAACTTAAGATGATTTCCTCTTTTGAAGGCTCAAAAAGGTAATCGGAAGTTACATTTGTTTCTTCAGATTCTATTGTTAATAATGGCAGAAACTGCTCAGTAATAACAATCTGTGTTGCGGCATTTTTAAACTGATTATAAATCACTTCTACTTTATCATAAGTACCTTCAATAAAGGCATCCATGATTTGCTGTGCAATCGCTGCAGTATTATCAAAAGTCAGAGCATCAAATAAATCACTGCGGTTTTCGATTACATTAGCTGTTTTATGAAAAGCATCATATCCTTTTTTACCAATGGTAATAATATCTACATTTTTACCTGCATATGCTCCATCGATCAACTGACGTGTTGCTTTAATAACATTAGCGTTAAAAGCACCACACAAACCTCTGTTTGAAGTCACAACTACTAAAAGTACATTGTTTACTTCTCTTTGCTCTGCATACGCTCCTGAAGCATCACCTTCTAAAGTTGCACTGATATTCTGAATTAATTCTGTAAGCTTTTCTGCATACGGACGCATTGCTGTAATGGTGTCCTGTGCCTTTTTTAATTTTGCAGCAGATACCATTTTCATCGCAGATGTGATTTGCATCGTTGATGAAACAGAACTGATTCTATTACGGATCTCTTTTAAGTTTGCCATTTTATATAAAGCAGTTTAGTATTACAAACCGGAGAATATATTTCCGGTTTGTAATTCTTTTAAACTAATATTAATATTTTGAAGAAATTTCTTTTGCAACTTTTTCGATTGTAGCTGTCGCTTCATCTGATAAGTTACCTGCTTTTAAAGCACTTAAAACTTCTTTATGAGACAAGTTTAATACTTGTAAGAATTCTTTTTCGAATTCTTTTACTTTTTCTACAGGAACGTTTCTCAATAAGTTTTTAGAACCTGCATAGATAATTGCTACCTGATCTTCTACTTTAAACGGATCATTTACCGCCTGTTTCAAGATTTCAACGTTACGTTTACCTTTTTCAATTACGTTCATTGTTACTGCATCCAAATCCGAACCGAATTTAGCAAAAGCTTCCAACTCACGGTATTGTGCCTGATCTAATTTTAAAGTACCTGATACTTTTTTCATTGATTTGATCTGAGCATTACCTCCTACACGTGATACCGAAATACCTACGTTGATCGCAGGACGAACTCCTGAGTTGAATAAATCTGACTCTAAGAAGATCTGTCCGTCTGTAATGGAAATTACGTTTGTAGGAATATAAGCAGAAACGTCACCAGCTTGCGTTTCGATGATTGGCAATGCCGTTAACGAACCTCCTCCTTTAACAATCGGTTTTAAAGATTCCGGTAAATCGTTCATCGTTTTTGCGATTTCATCATCAGCAATTACTTTTGCAGCACGCTCTAATAAACGAGAGTGAAGATAGAAAACGTCTCCAGGATATGCCTCACGACCCGGTGGTCTTCTCAAGATCAAAGACATCTCACGATACGCTACCGCTTGTTTTGATAAATCATCATAGATGATCAAAGCAGGACGACCTGTATCACGGAAATATTCACCGATTGCAGCACCTGCCATAGGAGCATATACTTGCATTGGTGCAGGATCAGATGCATTAGCTGCTACAATAATTGTATAAGCCATAGCCCCTTTTTCCTCTAATGTTTTTGCAATTCCAGCTACTGTAGATGCTTTTTGCCCTACAGCCACATAGATACAATATACTGGTTTACCAGCGTCAAAAAATTCTTTCTGATTTAAGATGGTATCGATACAAACAGTTGTTTTACCTGTCTGACGGTCACCGATAACCAACTCACGTTGTCCGCGACCTACAGGAATCATAGCATCAATTGCTTTAATACCTGTCTGTAAAGGTTCTGTTACCGGCTGACGGAAGATAACTCCTGGAGCTTTTCTTTCGATTGGCATCTCATATAAGTCTCCTCCGATCGGTCCTTTACCGTCGATTGGATTCCCTAAAGTATCCACAACGCGACCTACCATTTGCTCACCTACTTTCAAAGAAGCGATACGTCCTGTTCTTTTAACAATTGCACCTTCTTTTACTCCTGTTGAAGTACCAAATAATACAACACCTACATTGTCTTCCTCTAAGTTCTGAACCATTCCTTCTAATCCGTTCTCGAACTCTACCAACTCTCCGTACTGAGCGTTAGCCAATCCGTGAACACGAGCGATACCGTCTCCTATTTGTAGCACTGTTCCTACCTCTTCAATAGAAGTTTCCGATCCAAAACCAGATAACTGTTTCTTTAAAATTGCTGAAATTTCAGCAGGTTTAATTTCTGCCATTTGTTTATTATTTTAACACGAAACCCGTGTGGTGATTTTAATTAGTAAATTCTCTCTTTAACTGACTTAATTTATCTGCAACTGATGCATTAAATTGCTGATCTCCTATTCTGATAATAAACCCTCCGATGATGTCCGGATTTACTTTATTAACGATGGTAACACTTTTGGATGACAGTTGTTTTATTTTACTCAAAACTTTTGTTTCCAATTCCGGAGTCATAGGCACAGCAGTAGTTACATAAGCTACTTCTACACCTGCAAACTCATCATACAGTACATTGTACTGTTTTGCAATTGCATTCAGGATATCAAATCTTTTATTCTGCAACAGCAAATGAAACAATGCTTTTGTGTCTTCGTCTGCACCGGCAAACACTTCAAGCAAAGCGGCAAGTTTTACTTCGCCTTTGATAACCGGATTCCCGATAAAATCATTTAATTCTTTACTTTCAGAAATAGCATTTACAATATCGTTCATATTGTTTTTTACTACTTCGGCTTTTCCTTTTGCATTTGACACTTCAAGAATTGCCTTTGCATATCTTATTGCTGCTCTTGTACCTGCCATGACAATTCTATTAGTTTAATTTAACATCTTCTAATAGCTTCTCTACCAATTGCTCTTGAGCCGCTTTATCAGATAATTGATTTCTTAATAACTTTTCAGCAATGTCTAAAGATAAGCTTGAAACATGTGCTTTTAATTCCGCCTTAGCAGCATTCTTTTCACTTTCGATAGTCGCTTTTGCCTGAGCAATCATTTTTGCTCCTTCTGCCTGTGCTTCACCTTTTGCTTCAGCAATCATTTGCTCTTTCATCTCACGTGCCTCTTTCAACATTGTATCTCTTTCTGCACGGGCTTCTGCCAATAATTTCTCATTGTCAGATTTTAAATTTTCTAAATCTCTTTTAGCATTTTCAGCCGCAGCAAGAGCATCGGCAATTCCTTCTTCTCTCGCTTCTAACGCATTTACGATTGGTTTCCATGCAAACTTCCCTAACAAGAAGATGATAACCAATAAGATGATAAATTGCCAGAAAAATAATCCGTAACTAAAGTCATTAATTAACTTATCCATTTATATAGAATTATGTTATACTATTTTATTTGTTTAATTTTTAAAATTCACCTTTAACCAACCGTTAAAGGTGAATTTTTTCTTTTTCTTGGAACTATTTTCCTAAGATTAAAGCACCGAATGCTAAACCTTCTAATAATGCTCCAATGATAATCATTGCAGTTTGGATTTTTCCAGCAGCTTCCGGCTGACGTGCAATAGCGTCCATTGCTGAACCACCGATTTTACCTAAACCTAAACCTGCACCGATTACGATTAAACCAGCTCCTATTAAATTTGGAATTGTCATGATAAATGATTTATATATAATTAAACAAAATTTTTATTCAACTCTTAATGATGATCATGCTCCTGTACAGCCGAACCAATAAACAATGAAGACAACATTGTAAAGATAAATGCCTGTAAGAACGCAACCAGAATTTCTAACACTGTCAAGAATAATGTCAACAAGAAAGATACTCCTACAGCACCTCCTGTTCCTAACATTTCTTTCATTAAAAATGCTACCGCAATCAACCCCATTACTACCGAGTGACCTGCTGTAATATTTGCAAACAAACGAATCAACAAAGAGAATGGTTTTGTAAACATACCCAACACCTCAATTGGCGCCAGTACAATTTTCATCGGAACCGGTACACCCGGCATCCAGAAAATGTGCTTCCAGTAATCTTTATTCGCACTGAACTGAGTAATAAAGAATGTAAACAAAGCCAAACAAACGGTTACAGATATGTTTCCTGTAACATTCAGTCCTAATGGCGTAAGACCTAATAAATTTAATAAGAAAATCAAAAAGAAAACACTTAATAAAAACGGCATGAATTTTTTATACTTTTTATCACCAATGTTTGGTTTTGCCATTTCATCTCTTACATAAATCACCAACGGCTCTAATGCTCTTGCAAAACCTTTCGGCAACGCATTCACACCTTTTTTATATGTTCTAGCCAAAGATGTAAACATGACAAACAATAGGAAAGTTGCCAATAATAATCCCGCTACGTTTTTTGTAATTGAAAAATCCAAAGGTTTCGGATTTGTAGGATAATGCTTTTCATTATATTCAATTGTTCCGACAGCATCTGTTTTATAGATTTTTCCGTGATACAATTTATACGTTTGCCCGTCTTTCTCTACCAGTTTATGTCCGTGATCGAATTCAGAAGACATAAAAACCTTCAAACCATTATCAATCAGGATTACCGGCAATGAAAAGCCGTAATGCTTACCCGTCTCTTTATCAGAGAAAAAAGTATAATAATAATCGTCCTGCAAGTGATGCTGAGCGTATTCTTCTACTTCCTGCGCAGGTGTTTTTTGCACATGAATTTCGTCATGATGCGCTTCATGAGTTTCATCAACATGAATCGTTTCAGCTGCATTGTGCTGTGAAGTTTCTACATGTTGATCAGCTTGTGAAAAGGCTGGCATGACCGCAAATAAAACAGCGGCTAATAAATGAAGTGATTTCTTTAAGGTCACCATGTCTTTACCTGGATTGAATTTATAGTTCCAAAAATTTTGTGCAAAAATACATTTTTATTCCCAAACCTCCGGTATATATTTTAAACTTTTTTATTGTTTTTTTCTTGTCCTTTTTCTTCATTTAAAAGTTTGAAAGTTACATATACATCAAACACTAAAAAAATGACAAAAACGAGTAAAAAATTGTGCTTTACAAATGATTGATCTCCTTCAGATTTTAACACCGGACTGATGAAAAGATAATTTGCAATCGTTTTTACTGTAATGAACGCCAAAAACATATATCCCAGATTATGAGGCATTTTGGTTTTTGTCATTACAATTCCAACCACCATCAGTAATGACAGTATAAACTCAAAAAAATAGATCTGAATAAGATTATAGGTACTTGTACTCCAATGATCAATTGTATTAAAGACACTGTGAAACATATAATGCAACCCAAAAGCAACAGCAGCTACTATGAGAAGTTGCCCGGCAAAACCAAAAATTTTATTCATTTTTATTTAATTTATTTACTTGTTTTATCACTTGGTATAGGGACAAAAATATCCCTATAAGTGTACTAATTTTAGTCACCCATTGATCGGGTACAGACCATTTTTGATCTAACCAACCTCCCAAACGGTAAAAAAGATAGATGGTTATGCCCATCTGAAAGGGAATCCCTGTCAGTATCAGCCATTTATTCGGCTTCTTATTGGGCTGGTTGGGCGTCATTACTATTTGAACCGTAACGGGATTTCATGTATTCATCCCAATTTTTCTTAATGAGTACTACTCCATAATCATCGGAACTGATCAGTACCGGATTTTCTTTAATTTGATAATCTCTTTCTATTTCGAGATACACCTGAGCAGATTTTGCGATATTACCTGATTTAATTCCATGAATTACAAGGAACATTTTATCTTTTGAATACTGATCTGCCGAGAATGAAATTCCGGTATGTGCGCGGTCATTGGCATAACGCTGCAACTTGTTTCTCAGTTCAATTCCCTGGTCAGTGAACGGAAAATCTACTACATAAATTAATTTCAGATTTTTAGAAAGATCATTCTTAAACTGTAATGCCTGCAATTTCGGAAGATCTTTGCTGATGATACGCTGCGCTTCCTGTCCTTCTTTGGAGTTAGGATAGGTAACCGCCACATAGTTAAGTGCTTTTTTATAATCTTCGAGTCCGTTTAGCTTACCAATAGTTGTGGCTTTCAATATTTCATATTTTGTAACCATTCCATCGTTCATCAATGTCGGAATTTTGGCATTTAATGTTTCGAGCACTTCTGAATAAGCACCGTGATTGTACATGGTATATATTTTTTCATATTCCTGTACAGGCGATCCGTCAATCTCAATTTTAGCATTCGGATTTAATATGATTTGTGTGTATTGCGAATTCGGGTGGTTGCGTTTCATATCTTCCAGCATTGCCTGTGCTTTAGCAGGATCAAGCTTCAGATATATTTTATAAAGGTTGTATTTAATCGGTTCAATAAGCCGTTCTTCCGGTTTATAGGTCAAAAGAGTTTCCAGTTTATCTGCTGCTATCTGATATTCTTCCAGCAAGTCACTATACAATAATCCCAATTGGTAATAGGCATTATCCCGATCTGTCTTCAATTTCTTGATTTCGTTTTCATCTTTTGGAATCTGACTGAGGAAGAAGTCAACATTATACCGCATATCTGTTTCTGCAGCAGCCGTTTCCACACCGGAAGAAGCATTTTGCTCCGTAGCCGATGCATTATTGGGGTTATTTGCTACTGCATTTTGAGCTTCATCTGCCCAACGCCAATTATCCGTCAAGGCTCTTTTTCCCCATTTTCTTGAGAAGTCCTGTTTTCCTTTTTGGACAGCGGCATTTGAATAAAAGTAAAAACTGGAGGCAACACCCCCTGTCATCGGCAAACTATTCGAACCTGACGTCTGCCCCTGTCCTTTTTCAGCTGCTTTTTCAGCTGCCTGATCCGCTATACGTTTTTTATCCAGAAATTCTTTTAAGACTTGTCTGCGTTGTTCTTCCGGCAAGGCAACCAAACGCAGAATACTGTCGTTTTCCCGGGCAACCAATTCATATTTGACTACATCAACAAGGTTATTTCTGAGACGCTTTACTTTGAGGTATTCTCTTGAATTAGGATTCATAACTACAAGCGTACTGTCATAATATTTACCCGCCATCTCATACGTTTTCTTTGCATAATACAGATCTGCGAGTTTTCTGTAATTGGCTACTTTGAGATATTCGTTGGTTGTAATCTTTTTTAAGGATTTATTAAAGTTCGCAATTGCCTGTGCATCATTCCCGTAAAAATTAAAAAGGGATCCCATCTGATGGTAAATAACATCATGAAACCCTCTGTTTTCTCTATCAGCAAGTAAGGCATTGTATTCTTTTAAAAAAGCTACCGTATCAATTTTCTGCGGATCCTGATTGGCAAATTTCTCTGCATGTGCATTGATTACATAAGCCCGCGGTACACGGTATTTGTAATCGATAATTTCCTGAAATGTTTTTACGGCTTCTTCCTTATTATTGTTTTTCCCATACAGTTGTCCTAAAATATAGGTATAACGGGCTTTTTCATCTTTATCCTGAGTCGTTTCTATTGCTTCTTTTAAAGGCACAATAGCACTGTCAAGCGCTTCAATATTAATATAACCCTGCGCTAACGTTGCAAGAGCATCTGCCTTTGTCTGTCCTTTTACGTCTTCTTCTTTAAGAAGTCTTTTGAGGTTCTTTATGGCAAGATTATCATAGTTCAGGCGAATATTCGCTTTTTCTTTCCATACTCTTGCATCATAGATCAGGTCACTATCAGGGTATTTCAGAATGATGTAGTTAAATGCTTCTATTGCCGGAATGTAGCGTATATCGTGATATCGTGATTTTCCCAGCAGCATATAGGCTTCATCCATCTGCGGATTGTTTTCTGTTCCCGCAATGTAAATGGAGTGTAGTTGAGAAGCTTTAATCGCTTTGTCTTCTGCCCTTTGGAAATTAGGATCTTTTTGTTTTGCCGTCACCAATGTTTTCTCATCTGGCTGCATTCGTTCTACGGGTAAAATATTATAGAAATCATCATAATATTTTTCCTTTAAAGATTCTATTCCTTTTTCGTAGGCAAGCCGTCCGTTGTATAAAATATTATATTTCGTAGTAACAGAGTGATATCCCCGGGACATCGCTGTATTCTTTTTTGTAGAACAAGCGATCATTACCGTCAGGAATAACGCAGCAAGTATATAAAGTAACCCTTTTGATTTCCGCACAATACAATAATCTTTATCTTTTAAAACCTAATAAGTATTCGTTTTAGTATCTCTCCTAAGAAAATATTTTTCGAATGGTAAAAATATAAAAAAACACTTTAAAATATACTTCTAAAGTGTTTTATATAACTAATTCTATTTATTTAATATATTATATCATGGCGTTTGATTATATGTTCTAAGAAATAAGCGAAAATCATACCAAAAATCAGACTGCAAATAAATTTTCCAATTCGCTCATGGTATTCTCATCTGTTTTGAGGTCTTTAATCACTCTTCCTTTTTCAAGAGCTACGATTCGGTTTGAAACCTCAATGGTGTGTTGTAAATCATGGCTTGAAATCAACATGGTAATTTTCTTGGTAGCCGCGATGTCTTTTAAAAGATTTTTTAAACGAATCTGTGTTGTTGGATCCAGGTTGGCAAATGGCTCATCTAATATTACAACTTCCGGATCTCCCAAAAACGCACCAGCAATACCAACTTTTTTCTGATTTCCTTTTGATAAATCTCTTATGTATTTTTTTCCGTCTAATATTTCATCATTAAAAAAGGCTTTGAAAGGAATGAGAAACTCATCTACATTTGGTTTTGACAGACCTCTCAATTCTCCAATAAAATACAAATATTCAACAGGTGTCAGATATCCGATCAGAAATGATTCGTCTAAAAAGGCACCGGTAAATTTTTTCCAGTTTTCAGACTCGTGTATTTTAATACCATTGCTTGCGATAAAGCCTGTAGAAGGTTCGATAAGATCCAGCAGAAGGCTAAAAAAAGTCGTTTTACCTGCTCCGTTATTCCCTACCAATCCAAAACTTTCTCCTTTTGGAATTTCTAACTGGTCTATATTCAAAACGGTTACTCCGTTATATGATTTTGATAAATTCTGTACGTGTATCATAGTCTTAATTTTTTTGTTTGTATGCCTGAATGGTTTTGTATTTTTCTGCTTTATAAATTCTCTCAATCTGTTTAAAGATAAGGTCTCTGAATGCCAGACCAATGATTCCTACCAGGCCAACAAGTATACAGCCGAGAACATCATTATAAATTATCTTTCCTATAAAGAACAGGATAACCGGCAAGAAAATCTTTGGCATTGCCAGTAAGATACTGTTCATATTAAATGCCGTTTTATCTCCCATAAGATTTTTATTTGTTGACAAATCTATGGGTGTTTTCACAAAAGCCCCGCTCAACATTACCAGATAAGAATTGACCCCGATATTAAATAAAGCTGCTGAGAAAACCATCAGATACACGGGCCATCCGAAATAAAGATAGAACGTAGCTAAAAAAGTACACAGTATCGTAGCGATAACCATAAGCCACCATTTAGACTTTAAATAATTTTTATAGGTAATGTTCTGAGTCATCATAAAAGGGTAATAAGATGAGTCCCAACTTGGAATATAATTACCAAAATTGAATACAAAACCTCCGGTTACAAAAATGGCTCCGAATATATAGAATACGGGAGAACTGTACATATCGACAATATTGGTAAAAATAAGCAGTCCGTAGAAAATGAAAACAAAGCTGGAAATCATGGCTGTTTTTGAACGCTTGTTTCGCATCAGCATCTTTATATCCAGTTTTAAGAAAGTACCCGTTACTCCAAAACGATCCAGCCAGGTAAGGTTTACATTTTGTACTTCGTCTTTTTTCTTTTGTAATCCCTTATCTAAGTATAGACTGTTTTTATAAAAGGTAAAAGAATAACGGTACATAAAAAACAAGGTCGCTACCAATACCAAAATCAGAAACGGATATTCATAAAAAGCGGTATAGAAATATTGGGTATAAACTGTAATATCGATAATCTGCCAATAATGCAATGCGCCGCAAACAGCAAGAATTCCGAATACACTGAAGAAAACGGCATTCTTTTTATTCAACAGCAGATTCAGAAGGTTATTGACATTCACCAAAGCCAAAAGACTGATGCCCCAAACCAATAGCTTTAAAGAAAAACCATCATTGATTAAAAACACCACCGTCAACGGTATCAAATAAAGGTAATTGATGATATTAAAGATAGAGATTGTGCTTTTGGCCAATATGAAATTGACAATTTTTTTCTTGGATACATTGGTTGCCAAAAGTGGTTTTATATTCAACGGATTGAACCTCTGAAATATATAACGTACAAACAAATCAACAGTAAAATAATAAATAATGTATTTATTGACTACTTCAAAAGGAACCATGTCCATTTCTTCAATAAAGAAATACGTTCCCGCTCCATATACCAATGCCAAAAGAGCAAACAGGAATAAGTAAAAGTAGACCAGAATCTTTAAAATAATATTGATTGCCAAATTGGGTGATCGGAAGAATGATTTCCATTCTAAAAATAAAAACTGCTTAAACATAGTTATCTTTAAATATTTATAGTATTAGTGCCGTTTTTTTCAAAACGTTACACATAAAATAAAAAAACCGCTCAAATTTCGGAGCGGTCTTTCTTTTTTCATAGTAATTCTTATAAATCAAATACTGTAAATGAATAACAAATGCTATGCCATAAGATTTACAGAACCGGATACAGCTCTGGTCTCTTGGATACTTTGTAGCTCAAGCCGAACAGTACTTCCCTCCTTTTACGATATTTTGAAGTATATTTGCGCTTTAATTATTGTAAATAAAGGATGAGAAAGGATATTGAAATACCCGTTGCAGAAAACGTATATATGGCTGCAATAAAAGAGTGGAATGAAGATTTTCAGGAAGATTGCTGGTATGCTTATCTGATAAACGATACGAATGAATTGTTAGAAATGCCTATTGTAGTATCCAGAGCTTACGGTATCATTAACGGTGAACAACGGAAAACAGGTACTTTCCGTCATTCTTTTAAGGAAACGGAAGCCAAGAGTTTTTTAAAAATAGAACTGTTAGAAAACAATGTACTGGCTTTAAATAATGAATTTGCCGTAACGTATTTTATAGGCAACAAGCTGTATGATAAAACATTTGTTTTTAAAGCAAAGTCTATTAATGATCTTGCGATGAGAGATATTCCTGTTATGCAACAACGTGGCATACTTATAAAATAAAAAAACGGCTTTGAGCCGTTTTTTATTTTATACTTCTCTTTTGAGAAAAAGAATCATCTGGTACAGGTTGTCATTCGACGCTACTGAAACAAGTTCCCAACCACTCATTCCCAAAATATTCATTCGCTTTTCAAGTTCCGGTGTATTGAGTCCTTTAAAAAGAGATATTTCTATTTTCTCTACTTTATATTCAAACCTTTTCATTTTAGCTGGTTTTATGTTTTACAGGAAATAACAATGAGGCTGCTACAGAGAGTATCAAAACAGAGCCTATAATGGTTAATGAAACCATTGAATCAAAATGATAGAAAGGCATAATGAGCATTTTCACGCCTATAAACACAAGTATTACTGCCAGTCCGTAATGCAGTTTGGAAAACATATCCATCGAATTTGCCAGCAGAAAGTATAAAGAACGCAATCCCAAAATAGCAAAAATATTAGAAGTATAAAGAATAAACGGATCATCAGGAGCAATAGCAAAAATAGCCGGAATACTGTCAACCGCAAACACCAAATCTGTGATTTCAATTACAGCGAGCGCCACAAATAATGGCGTAACCATTTTAACTCCTTTTTGAACGGTAAAAAATTTATCCCCATCAAAATCATTCGAAACTTTGAAGAATCTGTGTACTAAACGTACTCCTATATTTTTGGACATATTATCTGACTCAGAATCATCGTTGCTGGAAAACCATGATTTAAAACCTGCCACGAGCAAAAATAATCCGAAAATAGTAAGTACTACGTTTACTTCCAGCGGATGTTCGCCAAAAGGAATGTGCACGTAGGTAAGTTTGATCAGTTCTACTCCGGCAAAGATGAAGATGGCTCTGAAAGCCAATGCCCCTAATATACCCCAGAATAGTACTTTGTGCTGGTACTTTTTGGGTATTTTAAAAAATCGGAAAACAAGTATGAAGACAAACAGATTATCTACTGATAATGCTTTTTCTATCCAATAGGCGGCCTGGTATTTAGAAAAGTTATCCGTAATTCCGTGAGGTTTGTCGAGTACATAATATACAACCCCACTAAAAACCATTGAGAGGAAAATCCAAACCAATGACCATATAAGCGCTTCTTTATTGGAAACTTCATGGCTGTTTTTATTAAAAACTCCTAAATCAAGTAATAGCATAATAATAACTGCTACCCCAAAACCGATAATCAATCCCGGATGATTAATCAAATGATCTGCGTGTCCCATGTTTATTTTTTTTTAAGCTCCAAAAGTAATTTTTTATTTTTAAACCAAGGGAAAGTACTATAACCTCCGTTTAATCAACAAGATACAATTATTTTTTAACGTATAAAAAAAGAACAAAAAAAATGATAAGTATCTAAAAAACAGAAACTTATCATTAATATCGTTTTAAAATAAGAAGAAACGTGTTCTAATCTAATTTTTCGGTTAATTTTTTAAAAACTTTTTTAGGCTCTTTTCCGTTGTATAAAACATCGTACACAGCATCTATGATAGGTGTTTTTGCTTTGAGATCCGTGTTCATGATATAAGCACTTCTCGTAGCATAATATCCTTCAGCAACCATATTCATCTCCATTTGTGCCGATTTTACGGTGTATCCTTTGCCAATCATATTTCCAAACATACGGTTTCTTGAAAAAAGGGAATAACCGGTAACGAGTAAATCTCCTAAATAGGCAGAATCATTGATGTTTCTTTTCATCCGGTGTACTTTTTTGATAAAGCGTTTCATTTCGCGGATGGCATTACTCATTAACACAGCCTGAAAATTATCTCCATATCCCAATCCATGAGCCATACCACAGGCTACTGCATAGATATTTTTAAGCATGGAGGTGTACTCAGCCCCAAAAACATCATCTGACACTTTTGTCTTTATATAATGACTTTTCAAGCAATCAGCCACGATTTCAGCTTTTGGCAGATCGATTCCGGCAATGGTGATATAGGAGAGTCGTTCTAATGCCACTTCTTCTGCATGACAAGGTCCTGCAATCACACAAATATTTTCTCTTGGTATCCGGTAGGTCTGACAAAAATGTTCTCCGACAATCAGTCCGCTTTCAGGAATAATTCCTTTTATAGCCGAAATAATAATTTTGTCAGAAATATCTATAGTAAGTTTTTCCAGCTCATGTCCTAAAAAGGCAGAGGGAACCGCAAATATCAAATAATCGGCAAAAGCGATCGCCTCATTGATATCTGAAGTGAGCCGCAATTGGTTGGTATCAAATTCAACTGAACTTAGATAGTTCGGGTTGTGATGATTTTCTAATATTTCTTCAATTGCTGAATCGTTTCGCATGTACCATGCGATCTCTTCTAAATTATGGCAAAGCATTTTTGCGATGGCTGTTGCCCAGCTTCCACCCCCGATTACAGCAAACTTTGGTTCTTCATTCATTATAAAATGTTTGTTCTGCAAAATTAATTATTTTACTATGTAAAGCAATTATTTTACTATTAAGCTGTTTTTTTCTTTTCTGAAGATCTGTGTTTTTAACAATTTTTTAAGTAAATAAGCGCAATTTAAGAACCAACAAAGACGTTATTCTTATATAATTAATCATTTGAAATAAATTAATATTTTTTTGTTTTTATGAAAGCGTTTAGATATGGTGTCTAAACGCTTTTGCTTTAGTAAGCCATTTCTACTATTTTTTCTATTTCAAGCGGCGTAATGTTCTGTTTTTCTCCCATTGCTATCCAGTTTCTCTGTTTAAAACGGTTTACAATTGTCTCTGCACTTTGCTGATACTGTGACGTATACTCTGAAATTTTTGTATCAATGCCTACGGCATGATAAAACGCAATGGTTTTTTCAATGGCCTCTCTTGCCGTTTCTTCTTCGGATTTCCCGGTTATACCCCATACTCTTTCGCCATATTGTGCCAGCTTCTCTTTTTTGGTTTCAAACATAACTTTATAAAGATTAGGTCCGATTATGGCCAATGTTCGCGCATGATCGATCTCATACATCGCCGTGAGTTCATGACCAATCATATGGGTTACCCAATCAGTAGGCACTCCTTTATTGAGCAAACCGTTAAGCGCCATTGTACAGCACCACATAAAATTGGAAGCCAACGTATAATCTTCCGGCTTTTGTATTACCTGAGGACCAATCTCAATCAATGTTTGCAATATTCCTTCTGCAATTCTGTCCTGTAAAAAGGCGTCGTGTTTATACGTCAGATATTGTTCTAATACATGTACAAAAGAATCTACTACTCCATTTTGCAGCTGTCTTTTAGGCAGGGATTGTATGACGGTAGGATCTGCAATCGAAAAAACAGGGAATAATGCTTCTCCGCCAAAACTCAGTTTTTCATGAGTAGCTTCAATCGTTATTACTCCGCCGGAATTCATTTCGCTACCTGTTGCCGGTAAAGTCACGACTGCTCCAAAAGGTACTACCTGCTGCGGATCTTTTATCAGTAACCGCTGTTGAAGAATTTGAATAGGATCGCCCTCAAATTTTACCGTAGCAGAAATAAATTTGACACCATCTATAACGCTTCCGCCACCGACTGCCAATATAAAATCTATTTGTTTTTCGCGGATGAGCTGCACCGCTTTCATCAGGGTTTCAAATCTCGGATTTGGTTCAATGCCTCCAAATTCAACCACTTCAAATGGCATCAGTGCTTTGCTTACCTTTTCATATACGCCGTTCTTAAAAATACTTCCTCCGCCATACGCGAGGAGTACTTTACTGTTTTGCGGAATAAGATCTGTAATTCTGTCGTGCAGATTTTCTCCAAAGATCAAACGGGTCGGATTGTATAACTCAAAATTTCTCATGTTTCTATAAATTAAAAAAGAACCAACTACTAAGTTAATTCTTTTTGTTCTTAAGGATATGTTATTTTCTGTAAAACAAATTATGATCGATATATTCCCACACTTTTTCCGGAAGCATCGGCTCAATGTTTTTGCCTTCTTTAATGTTGTTTCTTATAAACGTAGAAGAAAGTTCAATCACAGGTGCTTCTATTTTATGAATATGCGGGTGGTCTTTAAATTGTTCAGGGATTTTACTTTCTGATATACGCGGATAAACATATAAATGGTAATGTGCTAAAATAGCTTCATAATTTTTCCATTTATGAAAACCTTTAAGATTGTCTTCGCCCATAATCAGAGAAAATTCGTGTTTTGGAAATTTTTCCTCCAGATGTACCAGTGTATTGATCGTATAATTGGGCTGAGGTAATTTGAATTCAATATCTGAAGCCTGTATCTTTTCAAATTTTTCTGTTGCGAGATGTACCATATGCAACCGGTGATAATCTTCCAACAATCCTGCTTTTTTTTTCAAAGGGTTATGCGGTGTAAGCACCATCCAGATCTGGTCGAGTTCTGAATTTTCTGCCAGATGATTAGCAATGATAATGTGTCCGATATGTACCGGATTAAACGTACCGAAATACAAACCTACTTTCATTCTTTTTTTGTTTTATGAATTTACAAACTCATCGATAAGAATATAGGCTTCTTTCTTAGCCGTTTCTAAATCATGGTTTTTCAATATCACGTCAAATTTGGGTGCTTCAGCAATTTCTTTTTCTGCTTTATCAATCCGCATCTGTATTTTCTCATCAGATTCCGTCTGTCTGAAACGCAATCTCTTTTCCAGTTCTTCAATAGAAGGCGGGCTCACAAATATCGCAAGTGTTTGTTCCGGATACTGTTTTTTTATATTCAAACCACCAATAACATCAATATCAAATATGACGTGTTTACCCTCATCCCAAATGCGCTGAATTTCCGATTTCAAAGTTCCGTAAAAATTATCTTTGTATACTTCTTCGTATTCTACAAAAGCATTTTCTGCTATTTTTTGTTGAAATGCCTCAGCAGAAATAAAGTAATAATCTTTTCCGTCTATCTCTCCTTCTCTTTGGTAACGCGATGTAGCGGAAATAGAAAAGTCTAATCCTAAGTTTTTCTGGTTTAAAAGGTGTTTTACGATCGTTGTTTTTCCAGATCCAGAAGGTGCTGAAAAAACAATTAATTTTCCCGTACTCATTTTAGTTGTGTTGTTGTAGTTATATTAAAGCACGTTCAAAACCTGCTCTTTTATTTTCTCTAATTCGTCTTTCATCTGTACAACCAGTTTCTGCATTTGTGAATGGTTGGATTTTGAACCGGTAGTATTAATTTCCCTTCCCATTTCCTGCGAGATAAAGCCTAATTTACGTCCATTTGCTTCATCGCTGTTTAGCGTTTCCAGAAAATAGTCCAAATGATTCAGCAAACGTACTTTCTCTTCTGTAATATCAAGTTTTTCCAGATAATAAATTACTTCTTGCTCAAACCGGTTCTCATCAATAGTAATCTGCAATTCATTCAGATTATTTTTGATACGCTCTTTTACGGCAACAATACGCTCCGGATCCAAAATCAGAATTTCATTCATCAACTGACGGATGTTGCCAATGCGTAAAATAAAGTCGTCCTGTAACTTCTTACCTTCCTGCGCTCTGAATGCCGCAATATTGTGCAAGGCTTCTGTGATAACACTCTGTATTGACTTCCATTCATTCTCATCAATTTCAAGACGTTCCGTTTTTAAGGAATCTGGCATACGTACGGCCATCTTCATCAACTCCGTTTCATCTGCATGCGGAAGAATTTCCTTCATCTGATTGATATAAGCTTTGACAATAGGAGCATTGATACGGCTCGCTGTTTCTTCTCCTGTAACTTCTATAAATAAAGAAAAATCTATCTTACCACGCTCAAGTTCGCACGCAATAAGATTGCGTATTTCTAATTCTTTTTCTTTATAAACCTGTGGTAACCGTACGCTTAAATCTAAATTCTTACTGTTTAGTGATTTTACCTCAACGGTTATCTTTTTTAAGGGTAGTTGTAAGGATGCTTTACCAAAGCCGGTCATTGAATTTATCATACTGATCTAAATAAAGCTACAAAGGTAATCAAAACGCTTTATTTTTAATGCATTGGCACTATAATTCCATTTTAGTTACTCAAAACTAAGGTTGTAACAAAAAAGGAACACGTTACAGAGAGAGCGGTTTAGATCTTTTCGGTTTTTTTTAGTCTTTTAGCACTCTCTAAGCTTTAAAAGTGCTATCTCTTCCTTTATGGAATTGTCTTAAATGCCGTTAAATTGTCTTCCATAAAAAATTATTACCCTAACTTTGTTGTTTCAAAATGTCTATTATGAGTAAACTATTCACCCCGCTTCACCTAAAAAATCAAATCTTACAAAATAGAATTGTAGTTTCTCCTATGTGTCAGTATTCCGGAAAAGACGGATATGCTACAGATTGGCATCTGGTACATTTAGGACAGTTTGCTATAGGAAAAGCAGGTGCTGTCATTCAGGAAGCTACAGCAGTATCGCCTGACGGACGTATTACGTATGCAGATTTGGGTATTTGGGAAGATGGCCAGATAGAAAAATATAAACAAATTACATCTTTTATAAAATCTCAGGGAAGTATTCCCGGCATTCAGCTGGCACATGCCGGCAGAAAAGCGAGTTCAAATAAACCCTGGATCAACCGCAATCAATTTGCACCGGAAGAAGAAAACGGCTGGCAAACTGTTGCCCCTTCCGCTCTTGCTTTTCATACAAAAGATGTCCCTCCTTTTGCGTTGACCATTCCGCAGATAAAAGAATATGTCCATTATTTCAAGACCGCTGCTCAAAGAGCCGTAACAGCCGGTTATGAAATTATTGAACTCCATGCTGCTCACGGTTATCTGATTCATCAGTTTCTCTCTCCTTTGATTAACAAAAGAGAAGATGCTTATGGAGGATCTTTTGAAAACAGAATCCGCTTTTTACTGGAAATCATCGATGATGTACAGCCTGAGCTATCTACACAATCTTTATGGGTTCGCGTATCAGCAACGGATTGGGCAGAAAACGGATGGAATATTGATGAAACTGTTCGCCTGTGCGCTATCCTGAAACAAAAAGGTATTGAAGTAATTGATGTTTCTACAGGTGGCGGGGTACGGGAACAAAGTATCCCTGCCGAACCGGGCTATCAGGTGCCGTTTGCTGACCGTATCAAAAATGAAACCGGTATCATTACGGGTGCTGTCGGATTGATAACCAACGGTAATCAGGCAGAGACGATTTTAGAAAATAATCAGGCCGATTTTGTCTCTATTGCCCGTGCATTCCTGAGAAACCCTCATTTTGTCTATCAGGCAGCAGAAGATCTGGACGAAACCATTGACTGGGCAGATCAATATGAGCGCGGAAAAGAAAAACAATAATTTTTATTACTTAACCCAATAATCTTTTAGTAAAGAACTCGCTGGAATTCTCTACCTGATGACACTGCTTTTGTACGTTTCATCCTTTTCAGAGAATGCCCTAAATGATCTTTCTCTAAGACATACGGACATTATATAACTATACATTAAATGAAAAAAGGATTAATAGCCTTAGCCTTCGGTGGATTGGCTATTGGAATGACTGAATTTACCATGATGGGTATTCTACCCGACATTGCAAAAGATTTATCTGTAAAGGATACAGATGCCGCTCATTTTATCGCTTTATACGCATTAGGCGTAGTGGTAGGAGCACCAACACTGGTCATGTTTACCAGTAAATTTTCACCTAAAAAAGTATTGCTGTTTTTAATGCTTTTATTTTTTATTTTCAATGGCTTGTTTGCCATCCTTCCCGATTTTAAAACGCTTTCTGTTGCTCGGTTTATTTCAGGTTTACCACACGGTGCTTTTTTTGGGGTAGGGTCAGTAGTTGCTGCAAAACTGGCAGACAAAGGAAAAGAAGCACAAGCTATTGCTTTTATGTTTACCGGAATGACGATTGCAAACCTGGCGGGTGTTCCGCTGGGCACCTATATCGGACATCATTATACATGGCGTATTACTTATATAATAATTGCCTTTTTAGGGCTGGTAACCTTTCTTGCCATTCTGTTTTGGCTGCCTAAAACAGAAACCCGGGGCAATACCAGTATGCTATCTCAGTTAAGTTTTTTTAAGACAATAAAGGCCTGGCTTTTAATAGCTATTATTTCGATAGGAACCGGAGGATTGTTTGCATGGATCAGCTATATAGCTCCCATGTCTATTAATGTTTCTAAAGTTCCTGCTGACAACATTCCTTATATTATGATTCTTGTAGGCACAGGAATGTTTTTTGGGAATATTTTAGGAGGTAAACTTTCTGACAGCATCTCTCCCACAAAAGCAGCTATTTTGTGTTTGTCGTCTATGGTAGTATGTCTGATTATAGTTTATTTTACAGCTCATATCAACATAATGGCTTATATCATGGCTTTTATAACCGGACTAGTAGCCTTTACGATTGGTTCTCCTTTGCAAATGATGCTGATCAGAAATGCTCAGGGAGCAGAAACCCTCGCAGCCTCTGCCGGGCAGGCAAGTTTTAACATAGGAAACACTCTGGGAGCTTATTTAGGCGGAATCCCGATTATTATAGGATACTCGTATAATACTTCTGTTTTGATGGGTGCCGGAATGGCAATGACAGGTGCTTTATTATCGTTTGTATTTCTCAAGAAATTCAATATTTCTCAAAAAATGTAGAAATATTAAATCAAATGTGTAAAAAATACCCATTCAAACAGACTGTTTAGCAATATCAAAGACCGATGTGAAATCTGTATAAAACACTGTCATTCAAAAACCTATCTGCAAAAGAACAAGAATTAATGTAATTTGGCATTTCAATTGAATAAAGATTATTAGAATTAAAAACTAATAAATAAAAAATTGTATGAAAAGTTTACTTAAAATTTTTGGAGTGTTAATGTTGAGTATTGTTGTTTTTACTTCTTGTAGTGATGACGATGATCCGGCAGACAACGATTTATTCGTAGGAACATATAATGGTTCTATATCGTTTCTTAAAGACGGAGAAACTAAGTCTGTAAGTGATGGTTCAGTAACAGTAGCAAAAGTTGGAAACAAATATAACTTTGCTTTCTCTGACGGAATTGAGAACATCACAGGTATTGAATTCAAAGAAGATGGAGATAACATGTATATCAACATCGGAGGTGACGAAACGAGTTATATTAGAATTAATGCAAGCACTTTAAAAATGCTTTACATTAAAGACGGAAAAACTTGGACAGCTAACTGTACAAGATAAATACTTACGAAAAAAATAGCTATGAAGAAGAAAAAGTCGGTTTATAACCGACTTTTTTCTTGAAATTATAGTTTATCTTCGCTATAAAATTGTTGCTATGAAAAAATTTCTGCTGTTGTTATTGATCCTCAACTTAACGTATGCATGTACTACAATGAAAAATAATTCTGCTCAGGCACATGTAGGAGAATGGGTGTTAATTCAACGTTCAGGAGGTATTACGGGTCAAACGGTCACTTTTGATCCCGAGAAAAAGCAACATATTATCAAGATTACCCCTTCTACTTTATC
The DNA here is from genome assembly GCA_032096595.1 of Flavobacterium sp. GTDB lineage: Bacteria > Bacteroidota > Bacteroidia > Flavobacteriales > Flavobacteriaceae > Flavobacterium. Next base: position 40,566 of record DAMCXY010000011.1, on the reverse strand, counting down.
TGTTTATGAGAATTCACATAAACTTTCTGAAAAGCCCTATACCATTGAAAAAGGAACTGTAATTGAAAGCAGTGAACCCCAAAACATCTTAAAAACCGGGGTCATGAACAAACAGTCTATCAATGTTGAAAATGAGCAACTTATTCTTAAAGCACAGTGCTATGATTGCTTTACAGAAGTGTATCAACGCATAAAATAATCCTTGTCTTTTATGGAAACAAAGCGCTTTGATCGTATTGTCGCCATCCTCATTCATCTGCAGTCCAGAAAAATTGTCAAAGCGAAAGACCTCGCAGACCGATTTCAGGTGAGCCTTCGAACCATTTACCGTGACATCAGAAGTCTGGAGCAAGCAGGCGTACCCATTTACAGCGAAGCCGGATCGGGATATGAACTTATGGATCACTACAAGCTTCCTCCGGTTATGTTTACTCAGGAAGAAGCAATGAGTTTTATTGCAGCCGAGAAATTAGTAGGAAAGTATGTAGACCGGGATTTGTCACAGCATTTTATGAATGCAATGTTCAAAATAAAATCCATCCTGAAAGGTTCCGAGAAAGAGTGGCTTCAAACCATAGAATCAACCATTGTCATGAGCTCCCCGGCTCAAAGTCTTTTTAATTCAGAAGCTCCGGAAACCCTCACATTACTGTTTGAAAGCATTGCAAAAAAACAGCAGACGCTCATTCATTACAAAGGAATACAAGATACTTTCGCTGCCAACCGGATTATTGAACCTATTGGATTATTCCACGAAGGCGGCTTTTGGTATGTGTATGCTTATTGCCTGAAAAGAAGTGATTACCGCCAGTTTCGTACCGATCGTATTTTTACGATTACTTCAACGGAAATACCTTACACCCTTCAACACCCATCGGTTCATACCTTTTTGCTTCAGAAAAAAGAAAACGCTCCTAAAACAAAAGTACGCATCCGTGTGGATAACGAGGTTGTTCATTTCCTCAAATGGGAACGTGTTCACTTTGGTTTTGAATCTGAAATCATTTCAGAGCATACTACTGAAATGACTTTTTATTGCAGAGATACTACAGAAGGATTCTCCCGGTGGTTTTTGATGTTTGCCGATCAGGCAGATATTATTGAACCTGAAGAACTTAAAGACGATATCAGACAAATGCTCACAACTATTCAGAGACGAATAAACAAGGTTTAATCCGGCTGTAAAAAAACTTTTTAAAATTCATAAAATTGCGTAATTTTGCACAGAATTTTATGACATGTCAACCATGTGGCACACCACTTTTTTATTGTTTTTCTAGCGTAGAAAAACCTTAACTCCGTTTTTCATACAGATTTCTTCATCTGTATCCCTCCATTATATTTATAACTTCTTTTTCAGAAAGAACAATTCTTTTTTATATGAAAGAAACTTGGATGAGAAAATTTGCTCTTATTTGGGCAGGTCAGTTTATCTCTTTAATCAGCAGCTCGGCAGTTAATTTTGCCATTATCATATGGCTGAGCATTGAAACCGGCTCAGCAGAAACACTTGCTTTTGCTGCTATTGCCGCTTTGCTTCCCCAAGCCATTATAGGTCCGTTTGCAGGAGTCTATATCGATCGGTGGGATCGTAAAAAAACCATGATTTTTTCAGATGCTTTCGTAGCTCTGTGTACTGCTTTTATGGCGCTCAATTTTTATATGGGCAATCAGAGCCTGTTTTTTATTTATATTATGCTTGGCTTGCGCTCTGTAGGCTCAGCCTTTCATATGCCGGCTATGCAGGCAGCCATTCCTATGCTTGCACCAAAAGATCAATTGCTGCGCATTGCAGGTATCAATCAGATTATTCAGTCAGTTTCCAGTATTGCGGGCCCGGCACTGGGCGCTCTACTTATCGGATTATTCAGCATCGGAAATGTACTTTTGTTTGATATTATAGGGGCTGTTTTTGCCATTACCTCCTTACTCTTTGTGTATATTCCCAATCCGGAAAAGGCTCCTGATGATGATTCCTCTAAACTTGCCAAGGTATGGAAAGATTTACGCATTGGTATTGTGGAAGTTTTCAGAGATAAAGGAATTACGTGGATGTTTATTTACTCCATTATTGCTACCTTTTGTATTTTGCCGGTAAGTGTTTTATTTCCATTACTGACGCTTAACCATTTCAACGGAGGCAAATTTGAAATGAGTATCATTGAAATTGTTTGGGGCGTAGGAATGCTCATTGGCGGCGGACTGATCGGAATCATAAAACCAACAGTCCGAAAAATCATCTTTATAAATGTAATGCATATTGTACTTGGGCTGACTTTTACAATATCCGGAATTCTGCCTACTGATGCCTTTATTCTGTTTACAGTGCTTACGGTGATAGGCGGTGCCGCTGCCTCTATATATAACGCCAACTTTGTAGCGATCATACAGGAAGAAATAGATCCGTCAAAAATGGGACGTGTATTCTCTATGTTTTACAGTATTGCCATTATCCCTTCTATGATCGGATTGCTCAGTACCGGATTTGTGGCAGACAATATAGGAGTAAACTTAACTTTTATTATTTTGGGAGCTGTCATCAGTTTTGTAGGAATAATTTCTTTTTTTACACCAAGTTTGATGCAATTAGGAAAAAAATAAAAGGCTGTGAAATCACAGCCTTTTATTTTTTATCGTTCCCAGAAATAAGGAGGTTCAATGCCCAATGAGCGCAGATATACATAGCCTTGTCCGCGGTGGTGAATTTCATTATCAATAAAGTAAAAAATATTGTCTATTATTTTAAACTCATACTGACCAAAAAGATTAAAAGTCTCCTGAAACCGCTCTTCTGACAGCAAATTGTAATAATGGTTGATGACAGCTGTTTCTTCATCCCATTTTGTCAACAGCGCTTCTTTAGTCTTTATTCCGTCCGCTTCCTCATAAGCATTTGTTTCATTGTGTACTATGCTTTTTAAGGCAGGCCCGGCAATAGCAAGCATTTCCTGTACCAGCAATGCAAAAGATCTCATTCCTCCTACTGAATACTCAAATAATTCTTTTTCTGGAAAGGCAAGAATAACTCTTCTTGTCAGATTACGGTGTCCTTGCCAATGTTCTAATAATGCCTGTTTTGATAAAACTGATGTCGTCATAACGTTTTGTTTTTAAATTATATTTCAAAATTAATGGCGTGAAATGACAACAGTTTGTCAGCAGTAAAAAAATTATTCACTGTAATCTACCGGAAGCATATCCGCTACTTTGAGATCACCGAAAAATCCTCCGAAAAACACCTGATTTGCTTTTAAAAGATTTCCCCTTTTATCGATGGAAATAGCATCGGCTCCGATATAAAGCACAGAAGTAGCATTGGTTTTGGTATTCATCACATGAAAAGGTTGTTCTTCTGATTTCCCGGCAACTGTTACATCCTTGTTATCTACTTTCATAACTATTGACGGCAACTGTTTGACGGGTTTTTTCAGCACGTTAATACTATATCCGGCAGGTGTTGTATGTATGCTGAAATATTGTGTTTCCTCAATTGGCAAACTATTCGCATACAACAGAAAATGATGCTCAGAAAGAGCATGCTCCGCCAGACTTCTAAAGAAATTAGCCGGTGAATTCTGATATACCTCTTTTCTGTTTTTTATTATTCTGTTTTTATGGTTTCCTATATCCTTAAAAAAAGTGTAACCATACAACAGACTGTATTCATTATCTGTCGGGATAATTGATAACCTTCTGAATTTAACTTCAAATTCTGCCAGGTGAAAATCTATTTCATATCCGAGATTGCTGTTATATACTTTAATGGGTTTATCGGCCCAGGCTGTTAATTTGAAGTTTTCACCATCATAATATAAATGAATGTCATCTTCATTTTTGATCTGTGTTTTTTTTGCATTTTGCGTTGCTCCTACAAAAAAGGTCTTAAAACACTTCAGTAATTCTTCTCTGGTAAAAAATCGTTTATCAATAATCATCTCCTCCATTTGGTTTTCATCGACTGTAAGATATACGATACGGTTGTTTTCCGGACGGGCATTTTCAATAAGATGGTACTGATATCCCAAAGCACTGATGATAACCGTAACTTCCTTTTCAGGAATCAGCGGAATAGAAAAATAGCCATTTTGATCTGTCACCACACCAGTTGAAGAGTTTTCTATAAAAACGGAAGCATCGGCAACAGGCAGATTCGTTGCCTGATCCAGAACTTTTCCCGTCAGTGCCTGAGCAACGCTTATAAATGGTACCATCAATACTACAAACAAAATGAATTTGCTCAGAAAAGAGGACATATAATTTATTATTTAGAAATTCTGGTAATCAAAAAGGCCAGTCCGAAACTTATAAACGCCGGGATAACCCATTCTAACTGATATCTTACCAATGGCAAGCTATACAGAATTGACTTTATATTCGGTTCCGGATTCCATTCGTAAAAGATACGGATAAAAGAAATAACTGTCGTTACAATAATAGCAGTGAGTATCGGTCCTTTGGAAGTTACCATATTACCAAATAAAAAGGTAAACAAAACCAGCACCAAAATGATCGGATAAATAAAATTCAAAAGTCCCATCGCATAGTCCAGAATGGTTTCTACTCCGTTAATTGCCAGTATAATGGAAACCAGAGTACAAAGAATAACACCTTCCTGATAGCCAAGTCTTCCTTTTGTAATACGGTCAAAAAAACGTGCAAAACCTGCTGTTAATGCAATTGCTGTGGTCAAACATGCCAAAATCATAATTACAGAAATAAGATATACGCCATTATTATTGAAAAGCCGGCTACTGATCTGAATGAGAAAAGAAGCTCGGGAGATATGATCTCCGGTCGGTTCAAAACGATGTCCCACATAGAAAAGACCCGCATATATGATCAGTAAGCACAAACCTGCTATAAGTGCCGCATTGATAACAACTTTTCTCTTATCTTCCGGATGGGTATATCCATAGCGTTTGGCAGCAGAAATGATAACTACTGAAAAAATCAGTGAGCCTAAAAAATCCATTGTCTGATATCCTTGCTGAAAGCCTACTAAAAAGCTTTGATCTGCTGTCATTTTGTAGTTTTCTGCACTTAGATTTCCTAAAAAAATGCCCGGTATTATGAGAAGCAATAATAAAGCGATCAGAATGGGCGTCATGACTTTACCCAGTACTGTAATGATGTTTTTTCTGGATATTGACAAAATGAGCACTGCTGCAAAGAAAATAATACAAACCCAAACCGGTTGCGCATCCGGTATTAGTGGTAATACAGAAACTTCATACACAGAAGCTCCTGTTCTGGGAATTGCAATGAGCGGACCAATACACAACAGGTTAATCGTGGCTAATATATATACCAGAGTTTGATTACTTTTCTTTCCCAAATCAGTAAAGTAATCTCCGGATTTTAAAATGGAAAGGGTCGCTATAATAGGAGCCAGAATGCCTGTAAATGAAAATCCCGCCAGTGAACTCCACCAGTTATCTCCTGTCTGATAGCCTAAAAAAGGAGGCAGTAATAAATTACCGGCTCCAAAGAACATGGCAAAAAGAGCTAATCCAAAAATGAGTGTTGACTTGGTTTTATCTGTTCCCATTGCTAATTGCTTTTAATAAATTTTGAATATTGTTTTATGTTACCTGTGCTGTCATAAATACTCAGAAAATAGATTCCTGCTGATAAACTCGATATATCAATGCCGCTCAGCACAGCTTCTTTCTTTTGCATTCTCCCTATTTTTTTTCCGCTCACATCCGATATCTCAAACTGCATTTCCTCTGACAGATTTTCTACGTCTTTGATGAATAATACATCTGTTGCCGGATTTGGATAAACGGTGTATGCTCTTGCGTCAAATTCTTCATTTGATGCCGTCTGTGATTTGCGTTTGGCAATATATAAATGGTTAATCTGATTAGTAGAAAAATTTAGATTATTCAGCTGAAGATTCCCATATACATTAGATATTATCGAAAAATCTGTTCCTGAGCGCAATACTTTTAAATTGGCTGCCGAATTAGGATTATACGGATATAGCTCAGCTGATTGAACAGTACCAAGTTTATTATATTTTGCCAGTATGAGATAGCTCTGCGGTTCAAGATTGTACACAAAACCCGAACCTAAATTGAGATACTTATAAAAATTACCACCAATAAAAATTGTGTCTTCTGCATCTATATACAATTTAGAAAACCAGGAAGAGCCTAAACCTGTACCCGGTGCCTGATCAGAAGAAATACCCCCTTTTTTTGCCCATAACAGATTACCTGCTGTATTATATTTAACTAAGAAACTACCATAATTACCCGGAAATTGCAAGGAAGTTCCGTCAAAATTAATGCTCGAATTATAAGCAATTCCGGTGATATACACATCGTTAGCGGAATCTACTCCCATATCAAAAACCTTTGCATCGGAAGTAGCTCCGATAGTAGCGGTTTTTGCCCAGGCTACAGCACCGGAACTATTGTAACGTACGAAAAATACGTTGGCATTTGTATTGGAAGTTCTGTTGAGTGTGACAGTACCAAAGGTGACTGATTTAGCAAAAAAATCACCTGCGATATAAACATTTCCGTTATTGTCAATCGCCAAAGTTTTTACCTGAGCTCCGATTCTGTCGGAAGAAACAGTTGTATGAGGCCCTGTATATTTTGAGGAAGAAACCCATACTAAATTACCATTTGATGCGGCAAACTTAGCGACCAGGTTCTTATCCATACCAACAATTGTTGGGTTATAGTTGGCTTCGGGTAAAACAGTATTCTCAAATGTGAGTTGATCCCACGCATAATTTCCAGCCATATAAAGATATCCGTTTTTATACTTCAGATAGGTGCTGCCAATATACTGATCAAAAACTTTTGACCAGATAAGCTGTCCTGACAAATTAAATTTGGCAATAAAGGTTTTAGATGCTGTCAAATCCTGATTTTCCAATACCGTAGTACTGTTTAGTTTCATCGTTCCTTTGTAATCCCCACTGATATAATAATGATCTTCACCATCGTATTCTACAGAGGTAATGTTTTCTGAATGACTGCCTTCAAAATGAATAACATTCATCAGGGCTCCGTCACTGTCAAACCGTGCAATAAATGCATCAGATTTAAACGGAGCAGTTACTATACTGGAATTTTGAAGAGTGGTTCCCTGTACGGTTGTTGAAGTTCCGTTAAAATTTCCCACCATAAAGTGATGTCCGTTTTTATCGATAAATCCGAGAGACTGACTCCCTGCAATGGAGGTGTTCTCCACATGAACCTCCCAGAGCCATTCACTTTGATTCAATCCCTGCGCATAGGTGTGCAGAGCGCCAATACTAAGAAAGGTAAAAAGTAGTTTTAATTTCATATTCCCATTATTATTGTTATTTTGTCTAAAATAAATAAATTAAATCAAAAAATAACTAAACACCTTTGATTAATTTTAACAAATAATTATTTTTTACAGAAAACATCAAATTATATTTAAATTTTCGGAAGTACCCGTAAAACTTTTTACCTTTGTTCTCAACTATAGAGTCTTAACAATGTATAGAAGTCATACTTGCGGCGAATTGCGAATTGCCGATAAAAATAAAGAAGTTACCCTATCGGGCTGGGTTCAAAAATCACGTGATAAAGGTTTTATGATTTGGGTTGATTTACGCGACCGATATGGAATTACACAATTGATATTTGACGAAGAGCGCACAGAAAAAACAGTAATGGAACAAGCGAAATCATTGGGTCGCGAGTTTGTGGTTCAGGTAAAAGGAACCGTTATTGAGCGTGAAGCAAAAAACAATAATATGGCTACCGGAGATATTGAAGTTTTGGTATCTGCCTTAACCATTCTCAATTCTTCTCAACTGCCTCCGTTTACCATTGAAGATGAAACAGATGGTGGAGAAGATATTCGTATGAAATACCGCTATCTGGATATTCGCAGAAATCCGGTAAAAAACAGTCTGATGTTTCGTCATAAAGTAACTCAGGAAGTTCGTAACTATTTGTCTAATCTGGATTTTTGTGAAGTAGAAACCCCATATCTTATAAAATCTACTCCGGAAGGCGCAAGAGATTTTGTGGTACCTTCCCGTATGAATCCGGGTCAATTCTATGCTTTACCACAATCACCTCAAACCTTTAAGCAGCTATTAATGGTTGGTGGAATGGACAAGTATTTTCAGATTGTAAAATGTTTTCGTGACGAAGATTTGCGTGCAGACCGTCAACCTGAATTTACACAGATTGACTGTGAGATGTCTTTTGTTGAGCAGGAAGATATTCTTAATGTTTTTGAAGGAATGACGCGTCACTTATTAAAAGAAATTCACCATATTGATGTTCAGAACTTTCCAAGAATGACTTTTGATGAAGCGATGAAGAAATATGGAAATGACAAACCGGATATTCGTTTTGGAATGGAATTCGGTGAACTCAATGAAGTGGCTCAACATAAAGATTTTGCGGTATTCAACAATGCTGAATTAGTTGTCGGTATTGCTGTTCCGGGTGCTGCATCCTATTCCCGAAAAGAGATCGATGCCCTTATTGATTGGGTAAAACGCCCTCAGGTAGGTGCATTGGGTATGGTATACTGTAAATGTGAAGCAGACGGAACATTTAAATCATCTGTAGATAAGTTTTACGATCAGGAAGATCTGGCACAATGGGCTGAAAAAACAGGTGCTAAAGCCGGAGATCTTATTCTGGTTTTATCAGGTGCAGCTCACAAAACACGTTCTCAATTAAGCGCTTTGCGTATGGAACTTGGCAATCGAATGGGGCTCCGCAAACCGGATGAATTTGCACCTCTTTGGGTCGTTGACTTTCCTTTATTGGAATGGGACGAAGAAAGTGAGCGTTTCCATGCTATGCACCATCCGTTTACTTCTCCGAAAAAAGAAGATATGCATCTGCTGGATACCGATCCCGGAAAAGTACGTGCCAATGCTTATGATTTAGTATTAAACGGTAATGAAATCGGAGGCGGATCTATTCGTATCCATGACAAAGATACACAAGCCCTTATGTTTAAGCATTTAGGCTTTACAGCAGAACAGGCACAAGAACAGTTTGGTTTTCTGATGAATGCTTTTCAATATGGAGCACCGCCACACGGTGGATTGGCTTTTGGACTGGATCGTTTAACTGCTATACTCGGCGGACAGGAAACGATACGTGATTTTATCGCATTCCCTAAAAATAATTCCGGAAGAGATGTCATGATTGATGCCCCGGCAGCGATAGACAACGCTCAATTAGAAGAATTGTCAATAGCTTTACATATAAAATAGTCATTTTATATATTTTATACAAGCCGCTAATCATGATTAGCGGCTTTTTTTGTTGCTCCTATACTCATTTTGTAGAAATATACTTACACAAAAGGACTATGAAACAACACACAACGTTAACACCTTCCTAAAAAACGGAATGTTATTTTCCAGATTTCTTAAAAATAATTTAAAAAAACACCTCAATTATAGATTATTTATATGAGAGGTCTCAAATTTGTAATGTATAAGGGTCTAATACAATCTTAAAACATACCATGCTTTTTAAAAAACACACTAAAATCTGTATTCTTTTTGGTTTACTGCTCCTCGCCCTTCCATTCAGTCTTAAGAGTTGTAAAAAAGGACAGCAAAAAGAACCCAATGAACAGGAAAATGCTCTTACATTACCTGTTATTAAAATAGATACTACATCAGCCATTACCGTTAAGGACTATATCGGAACCATAGAAGGAAAAGTAAATGTAGAAATCCGTCCTCAGGTAGAAGGACTTTTAGAAGAAATTTATGTAGATGAAGGGGACTATGTAAAACGTGGACAAGCGCTCTTTAAGATCAGTCCGTTACCGTATCAGGAAGTTCTGAATGATGCTTTGGCTACTGAAAATGTTGAAAAAGCAAAACTAAAAAATGCTCAGTTAGAAATTGATCGGTTAAAACCACTAATTGAAAATGAGGTCATAGCGGGCGTTCAGCTTGAAACGGCTAAATCTAATTATGAAGTAGCAAAGGCTTCTTTGGCAAGAGCCAGTTCGGCAGTTGCGTCTGCAAAAATCAATATGGAATTTACGGTTATCAAGGCTCCTGTAAGCGGTTATATAGGGAGGCTTCCCAAACGTATCGGAAACCTGGTGACCAAAGGAGAAACACAGCCTCTTACCGTTTTAACAGATATCAGCGATGTGTATGTGTATTTCAGCATCAGTGAATCCGATTACCTCTATTTTACCAAAAATAAACTACAGCAAAACGATCGGGAAAATTCAGAAAAAGGCGGTAAGCTTATGAGCGATGTGCAACTCATTCTTGCAGATGGCACTGAGTACTCCGAAAAAGGATATGTGGATGCGATTAACGGTCAGGTAGACCGCTCTACAGGCTCTATTGCATTACGTGCCAGTTTTCCAAACTCTCAGGATCTTATGCGCTCCGGAAATACAGGCACCATAAAGCTTAAAGAAAGTAAAAGCAATGTGATTCTCGTACCGCAACAAGCGACTACCACCATTCAGGACAAAACATTTGTCTATATTCTGGATGAACAAAGCCGTGTGAAGTTTCAAATGATTGAAATTCAAGATGTATCGGGTCAGAATTACATCGTATCCAGTGGCTTAAAACCCGGTGATTTAGTGATCAAAACAGGTTTAAACAAACTTGCAGAAGGCGACATCGTGAAGCCTCAGTTCTAATTCCAATAGTACATTATGCTAAAATCCATTATACAACGCCCTATACTGGCAACGGTTATTTCTATTCTCTTTGTGTTACTGGGATTGATTGGTCTAACCAAACTGCCGATTACACGGTTTCCAGAAATTGCTCCTCCGAGTGTAACGGTTTCCCTGTCGTATCCTGGCGCCAGTGCAGAAACCGTTGCGGAAAGTGTCTTATTACCCATTGAGGAAGCCATCAACGGGGTTGATAATATGACGTATATTTCCTCAAAAGCGAGTAACAGCGGTTCGGGAACCATCAACATCAATTTTGAAGCGGGAACCAATCCTGATCAGGCTGCTGTAAACGTGCAAACCCGTGTTTCCAGAGCTACCAGCCAGATTCCTTCAGAAGTCAACGAAGCCGGTATTTCCGTAACGCCACGCCAGAGCGGAAACATCATGACCATCAATATTTATAGTGATCATCCGGACGGTATCTATGATGAAACGTTTTTACAGGCTTTTTCCCAAATCAACCTCAACAGAGAAATACTCAGAGTTCCCGGAGTGGCGGCAGTTTCGCGTGTAGGTGCCAGAGATTATTCTATGCGTACATGGATCAATCCGGAAAAACTGGCGCTTTATCAACTGACGCCTCAGGATGTGATGAAAGCCATCCGGGATCAGAATTTTGAAATTGCACCGGGAAAGTTCGGAGAGACTTCCGAAGAAGCTTTTGAGACTCCTTTGCGCCATCAGGGACGTTTCAGCCTGCCCGAAGAATACGAAAACCTAGTTATTAAAACCAATCAAGACGGTTCAGTATTACTATTAAAAGACATTGCACGGGTAGAGTTTGGCGCTTCAAATGTAGGAAGTGACAACAGTGTCAACGGTTTTCCGGGACTTACCTTAAACATCACTCAAACCAGCGGATCCAACGCACGCGATATCGATATGGGCATTCGTACGGTTCTGGAACGCGTTTCCAAAACCTTTCCGAAAGGGATAAAATACGACATCAGCTATTCGGTAAAAAATCAGATCGATGAATCCATCAATCAGGTAAAAAGTACCATTTTTGAAGCTTTTTTTCTGGTTTTTATCATTGTATTTATCTTTTTACAGGATTTCAGATCTACGATTATTCCGGCTATTGCCATTCCTATTTCCTTATTGGGTACTTTATTTTTTGTTTACCTGTTAGGGTTTTCTATCAATGTGCTGACCATGTTTGCTCTGGTGCTTGCCATTGGTATTGTGGTAGATGATGCGATTGTGGTGGTAGAAGCCATTCATGAAAAAATGCACACCACCGGTCTTAAAGCTAAAGAAGCGACTATTTCTACAATGAGTGAAATTACCAGAGCCATTTTATCCATCACTATGGTAATGGCAGCTGTTTTTTTACCGGTTGGTTTTATGGAAGGACCATCGGGAATTTTTTACAAGCAATTTGCCTATACACTGGCTATTGCTATTCTGATTTCTGCTGTCAACGCATTAACCCTGACACCTGCACTTTGTGCGGTTTTTCTGAAACCTATTGATCACGATGTACACGAAGCCAAATCCGATAAAAAGATCATCCGAAAAGGAATAAGGGGTAAGCTTCGGTACCGAAAAGAACGCTTTTTCAATTTGTTCAATATTGCCTTTGACCGGTTCACAGGCAGATATACCGATATCGTTAAAAAATCGATTGCCAACAAGAAATTTTCTTTACTGGTGTTGGTTATCATCATTCTATTGGGCATATTCAGTATGCGTCAGACCCCTTCAAGCTTTATTCCTACAGAAGACGACAGCTTTATTACATATTCATTAACAATGCCTCCCGGAGCTTCTCTGGCGCGGACAAAAATTGCTTTGGCAAAAGCCGACAGCGTGTTGCAGGGACGTCCTGAAATTGAAGGCATGACCAATATATCCGGTTATAATACCATCGATGCCAATGCAAGTCCTTCGTTTGCTGTGGGCTATATCAACCTGAAACCCATCAACGAACGCGGAGCAGTAAAAAACATTCAGGAAATCATCAGCAGTATTCAAAAAGATCTGTCTGCGATCAATGAAGCCAGTTTTAATGTATTTCCACGCCCAACTGTACAAGGATTCGGAGATTTCAGCGGACTGGAATTCGTATTACAGGACCGTCTTGGCGGTGAATTCGGAAAGTTTAATGAAGTAGCCGATGATTTCATCAAAAAGCTCAACGAAAGAGAAGAAATAGCCAATGCTTTTACTTCTTTTAATGCCAATTTCCCTCAATATATATTAGATATCGATTATGTAAAATCCCGAGCTTTAGGGGTCAATGTAAAGGAACTTATGAACACCATCCGTGCTTATTACGGCCGGGTACAAGCGGGAGATTTCAGCCGTTTCGGAAGACAGTACCGGGTATATATGCAGGCTGATATTGATTACCGGACCGATCCGGAAACCTTTAATAATATTTTTGTAAAAAATGATAAAGGTGAAATGCTACCTGCCAATACGCTTGTAAAATTGCGAAAAGTATTAGGTCCTGAAACGGTTAACCGTTACAACCTTTTCAACGCTATCTCTATTAAGGCCACACCCGCAGACGGGTACAGCACCGGAGATGCTATAAAAGTAGTAGAAGAACTCTCTAAAGAATTACCCGGAAATTTCTCTTATGAATTTACGGGAATGACGCTTGAAGAAAAACTGGCAGGTAATCAGGCGATTATTATTTTCTCTCTGAGCATTATTTTTGTCTTTTTTCTCTTAGCCGCACAATACGAAAGCTTTATGCTGCCTTTTGCTATTTTATTATCTGTACCAACCGGTTTATTGGGGGTTTACTCTTTTGTAAACATGGCGGGACTGCAGAACAATATTTATGTACAGGTTGGTTTGATCATGCTTATCGGACTGTTGGCAAAAAATGCGATTCTTATTGTAGAATTTGCATTACAGCAGCGTAAAAAAGGTAAAAACATAACCGATGCTGCTATTGAAGGCGCCAAAATGAGACTGCGCCCTATTCTGATGACCTCTTTTGCCTTTGTAGCAGGGCTTGTTCCGCTGATGTGGACAGTAGGACCTTCTGCACAGGGAAATCATTCCATCAGTTTCAGTGCTGCCGGAGGTATGCTGTTCGGAGTAGCCACAGGTATCTTTTTTATTCCCTTATTATTTTGTGTATTCCAGACACTGGATGAAAAATGGAAAGCAAAATTTAAAAACGATTGATTATGACCCTTTATAACAATAAATATTACACGATCGGATTGAGCCTGCTTATGGTTTTAGTGCTGCATTCCTGTAAACTTCAGAAAGAATATCAGGCTCCGGCTATTGAAGTACCGGATACTTTCAGAGGTCAGGATTCCCTGCATGTTGCTACAGACAGTCTCGATGTGGCTGAGATTCAGTGGAAAGCGTATTTTGAAGATCCCTATCTTATCGCTCTGATTGAGCAGGGACTTCAATATAATTTTGACATTCAGAAAGCACTGAAAAATATTGAAATAAACAACCTCAGAGCCGGACAGGCAAATATGGAATGGCTTCCCTCTGTCAGTGCCACTTTGGGCAATGTAAACTATCAGTATCGATCTAAAGATTTTTACAGTACAGCTTCTTCCAAATACTACAACACTCAGGGAAAAGAAGCTCCTGAAAACATGTATTGGTACACTATGCAGAATGCCAGTTCTCTGAATGTAAGCTGGGAAATAGATATCTGGGGAAAGATCAAAAATCAGCGCGATGAAGTACTCGCAGGCTATCTGCAAACCAAAGAAGCCCAAAAGACAATACAAACCGAAATCATCAGTAAAATTGCTGAAGGATATTACAATCTGCTGTTGCTGAATGCGCAGCTTGAAGTTGCGCAATCGAATTATGAGCTCACTCAAAATACCCTAAAAATCGTTGATTTACAATATCAGGCGGGTAACACCACGGCATTGGCAACACAGCAGACAAAATCGCAAATGCTGGTAGCTAAGGCACTGATCCCTAATCTCAAGCAACAAATCGGGGTTCAGGAAAACGCATTGCGTTTGCTGATAGGTCAGTTTCCTGATGAAGTAAAATTCGGAAATGCCATGCTGTCTACACTCATTCCTAAAGATACCCTCACTATTGGTGTTCCGTTAGAGCTGGTGCGTCACCGCCCTGATGTGGTAGCTGCTGAACTGGAGCTCGATGCCAAAAATGCCGTAGTAGGTGTTACGCAGGCAAAGCGCTATCCGTCTCTGGAGATCAATCTCAGCGGAGGTGTCAACAGTATGCTTCCTGAAAATTGGTTCAATATACCCGGAGCCTTATTCGGAAGTGTGATCGGTGGACTCACACAACCTGTGTTTAGTAAAAAGAGATTAAAAACAGACTTTGAAGTGGCCAAAATTGAACGTGAACAGGCAGAAATCGATTTACAGAAAACAGTTTATACCGCTATCACAGAAGTATCTGACGCTCTCATTGTGATTAAAAATGTAGAAGAGCAGCTTGCTATCGCTGAAGATCAGGTACAGACAACCAATCTTGCGATCAAACAATCCAACCTGCTTTTTAACAGCGGATATGCTACTTATCTGGAAGTAATCACGACACAGAAAGCAGCACTTGAAAATGAGTTGAACCTCAACAGAATAAAACATGCAAAACTACTTTCGCGTGTAAAGCTATACAAATCGCTGGGTGGAGGCTGGCAATAAAAAAATGCGCTTTGATTTAAAGCGCATTTTTTTATTATTTTTTCCATAATTTCTGAGTTGTTCTCCCCGTCTCAGTCCATACTTCTATAATATATATTCCGGAACTCAAAGCAGATACATTCACTACCGTTTCGGTTCCTTCCTGTATCTTTTTCCCGGTACTGCTATACACTGCATATTTTTTAAGTGGCTGCTCTGTCATTAAGGTAACCGTCTCCACTGCCGGATTCGGATAGATGCTGAATGAAACCTTATGATGTTCCCCGTTTGCAAGAGTTCCTTCTTCACGAGGCGTAAAAGGTCGTCTTGAGCCCAGGCTCAGTCCAAGCCATTGCCCGTTTTGTAGAGCAATCTGAGCAACAACTGTTTCTTTCCAATCCGACAGATTGGTACCCGTATAAGATTTCCATTCTCCTGCCCCGCTATATGCTGTCCAGTTGATTTCGCTAACATGGGTAGCATCCATTACATAATCGAATGCATCGGCTTCTGTTTGTATCAGTTCTAAAGCTTCTTCTGCAGTTATCGTTTCTGTCTCATAGCGGATTCCAAAAACAAAAGAGTCTGCTCCGGCTTCAGAATCGGTTCCGAAATCAACCACAACAAGACTTTTATGGGTTCCTGTTCCAAACCAGGTAACAATATCTTCTTCTGAAAACCATTGTGAGCTGTAAGCCGCTACCGGTGTTGAAGGCTCTTCAATATCATCCGTCATCGCCGTCATACCAAACCACATACCGTCATATAGATCTGTATAGCCCACTCCGTTATTCATAGATAAATTTTCCAGTGATGTTCCGTCAAAAGTAGCCCAACCAAACTGATCCGGCAACTCGGTATGGTGGTTATAAGTAAGGGAAGATAAATATCCACTGTCAATCTGAGCCTGCAGCTTTGGTTCAGCAGCAAGAAGAGCATTCAGCATATCTTCTACTGTCAGATCTTCGTTTTCAAAACGGTATCCCCAGGCATAGGAATGAATGGTTTCTTCTCCTTTGAAATCCGCTACTAAAAAAGCTTTTTTAGTACCTTCTCCCACCCAAAACCGGATATCATTTTCTGTAAATTGTGCAAAAAGGGATTGTGTCAGTAATAACACGAAAAATAAGGTAATTTTTTTCATCCTAAATATGTTTGTTGTTAAATATACAGTATGACAACTTTTAGGATATAAAGAAAATAAAGCAGAGCCAATGCATTATTCTCATCAACTTTAACTCCCGAAAGTTTAATGTTGTGAAAATGGCAGGTATCCTGACTTGCGCCCTTTTTCTTATACAAGAATATGGTATCGCCTACAGTTGCGGGTACAGCTCAAGATTTGATGTAATCGTACTTGATTCCCTATTAATGAACAATGTTCAACCAATTTCGGTGCAAAAGTAGTAAAAATTATTCAGCGAGATTCAATGTGATGGGAAGAGAATAACGCGCTCTCACTGGCTTTCCGTTCTGATCGAGTCCCGGTTCAAACTTTCTGAGCAGCTTTACCACTCTCAATGCCTCCTGATCACATGGTACGCACACTCCTTTTTTTATGGTGACATCAGCCACATTTCCTTCTTCATCCACGATAAATTCAACCATAATAGTTCCGGTAATGCCCTCATCTATAGCCTCACGCGGATAATTGTAACTCATGGCCACTGTACGGCCTATTGCTTCAATTCCACCGATATACTGAGGTTGTACCGAAAGTTCCGGAAAATCTGTGGTGTTTGATCCGCGACCGACAACAGGTACTATGCTGTCATTTTGTGCGTTGAGCAACTGTACGGAGCAAAAAAACATCACTATAAAAAATACGTTTTTCATCTATCGCACTTTAAAATTAAGTTCTTCAAAAAGCTGAGGTACCACTGCCTTAAAGCGCACGCTTACCTGTGTTTCTTCCTCTGAATGGTCGATTTGTAAATCGCCCTGTGTTACTCTGAAATTGCCCGCAAACCCTTTACAGTAACATTGTCTTCCAAAAACCATAAAAACATTTTGCAAATCAGCATCCTTATATTCTTTTTTGAATGCCTCAGCCGGGATCTGGAAAAAGAGTTCTTCTGTATGAAAATCATCCTGATACTTTCCACTGGCCGTTTTTTCATATTTATAGTGAACGACATAACTGCCTTTCTGATCGATCACTTCCACATATACCTCTCTTCCATCTTCGCTTTCCCGAAGTGACAACGCTTTATCTTTAAGACGCTCTGCCGTGCAATTGCCTTGCTCCGGACATGGATTGTTGATTATTGCCGCCATCGTTTCTGCTGTTTTTGTTTCTGTTTTCCTATTAAACATAGCACAAGCTGTAAACAGATTGGCTAATAATAAATACAATATTGCCTTTTTCATACTATTTTCCGTTAAATGAAGTCATTGTATTTCCCAATCCAGCTAAAGCAAAGGATTTAACTGCTTCTGCAGCAACTTTGAGACGCTCTTTTAAAGCTTCCTTTTCCTCTTCTGTCCAGTCTCCCAATACATAATTTGCCTGCTGTCCCTTTTTAAACTCATCGCTGATTCCGAACCGGAAACGCGGATATTCTGTGGTACCCAATAGTGCCTGAATGCTTTTCAGACCGTTATGGCCACCATCTGAACCTTTTGGCTTGATGCGCAAAGTACCGAATGGCAGATTGAGATCATCCGTAATCACCAGCACATTTTCAGCGCTTATCTTTTCTTTTTCCATCCAATACTGTACCGCTTTTCCGGAAAGGTTCATATAGGTATTCGGTTTTAACAGCAATAAGGTTCTTCCTTTTATTTTTACCTCTGCCATACTTCCCAGTTTTACGGTTTGGTAATCTGCTCCCTCTTCATTTGCTAAAAAATCCACTACTTTAAAACCGATGTTATGGCGTGTATTTACATATTCGGCTCCGATGTTGCCCAAACCGACGATTAAAAACTTTTTCATTTGCTGTTTTATTTTTCTAAATTACAAAGGTATTAAGAAATAGCAAAATGGAATACATACATTTGATATGGGATTTTATAAAAGAATGGTACTGGATACCTATATCTCTGATTTATATTTCTGTTATCATCACTATCCTCATTGAAAACCGCAATCCGGAAAAAACGATTGCATGGATTCTTATCATCGTATTTGTTCCGTTGCTCGGTATTTTGTTTTATTATCTGTTTGGACAGAAATTCCAGAAAGAAAAATATTTCCGGAAACTGGACAAACATCTTCAGCAGGAGATTCTAACGCGTTGGAAAGATTTGCATCCCATCATGGAAAAAGAAGTTCAGGCCATTGGAGAGCCTTTTGGAAGTGTTTTTCAATATCTGATAAACACCCGCACTTCTTCCCTTACGCTGAAAAATAAAATATCCTTACTCTTCAATGGTGAGCAAAAGTTTCCGGCCTTGTTGGAAGCTATGGAAAATGCCCGACACCATATCCATCTGGAATACTATATTTTTGATGATGATACTACAGGCCGTACGTTTATAGAACTGATGAAGAAAAAAGTGAAGGAGGGTGTTATTGTGCGGTTGATGACCGATGATTTTGGTTCTCCCCGGCTTTCAAAACTGCGCAAGGAACTGCTGGACAGCGGTATTGATTTTCAGGTGTTTTTGCCCGTGCATTTCAATTCTCTTGCCAACAGCAATTACAGAAATCACCGCAAAATTGCCATTATTGACGGCAACATCGGCTTTACGGGCGGTATCAATATTTCTGATAAATATTATAACCAAACCCCTCCAAAAAACAAAAATACCCTGTACTGGAGAGATACCAGTGTCCGTCTGGAAGGAGATGCGGTACGCCTGCTTGAAATTTATTTTTTTATGAACTGGCGTATTACACGCGGTGCTCTGTATCATCTTGACGAAAACTATCTGAAAGAGACAACTCTACCATCCTCTATTCCGGTTTCTTTTGCCCTTACGTCACCCGGAGAACTGATTCCGTCCGGTATGGAATCCGTTATTGCAGCTATTATGAAAGCCAAGACTTCTGTACGCATTTGCACTCCTTACTTTATTCCCGGAGAAGCTTTTAAATCGGCTTTGATGATTGCAGCTTCCAAAGGGGTACATATTGAGCTTATGCTGCCATTAACGGGAGATTCTACCGTGGTGCAATATGCATCGCTTTCTTTTCTGAAACCGCTGTTAGAACGCAACGTAGAGGTGTTTTTATATGAAAAAGGATTTATGCATGCCAAAACCGTAGTTGTAGATGACCAGCTTTCTTTTGTAGGTACGATGAACCTTGATATCCGCAGTTTTTATATCAACTTTGAAATTACGTCTTTAATATTGTGTGAAAAGACAGCAGCCGAGCTGAACAGACAGTTTGATGAAGACCGTTTGGTATCACGCCGTATGACGCTCAACAGCTGGACTAATGAAAAATGGTATAAAAAGGGGTTCGCCTCTGTATGCAGACTGCTCGCCCCTCTGTTATAAGATCAGATATGAGGTCCGAGCATGTTTTTCGGATCCAGTATTTCGTTTAGTTTTTCCTCAGTAAGCAGTTGATGTTCCAAAACGAGATCGTATACACTGCGCCCTGTTTCCAATGCTTCTTTGGCAATTTTTGTACTTGCTTTGTATCCGATATGCGGATTCAATGCCGTTACAATCCCGATACTGTTTTGCACTTCCTGACGCAGATGTTCGGTATTGGCAATAATACCTTCTACACATTCTGTTCGCAGTGTGCGTATGGCGTTGGTAAGGTACTGAATGGATTCCATGATTGAAAAAGCAATTATGGGCTCCATTACGTTTAACTGTAACTGTCCTGCTTCCGCGGCGAACGTTACCGTAAGGTCGTTTCCGATGACTTTAAAACACACCTGATTGACTACCTCCGGTATTACCGGATTTACTTTACCCGGCATGATGGAAGATCCCGGCTGTTTAGGTGGTAATTTCAGCTCAAACAATCCGGTTCTGGGTCCCGAAGCAAGCAGACGCAAATCGTTGCATATTTTGGAAAGCTTGATGGAAAGCCTTTTGAGTCCCGATGAATATTCGACAAAGGCGCTGGTATCGGAAGTGGCCTCCACGAGATTCTCCGCCAGTTTTACCGGTTCATTGGTAATCGCAGCTATTTTTGAAGTACACAGTTGTGCATAATCCGGGATGGCATTTAAGCCTGTGCCGATTGCCGTAGCCCCCATGTTGATTTCCAAAAGGTTTAAAGCGCTTCGGGTAATGGATTGTATTTCCTTTTTAAAGGTGATCGAAAATCCTTCAAATTCCTGTCCCAAGGTCATTGGAACGGCATCCTGCAACTGTGTTCTTCCCATTTTGATCACGTTTTCAAACTCTGCTGCTTTTTTATCAAAAGCAAAATAGAGTTTTTCCAAAGCTGCTAACAGCTGTTTGTTCATTTCAAACAAGGCGAGTTTTAACGCAGACGGATAGGCATCATTCGTCGACTGCGAAAGGTTGACGTGATCATTCGGCGAACAATACTGGTAATCTCCTTTTTCTTTGCCCAGATATTCCAAGGCAATATTGGCAATTACTTCATTCGCATTCATGTTGACGGAAGTCCCCGCTCCGCCCTGAATCATATCAATCGGAAACTGGTCTGTAAACCGACCTTCCATGAGCTCATTACAGGCGTAACTAATGGCTTTGTATATGTCTTCGTTAAGAATGCCCAGTTCAAAATTAGCCTGCGCCGCTCCGAGCTTTACTACAGCCAGTGCTTTTATAAATTCAGGATAATGGGCAAGTTGGTGATTGGATATTTTAAAGTTGTTGATGGCTCTTTGAGTCTGAACGCCAAAGTAGGCATCCACGGGAATATTAAGTTCCCCTAACAAGTCAGATTCTACTCTATATGCTTGCATAACACTTGGTTTGATTAGTTGTTCTAAAATACAAAATATGCTGTGATCTCTGCTATTGTTTAGCAAATTTTTAATACATTGCTTTTATAAACATTTTTTATGAAAGCATTAGTAATCGGAGCCACGGGAGCCACCGGAAAACCATTGGTTGAAAACTTATTGAATGATCCTTTTTTTGAAGAGGTAATTGTATTTGTGAGAAAGGCACCTGCTGCGGTTCACGAAAAGTTAACCGTGCATGTGGTCGATTTTAATGCAATGGAGCAATGGCGTGATCTGATTACGGGAGATGTGGTTTTTTCGTGTATGGGAACTACGATAAAAGAGGCGAAAACGAAAGCCAATCAATGGAAGATCGATTATGAATATCCGTATCAATTTGCAAAATATGCCAAAGAGAATGGGTGTAATACGCATGTTCTGGTTTCGTCTTACGGGGCTTCTTCCCAGAGCCGGATGTTTTACCCGCAGATGAAAGGCAAGCTTGAAGAGGCTATAAAAGCCTTAGCCTATTCCTGCAATATTGTTTTCCAACCGGGTGTGTTGATCCGAAAAAATACGGACCGTGCTATGGAGCAACTTTCAGTGGGTCTGATTCGCTTTCTCAACAGATTGGGAATCTATCGCTCGTATGAACCGTTACCCACAGAAGACCTCGCTTCTGCAATGATTGCCGCAGCCAAAGAAAATACTTCGGGTGAATATGTCTATGCGCTGGACGCCATCAGAAAAACCTGGCTTCACAAAGGATAAAAAGCTTCCTGTATGTGTTCAATTGCAGTTCCCTCAGGTGTAAACTGTACGGCAATGATGTCAAACCGTGCGTGAACATCCAGATCTCTTTGGGTGATATACGCGTCAAATGCCGCAATGAGTCTTTTTATTTTGGTCTGATTTACAAAATCCTGAGGCAAACCATACGCTGCAGATGAACGGGTTTTTACCTCAACGGCTATCAATGTGTTTTGTAAACGTGCAATAATGTCTATTTCTGCTTTTTGGTAATACCAGTTGCGTTCCACAATCTCATATCCGTTTTGCAACAGATAATCCACCGCGAGATCTTCTCCTTTTTTTCCGGTATCGTTATGCTCCGCCATCGCTAAATGTTAAAGAAGTACGCTCTTTTTCTACTGCTAATACTACTTGCTGTCCCAAACGCAATGCCCGATTGTCCTGAACATGCCCGGCCGGAAAATCAAAACAAACCGGAAATGCATATTCTTTGGTGATGTCCAGTATAATCTGAACGGCATCAAATCCAAAAGGGATAGCATTATCGTGCATATCTGTCATTCCGCCCACAACCATTCCCTGTAAACCTTCAAAATAACCGTT
The DNA here is from genome assembly GCA_032096595.1 of Flavobacterium sp. Taxonomy (GTDB): domain Bacteria; phylum Bacteroidota; class Bacteroidia; order Flavobacteriales; family Flavobacteriaceae; genus Flavobacterium. Next base: position 18,089 of record DAMCXY010000011.1, on the reverse strand, counting down.
TCTTTTAAGATTGTACATCATCCGGTCAATATGGTACAGATATTCATCCAGATCTTCAATGTACAGAATTTTACCTTTGGTGTTCAGACTTGTAGCAGATCCGAGCAAACTGTATAAGATGGAAAGATTGCCTCCTACAAGTTCACCCGATGCCTGCCCGGTTTTGTTGGCAGGGTGCGATGGTATCTCATACGAAAGTGTTTCGCCGAATAATGCTTTTCGTAAAGAAACGACAGCGCTTTCTATCGTATTCGGAACGGTAAAAGGCATGATGGCATGTATGCTGGGAATCTGAAGGGTATTGACATGGCTGTGTAAAACAGTAATATCACTAAAACCTACAATCCACTTGGGTGCTTTAATAAAAGCTGTAAAATCCAGTTTATCGAGAATACGCACAGTACCATAACCGCCTCTTGCTATCCAGATGGCTTTTATATCCGGACGGTCAAGCATCTGCTGCAAATCTGCTGCCCGTTCTTCATCAGTACCTCCCAATTGAAAATTGTCTTTGCCGATGGTAGCCCCCAATACTGCTTTTAAACCCCACGAAGCCAATAACTGTATGGCAGGCTCACAGGCTTCTTTTGTAAATTTTCTTGCGGTACACACAAGGGCTACCTGATCGCCCTTTTTTAAGTAGTGCGGTTGTTTCATCTGTTTTCAAGTTTAAACCGATGTAAAAATACTGTTTTTAACAGGAATACACGATGCATACTGCTTGATTTATAACTGCATTTTATTTTCTGTTACATCAGCTGTTCAGATATCTTATTAAACACAGCCGGTATTTATTTTCTCCAAAAGCAATAAACATTTATTTATTATTTCACAACAACAACTGAAATACACTATCATATTACCAATATTTTTATTTTATTATTGAATTTTTATTATTAATATTGTCAGTTGTTAACAAACTGTTAACCCGCTATGTGAATTATTAACCCGTTCGATTATGAAAAAAATTTACTTATTCTTTTTATTGTTTATCGTACATCAATCGTTTGCTCAGGCAGATTTTGATCTGGTAAAAATTTTTAATATTAACGGAAATGTCTATACCCACGAAAAAATATGGCTTAAGGACAATACCTATCTGGTTCCAATTTCGTTTAATACGGCTACATACACGTTAGAACCCGGAGTTGTTGTGACCAACCCGAATTACCAGCAGGGAAATTTCAGAATACTGCTTGCTCATTATGATGATGAAGCACAGCTTATAGACCATTTTATGCTGAACAGCACGGGGTATGAACAATTGTTTGATATTACCGTAGATGATAAGGATAATATTTATCTGACCTATGGGGTACAACAAGGCTATATTCTGGATGGTCAGACGTATTTTGCCAATACCGATGCTTTAACGTCTAAAGTAATGATGCTAAAACTTTCAAAAGGGAGAGTTGTTGCGTGGAAGAAAACATTTGAAGGAGGCGATCTGATGATGTTCAGCCTTGCCGTTGCCAAAAATGATGATGTATATGTTGCTGCAAGAGCTTCTCAGCAAAATATTAAAGTAGATGGTATTAATTATTCAAACCCGACAGCGCATCCTACTCAAAAACAGCTGACGCGCATGGTCATCGGAAAGCTGAATGTAAACGGTAACGGAATGCAGTGGTTTCATTCTTCCACCAATCCTGTGAATGAAACCTACCCTTCAATTTTTGTATTTAACAATCATACCCCTGCGCTCAGACTTGATTCCCAAAACAATGTGTATATGGTGGGAACTATGATGGGTTCTAAGGCAACTTTTGGGACTGCTACGCTTCAAAATGCGGTTGCTCAGAGAAGCAAGTTTTATATGGTAAAATACAGTTCAGCCGGACAGTTTATGTGGGCGAAGTCACCGACGATTCCGAACAGCGCTTTATCAATGGAATTTGTGCAGTTTCAGATTGATTCCAATGACAATCTGTTTCTGATGGATGAGTATATGTCCGGTAACTTCAGTTCTTCTACGACTGTTGATTACTGGGGACAAAGTTATACTACGAGTTATGCCACCAATGAGAGAACCAATTCTCTTATTAAGCTGAATACAAACGGGGTGGTAAGCTGGATCAAAAAACCTACACAGATTCCTTCTTTTAACAGTGATACGTATAGCCGATTTCTGTATTTTACACTTGTAAAAGATAAGATTCTTGCGTTCGGCTATTTTCTAGGACATTATAATTTTGGAAACGGTATTGAGATCGTTGCCGATCAGACGCCCAAATGGTTTAGTTTTGAATTTAACAGCAACGGTGATGTAGATCATCATTATGTACTGGACTCTTCTCTTAAAACGTTTCCTTATAATCTGATCGGTATGGACAACCAAAACAGGTTATGGTTCTGCGAAAAAACGTATTGGACGGGCGGGTTTACGAATATGTATATCGGATCTTTGAATTATACCGTAACCACAAGTGGCAGCAATCAGAAATTATTGATTTTCCGATCTGCAGCCGTTACATTAGGCAATGAGGTGTTTGAAAATACAGATTTAACGCTGTATCCGAATCCTACACATGATTTTCTGCATCTGAGCGGTAAAGATCTGTCACAGCAAAATTATCAGATTTATGATCTCAGCGGCAAGTTAATCGGATATGGAAGAATTGATGATAACCGTATCAGTGTGGAAAGTTTACAAACGGGTATGTATGTGCTTAAAATATTTGACCGTAATGATTCTCGTACCAAAAATACGTTTACGTTTAAAAAACAATAAGCTTTTACTGCTAATGTTATCCAAAAACGCCTCCGGAATTCATGAATTCCGGAGGCGTTTTTTATGAGTTTAGGAGGTTTAATTAGGATGGAAAGGTGAAAGATCTTTACTAAATGAAAATACGTTTATTTTTTTATAGAATCGAATCTTATCGTTGTGAAGGATTTAAGCAAAAGGTGTTGCTCTTCTTGACTTAAATCCTCAGCAGTAATGGTCAGAGAATTTTTTCTTGAATCTACACTGTCAAAATTGATTCCTGTTTGTCCTTTAGGAGCTTTTTTAGGGATTTTAATCTTTGCTATTTTACCATCAATGGTATCATAATAATAATATTCTCTCAGAAATGTTCCCTGTAACTGATCAATTTCCGGATTAGCAGAAGAATATAATTCTTCTGTATCCATACCTAAAGACTTATACTTTAAAATCTGAGCTTTAGAAAATACTTTTACGGTTTCTTCAAATTTTTGACTATATCTACCAAAATCAGAAAATATAGAATCTCCTCTGTCTGTAAGTATTAAATAAATATTGGAATCAATCCCTTTCAGTTTAATTTTTTCCCAGTTTGATGGTATTACCATCGAATACTGTTCAAAATTTTCTGTTTTTTCTTTCTTATTACAACTTATAGATATAAACAGTATACCATAGACTATTATTTTGATTACTTGTTTTATCATTCTATTCTAAGATTTATCCACTTGTATCGATTATATGTTTTTTTAGGCAATTAACTATATTTGTTTTAATATTTTTCTTTTTTTACAATATGTACTACAAAACTGATACATCATCATATTCATCAAATTGTAGCGTTATACATTAGGGGATTTTTCTGTCTATTAGTCTTCACTATAGCATAAACCTTTTAAATTTTTTGATATATAAACATCATATATTTTGTTTTCATATTCTTTGCAAATTTTAGTATCACCTAATATCATACAATCTATGTTAACATGATTACTAATTGTTATAATAGAATCATTTTTTATGATTTTAAACTCAAATATTGACTCTTTTTTTAAAGAGTACTTATTTCCTACTTCTATTATTTTTGCACATTCGGTATGTGTCTTTTCAGAAATAAATTTAAAATTCTCATTGCTTTTTTTCGCGTAAATCAGATAATAATTATCAACAGAATCTATTTTTGTTATAAAGTAATCTTCTTCAATAGTATTGGTGTGATTTAACTTACTTGTATAACCACAACTTATGAAAATTAACAAAATTAATATTTTTACGTTCATCAGAAATTGAATTTATATTGATAAAATAGGATTATTATAAGCATAGTTATACGGAGTCCTTCTTCTTGAATTTTCCGCCAATGGATCCACATTCATCCATCTTCCTATAGCCGGATCGTAATTTCTCGCTCCAAAATCATACATATTCATGCCTTTTTCGGGTTGAAATTCTTTTCCTCCAAAGGTGTATTTATATCCTGTATACCAGTAATAGTACTGTAATTCTGGTGTTCTAATCCAAATGGATAATAATGATGCTCTTCCAGAATTTCCGTTGGTTCTATTACGCCGTTGTTATTACCATCTGTTGATGAGTACAATTGTAAAAAATGGAGAGAGAAAATTTTTACTTTAAAAATAAAATGTTAATTCTTACAACCTTTTTTAATAGCTTTTTCAATATTTTTAGCCGTCGTTTCGGATTTGTTAGTCCTCCATTTTTTTATAATTTTGTTACTTGTTTCACATACAACATAAGTAGTCACTTTTTGGCTGTTATAGTATGTTATTTTACCTTCTCCTGGTTTCAAATCTTCATATTCAACTAAACCTAACTCAACCTTATACATCGCTGAATCAATTAGGTTTCTATCTTTTAAAAAATTATATATCTTTTCAGATGATTTATTGGTTATCTCCCCTTCAATAAAGAAAGTCTTTTTTTTAAATTCAATATAATCTTTTGGGTAATACGCATCTCCTTCTGAGCTTAGTACTACTTTATTATATTCAGAACTGATACGATACAATTTCATATCTATATTCTTTATTTTATAAGACCTAATATTAAAATACTGGTAATGATTAATATCCGACTTATTATTTCTACAGTAATCTGATATTATAGTTAAATAAATATCATCAGACATCACTTCCTTTTTAATTGTCGAACATCCGAAAAACAATATAAGCAAAAAGATAATTAATGCCTTATCTATTTGTTGTTTTATAAACGCCATTTTCATTGTATTGTTGGTTATCCTTTTTACTAAATATAAAATTTGGAATAGTCTTTACCTCCAAAAATGCATTTATCCTGTATTTGCTGTAATACTTCTGAATAAAGAGCTTCTTTATAGATTTAACAATAAATCTTTATCTGTCTTATTGATATTGATTAAATCCTCCTTTATATAATTGAGAAATTTAGAATCAAATTCAGTTTCTATAAAACACTTTAAATTAACTCCTAAAGTCATTTCGTGAAGACTTTTATTATTAAATTTAAAAAAAATATACCCTCCATCCATTTCAATACATGAATTAAAATCTTTATTTGACAATCCTTCAAAATCTTTAACGACATCCCTAAAATTTTCCTTTTTTAAAAAATTAGAAACTGAAAAAATTTTACCATCTTTCATCTTATAACTCCGGACTTCATATTCTGTATAGGTTAACAAATAGGCATAATTTGCATATTCATACTGAATAGAAATCACATTAGTATTTTCATTAAACAATTCAATAGCGAGCTTATTCGTTTGTTTATAATTACTTTTTATACGGCTATTTATGCCGCAACCTTGTATTAGTATTATTAAAAAAAGAAAAAATAGTCTTTTATCTACCACCAATTTTTTTAAATGTTTCATAACTAATATTTATATGATATCTTACTTAACTATAATTTTTTAAAATTAATTTGGATACTTAATATCTAAAGATACAATTTAGAAAATCTTAATTCTTACAACCTTTTTTAATAGCTTTTTCAATATTTTTAGCCGTAGTTTCGGATTTGTTAGTCCTCCATTTTTTTATAATTTTGTTACTTGTTTCACATACAACATAAGTAGTCACTTTTTGGCTGTTATAGTATGTTATTTTACCTTCTCCTGGTTTCAAATCTTCATATTCAACTAAACCTAACTCAACCTTATACATCGCTGAATCAATTAGGTTTCTATCTTTTAAAAAATTATATATCTTTTCAGATGGTTGATTTGTAATTTTACCATCAATAAAAAATATTTTATCTTTAAACTCAATATAATCTTTTGGATAATATCCATCTCCTTCTGGTGAGAGAATCACTTTATTCCTCTCCGGACAAATATTATAGACAATCAAATTGTTTTTCTCAAGACTGCTATAATGACTTATACTGAAATAACTATAATTGCGTAATTCAGTTCTATTATTTTCACTATAGTCATTAATTAAAATCATCTCTAATTGCTTTTTATTATTCACTTTTGAGACTGAGCATCCACAAAAAATAAATATCAGTAACATTGCAACAAATAAGTTTTTATCTATCAGTCGTTTTAAAAGTTCCTTTTTCATTATATTGACGCTTATAATTGGAAGTCGCATTCCCTATCATAAAAAGGGAAGTTTACCGTAGCTGCTGGATTGCTTCTGTGAAGTAAAAATACTCCATGTCAGGAAAACATGGAGTTTCGATTTTATTCAGAGACATCAAAATTTGTTTTATTAGGTGAATTCGTTTGATAGCCTCCTTCTGATTCATCTGAAGTTGTAATTATTTCTTTCCATTTATTATCGAAAGTAACCCAGTAAGTCTTCTCGTATATCTTATAATATTGTTTTATTTTTTTCTTTTCTTTTAATAATTCTAACAGCTCCTTGTTACTATAATCCCGCGTAGAAAATATCTGATCTAAACTGTTTAATAAAGGATATAATTCTCCATCTATATATACAGCATGATTACTGTTTTTTACTAAAAAGTTATCTAATGAATTATAATCTTCTGAATTACACAGAAATAAATCATAATAAATTTTATTATACTCCCGTGAAGGGTGCAATATAAAATATAAATTATTCTTCTCTAATCTAATGTTTTTATCATTAATCACATTCTTAAACCAATTCTGAACCGTATCCGGTACCACATATATTATCCTTTCTTTTTGAGAAGCTTTATTTTGCTTAACCGAAGAACAGCCTATGATAGATAAAAAAACACTGTAGTTAAAAATCTCAATTTCATTTTTTATAGTTTTATGTTCCTCAGAGTATTTTACAGCAACTTCCTTATTATAGAGTTTGTAAAAAAATCTCTTCATTGCATATGAGTACTAATAAAGTGTTTATTAAATAATAATAAGCACTTTAAATATTTTATAGCCTCAGATTGACTACCATTCAACTAACCAATAAATTATAGTTTTCTCTTCTTTATCAATAGCTATTCCTCTTGAATAACCATTTTTCCATTGATTCGGCATTTGATTATTGGGGTTTAATTTGAATTTCCCTTCACCTTTTTGAGGTTTTGCCTCTAATACATAAATTTTAGCTTTTTTTAAATCAAATTCACTATTTGTGTAAGAAAATCTTTTGAAATTAGGTATAGGATACAATCCCTTATAACAATCTTTTTCGACACTAACACTATCAGGTATAATTACAGTTTGATAGGACTCATAAGTTTCTTGAGTTTCATATCTATTTACAATTAAAAGACACTCTTTTTTTGAATCATATACAGCAATTGCTACACTATTTATTTCTTTTTCAAGAGAGTCTATTTCATTATCTTTTAATCCGCTTTCAAAAAGTAAAAGACCAATATCGTTTTTCTTTTCATTAGTAGTTGCTACCATTCCATTTTGAATATGCTCAATTTCTTTTGGAAAATGATTCAATAAACTATCACTAAACATTTTCTTATACTGAGTATAACTATCATTGCTCTTCATAAGAACATGTCTTTTGTCGCTACATCCTACTAATATTGAAATTAATAATAAGTAATGTATGCATTTTTTCATTAGAAAATAGATTTATGATATTTATAAGTTCATTTATTACTATTGCTCCAACTCATATTTTGTTTCCTTAAAGAAAAGTATTTATGATTTGATTTTATAAACCTTTTGGCTTCTATATATCTGAGACAAAACGAATCCTACGACTGCTACAAGAAATACCCATTGACTATAATGTAAAGCAAAATAAACAAAAGGAATACTCACTATGAGAGTTTGTAATATGAACATTATATATAACTTTTCTTTTGAAGATTGATATATTAATAATAAATCAGTTATAAATAAGATTACAATAAAGAATATCCAAAAAAGTACTCCATAAAGAATAACCAAAATTAGTGCAGAGAGCATCCCTTGTAAGATATTAAAATCTCCTTCATTGATAGCACGAATAATAGAATAAATATAAACTATTGTGAAAACAACCCATATATTAATCAAGTTTGTTTTTATTATTCTTTTCATTATTGAGCTGTTTTTTGATTTTCAAATAGTTTGCTCCATGCATTATAAACATATATTGTTAAGTTCCTCTTCTGTCCACAAAATTTATTAATTGTACAGTGAGTTACATAATCTAATGCGTAAAAACTTAAAACAAAATAAATAAGTTTCACTAAGGTATATCTTAATATTTAGATTGTCAGACGCTTAAAATTATAAACTCTATGGCAATATATCAACTCCTTCATACCCTTCCATTATTTAAAAACTTCACATGAATTTATATAGTACGGGTAGCTAGAATAAGTATAAATACAGTGAGATTTACTTGTACCAGGTGGATTCTTTCCCGCAGTAACACTCATAGTATTATTTACGTTTCTAATAGAATATACAAAACAGAGAGTATCGTTCTCTATTTTTAAAAAGCTGGTTTGTTTAAGATTTGTAGCGTCAATTACCTTTTTGCTACCTGTGCAGTTTTTTATAAATTTTGTATCAGCAACAAAAACAATAGTATCTCTGTTTTTTATACCATTAAAAAAAGTATAGCCGTTTTGTTCATACATTCTATAGATACTTATCTTATTATCTTTAGAATTTACGTTTGTATTTGCACACGAATAAAGTGCAAATATTGCGATTAATAGGAGTACATGTTTCATATTATTTTTGTAAAATAAACCATCCTTGACTGGTCTTACTATTTGCATTAGGGCTTAAATTCATCCATATTGTATTACTTGGATTAGTTTGTAAGTAAAATTGATTGACCTTAACATTGTTTAAATTATAATTACTATCCATTCCTGCAGCCTGACTATGGGCTTGATAATAAACGTTCCGAGTAAAAGAAGGTGGTACAAAGTCTGGACTTTGTGTTGTATTCGAAGCTGGAGAGTTCACAATTGATAACGCAGCCCCACCTTCAAAAATTTCATGCCTAATTGTAGTACCAGCTGTCTGCCCTCCATTGGCCTCTAAAGATTGTGCTTGTAGAACGTTAACTTCTTGATTACTGGTAGTTTCAGTTTGTCCATTATATGCTCCAAATAAGAACATCGTTTGATTTCCAGCACTATCTGTCCTAACAATATCTTGCGTAGTAGAAATATTTACAGTTTTATTTTTGTCCTCAATTATATCATATAAGGCTTTATCCTGAATGCTAAGCTTACTATAATCCAGTTTACTTTTATCTGCCATAGTTACTTTACCTGTTGTTGCATCTCTAACCATATTTAATTGTGAATCATCGTTTAGCTCCTTTAATGCTGTATCTGCATCAGCACCATTAATAATTAAATCAAACGGCATCATCCCATCCGGGTCAATAAACCGAATAGGATTATTGAATGCATAAACGTACGGAGAGAACCGTCTCATCTTCTCGGCTAATGGATCCACATTCATCCATCTTCCTAAAGCCGGATCATAGTTTCTTGCGCCAAAATCATATAGGTTTAATCCCATTTCTTCCTGTAACTCTTTCCCATTGTATTGATACTTATAATTGGAAGCCGTATTTCCTGTCATATCATTATACCCCTGATGTTTTAATCCAAACGGATAATAGTTGTTTTCTTCCAGAATTTCCGTGGGTTCTATTACACCGTTGTTATTGCCATCTGCATAAACCACACGGTTGTTACCCAAATGGTCTTTATGGATGTAATGGTAAAGATACGCATTGTTCTGATAGGCTGTATAACCTTCCGGTTGGGGAAAGAACTGCAAAGTTCCGTTAAGATACTGAAAACCGTCTATATACTCGGTGATCTGATTAGGTCCGCTATTGGCCAGTACACTTTTCTTTAATTTATTGCCCGCTGCATCATAGACATAATAAATACTTCCCTGATCTGTATCGATGACTATGGGCAAATTCAGATGGTTATACGTAATTTTAGTAATCCGTTTATTGGTATCGGTTATTAAGTTTCCGGATCCATCATAGGTATAGGCAGCACCCTCAGAAGGGATTTCTTTAAATCCGTCAGGGTTATTGGTATAGTCTCTTACCCTGGTCAGCTGATTGCCGTTATAAGTATAATCGCGTTCGTCCATATCCAAAACCTGTCCGTCTACCATAGCTCCGGTACGGCTTAGGCTGCGGATGTTGCCGTTTAGGTCATAATTCATACTTTCTCTGTGTGCCTGATGGCGCATAAAGCCCATAGTCCAGCCCGTCTGAAAAGACATCATTTGCTTCCTTTTATACGAGACATGTAAGTAATTGTTATGCTATAACATTAGTGATACGTCAGTGTCGGAGAGAAATTATCTCCTTTGTATAGTATCCCATGCACTTGATTCCATCCACTTATTTTTCCACTCTTTAGGAAATGTCCAATGGTTTCTATTTTCCAAAGGAATTCTTATATAATAAAACTCTTTCTTATCTCCATTTGGCTTCTTTACATAACAGATATTTTCATCTTTTATTTTAATTAAACTATCTCCTACTGAAATGTATTTAATCAATTCTTCCGTAAGATAAACATCTAATACTTCGTTATTATCTTTAAGGACTTTCATATAGTTAGGTTCTTTTATCCACTCTCTTGGATTATAAATATCAATAATAGTCGATTTATAACTATCTTCAATAGCTTTTTTAATCAGAGAATTGTAACTAACCTCTTTGGTTATATTTACCATTAGAACAATAAAAGCTACAATACCGAAAAAGATAAGGTATGGTTTAAGTTTTTTCATTTTTTCACCTTTTTAGATTTGAACTCTCTTGACAAAGTACTGGTTCCTCCAGAATAGGTAGCACTTGCTTTCCCGGCTTTACCTAACACTTGTGACAAAGTCTTAGGCGCACTACTATAACCTAAAGATTTTGATGCCCAGGTTGTTGGATACCTATGTCCGGGATAAATTTCATCATGAGTATTTTTTTCATTACTCCATGTTGTTGAATAATCTATACCAAAAGCCCCGATTGAAATAGAATTATATGCTCCCTCAAAACCTTTAGCATTAAAGTTTGATTGAAGAGCTTTCTTATTATACTCAGATCCAAAGAAACTAAAACCAGCACCACCTCCGACACCTACATTACCTCCTTTAGAAGTATAAATACCCAGATTACCCTCGCTTTCACCATTTAAGAAATACGTAATCGACAACCCAAATTCCATACCTCCACCAACAGTTGCAGAACCACTAAGATTTATACCTATAGCATCATATTGTTTTTTAAGGTCTTCCATACTCATACCTGTATCAAAAACAAGTGGTTTGTCAGGATTAATATTGAGTTCGGTATCAAAAACATAGTCTTTATCTCCAGTATCTACTATTATTCTTATAATTTCCTTTTTATCCTTATTATTGATGATGATATCATCTTTAATCATTCCCGTAGGATCGGTAAACCTAATCGGATTGTTACCTACATATGAATATGCTTCCATCGTTTTCTCCACCAACGGATCCACATTCATCCATCTTCCTAAAGTCGGATCATAATTTCTTGCACCAAAATCATACATATTCATGCCTTTTTCGGGCTGAAATTCTTTTCCTCCAAAGGTGTATTTATAGCCTGTATTTCCTGTAATAGTGCTGTAATTCTGGTGTTCTAATCCAAATGGATAATAATGATGCTCTTCCAGAATTTCAGTGGGCTTCAACTATTTAAAAAAGAAAGCCATATATAGATATAATAGAAACAAAATCAGATACAATAAGATATTATATTTTGTTCTATCTAATTTTAGATACAAAATAAAAATATGTATTATACCTATTAAAAAATAAAGGCATTCAAATATAAATACTCTGTTAGCATTATATTCTCCTCCTGTTCCATATATACCAACATAAAATAAGCCTGTGAAAAAAAACAAGCCTATACAAATGATTAAATTGGCTATTATAGTAATTAGTATTTTCATAATTATTATTTAACTGTTACATCAATACCATATTGAATTTTCATTGTTCGAATAAAATCATCTATTACATTTTGACTTGTTTTTCCTTTTAAAAAAGAAGAGGTAAAAGCTTTTATATTGTTTTGAAAACCTGTAATGTAATGCGCTTCAGGAACCATCCCACCTTTACCTTCATTTGATGTAAAAGCACCTTGAAGTCCTCTCATTTCATTTCCGGATAACCAGTCTTTTTCATGATTAATTGAATAAGAATCTACTCCTAATGGAGAATTTATACTTGCAGATTGATGAGGAGCCATATTAAGCACGAAGTCAATAACATTATTTGGATTATCAAATTGGTATGCATTGGCACTTATATATTCCATAAGCTTTTTTGTATAACCTGCTCCAAACGCAGCTCCTCTACTGTGCGTGTATATTTGTATTCTTTCAATTATTTTACCGTCAGAGTTTCTTTCTAATTTTGATAAAATATCATTAAACTCCTTATCACCAAGTGAGCGATATCCAGCATTATATCTGTTCTCAGGTATATTTCCACCTCCCAAATATCCTCCTTTTTCAATAATATTATAACTTTGACCTGTTTTATAATTACGACTCATTTTACCTGTATAAAAACGATCTCCATCTACATAGTGAATTTCACCTCCTGGATTCGGAATACCAGAACTTAAAATAGTCGCAACAATTCCTTTTGTCCAATATGCTTGACTTGCTCTTTCGCTTTCTGAAGCTACCCTTCCGTTTATTAATATTGGTAATTCTCCATCTTTATCAATATAAATTATAGGATTATTCAATGAATAGTTATAAGGTGAAGATCTCTCTATAAATTCCGCCAACGGATCTATGTTCATCCATCTTCCTAATGCAGGATCATAGTTTCTTGCTCCAAAATCATATAGGTTTAATCCCATTTCTTCCTGTAACTCTTTCCCGTTGAATTGATACTTATAATTGGAAACCGTATTGCCTGTCATATCATTATACCCCTGATGCTTTAATCCAAACGGATAATAGTTATTTTCTTCCAGAATTTCCGTGGGTTCTATTACACCGTTATTATTGCTATCAGCATAGACCACACGGTTGTTACCCAAATGGTCTTTATGGATGTAATGGTAAATATACTTATAATTCTGATAGGCTGCATAACCTTCCGGTTGAGGAAAGAACTGCAAAGTTCCGTTAAGATACTGAAAACCGTCTATATACTCGGTGATCTGATTAGGTCCGCTATTGGCCAGTACACTTTTCTTTAATTTATTGCCCGCTGCATCATAGACATAATAAATACTTCCCTGATCTGTATCGATGACTATGGGCAAATTCAGATGGTTATACGTGATTTTAGTAATCCGTTTGTTGGTATCGGTGATTAAGTTTCCGGATCCGTCATAGGTATAGGCAACAGCCTCAGAAGAAATTTCTTTAAATCCGTCAGGGTTGTTGGTATAGTCTCTTACCATGGTCAGCTGATTGCCGTTATAGGTATAATCGAGTTCATCCATATCCAAAACCTGTCCGTCTACCATAGCTCCGGTACGGGCTTAGACTACTCTGTTAACGTTTATATAGTACCTATAGAAACTGTTTTTATTAATAATAGCTCATAATTTATTAAGTAATTTCCTTGTAATATTTAGCTTTCTTTATCGTTCCATTTGTATAGTACATAAGAAATTAAAGTTATAGGTATCAATAAGTTAACTAAGATATTCACATAATGACTAAATCCTAAATGTAAAATATTAGCCACATAATATACAAAGTATAGAATTGCTAAGGTTAAAATACTAATTAAAAATATCTTTTTCATAATTACATTTTTTTTAAAAATTTAATAGTTTCTTTTATAATTTCAGTATTTTCAGAGTTTTTATCATAAACTGCTAATTTATTAATAGCTTCTTCTATTTCTTGTAATTTTAATCTATTATAGTCAATATTCTCTATAATTAAGTTATATGCTTCTATTGATGCTTCGTATGATCCTAAAATTAAATTTGAAATTATAACCGAAAAATATTCTGAACAATCATATTCTGAACATGCATAAAGTAAAGTTCCTCTATAGTTCAATGTCAATTTATCTGAAATTTTATTCATAATTTCAGCCAGTCCATCTTTACACTTCTTTGCTGAAATTTCTAATGATAAAGAATGAATTTGTTGTATTTCATTACATTTTTTCAATTCACAGATTAATTTATCACAATTTGTTAAATCTTCTTTTTCCATGTTATTTAGATTTAGGGCTTCCCAAACTCTTCCATTCTCTATATATATCTTGCAATTCTTCTTTTGTAGCATCTTTATCTCCACTTTTTTTATATTGACGATGAAACCATCTTCTAAAATCTTGAGGGTAATTAAAAATACTTTTATCTCTATCTTTTTGTTTTCCTCCTTGAAAACCTTTTTTAGCACCTAAGTTATAACTAACTTTTGAATTTCCTGAATTCCTCCTTGAGATGACTGTTTGGACATCTTGAGATGTTACTGGATCATCACTAATACTTTCTCCTAATCTTTCATACCAACTACTATCAGAATAGTCAACTCCACTTTTCCAAATATAATCGCCTCTGTCTTTATCAAACTGACTTGGATTTTTTAAACTGCCATTTATTGGCTTATAATCATCGTCAGAATATTCAGAAGAAGGTATCATTTGTTGAAAATAGAATTTTCCATCTCTTTCATAACGATTAGGGGTTTTAGATGTTGCTTCAGGATCGTGGACAAATAAACGATTAGGAGTGTTTTCTCCTGTATTAATTCGTTGGACATTTAATCTTCCCTTGTCTCCTTTACTAACAAATATATCTTCACCATCTCTAATTAATTCTTGCAAAATTCTCGCAAAATCCTGAGCTGCTTTACCATTAAATACATAACTCTGCATTCCATCAGGATCAATAAAGAATATAGGATTGTTATACGCATAATTATACGGGGTCCATCTTCTTGAATTTTCCGCCAACGGATCAATGTTCATCCATCTTCCTAATGCAGGATCGTAATTTCTCGCTCCAAAATCATACATATTCATGCCTTTTTCAGGCTGAAATTCTTTTCCTCCAAAGGTGTATTTATAGCCTGTATTTCCTGTAATAGTGCTGTAATTCTGGTGTTCCAATCCAAATGGATAATAATGATGCTCTTCCAGAATTTCAGTTGGTTCTATGACGCCGTTATTATTGCCATCGGCATATACCACCCCGGTTGTTGCCAATTTCTTATAAATACAGTATGTATATTGTTATTATTACCACATAATTCCCCAAAATATTACTTCTCTCTTATTCTTATTAATAGCTATGCCTTTTGAGAATCCATTTTCCCAAGTAGTAGGCATTTGTGGGTTAGGAATTAAATCGTATTTACGAGATATTTTTTGAGGTTTAGCTTCTAAAACATAATAAACAAAGCCATCAGGTAAATTAGTATCCTTATTTAGATTGATATTTTGATAGTTTAAAAATTTAGGAATTGGTAATCTATTGTAAAAACATTCTTTATTTTGATTTTTTCTTGTTTCATAATCTAAATATACTTTTTCTCCTTTATTCATGGTCTCTAAATTTTCAAATCTATTAACAACTAATAAACAGCTGTCAGAATTTGTATATTTAACTAAAGATTGGTTTGCATAATAAATATTCAAACTATCCATATATCTTTCATTGACGTTATAGCAATATATCAGTAACCCAATATTGTTCTTTAAAACGTTTTCATCACTAATGATTTTATATTCCTGACAAAATCCTAATTCATCAGGAAAATGGTCGATGAGAGATTTTTCAAATTTTGATTTATTTATAATCAAAGCTTCGGTTGCCTTTGTTTTATCAACCCTGTTACAAGAGATAGATATCATGAAGGAAAAACAAATAAAATATATTATTTTCATGTCGGTATATAATTTAAAAAAAAGTACTGATCATATCTGCAATAAATTTTTTATCATCCCTACTAAATCTTACCCTTTGACCGCCAAGAATTCTGTACTCCAATACTTTTCCAAATCTTGCATGATGTCGCCTAATAATACTATTTGCTCTTGTGTTATTTATTTCCTTGAATCACATGCATTATCAACATATATTATTGAATTATAAAAATACTCCACGTCAGGAAAACATGGAGTTTCGATTTTATTCAGATACATCAAGATTCTTTTTATTAGGTGAATTCGTTTGATAGCCACCTTCTGATTCATCTGAAGTTGTTATGATTTCTTGCCATTTATTATCGAAAGTAACCCAGTAAGTCTTCTCGTATATCTTATAATATTGTTTTATTTTTTTCTTTTCTTTTAATAATTCTAACAGCTCCTTGTTACTATAATCCCGCGTAGAAAATATCTGATCTAAACTGTTTAATAAAGGATATAATTCTCCATCTATATATACAGCATGATTACTGTTTTTTACTAAAAAGTTATCTCTAAAATTAAATTTTTCCCCATCACATAATATGAGAGTATAAAGTATTTTAGGTTGTTCATAATAATTATCTAGAATAAAATATAAATTACTTTTCTCTGATATACTATTTCTATCGGTAATTATATTTTTAAACCAATTCTGAACCGTATCCGGTACCACATATATTATCCTTTCTTTTTGGGAAACTCTATTTTGCTTAACCGAAGAACAGCCTATGATAGATAAAAAAAACACTGTAGTTAAAAATCTCAATTTCATTTTTTATTTGTTAAAATTAATGTAATCTTCTAATACTTTTTTGCCCAACCCAGAGGTGTTATTTGTTGTTCCAAAATATTTACCTGGCCTTGGTGGGGTATTAGGATTTGTCATATAAATTGCATTGCCATTTTCTTGTTTTCCTGAATAAGAATCTATAGAATAAATGTTCATAGATCTTCTTACGGATGCAGAATTATCTATATCAGATGTCCCAGATACATTCTTTTCTCCATTTTTAGCTAAATCATGAGTATGTATTTGTCCTATCATTAATTGATCATTTTCGTACATATTAGTTTGTGGTATTTCTGCCCCATTTTTGTCTCCTGGAGTTCCTATTACTGAACTTACTATTCCCGATGGTAAACCATTTTCATCCTCACTTCTGTTTAACATAAAGAATGCTTGTCTTTCAAAACTTTGATCTGCTATTGTTTGTTCATTGATAGTATTAACATTTGATTGAATTGTTGCGTCATCATAAGTAATAATGGAACTATTACTTTGAAGTTCCTTTGTTGCCGATTCTGAAGATGTTCCGTTATGTTCTCTATTTACACGTCCCCAAGTAGAACCTTTAACAATTCTAATCTCATTAGTCTTTGAGCCATCTTTTCCTAAAACTTTTCCTGAATTATAATCGATATACCAATCATCAGGCGCCATTCCATCCGGATCAATAAAATAAACAGGATTATTAAACGCATAATTATACGGAGAATGTCTGCGCATTTTCTCCGCCAACGGATCTATGTTCATCCATCTTCCTAATGCAGGATCATAGTTTCTCGCCCCAAAATCATATAGGTTTAATCCCATTTCATCCTGTAACTCTTTCCCATTGTATTGATACTTATAATTGGAAGCCGTATTTCCTGTCATATCATTATACCCCTGATGTTTTAATCCAAACGGATAATAGTTGTTTTCTTCCAGAATTTCCGTGGGTTCTATTACACCGTTGTTATTGCCATCTGCATAAACCACCCGGTTGTTGCCCAAATGGTCTTTATGGATGTAATGGTAAAGATACGCATTGTTCTGATATGCCGTATAACCTTCGGGCTGAGGAAAGAACTGCAGGGTTCCGTTAAGGTACTGAAAACCGTCTATATACTCGGTAATCTGATTAGGTCCGCTATTGGCCAGTACACTTTTCTTTAATTTATTGCCCGCTGCATCATAGACATAATAAATACTTCCCTGATCTGTATCGATGACTATGGGCAAATTCAGATGGTTATACGTGATTTTAGTAATCCGTTTGTTGGTATCGGTGA
>DAMCXY010000010.1:33639-103806 GCA_032096595.1 Flavobacterium sp. | reverse complement strand
CTACCAACTATTTTACAGATAAATTGCAAAAAAAAGAATGGTTTTGTTATTTTATATCACAAAATTGTTGTTTTTTACATTAAAAGCATAAGAAGACTGCAGAAAAAGTGTAACGTACCAGAATTCAACGGTATAACTGTTTTTAGTTACAGATGAAGAAAACAAGAAGCAATAATGATTCGGAAAAGGCAAAAAAAAATCTTCCAAAGGAAGATCGTCTGTTTTATAAAAAATGGCAAGCGACCTACATCGCACCGCTACAACCGCATACCTTTGCTGCGTTCCCACCCTGGAGGAGTCTGCAGGAGCTGGTCGTGTAGGACTTGCCGTTGCAAATATACAAACATTTTAATTAATCGCAATAGATTTGATATTTTAAAATGTATTTGTATTATTGTAGTATAAAAAATAAGCATAATGAAAAACCGTAAATATTTAGCTGTCTTTGCATTGGCTATCTTATCAGTGGGATGTAATAAAGATAAAAAAAATGAAAATTCTTCTTTTAGCATAGACTCAAGCACCCTAAAACAGACGTATTCATTAAACGAAGCTCTTCCGTTAAGCATTAAAAATACCGAAAATAAAGCGATTGATTCTGTTGCTTACTTTATCAATGATGTAAAAATAGGAACCAGCAAAGGAAATGCTGTATTGAACTATGACCTTTCAAAAGAAAAATTTGGATCAAAAGAAATCAAAGCGATTGTATATTCCGGTGGATCATCTTCTGAAAACACCATAAAAATAGATGTTTTTTCAGACATACAGCCCGTTATATGGGACTATACCATCGTAAATACCTATCCACATGATATCGGTGCTTACACACAGGGATTAGAGTTTTACGGAGACAATCTGGTTGAAAGTACGGGTAATGGAGAAGGAAGAAGCGGCAAAAGAGGTAAATCAAGCGTTCGCATTGTAAACCCAAAAACCGGAGAAGCCCTTAAAAAAGTGGAATTGGAAGACCGTATTTTCGGAGAAGGCGCTACGGTACTCAATGATAAGCTCTATCAGCTTACCTATAAAAATAATGAGGGGTATGTCTACAACATACATACCCTGGAAAAAGAAAAAACACTGCCTTATTTTCAAAAAATGGAAGGTTGGGGTCTTACCAATGACGGCACTCATTTGTATATGACAGACGGATCGGATAAGGTTTACATACTGAATCCTGCTGATTTTTCAAAGATCGATTATTTTACCGTATCTACTAACAGAGGAACGGTTTATAACGTCAATGAGCTGGAATGGGTAAACGGAAAGATTTACGCTAATTTTTACGGTCAGGATGCTATAGGTGTATTTGATCCTAAAAACGGAGCTGTTGACGCGGTTATCAACCTCAGTGACCTGCGTTCAAAAGTAACTCAGCACGAAGATCTGGATGTACTGAATGGTATTGCGTATAACAAGAAAACCGATACTTTTTTTGTAACCGGTAAAAACTGGGATAAAATGTTTGAAATAAAGATCAACAAGAAATAGTTTTTTCTATTCTTGTACTCATTATAAAGAGCCCTTTAATCGGGCTCTTTTTTATATAAAAATACCTCCGGAAATGACTCCGAAGGTATTTACTGTATATTTATTCTTCTTGATTACTTAACAGCAATTCTCTTAATTTCAGACTTGCCGTTGATAACCGCTACAATAAAGTATACTCCTGAAGTATTTAACTGTGTACGTATACTATGCTGAAGAACACTCCCTAATGTTTCACGGGACACAAATTTACCATTTTGTTGATAAATATATACTTCTACATTTTTTGCTTCTTTGAATCCGAAATCTATCTGAAAAGATTCATTGATAGCTACCGGATTCGGATAAATAGTCCAGTCAGGCGTTACCACTCCTATATTATCCATTTTGATTACCTGCGTCTCATAGGTCTCTGTAACTCCATTTTCAGTGGTTACTGCCAGTTGGTAGTTACCTGTTCTATTTGCCATAAAACTCATCTGATCGCTTACTTGTTTTCCTTCAAAATACCAGATAGTTTCAAGGGTTTGCTGAGCAGGATTTTTTATAACAGGTATTAAGGCAACAGCTTTATGATCTTCCATATACCAGCGATCTACTAATTCAACTTCAACAGCTGCGTTTTTATCGATTCCCTGAGCTATTGTAAAAGAATCATAACCATTATGATCCGTATCCCACTGTATATTCTCAAATACAAGCTGCTTATTTATCATCTTACCTTGAATACGATCGGTAACACTATTGATATCAAAATGACTGTTATTGCGATCGATTAGCAAATAATAGGTTTCTTTAGCATCAAATCCGGCGATATCCTTTGTATCAAACGCAAGATCCGTAACATAGCTACTGTTGCTATTTACCTGAACCAGCCAGTTTTTGTTTAACAATTGTGCATGATCAGTAGTTCTCTGAAATTGGATCGTTTTGTGCTCAGTCGCTCCCATTAAAATAAAATCATCTGTTTTTATTTTAGGGGAAGAAGCAGATAATTTAATCTTCATAAAGCCATTCAAAGAACTGCTGCTCTCTGTCTGAGTAAAATTAAAAGAAGCCTGATGTCCTAATCCAATGATTTTCTGATTGGTCAGACTATTCAAAGTCTGGTTCCATATACTTTTTCCGGAAGCATCTACATAATTTCCTAAATCCAGCAATGTTACACCATATTTAAGAGAAAGATATGTTTGTATCTGCTGATGATCCGGCTGATTCAAGCCCCCTTTGAAGTATAATACTTCATAAATATTGGTACGGTCTTCTTTGGAATCATTAATGGTAAAGATATTTGAGGACGGATCTTTCAGGTCAACAGAGGTTTCAAATTCATACTTATAAATGGCTCCCGTATTGATTTTTTTATGCAACAAATCTGTATACGGAATATTCATCTTTTCTGGACGGCTTTCAATTCCAAAAGAAAAGCATCGTATCTGCAAATTCACTAATTCAACAGACTCTGCATCAGCAGAATTAAAAACCACATAAAAATTATTTTTATCGTGCTGCAAATTATGTATTGAATTCAGGGTACTCTTTTGCAGATCAAGAGGAAGAAATCCGTTGAGGGATCCGGCACCGGATTGCTTTTTATCTGTCTTATACCAAACGCCTATTTTATCTGATAAGCTGCCGGTCTGAGCCAGCATTGCTACGGTTCCTAACATAAAACCGGAAATCAAAAGTATTTTTTTCATCATATTATATTTTTTAAGATAAAAATACACCTTTTTACGAATAAAACAACTTCCTAATCTTTAATTTAATAACAAAAAAAAGCATTCTATGTAGAATGCTTTTATGTTTCAGCGAAGAATGATCTCCCGGATTAAGTCTTTTTGCAACTCTTCATTGAGTATTTTTATGATTTTGTCTTTACCGTAAGACAGCTCTTCTCTTAAAACAGCTGATGAAAGCGCAACATATAAAACATCTTTTTTTAATACAACATCAAGTGTATAGTTTGCCACTCCGGATCCCATAACCTGTTTCCAAATGTCTTTTACATTGATTTTATCGATTCCTGAAGTAAGATTATACCCCTGAAGCACAACATTCAAAATACTCTGAATATCATTTTCTGTATTAAGCCGATCTTTAGGGTTAAACTTTTTACTCATTTGTAATTTTTATGGGAGTATATCTTTTATAATGATAAATAATATTCTGATCGTTTTCAATTACCAATTCTTCATCAGTGAGCTTTATTACTTCTTCATCCCACTCAGCGTAATTGGTTTTGCATTTAAACATAACTTGATCTTTTGTTTCATCCAGTGTAAGTTCTTCTTTGAGACCGTTGGTAAGGTAAGTACCATCAAGCTGAGGAACTACTTTTTGACGAAACCCTTTATTATCTTTAATTTCAAAATAATCGATAGTTGTATTGACTGTATATTCTTTATTTTCTCCTGAGGGTGTTTTTACCGAAGTTATCTCCCAGTAACCATTTATTTTTGGCAGCGTACTTTTATCAATTTTTGATTGACAATTGACAAACAAAAGTACTATAGGCAATAAAAATATTATTTTTTTCATCTTATTTAAAAAAGGAATCTACAAATTCGTATTTATTGAATACCTGTAAATCTTCTATACCTTCTCCCACTCCGATATATTTTACAGGAATACGGAACTGATCTGATATACCGATTACAACGCCTCCTTTTGCAGTTCCGTCTAATTTGGTTACCGCAAGCGATGTAACTTCTGTTGCAGCAGTAAACTGTTTTGCCTGTTCAAAAGCATTTTGCCCGGTAGATCCGTCCAGAACCAGTAAAACATCATGCGGGGCATCCCCTATTACTTTCTGCATTACTCTTTTTACTTTTGAGAGCTCATTCATCAAGCCGACTTTATTATGCAATCGCCCTGCAGTGTCAATAATAACCACATCTGCGTTTTGTGCCACGGCTGACTCCAAAGTATCAAAAGCTACAGATGCAGGATCGCTTCCCATTTGCTGTCGTACAATAGGCACATCTACACGATCTGCCCATATTTGCAACTGATCAATAGCAGCAGCTCTAAAAGTATCTGCCGCTCCTAAAACAACCTTATAACCCGATTTTTTAAATTGATGTGCCAGTTTTCCTATCGTTGTTGTTTTACCTACTCCATTTACACCAACCACCATAATCACATAGGGTTTCTTATCAGCCGGAACTTCAAACTCTACTGCTTCTCCGGATTTTGTTTCTGAAAGTAAACCTGAAATTTCTTCTCTCAGAATACCATTGAGCTCTTCTGTGCCAAGATATTTATCTTTGGCAACTCTGCCTTCAATTCTTTCGATAATTTTCAGTGTAGTATTTACGCCTACATCAGAAGATATCAATACATCTTCTAAATTATCTAATACATCATCATCTACTTTAGATTTTCCGGCTACAGCTTTGCTTAACTTTGAGAAGAACGATGTCTTGCTCGTCTCTAAACCTTTATCTAAAGTTTCTTTCTTTTCAGAAGAAAACAAGCGTTTAAAAAAACTCATAATTTGATATAATTTACAGACAAATATAGGAATATTATCTAAATTAAACCGTTATCCTCTTTTACTTATTTATGAGGAATAAGCAGTATAAATTATATTTTTTGGATGATACCCAAAATAAAAAAGCTATCCTATGGTTAAGGATAGCTTTAATATACTTGTTCTTGTGAGAAGAATTATTTCTTTTTCAAAAATTCATCTACTAACTCAGGAGCCATAACTCCTTCAACGAATGTGTAAGCTCCTGTTTTTGGAGATTTAACCATTTTAATTGCTTTGGTTAATTTTTTAGAAGCTCCTTGTAATGTTGCAACGGTTTTCTTTGCCATGACTACTAAATTATTTAATTTCTTTATGAACTGTAACTCTTTTTAAGATTGGATTAAATTTTTTAATCTCTAATCTGTCTGGAGTATTTTTTTTATTTTTTGTTGTAATGTAACGAGAAGTTCCTGGTACACCAGATGCTTTGTGCTCTGTACATTCTAAAATTACCTGAATTCTATTTCCTTTTTTTGCCATTGTAATATATATTTTGCAGGACTACAGCTTATTTTACCAAACCTTTTGCTTTTGCATCTTTCAACACAGCAGCAATCCCTTTTTTGTTAATAGTTTTTAATGCAGATGTAGATATTTTTAAGGTTACCCATCTGTCTTCTTCAGCAATATAGAAACGTTTTTTAACTAAGTTTACAGAAAACTTTCTCTTAGTTTTGTTCATTGCGTGAGATACGTTGTTTCCAACCATAGCTCTTTTACCTGTAATTTCACAAACTCTTGACATTATTTCTTACGTTTAATTTGAATTATTTAAAATCAGGGTGCAAAGTAAAGAATTTTTATCGCCTTATACAAATTTTATTTGTTGTTTTTTAAGATTTCTTTTAATACCATATCAATTGCAGAATTTACTGCCGCATTTAATACCTTTTCACGGGGCTGTCCAAAGTTAAAAGTCTTTACAATAACCTCATCCGGACCTGCTACAGCAATACAGACCGTACCTACTTCGGCTTCAGAATCTCCTTTTAGTGGTCCCGCATTACCTGTTGTAGACACTGCATAATCAGATCCAAAAACTTTCTTTGCTCCCACTGCCATCTCAATTGCTACCTGTTCAGAAACCACAGAATACTTTTCAATTGATTCTCGGGAAACTCCTAAAACATCTATTTTGGATTCGGTGGCATAAGTAACTACCCCACCCTTAAAATATTTAGAAGCCCCTTCAATAGCTGTAAGCAAACCTGAAATTTTACCGCCTGTGCAACTTTCAGCACATGCGATGGTTTGTCTATTACGGGTCAGATTTTGGCTCAACACAAATTCTATTGGTTCAGAATCATCCAGACTTATAATACAATCTGCAATGATCTGCTGAAGTTTAGCAACTTCAGTATCTATCATTTCTGTAAGGGCATTTTTATCCTGACCACTAACAGATAAACGCAATCTTACCATACCGGGTCCCGGAAGATAGGAAAGATGTACTTTTTCCGGCAAATGATCTTCCCAATAGGCAATACGTTCTGCCAGCAGACTCTCTCCTACTCCCTGAGTGATGATAGTTCTGTGAACATTAAAATCCAATTGCCCTTCCCGGATCAGGTAAGGCATAAGCTTTTCTTTTACCAGGTATTTCATCTCAAATGGTACTCCGGGCAGAGAAACATATGTGGTCTGCTCTTTTTGCATAAGCATTCCAGGAGCAGTACCGACTTCATTAAATAAAATTGCAGCTCTTGTCGGTACAAGCGCCTGATTTTTATTTTCCGAACTGATGGGACGCTTATAAAAATCTTCAATGATTTTTTTTACATGCAAATATACCTGATCATTTAAAACCAGTTCATCTTCAAAATAATCACAAAATGCTTTTTTGGTTACATCGTCTTTCGTTGGTCCAAGACCACCTGTTATGACTACCAGATCAACTTTGTTCTGATAGCGCTTTAATGCTTTTCTTATTGCTTTTTTCTTGTCAGAAATAGAAACCGTCTCGGTTACCTCATATCCAATCTCATCCAGGCTTTTAGCGATAAACTGAGAATTGGTATCAACAATCTGACCTATTAAAATTTCATCTCCGATGGTTATTACTACCGCTTTCATTACAATTTATAATCTCTGCTTAATTCTTTTATAGCCCGGTTAACTGATTTCTTAAAAGCACTGAATATTTCAATTATCTCAGACTTCTTTCCCTGTTTTAAGGCCCACTCTTTCATTTCATTGTTCCAATCAATTGCTTCTTCCATACCCAGTGAAAAGAGTATTTTGGTACTTTTATCTGTATGTTTTACTACTTTTTCGTAGTTTTTTTTCTTTATTGCTTTCTCTATTTTTTCAATTCTGAAAATTAGTTCGCTCCTGTAAGCTAAAATCTGATCTTTGAGATCATATTCTTCTTCCATTGTCTGAGCAATCAATTCTTTAATGTTATAATGAAGAGCCATTTAGAGAATATTAATACTAAACATCTTTTTTTCTTCGAGAAATCCTTCCAATAATTGCCCACTTTCCACTTTACCGACTCCCGCAGGAGTTCCAGTAAAAATCAAATCGCCGATCTTTAAGGTAAAATATTGTGAGACATATGCAATAAGTTCATCAATAGTCCACATCATCTGACTGCTATTGCCTTTTTGAACGGTTTCTCCGTCTTTAGTCAGATGAAATGAGATCTGATTCAAATCTGAAATAGCTTCTTTTTTCATAAAATCGCCTACAACTGTTGCTCCGTCAAAAGATTTAGCAATCTCCCATGGAAGTCCTTTTGCTTTTAATTTTGCTTGTATATCACGCGCAGTAAAATCAATACCGATACCGATTTCGTCATAATACTTATGAGCAAACTTAGGACTGATGTATTTTCCTACTTTATTAATTTTGACCACAAGTTCTATTTCATGGTGTACTTCGCTGGTGAATTCAGGTATAACAAACGGAAATGTTTTCAGTAGAACTGAAGAGTCTGGCTTCATAAATACTACAGGTTCCTCAGGTCTTTCGTTATTGAGTTCTGAAATATGGTCATGATAATTTCTTCCGATACAGATAATTTTCATTTCAATACAGGTTTATTATTAAAACTTATTTGTCAGTTTTCTCAACTTGATGGCCGTTAATACTTTTTTAGTATATAGAGGGAAATCAGCATTTTGTATCCATCCGAAATAACCCGGTTCTTTTTCAAGCACTTCATCCACCAATGCTCCTTTGTGTTTTCCAAAAGTAAAAATTTCCTTTCCGTCATTATTGAAGGCAATAAAACCTGCAAAATCAGCTGATTTCTTTCGGGTAGTATATTCCGCCAGTGCTTTTATATCATTTTCCAAATCTTCATAACGATCGAGTTGTGCTTTTAGAATTTCATATGTTGCATTCGTATCTGCAGCTGCGGAATGTGCGTTTTCCAGACTGGCATTACAATAAAATTTATAAGCTGCACTTAATGTGCGTTCTTCTTTCTTATGAAAAATAGTTTGAATATCAACTGCTACCCTATTTTTCATATCAAAATCTACTTCAGCACGCAGTAACTCTTCTGCAAGTAAAGGAATATCAAACCTGTCAGAGTTAAACCCCGCCAGATCAGAATCTTTTATCATATTATAAATCTGAGAAGCCAACTCTTTAAAAGTAGGCTCTCCGGCAACTTTTTCATTCGTAATACCATGTATTTCTGTAGATTGAGGCGGTATAGAAATTGTTGGGTTTACCAACCATGTTTTACTTTCTTTATTTCCGTTTGGAAAAACTTTCAAAATTGAAATTTCAACAATTCTGTCTCTGGCAACATCTATTCCTGTTGTTTCTAAATCGAAAAAACAAATAGGTCTGTTTAATTTTAGTTCCATATATCGTTTGTCGTTACTACACAAATATAGCAACTTTGATTTTTAAAGGTTTTATTTTACTATAAAATCTCTTACTTTATTGATGTATTAAACTTTCAACACACTTGATGGCGCATTTTTCTCCATCAATAGCAGCTGAAATAATTCCTCCTGCATATCCGGCTCCTTCTCCACACGGATACAGTCCTTTAATCTGTACGTGCTCTAACGAATCATTTTCTCTTGGAATTCTTACCGGTGATGATGTACGGCTTTCAGGTGCATGCAGAATAGCTTCGTTGGTGTAATATCCGCGCATTGATTTTCCGAAATCAAGAAATCCCTGTCGCATGATCTGAGTCAGAAAATCCGGAAAAACTTCCCCTAATTCTACTGAAGTTGTTCCCGGCACATATGATGTTTTAGGAATATCAGCAGATACTTTTCTATTACAAAAATCTACCATACGCTGTGCGGGTACTTTTTGAGTTTCACCTGCCAGATGCCAGGCTTTCTGCTCTATAGTTTTCTGAAACTCCATTCCTGCCAAAGGGCCAAATTTCTCAAAAGGTTTAAAATCTTCGAGTCTTAATTCCACCACAATACCGGAGTTGGCTGTTGGCTGGTCCCGCTTTGACGGAGACCAGCCATTGGTAACTACTTCTCCGGGTGCTGTAGCACAGGGAGCAATTACTCCTCCCGGACACATACAGAATGAATACATTCCACGACCATCAACCTGCTTCACGATAGAATAAGGCGCCGGAGGTAGAAATTCTCCTCGGTAATCACAAGAATATTGAATTGTATCTATTAAGGACTGAGGATGCTCTGCCCGTACCCCTAATGCAAAAGGTTTTGCTTCAATAAAAATGTCCTTTTTATGCAATAACTCAAAAATATCTCTTGCAGAATGACCGGTTGCTAAAATCACTTTTCTGGCACTGATGATAGTCCCATCTTGTATTATTACTCCCTTTATTTCATTGTTTGTAATCACAAAATCATCAACACGGGTTTCAAAATGAACCTCACCTCCGTATTCAATAATTTTTTCGCGCATATCCTGCATAATTTTGGGTAACTTATTGGTACCAATATGTGGATGTGCATCTACCAGAATATCTTGTGGAGCTCCAAAAGCAACCAAAAGTTCCAGAATCCGGTGTACATCTCCTCTCTTTTTAGAGCGTGTATAAAGTTTACCATCAGAATATGTTCCGGCACCACCTTCTCCGAAACAATAGTTAGAATCAGGATTTACAATGTGATCTCGGTTTATGGATTTTAAATCACGTCGCCTGCCCCTTACATCTTTACCTCTTTCAACCACAACAGGCTTTACACCTAATTCTATGAGTTGCAGTGCTGCAAAGTAGCCGGCAGGACCTGCTCCGACAACAATGACAGTTTCCGCATTTGTTACATTCTTATAATCAGGAAAATCTATTTTTTCGACAATGAGTTCTTCATCACTAAAAAATATTTTTACTTTCAAATTGATTTTCACCTGTTTTTGTCGGGCATCAATGGAGCGTTTCAGTACGGTTATCTTTTTGATATCCACAACAGAAGTTTTTACCATTTTAGCGATATTTTCTGTTAACAGATCCATAGAAGCCGCTACTTCCGGCAATACCTGTAATTGTAATTCCTGTGGCATTTTTTTATAAAGCAAATAAAGATTCTGGTTGCAAAATTACATTAAAAAAATATATGTTTAAATTTGAACCTGTCTAATACAAACGAAATATATGGAACGATTGATAAAACTGATATGGGATTTTAGGGGTCCGGCTGCTTTACCTACTGCCAAACACCATGAAATACATTTAAAGGAATTTATACAAATGGAAAAACTCTCTATAGATATTACGGGTTACGATATTATTGATGAATTTTATGCAACAGCTTATCTTGTAGTAAATGAATCTCAAATGATTGCCGTCAGAGATCGGTTACGACCTCACCGCGGAGAAGTATATGAAAAATAAAAAGAGCGGCTGATAGAGCCGCTCTTGATGTATGAACATGATAGTGATTAATATCTGTTTGCTTCTTTTTGAGCTGAATTAATCATATCTTCATTTGCAGTAATACCAAATTCTACTCTACGGTTTTTAGCTCTTCCTGCATCCGTATCATTTGAAGCTACCGGATCTGCTTTACCCATACCTTCAGTAGTCATACGTTTAGTTCCGATACCTTTGCTAACTATATATGCTTTAACCGCATTGGCTCTGTTTCTGGATAATTTTACATTATACTCATCTTTACCTACACTGTCTGTATATCCGTAGATAGAAATTTTTGTATCAGGGTGATCTTTCAACACTTTTACCAATTTATCTAAATTAGATTTTGCCTTAGAAGTTAAATCAGATTTATCAAATTCAAAGTTTACAGTATTTTCACCTAAGGTAACTTTAATTCCTTCTCCAACTCTCTCAACCTGAGCACCTGGTAAAGTCTGCTCAATTTCCTGAGCCTGTTTATCCATTCTGTTTCCGATAATAGCTCCCGCAGCCCCACCGACTACTCCACCTAAAACGGCTCCAAGTGCACTATTATTTTTACTTCCTACATTATTTCCCAAAACACCTCCTAAAACAGCACCAGCTGCAGCTCCTGCAGCAGCACCTTTCTGTTTGTTATTGGCATTTTTTACAGAGTTACAACTTGTAAATAAAGCTCCGGTCAACAGAGCTCCGGATAATAAGTATACATTTAATTTTCTCATAATTACTTTTTATTTATTTTGTTTTTATTTTAAGCTTTCTAATTAGTTAGCGCTAAATTGATATACAACCTGAGTACCGGTAGAATTATCTATCAGCTGAAATGAAGTTTCGGTTTGATTCGCAATTTCTAATCTAAATCCTTCTACTACTTTTTTAGCTTTTTCGTTTCCGATAAATTTAAGGTTAAAGGATTGATCTTTACCGATTGTCCACACAATTTTATCACTGTATGCAGGACAGTTACCGCCACCATTCAGATTTACTGTTCCGGTATTGTTGTTGGAAACAAATTTCCACTGACTACCCTCAAAGCATTTAGCATCTGCAATATAGAATGAAGTTACTTTATAGCCTGATGGATAAGAAACTTTTGTAAGTGTCCATTCTCCTTTTAACCCACTTTGTGCTTTGACATCTTTTGTTGGTTTACATGCCAACATGGTCAACGCCAATAAACTTAAACCTAATACTTTTTTCATAGTTCTCTTTTTTTATTATTAACAAATATAACAAATATTGTACCTTTTTTATCACACTGTTTATGATTTGTGTATTTACAGGTGACTTTTTGTCACTCTATTGGACAATGGTATTTTTTTTGAACATATATCCACATAAAATTAATAAAAAAACATATATAAAATATGAGTACAGGTAAAATTAATGTAACAGTAGAAAACATTTTTCCACTGATAAAAAAGTTTTTATACAGTGATCATGAAATCTTTTTGAGAGAATTAATTTCAAATGCTACCGATGCTACTTCAAAATTAAAACATCTTACTTCAATAGGTGAAGCAAAAGTGGAATACGGCAATCCTATCATTGAAGTAAAGATTAATAAAGAGAATAAAACACTTCATATCATTGATCAGGGTATTGGTATGAGTGCAGAGGAAGTAGAGAAATATATAAATCAGGTTGCTTTTTCAGGTGCAGAAGAGTTTCTGGAAAAGTATAAAGATTCTGCAAAAGACACTGGAATTATAGGTCATTTCGGATTAGGATTTTATTCTGCTTTTATGGTAGCAGACAAGGTAGAAATAATTACAAAGTCCTATAAAGATACACCCGCAGCGCACTGGGTATGTGACGGATCTCCTGAATTTACGATGACTGAAAGTTCTAAAACAGAAAGAGGAACTGAAATTATCTTACATATTGCTGAAGATTCGACAGAATTTTTAGAAGAAAATAAAATCAGTGAGTTATTGCGCAAGTATAATAAATTTATGCCAATTCCGATTAAATTCGGAACCAGACAAGAAGCGTTACCTCAACCTGAA
The DNA here is from genome assembly GCA_032096595.1 of Flavobacterium sp. GTDB lineage: Bacteria > Bacteroidota > Bacteroidia > Flavobacteriales > Flavobacteriaceae > Flavobacterium. The sequence continues at coordinate 90,950 of DAMCXY010000010.1, read as the reverse complement.
AATGCTCCTGAAGATTATAAAACGGAATATACTGAGGTAGATAATATCATCAACAATCCTACTCCGGCATGGACCAAACAACCTTCAGAACTCTCCGACGCTGATTATAAAAAGTTCTATAACGAATTGTATCCTATGCAATTTGAAGAACCTTTATTTCACATCCATCTGAATGTTGACTATCCTTTTAATCTTACAGGTATATTATATTTCCCAAAACTTTCGGGTGATTTGAATATTCAAAAAGATAAAATCCAGCTTTATCAGAATCAGGTATTCGTAACGGATAACGTAGAAGGTATTGTTCCGGAATTCCTTACAATGCTGAGAGGAGTAATCGATTCACCGGATATTCCGCTGAATGTATCGCGATCGTATTTGCAGGCTGACGGAAATGTAAAAAAGATTTCTAACTATATTACAAGAAAAGTAGCGGATAAACTAAAAAGTCTTTTTAATGAAAATCGTGAAGATTTTGAACAAAAATGGAACGATATTAAAGTAGTAATTGAGTATGGAATGTTGTCGGAAGCTAAATTCTATGAGAAGTCGGCAGATTTTGTTCTGTATCCGACTACTGATGAAAAATACTACACGCTTGCTGAATTAAAAGAAGCGATAAAAGATAAACAGACCGATAAGGATGGTAAATTAGTGGTTATTTATGCCTCAAATAAAGAGACGCAACACAGCTATATTGAAGAGGCGAAAGCAAAGGGTTATGAAGTCTTATTATTAGACTCACCTATTGTTTCACATCTTATCCAAAAGCTGGAAATGGATAATGAATCTCTTACTTTCGTAAGGGTAGATGCTGATCATGTAGACAATCTGATAAGAAAAGAAGACACTAAAATATCTAAATTAACAGATGAAGAGCAGACTAAACTGAAAGAAGTTTTAGAAACAGTAATTCCAGCAACTACTTTTACTATTCAAACAGAGGCTTTAGACAGCAACAGCGCTCCATTTATGATAACTCAACCTGAATTTATGCGCCGTATGAAAGAGATGCAGTCTACAGGCGGAGGTATGTTTGGTATGGGTAATTTTCCTGAAATGTATAATCTCGTGGTAAATACGAACAGCGAACTCGCTTCTTCAATTCTTAATATGAGTGATAAAGATTCACAACAAGGTTTGATTAAGCAGGCACTTGATCTGGCTAAGTTATCTCAGGGATTATTAAAAGGAGAAGAGTTGACTGCCTTTGTTAAAAGAAATTTCAACACCTTAAAATAATTTTAGTTTTATAGGAATAAAAATGCTCTCTTTACGAAGGGAGCATTTCTTTTATAGAATAGGTTCGCATGTATTGTTGACTTATCTTTGCAAAAAATTTAAAAATACCATGCATAAAAATCTTGCTAAAGGAGTACTTTTTGTAGCACTTGGAGCTTCCAGTTTTGGAATGCTTGCGACAATTGTAAAACTTGCTTATAAAGAAGGTTATACCACAGCTGAAGTTACTTCTTCACAATTCGCTTTCGGAATACTGTTTTTAATACTCTTAAACCTTATACCTTCAAAAGAAAAAATACAGCATCAAAAAGCATCTAAAAAAGACATCACTAAACTTATCCTGTCAGGTACCTCAATGGGTTTTACAAGCGTTCTTTACTATTTATGTGTTCGCTATATCAATGCTTCGATAGCGGTTGTTTTACTTATGCAATCCGTATGGATCGGTGTTGTTTTTGAAGTTATACAAACCAAAAAAGCACCTTCTATTCAAAAAATTATTTCAGTAATACTTATTCTCACCGGAACACTAATCGCAACAAATACGTTTAACAGTTCTTTTGAGTTGGATATTCGGGGATTGATTTTTGGTTTTCTGGCTGCTATTTCTTTCAGTATGACCTTACTCACTACCAATAGTGTGGCAACACATCTCAAAGCAATCAGACGCAGTTTATTCATGCTATTTGGAGGAGCTATAGTGGTAATCCTTTTTTCATTTATAACACAGATTGGTCCCAACAATTTTAACTTCATGAAAGAAATGGTATCGGATACTACTGTTATCAGGGATTTTAATTTTAATATTTTTATTACCTGGGGTATCATCTTATCTTTATTCGGAACAGTTATCCCTCCTATATTGCTGAACAAAGGCTTTCCACTTACCGGTGTTGGTTTGGGGAGTATTATTTCCTCTTTAGAATTACCCGTTTCAGTAACCTTTGCTTTCTTTTTACTGAATGAACAGGTAAGCTGGATTCAGTGGTCGGGTATCTTAATTATTCTTTCAGCCATCGTTTTAATGAATTATAATTTACTCAGCAGAAAATCAAACCTTTAATTATTTAAAAGTTTTTTTCCTTAGAATATGCTATTATTTATTTTTTTTTATTAATATTGAATCATAAAACTCAAACAAAAGATTATAATATTAAGTTTTCTTCTAAAATGAAAAAGAAAAAAATTTCAGAATTAGACTACGAAACAATTGAAAGAATTGTAGCTATGGCACGTGAGGAAAAAAAACCTTTACTTGCAATTAAGAATGAGTTCGGATATGCTGAAAAAGAAATAACCGAATTAATAAAAAGCAAATTTCCTGCTGATGAGTATGAAATGTGGAAAAAGAAAGTTGGGGCAAAAAAGCCAAAACCTAAAGTGATGGATGACGATTTCGATGAACTGGACTCTAAATACTATATAAAAAATAAATTTGATTAATCTACCGAATCTTCTGTAATTTACAGGAGATTTTTTTTACTTATGAAACACTTATACCTGCTTGCCTTATTTACTTTTTCTACTGTTAAAAGCCAAAATGACACTATCTGGATCAACAATCATGAAATTTCTGTCAAAGAAAAGGCAACCCACTATTTTACATTCGAAAAAATACAAAATAAAAATCTCTACAAAATTGGGAAGTATACTAAAGATCACATTGCTGTATTGAAAGGGACTACATTTAATAATGATTATCAACATTTAGTGTATACTGATAAACTTTATAGCTACAGTGAAAAAGGTATTCTACTTAATGCAGGGAATATCACCAATAATAAATACAATGGTGAAATGGTCAGCTATACCCCAAGTGGTGAGTCATTTGTTTCGGAATTCAGAGATGATCTGCTATATGAGGGAACTTATATTTTTGAACAGAATAATTATCTGAAAACAGGTCATGCTGAAGGTGGAAAATATATAAAACAGGTAATACAAATCAATGATTCAGAAAAAATAGTCCTTGAATTCAAAGACAATATTATTATTTCTCAAAAGTATTTTATCCAGGACAAATTAATAAATTCAGGTGAATACAAAAATGGAATCCATTACAATGGATATTTTAATGATCTGAGTAATGAATTTAAAGGAATCAATATAACCTCTTTATACAAGGATGCCGTTTTAATGGAACAAAAGACTTTTTACAAAAACGGCAAAATAAAAGTACAAACTCTTTTAGAAAATAAATTATATACCAATATTTATTACAATCTGAAATCAGAAGAAATCAGTAAAGTCACTTATAAATTAGATGAAAACAATCTCCCTACTTACTTCGATGGCACCCAGTGTAATTTCTCAGAATCTGATAATGAAAAATTAAAAACAGCTTATACTTATAAAAAGGGTAAATTAACTCATATTACTTATTATGAAGACAATGAAATACTTTTCATAATGCATTTGTTAGATGAGGTTTTAGATACCATTGCCTATTATAAAAACAACACCCTTTTTTCTTCTGTAACTTTCGACAAAGAAGGGTATCCTATTGATGGAACTGTTGTAGATCGCTTTGAAGAAATAACGTATAACAATAAAAAAATAATCAGGATTGATGAATTTTACAGTGACAAAAAATTATTTTGTACGTATGACAATGCTACTTATAAATACACTTATTATGATCAGCAGGGTAACATTTTTGAAGAACATAAAACAATATCTGAAAAAACCACATTTGATAAAAAAATTGCCAATGGTACAATCTATATACTGGATGAAAATAAACAGTATATAAAAACGGAAGAAACCTACAAAAACGGAAAATTAGAAAAAAGGTATGAGTTTTCCTTTATAAATGATGAACGCGTACTGCTAAATGAATTTTTATACAAAGAGGGACAACTGGTACGAAAAAGACAATATTTTCCGAATAGTGCTATTCAATCATTCGAAACTTTTTCAGGACAAAATCTCTTAGCCGGTATTTATTATGATGAAAATGGGAATCAAATAGGAAAATACGATGCTTTGAAACGAAACGGAACGTATATAAAATACTTTCCCGAAAGTACTGATATCCATATAAAGGTAAAATGGTTGAATAAGATGCTTTTAGAATATCATGAATATGAGCATTCTCCATACAGTAAAGCACTCCGTCCAAAAATTGAGATGAAATTAAATTCTAAAGCTGCATTTTATTTTAACAATGAAATAGTTGCAGAAGCGGAACTCGAAAATGGTAAAATAAAAAATGGTAAAATTTTTCACAACCAAGATCCAAATTACTATATCTATAATAATTATGAAGACTATCTAAAAGAAGGAGAAGAATTATTTTATTCGAAATTCACAAATGAATTGGTTTACAGAAACTTTTACCACAAAGGTATCCTTGAGTTTAGAGAGCTGTACAAAAACAACCAGCTCTTCTTAAGCATTCCGGTAGTCAATGATGTATTTTCCGGAAATGCAACTATGTATGACAAAAATGGGGATGTAAAATCAATGATTGATTTTAAAGAAGGTATGGTATATAATGGTACAATCGAATATACCGAAAACAATCTGAATGTAAAAGAAGTATACAAAAACGGAAATATAAAACTTGTAGAAATTACCAACAGCAAAGGTATAACACTTTTAAAAAAAATACCTGAAAATGGTCCTGTTCAAAAATATGAAATCTACCATCCCAACGGACAACCATACTACTCATTTACCTCTTATGGTCAACTATTTCATGGTAAGCTTTTACAATACAATTCTTTTGGAGTATTAGAACAAGAACACAGATTTGAATATGGAGTTCCTAAAAAAGGAATTATAAAAACATCTTTATGGGTTCCTAATGAATATGGTACTTCTACTTTTATCCTTAGTACCCATACCTTTAATAAAGATCATGTAATGGTTGAAAACTATTCTCAAAATCAAATTCTATTCAATAAAAAAGAATATAATATTTCCATATCAGATCAAAGAAGAAATTATGCCAAAGTAGTACCGAGAATATATACTATTTATCCTTTAGTGTATAAGTATATCGATTCTTATGAACCATTATTATTAAAAAAATCAACTAACACAGAATTAATATTGAATTTTTAATATATTTGCTTTAATAAAATTAAACAAAAAATAAACTTTATTAAAGCAAAAATGAAATTACCTACACAATGTCCCAGTTGTGAAAACTTATTACAAGTCTCTCAGTTAAACTGTGAGACTTGTAATACATCGGTAAACGGTAACTATCCGTTACCCGTTTTTCTAAAACTCACTCCAAAAGAACAGGAATTCATTCTGCAATTTTTTTTGAATAGTGGTAGTCTTAAAGAAATGGCTGCGCAAGTCGGGGTTAGCTACCCAACAGTTCGAAATCAACTCGATGATATGATCTCTCATATAAAACAACTTCAAAATCCTTAATTCTTATGAAGAAAAATGTGTTATTAAATCCTTTTGCCAAAATTGAAGATAAGAAACTATTGACACTTGGGCTCATTGCTTATATTATAGGTATTTTTATTGCTTTTTCAATGAAAATGGAGCTGCAGATTTTAAGAATCAATCCTTTGAGTACCATCGATCTTCCAAAAATTTTATTGAATCATAGCGTCATCACCATATGTTTATCACTTGCTTTTTTCGGTATCGGAAAAATCATCAATAAGAAAACACGCTTTATCGATATTCTCAATACTGTATTCATTGCCTTTATTCCCTACTATATTTCTTTATTCCAAAATATAAATGGTTATCTCACCAATGAAACAGAAAAAGTAATGGATGCACTTAGACAAGGTACTATATTGAACCATACTCCTTCCTTCCTTTTTATTATGGTTACGCTTGTTGGATTGTTATTCTTTATCTATTATATCTACTTGCTTTTTATCGGATTTAAAACAGCTACCCATTCCAAAAAAATATGGCATTATGTATTATTCTTCGCTACACTTGTGGTAATAGACCTTATTGTTTCTATGATTATTAATTCTATTTAAACTATGAAAAAAATTCTATTTCTTTTTATCTTTATTTGTGCACAAGCAGTAATTGCACAGGAAAAATCGTATACAATCCGGGAAATTAATATTAATGAAGGGTTGACGGGTGATCTTTATCAAACAAAAAATACGGAAACAGTTATTTTATTAATTGCCGGATCGGGACCTACAGACAGAAATGGCAACAGTAGTCTTACTCAAAACAATGCCCTTAAATTTTTAGCAGAAGGTCTTGCCGCTGATGATTACAGTATATTTTCTTATGACAAACGTGTAGTCGCAATGATCAATCAAAAAATTCCTTTTGAAGAGAATCCTGACTTTAACCATATGATTACAGATGCACAAATAGTCATAAACTATTTAAAAAACACACTCCATTACAAAAACGTGATTATTGCTGGTCACAGTGAAGGCTCTTTAGTAGGTATGGTTGCAGCAAAAACAACTGCAAGTGCTTTTATTTCACTTGCAGGAGCAGGGAATTCCATAGATGTAATTTTAAAAGAACAGCTTACAAAACAGGCGCCTTATTTAAGTGAAGACATCAATAACATACTGAAAGAACTAAAGGCGGGCAATAAAGTAGAAAAAGTAAATCCATTACTGGCGTCTCTTTTTTCTCCTCAAAATCAACCTTTTCTGATAGAATGGATGCAGTATACGCCCACAGATGAAATCAAAAAATTAAAGATACCAGTATTAATCATTAATGGGACAAAAGATCTTCAGGTATCAACAACCGAAGCAGAGTTACTTCATAAAGCCTTACCATCATCTGAATTACTACTGATTGCCGATATGAATCATGTGTTTAAAAACATCATAAAAGATGCTGACAACATGAAATCATATAATGATCTAAACATGCCTCTTCATCCGGATCTGGTAAAAGGTATTGTAACTTTTCTACGAAAACATAAATTATAGCACTCTCCTATTTTCAGGACTTAAAATTTCATTCCGTGTTACTTATTACATTGAGAAAATTTCAAAAAAGCCTTACACTGCTATAAAAGATCATTACAAGATTTAATTCAAAAAATACATTATAAATATGAACAGTAATATACTCTTCTACGAAAAACAAAAATTTACGCAATGGTGGGTGTGGGCTATCTTAATTCTCACCTTAGGATTTGAGCTTTATATTTTCGTTCGACAGATACTGTTTGGGCAACCAGTTGGTACCCGACCGGCTCCTGACGTTTTTTTAATATTTTCTACACTATTTCTTATTTCATTGTTTGTATTTGTATGTCGACTCCAATTAGAAATAACAATTGATTCTGAAAAAATAGTGATGCGTTACCGCCCCATGATCAGAAAGACTTTTTACTGGGATGAAATTGAAAAAGCGGAAGTGATCAATTATGGCTTTGTAGGAGGTTACGGAGTACGTATTGGCACGAGATACGGTACAGTATACAATACCAAAGGCCGCTATGGTTTATCGCTGGAATTGTATAATGGCAGAAGAATTGTTATCGGTAGCCAGAAACCTGAGCAAATAGAAAAAATACTTCAAAAGCTCCATAAAACCTCATGACAGCGGTTGTTATCCTGGCTATTATTTTTGTGGTACTCGGCACTATTTTAACTACAAAAAATGCTGATAGTTTACTATCTGGTTACAATACCATGTCAGACGAAAAACGCAGAAACATTGAAATTGAGCAATTAATTCCTTTTTTAAACCGAAGTTTTAAGACCATTGGTCTTATCATACTTATAACCGGAACTTTCGCTTATTTCATAAAAAATGAAAAATTATATATCTCGGCTTTAGCCTTATTTCCTCTAATAGGAACAATAGTGATACTGTTATACAGCAAAAAATACAATAAAAACATACCTACTCGATTTGAAAAAGTAATGTCGATAATGGTTTTGATTATACTGATGACAATAGCTTTTTTTATAGTTTTTCAGGTATTTATACAGGAAGATTATGGTAATTTACATTTTTAAAATATGACAGATATTGAAAATTATTTAGGAGTTCTTTCCCTTTGTGGAGTTTCTTTTATTCTCGCCGGACTTGCAATGCTCTTTTTCCCTCCCAAAAAAATCAACAGTCTTTATGGATACAGGACTACAAACTCTATGAAAAATCAAAAGAACTGGGATTTTGCACAAAAATATAGTACTAAGTTTATGCTCTTATTGAGTATTGTCTTTTTATTGATTGCAACGATCAATATTATCCTTTCTGTTCCGGAACCTGTAAGAATGATTATTGAATTTATTGTCTTACTATCCGGAATAGGATGTATGTTTTGGAAAGTTGAAAAAGAGATAAAGAAACAACAATCTTAAATCTTTTTACAAAAATAAAGGCGTGTATATGTTATGTTTTTTAATTTCAATAAGTTAAATTTGCAGTCATTTATTAATCTAATAAAAATCATAATGAATCATAATCACCCAACACCGGCATCCAACCAAAAAGAGGTAAAACCTATTGCACCAAAAGTAAAAGAATTGGTTGAGAGAAGTAAATCCATTATTTTAGGAACCGTAGATGCAGAAGGTAATCCAAATGCAAGTTATGCTCCTTTTGTACAAGTGGACGGTAAATTCTATATTCTTGTTTCTTTCATGGCACGCCATACCAAAAACCTGCGTGACAGAAAAAAAGTTTCTATGATGTTTATCGAAGATGAAACGACATCAAAACAACTTTTTGCACGTGAGAGATTGACAATTGATGCAGAAGCTGAGCAGATCGAAAGCGGAAGTGAAACATGGAATACTATTGTGGGTAAATTAAAAGAAACTCACGGAAAAGTTGTTGATGTTATTTCTAATATGGGCGATTTTATCCTAATTGCTTTACAGCCTGTAAAAGGAGCGTACGTAAACGGTTTCGGAAGTGCTTATTTTGTAAATGAAGCTTTAGAAGTATTAGAGCACAGAAATGAAGTAGGACATGGCGATAAAAGCGAAAAATAATTTTTCTCATTTATAAAAACATACCAAAGCACTTTCAAATGAAAGTGCTTTTTATTTTCTTCCGTTTTATTTCCATAAGATTTATATTTGTAATAAAATGAACTCCATAAATGCATAATTATCAATTTCATGAAAAATAATTTTTATCTACTGCTTTTTCTAAGCTGTGTACAACTATTGACAGCCCAGAAAATAAATACGGAAAAACTGAATCAATACTTTGATGCTTTGGAAAAAAATGACCGTTTTATGGGAAGTGTCAGCATTATTAAAGACGGAAAAGAAATATACTCCCGTGCGACTGGTTTTTTAGATATTGAAACGCAAAAGAAAGCTACTACACAGACAAAGTACAGAATTGGCTCTATTTCTAAGACTTATACTGCAGCAATGGTGCTTAAGGCAGTAGAAGAATCCAAATTAAAGCTTACCGATCCGCTTAGCAATTATTTTCCCAGAATACAAAATGCAGAGAAGATTACCATTGACAATTTACTCAACCATCACAGCGGAATTCATAATTTTACTGATGATAAAGAATATCTTGAATGGCATAAAGAATTCCGAAATGAAGAGCAGATGGTTGCTCTTATTACAAAAGCAGGCAGTGATTTTGAACCGGGTTCAGATGCTCAATACAGCAACTCCAACTATGTCTTACTATCTTATATTCTTGAAAAGATTTATAAAAAGCCCTATAAAAAACTTTTACAGGAAAAAATTATTACTCCTCTTAAACTAAAAGACACTTATTTAGGAGATTTTATAGATAACGCTAAAGATGAAGCTAATTCTTATCTTTATACAACCAAATGGAGTAAAACTACTGAAACCAATACGTCTATTCCTTTAGGAGCCGGCGGAATTGAAGCAACTCCATCCGATATATTGAAATTTGCAGACGCTTTATTCAATGGAAAAATACTTTCACAGGAAAGCCTGAATAAAATGAAAACAATTCAGGGAGATTACGGATACGGATTATTTCAATTTCCATTCGGAACAAAAAAACTATACGGACATACTGGAGGGATTGACGGATTTGCATCGGTATTTGGATATGAAACCAATGACAAAATAGGATTTGCTGTTACCTCAAACGGAGTCAATATGAACATTAATGACATATCAATCATATTGCTCACTGCAGCTTACGGGCATGATTTCTCTATTCCGGATTTCAAAACAGTAAAAGTAGATGCATCTATTTTAAAACAATATGAAGGATTATACAAGAGCATTCAAATGCCTTTAGACGTTACCATATTTGTAGAAAATGGCGTATTAATGGCTCAGGCAAGCGGTCAATCCGCTTTTCCATTGGATGCTGTTAGCGAAACTAATTTTAAATTCGATATGGCGGGAGTGGAAATAATATTCAATGCAAAAGAAGGAACAATGACAATGAAGCAAAGCGGAATGTCATTTCAATATAAAAAGCAATAAAAAAAGGATTGTAAATCCTTTTTTTATTGCTTTTTACTAATTTTTCATCCGCTTTATAAAATCAACAAAGCATAGTCTTTTAATTCCTGTGCCGGTTTAGAAAATAAAAAAGGTTCAAAATCTTCAGATGTTATTTCCTCAAAACTATTTTTCATCACCTGATAGGTAGTCACTGATCCTTTATTTTCTTTTACATCTTTAATAAAAGTTACAAACCAATCTGCTATGACCTTATCGGTTTCAATATCAATTATCTCACTTTTGGTATGAAACTTCATATATGCTTTTTCATAAGTTCTACCTTTTTTAGTCTTCACAAAATAAGTTACCTGTGGAATGCTTCCGAGCCAAATCATTTTCTGATTGGGTTTATATATCGGAAAAGGCTCATTTTCTAAAACCCTGTCGATATAATCCGGAGGTATCTTTGTTTTGGGTACTTTGAAATCAAACCATTCCTGTAACGGAAAATCAAAACAAAGACCATGCATATAATTAAACAGTGACTTTTTGAGTCCAAATGAAAATTTATCATGAACGGCGCCACTCTTTTCTTTATGAACTAAATCATTATTCGCAAAACTTCCCGTTTCTACAGATAAATTAATTACATCAAAAGCTTCGGGATCTATTCCAACGGGGCTATGGGCAGTCATGGCAAATTGATGCCAGAAACCGGACTGCATAATTCCCGATTCAAACATCTGACGTACCATCTCCAAACTATCAATGGTTTCCTGAGCCGTTTGTGTAGGAAATCCATACATCAGATAAGCATGAACCATAATACCGGCTTCTGTAAAATTACGGTTTACTCTTGCCACCTGCTCTACTGTAACCCCTTTATCGATAAGCTTTAACAATCTGTCAGAAGCAACTTCGAGTCCTCCTGAAACCGCGATACAGCCTGATGCTTTGAGCAATCGGCACAAATCCAGAGTAAAACTCTTTTCAAAGCGAATATTCGTCCACCATGAAACAGCCAGTTTCCTTTTAATAATCTCTAAAGCCACTTCACGCATCAGTGCCGGAGGAGCAGCCTCATCAACGAAATGAAATCCTGAAGTACCGGTCGTAAGTATCAGTTGCTCCATACGATCAACAATTTGTCTTGCCGCAACGGGTTCGTATATTTTTATATAATCGAGAGAAATATCACAAAAAGTACATTTTCCCCAATAACAACCATGGGCCATAGTCAATTTATTCCATCGGCCGTCACTCCACAAGCGGTGCATCGGATTTGCTACTTCAATAACAGAGATATAACGATCTAACTGCAAATCTGTATAATCAGGGCAGCCGACCTCGCTCTGTTTGTAATCCTTTACCAGCGGATTATTTATATAGACTACCTTATCGTCTTTCAAAAGAAATGTTCTTTTGAGATCCCTGTCTTCAATTTCTTGATTAATGTACTTTACAACATTTTCTACTGGGGCCTCTCCATCATCAAGGGTAATGAAATCAAAAAATTCAAAAACCCTTTTATCAGATAGTGACCGTAATTCCGTATTGGGAAAACCACCACCCATTTTAGTTTTGATGTGGGGATACCTGTTTTTGATCCACTGAGCACAACGAAAAGCACTGTATAAATTGCCCGGAAAAGGAACTGAAAAACCAATAATTTCCGGATTTGTTTTCTCAATCAGTTTTTCCAGAAGGTCTAAAGTGATCGTATCAATATAGGTCGGCTTATGATGCAGTAATGAATATAATTCATCAAAACTGTTAGCAGACCGTCCGAGGCGTTCTGCATAACGACTGAAACCAAAATTACTGTCAACACCTTCAATGATTAAATCAGAAATATCTTCCAGGTACAAAGTAGCAAAATGTTTGGCTTTATCCTGAAATCCCATAGAACCAAATGCCCAATCGAGTTCTTCTGTTTGAGAAAACCGGGAGGCTTTAGGTAAAAAATCATCCTGAACAATCGCATTTGCCAGAGTCGGGTTTTTTCCCTGAAGAAAAGAAATGACAGCATCAATCGTATGAATATAATCTTCTTTAATGGACCGCATACGCTCTGCATTCTCACTAAGCTCAAGGCCACGATGATCTATTTCAGCAAACAAATTCTGCAAGCCCTTTTTAGAAAAAATCTCTAAAATAACCTCTATACCAAGATCTGCCTGATACGAACTTATTGCTTTCGTATTCAAAAAACCTTTTAAATAAACAGTCCCGGGATACGGGGTGTTTAATTGTGTAAAGGGAGGTGTTATTAATAATATCTGCGTCTTCAAGGAAATGATTTTAAATGCAAAAATACGTTTATTTATAATAAAGAAAACAAGTATTAACTACTTGTTAAACCCAAAACAATCTATAATAATAATTAGTATTTTAGCAAAAAAATAGAACTATGCCATCAGACTGTATCTCTTATCAGGAATCAGGATATTTCTCAAAATTAATGATCGATTATTTAAATGAAGTAGATACGCTAAAACCTTTGTACCATCGGTTTCCACGCATAGAAAATTTTAAAGATCAGATACTGGAGAAACAGGCTGATTTCAGATTACAGAACAGAATGACACTTGTAGAAGCTCTGACGGATCAGTATGTAAATTTTTCAGTTTCTACAGCTACCAAAAACAATCTGGCCTTATTACAAAAGACGACCACTTTTACTGTGACCACTGGCCATCAGTTAAATCTCTTTACAGGTCCGCTCTATTTTCTGTACAAAATCATCTCCGTAATCAATCTTTCAAAAGAACTCAAAAAAGAATATCCCGAATATGATTTTGTTCCGGTTTACTGGATGGCGACCGAAGATCATGATTTTGAAGAAATTCATTATTTTAACTATGAAGATCTGAAATTTCAATGGAATAAACATGCTTGTGGTCCGGTTGGACGTCTGGATACTCAGGGATTAGATAAAGTCTTTGAGGCTTTTTCTTCTCAAACAGGTATCGGAAAAAACGCTGATCAGCTACGAGAATGGTTTGAAAAAAGCTATATAAAACATCCTGATCTGGCTTCAGCAACCCGATATCTGGCAAATGAACTTTTTAAAGAATACGGATTGGTAATTTTGGATGGCGATGACAAAAACCTAAAACATTTATTTGCACCTTATGCAAAGAAAGAATTGGAACAACAGTGTTCTATCGAAAATGTTTCCAAAAGTTTTGATATTCTCAGCAATTATAACATACAGGTAAATCCAAGAGAAATCAATCTTTTCTATATTGAAAACGGTATCAGAGAGCGCATTGTGTATGAAAATGAGCGTTATCAGGTAAATAACACTGATTATTCATTCTCACAGGAAGAAATAGAAAAGCTCATAGATATGCATCCTGAAAAAATAAGCCCGAATGTTATTCTGCGACCGTTGTATCAGGAAATAATACTTCCCAATCTCTGCTATGTAGGTGGCGGAGGTGAACTTGCCTATTGGCTGGAACTAAAAGAAGTTTTTGCTGATTTTAAAGTTCCGTTTCCGATATTACTGCTTCGAAATTCAGTTTTACTGGCAACTGAAAAACAGGCAAATAAAGCAGACAGACTCGGTTTGAAATGGAGCGACTTATTTATGAAAAAACAAGCTCTTTTAGACAGCCAGACACAAAAAAGATCTGAAAATACGTTTGATTTTCAACAGCAAACAGCAATTTTAGAAAAACAATTCAGTGATTTAAAACAGCTTGCAAAAAAAACGGATGCTTCGTTTATTGGTGCCGTTGAAGCTCAGGAGAAAAAGCAGCTCAAAGGTTTAAAAAATCTTGAAAAAAGACTCCTCACTGCGGAGAAGAAAATACACCGTGATGCTTTAGAACGCATCACAGATTTACAGGCTGAACTTTTTCCTTCGGGAAATCTTCAGGAACGCATCGTCAATTTTTCTCAGTTTTATAAAGAAGTCGGAAATCAACTGATTCCAAAACTCATTGATGAACTTCATCCACTGGAACAAAAATTTAACATCGTAATTCTATAATAACCTTCTTTCAGAAGGTTTTTTTTTATGGAATACTTACATTCTATTGATTATCCCATTAGTTTTTAGTACATTTATTTTCAATCAAAAAATAAAATTTCAATGAATTATTCTACCAAAATGCTTAGAGACAATGCTCTTGCAGATAAAGTTATTGTAGTTACAGGAGGTGGCAGTGGTCTGGGCAAATCCATGACAACCTATTTTTTAGAATTAGGGGCAAAAGTAGTCATTACTTCCCGCGATATAGAAAAATTACAAAACACGGCTACAGAACTACAAGAACAAACAAACGGTATCTGTTTACCGCTCAGCTGTGATGTACGCCATTACGATCAGGTAGAAAAAATGCTGCAGCAAACACTTGATGCATTTGGAAAAGTAGATGTATTGGTCAACAATGCCGCCGGAAACTTTATTTCCCCTACAGAGCGCCTTTCTGCCAATGCTTTCGATACCATCATTGATATTGTGCTGAAGGGAAGTAAAAACTGTACACTCGCATTTGGAAAACATTGGATTGATACAAAACAAACGAATAAAACAATTTTAAATATCACCACCACATATGCATGGACCGGTTCGGGATATGTAGTACCTTCTGCAACGGCAAAAGCAGGTGTTCTTGCCATGACGCGCAGTCTGGCTGTAGAATGGGCAAAATACGGCATCCGAAGCAATGCTATTGCACCGGGTCCGTTTCCTACAAAAGGTGCCTGGGACCGTCTGCTTCCGGGAGATCTCAAAGATAAATTTGACATTACAAAAAAAGTACCCCTAAAAAGGGTTGGCGACCATCAGGAGTTAGCAAATTTAGCCGCTTATCTGGTATCTGATTTTTCTGCCTATGTAAACGGTGAAGTAGTAACGATTGATGGTGGAGAATGGCTTCAGGGAGCAGGTGAATTTAACATGTTGGAATCTATTCCTCAGGAAATGTGGGATATGCTGGAAACGATGGTAAAAAAGAAAAACAATTCACAAAAATAAGTTTTAGCAAATTGTTAATAATTTAGATTTCGTAAACCCATAAAATATCGTATTTTTACCTTTCAAAATTTCTATGTAACAAATGGGGAAAATAATCGCGGTTGCTAATCAAAAAGGAGGTGTTGGAAAAACGACTACATCTGTCAATTTAGCTGCATCTTTGGGGGCTTTAGAGAAAAAAGTTTTGTTGATCGATGCCGATCCACAGGCTAATGCTACGTCTGGTTTAGGCATTGATGTAGAGAGTGTTGAAACAGGTACCTATCAGATATTAGAACACTCTGTGACACCAAAAGAAGCTATTTTAGAAAGTTCTGCCCCAAATGTAGATTTAATTCCTGCTCACATTGATTTGGTTGCCATTGAAATAGAACTGGTAGATAAGGAAAACCGGGAATATATGTTAAAGCAAACATTGGCATCGGTTAAAGATGATTATGACTACATCATCATTGACTGTGCTCCGTCTTTAGGGTTGCTTACTTTAAATGCACTGACAGCAGCAGATTCTGTTGTAATTCCTATTCAGTGTGAATACTTTGCTTTAGAAGGTTTAGGAAAATTACTAAATACCATAAAAAGCGTACAGAAAATTCACAATCCAAAATTGGATATTGAAGGATTACTGCTCACGATGTACGATTCCCGCCTGCGTTTATCAAATCAGGTTGTAGAAGAAGTTCAAAAACATTTTAATGATATGGTTTTTGAAACCATCATCCAGCGCAATGTAAAATTGAGTGAAGCTCCGAGTTTTGGAGAAAGCATCATCAATTACGATGCAACAAGTAAAGGTGCTGCCAACTATTTGAATCTGGCAGAAGAAATCATCAAAAAAAATACGCATTAAAATATGGCGAAAGCAATAAAAAAGCAAGCATTGGGAAGAGGTCTTTCAGCTTTACTGAAAGATCCTGAAAATGATATCAAATCAGTAGAAGATGTAAATGCAGATAAAGTTGTCGGTAATATCATTGAACTCGAAATTGATGCCATTGAAATCAACCCATTTCAGCCAAGAACCAATTTTAATGAAGAAACATTAAAAGAACTCTCTACTTCAATCAGAGAACTCGGTGTTATTCAACCTATTACAGTACGAAAAACAGATTTTAATAAATACCAGCTGATTTCAGGTGAGCGACGTTTAAGAGCATCCAAATTAGCCGGTCTCACTACCATTCCGGCTTATATACGCATCGCAAATGACAATGATTCTCTTGTTATGGCGTTGGTAGAAAACATACAGCGACATGACTTAGATCCTATTGAAATTGCTCTTTCTTATCAGCGTCTGATTGATGAAATTCAACTGACACAGGAGCAAATGAGTGATCGCGTAGGAAAAAAAAGGTCTACCATTACCAACTATCTGCGTTTGTTAAGACTGGATCCTATCATACAAACCGGTATTCGCGATGGTTTTATATCCATGGGACACGGAAGAGCCATCATAAACATTGCCGATCATGAAGCACAAACTGAAATTTACCATAAAATCATTATGGAAAATTTATCTGTCCGTGAAACCGAAGCTTTGGTAAAAGCCTATCAGGAAAACCTACATAATGATACGCCAAGCCTACCGGCAAAAAAGATTTCTTACACCATTTCCGATCAACAAAAACGAGTTTTTACAGATTTTTTCGGAGCAAAAGTTGATGTAAAAATTGCAGCAAACGGCAAAGGAAAAATAGCTATTCCTTTTCATTCCTCAGAAGACCTGGAACGTATTATCAAATTATTGAAAGAGTAGTGAAAAACATCTTATATATTGTCTTTTTGTGCTTTTTTCATACGGCAATTTTTGCCCAGCAAGATACGCTTACAACCGAAAAAACAATTCTAAAGAATAAAGAATTACTGGACAGAGCCACTGATCCGTTAGCTCCTTCAAGAGCCGCTTTCTATTCGGCAATTGTACCGGGTCTGGGACAAATATATAATCGCAGCTATTGGAAACTTCCTCTGGTTTACGGTGGTATGGGCACCAGTATGTATTTTTACTTTCACAACCAAAAGCAATATCAACTTTTGCGTGATGATTACAAAAGACGTCTAAAATTAGGAAGTGCTTATGACAGGGCAAACGAACGGTTTGGACAACTGGATGACGACCGCATTATCAGAGCGCAGCGACAGTTTCAGAAAAGCCGTGATTTATGTCTTGTCATCACGTTGGGTATTTATATACTTAACATTGTAGATGCCAATGTAGATGCCCATCTTCAACAATTTAATGTGGATGACGATCTCTCTTTTGAACCTTCATTTCAATTCAACGAAGTCAACCAAAGCTATCAGTTTGGAATGACCATGCGATATAAATTTTAAAAAATGAACATAGCTCTATTAGGATACGGAAAAATGGGTAAAGAAATTGAAAAAATTGCTTTACAACGCGGACATATAATAGTCTTAAAAAAAGGAAGTCAGGATTCTTTTGAAGGTCTTTCCAAGGCAGATGTAGCCATTGATTTCAGTATTCCTACGACTGCTATTGAGAATATAACCACTTGTTTACAGCAAAATATACCGGTAATTTCCGGCACTACCGGATGGCTGGATCAATATGAGCAAATGGTTTCATTATGTTATGAAAAACAAGGCGCTTTTCTTTACGGTTCCAACTTCAGTGTAGGCGTAAATCTGTTTTTTGAACTTAACAATTATTTGGCCAAAATGATGGCACAACTTTCTGAGTATCGTGTTTCTATGGAAGAAATACATCATACACAAAAACTTGATGCGCCAAGCGGTACTGCTATTTCACTTGCCAAAGGAATTATAGAACATACTCCGTATACAGGTTGGACTATGGAAACTCCTCTTTCAGATCAGATCCCGATAGAGGCAAAAAGAATTGAAAATGTACCTGGAACACACAGTGTATATTATCGTTCAGAAGTTGATGAAATAGAAATAAAACACACTGCTTTTTCACGTCAGGGTTTTGCTCTGGGAGCTGTTATAGCAGCAGAGTGGATTGAGCATAAAAAAGGCGTTTTCTCCATGAAAGACGTACTTTCTATAGGAAAATAACAAATAAAAAATTACTTTCGTTTAAAATATATTGAATTATGACAATTACTCAATGGTTAATATTCTTCTTTGTCATCCAACTGATTCACTTTTTGGGTACATGGAAATTATATGTAAAAGCAGGGCGTAAAGCCTGGGAAGCAGCAATACCGGTATATAACGCAGTAGTGCTCATGAAGATCATTAACCGCCCGGTCTGGTGGGTTATCTTATTATTTGTACCTATCGTAAACCTCATCATGTTTCCGGTAGTATGGGTAGAAACACTGAGAAGTTTTGGTAAAAATTCTACCACAGATACTATTTTAGGTGTACTTACCTTAGGCCTTTATATTTATTATATCAACTATACACAGGATGTAACACATATAAAAGACCGCAGTACAAAAGCAAAAACAGAATCAGGTGAAACCGTAAGTTCTATTTTGTTTGCAGTTGTAGTAGCAACTATTATCCACACGTATGTCATACAACCGTTTACCATACCAACATCTTCTTTGGAAAAGACTCTTTTAGTAGGTGATTTTTTATTTGTAAGTAAGGTAAATTATGGGGCGAGAACACCACAGACAGCTATTGCCTTACCGATGGTTCATGATACCATCCCTTTTATAAAAACAAAATCATATACTAAATTTCCACAATTACCCTCTTTTCGCTTTCCAGGATTTGAAAAACCGGAACACAATGACATCATGGTATTCAACTGGCCTATTGATACGGTTTATCAATTCTTTGACAAATCAGGGAGAAGAGCAGACAAGCCGGTAGACAAAAAGTCTAACTATGTAAAAAGAACCGTAGGTCTTCCGGGAGATAACTTAGAAGTAAAAGAAGGAATTGTATATGTAAATAACAAAGTTCTTGATTTGGGTGACCGCGCAAGAGTACAGTATGCCTACAAAGTGGTAACTGACGGTACACCTTTAGATCCTAATTATTTATACAAAGATCTGAATGTAACAGATGGTGCTTATGCAGTTGCCAATGACACCATTATCATCCATGCTTTAACTTTTGAGGGAGCAGAAAAACTAAAACAGCTTTCAAATGTAAAAGATGTAATCCGCATCATAGAAAGAGGAGCGGATAAGCGAATATTTCCACATAACCAAAACTGGACAGGAGACAACCTGGGACCTATACACATACCTGCAAAAGGAGAAAAAGTAACTTTAACATTGGATAACCTTCCCATGTACCAAATGATCATAAAAGATTATGAGCATAATAAACTTGAAGTAAAAGACGGTCAGATTTATATCAATGGAGCGGTAGCAAATAGTTATACCATTCAGCAGGACTATTATTTTATGATGGGAGATAACCGTCATAATTCCGAAGACAGCCGTTATTGGGGGTTTGTACCTGAAGATCATATTGTTGGAAAGCCTGTATTTATCTGGATGAGTATTGACCCAACAGTGCCAACCTCTAAACTGATTGACAAAATCCGTTGGGATCGTTTGTTTACAACCGTTCATGGTACCGGAAAGCCACATTCGTTTTTCCTGTATTTCGTAATCATTATGATCGGATGGGGAATATATGCCTTTATCAAGAAAAGAAAAAAGAAAAAATACAATTATTAATCCTTTGTTGAATGGATATTTTAATACATCCAACTTATTTCCCGTCTATCAGCCATTTTGCAGCAATAGTACAGGCTAAGAGTATTACATTTGAAACCGATGATAACTTTCAGAAGCAAACCAATAGAAACCGTATGTATATTTACAGTGCCAATGGAATACAGCTGTTAAATATACCGATAAAACATTCGAACACTGTACATCAAAAATTCAGAGACGTACAATTGGAAACTGCTTTTAACTGGCAGAAACAACATTTTAAATCGTTAGAAGCCGCTTATAGAACATCACCTTTTTTCGAATATTTTGAAGATGATATCCGAAGCCTGTTTGAAAAGAAACACCGTTTTATGATGGATCTTGACTTAGAAACGTATGATCTGGTTTGTAATTGTCTGGGAATTCAGGCTGATTATTTCAAAACAGAAGAGTACCACAAGGAAGTAAAGGAACAATCAGATTTTCGCTTTCTGGCCAATGGAAAAAAAGACATGCACCAGTTTGAACCTTATCCTCAGGTTTTTGAAGAAAAACATGGATTTATCAATAACCTCAGTATATTGGATCTGCTTTTTAATGAAGGAAGATATGCTGTTGACTATCTCAAAAAACAAAAGATCAGCTTATAGCTGATCTTTTGTTTTTTGAGTAATATCTTATTCTATCCCAAATATACTGTCTCTCTTATGTAAGAGAAAGATTCCAAAAGCTCATGCTTCTCCTTTTGACAAAACCCAGCTTTTCGTAGAGTTGTATTGCTCTGCTGTTACTGGCTGCTACGTGAAGAAAAGGCATTTTATTTTCTGCTATAATAGCATTGGCCACAAAAGCAACCAATTGTCCCGCATATCCTTTTCCGGTATAATCAGGATGGGTAACCACTGCACTGATTTCTTTATAGGCATTCATCTGCATTCTTTCTCCTGTCACCGCAACGAGTATTCCGTTAACATAGATACCATAATAATTGCCTAATACCGCTGTTTCATCTTTAAAATAACCCGGTTGTACTCTATTAACCAATGCCGCCAAATCTGGTCTTCTATTTCTGTCAAGTAATACAATCTCTTCACTAAATAGTATTTCGCACGGATTCTCTAAAATCATCTGATCACAAACCAATTCCTTTTTTAATATGAGTCCATTTCCAACATCGGGGCGCTCCCCTACCACATAGAAATCATGACACAAATGGGCATACGAAACAGTACCTTCAAAAGTAGTTTCGACATCAGAGAAAGCACCAAAAGGAGCCATTTCAGGCAGATAAAATTTCATTCCGGCATGTTCAGTACAAAAAGCCTGATGGGTTTCCTGTAAGGAATACCATACGGGATTGTCTAATTCTGGATGTTTAACATTCATAGAAGTTTCCATTGAAATTATTAGAAAAGATTACTGAATCAGCTTATATTTCTTGCAATCACTAACACGAAAACCTTATTTATTTTTAACAATCTTCAGTCGTGCCATGATAGGGAAATGGTCAGAATTTTTAAACTGACTAAAAGTAGTAAACTGTTTTACTTCAAAGATTTCATCTACGAGTATATAATCGATTCGCGCCGGATAGTAAGGGTAATTATACGTTTTTCCAAAACCTTTGCCTGCCTCTACAAAAGCATCGTTGAGATCGCCTCTTACATTGCGGTAAACATACGAAAAAGCAGAATTATTCATATCACCGCAAATAATTTTTCTACCTTTAAAATCTCTCATATGAGATTCTATGAGCTCAGACTGTACCTGCTGTTCTTTGAAAGCCTTGCTGATGCGGTTAAAAATCAGTTTAGATCTGTTTTCATCAATTTTCTCATTAATATCAGGACTTATATTGATCGACTGTAAATGGATGCTGTAAACGCGTATGGTATCTTTACCCTTCACAATATCTGCATATACCACATTATTATCCGATTGGGGCAGCATGATCTCTCCCTGATCAATGATTCTGAATTTGGAAAAAATAGCATTTCCTGTCTTTATTTTATTGCCTTGCATCACTATATGACGAAACTTATAGTCATCAAACTCAAAATCAGCTGATTTGGAATACTCCTGAAAACAAATAATATCCGGTTGTTTTTCTTCCACAAACCGTTTAATGTTTTCAGAAACATTTTCATCTTTTATCCAATCAAATAAATTAAAGAGACGCACATTGTAGCTCAAAACCGTAAAATCTTCTTCTTCAACGGGTTTATGCGTTGCGGATATTTTATAAAACTGCGTAAAAAAAGTATATCCGAGTACAAACATCAGAGCTGATAATAGAAACTGCCGTTTGAACTGAATAATCCAATAAACACAGAAAATAAGATTAATAATTAAAAACAAGGGAAGAAACAACGTCAAAACAGACAAAAACGGAAACAACTTAGGAGCCAGATACGGCAATACATATCCCATCAGTGTAAGAACTGCCAATGTGATGTTTACCACGTACATGAATTTGTTGAATCCTGAAAGTTTCTTCATATTATTCTTTCTGTTGAAATAAAAAGGTCTTTTCTTCTTTTGAAAGGCTTTCATAGCCCGACTTTTTTATTTTATCTAATATTTCATCTATTCTTTTTTGAACCTGATCTTTATTATTACTAACGCTACTATTGGTTGCAGTAGTATTTTTATAAACATTTTTGAAATGCTTTTTTTGATTTTTCTGTCTTTTAAACAATTTTTGGAAAAAGATGATAAAAGAAGAAAGATCAACCCCCTTTTTCAGGAGAAGTATATACAATGCACCGAAAAGAGCCCCTCCAAGATGGGTAATATGTCCGCCGGCATTGCCAAAAGGAATCTGCACCACGTCAAGAAAAATAAAGACAACGGCTATATGCCATATTTTTACATTTCCGATGAGCATAAGCCTTACATTCATATACGGAGCATATGCAGTAACCGCAAAGAGAAGAGCCATGATGGCGCCTGAAGCTCCTACCACATTTCCTCCTAAAGGAAAAAATGCAGCTATAGCAACGTAAAACAAACCTGAAAAAACGGCTCCTACTATATATACGCCCAACAATTGTATCTGGGTGAAAAAAGTGGTAAACAGCTGCCCCAGATAAAACAGCATGATCATATTGAATATTAAATGGATCAGTCCGGCATGAATAAAACTATAGGTAAAAAAAGACCATATTTTGGTAACGGCTACTGAAAATTGAGAATTCAGGCTGAAAATATTGATAAAATCAAAATATACATCTTTAAAAAAAGCACTTAAAATAAAAGTAACCACAGCGATAGCTATGTTCCAATAAATTAATTTATTGATGGTATTACCCGACTCATAGGCCGTTTTTAATTGCTTTAAATAGTGATTCATTAATCCCAACGATTTTTATTAAACTGATTTTTTGTCCAGATGCGCATAAGTATAAATCCCATAATCGCTCCACCAATATGAGCAAAATGGGCAATCCCTGTTCCGCCCCCAAAGATAGCAGAACCCTTAAATCCTAAAATTAAATCCAGTGCTAATATTCCGGGTACAAAATATTTAGCCTTAATAGGTACGGGTATGAACATTAATGCCAGAGAAGCATTCGGATACATACAGGCAAAAGCAACCAAAAGTCCGTATATTGCGCCTGACGCACCAACAGCCGGTATGCTAAAACCAGATACCATTGCTTCGATATGTGTTGTAGACAGGTAATTTGTCCAGCGGGTATCATACATTTGTTGTTCTAAAACAGGATATATGTCACTTTCTTTAAAGCCATTACTCACCAGTGTTGCAACTCCGTCATGTACCATAATGTAGTTGACACCGGTATGCAATAAAGCAGCACCTAAACCGCAGGCAAGATAAAACAGTAGAAACTTTTTTCCTCCCCAGGAATATTCCAGAGTAGATCCGAAAGAATATAAAGCAAACATATTAAAGAAAATATGAGCTACACCGCCATGCATAAACATATGCGTCAGAGGCTGCCATG
Source organism: Flavobacterium sp. (assembly GCA_032096595.1). Taxonomy (GTDB): domain Bacteria; phylum Bacteroidota; class Bacteroidia; order Flavobacteriales; family Flavobacteriaceae; genus Flavobacterium. The sequence goes on along the minus strand of DAMCXY010000010.1, from coordinate 66,805 downwards.
GATAAAACATGGAATTTTCAAAATAATATAGCGCAAAATACTGGTTGATTACCGGTACAAAATAACTTCCTACAAAGAAGATAATATTTACGATCAAAAGTTGTTTAACAACTTCAGTAATTTTCATCATAATATAAATTTTTTATCAATATCTTCTACTTTCATCGTAATAAAAGTAGGTTTTAAAAAAGGAGATACATTAGGTTCTGTACATGCAAATAAAGAATTTACAATATGTTCCTGTTCTTTTTCATTTAAAAAAGTCCCTGTCTTTACCGCCAGACTCTGTGCAAATGACTTGGCAATCCGATCTTTCAATACATCTTTATCTGTCGGGAATGCACTCTGCATATCACTGAGTAAATCTTCTAATATGATCGAAACTTCACTTTCAGTAATAGCTACGGGAATCCCTGAGATGACAACCTTTTCGGTATCAAAAGCATCAAATACAAAACCTATCTGCTGTAAATAATCCTGCATCTGCTGCAATAGTTCCATCTCATAGGTTGCATAATATAAAGATAAGGGAAATAACAACTGCTGGCTCGAATTTTTATTCGAATGCAAATCATTCAGATATTGTTCATACAAAACTCTCTGATGGGCTCTTCTCTGATCAATAATCACCATTCCTGACTTAATCGGACTCACAATATATTTTTTGTGAATCTGATAGGTTTTATTCTGAGCATTAGACTCTGTTTCATCTGCATCAAAAAGAGATCCTGTAACCACCTCCTGCTCAAAAATATGCTGTGAAGCCAATATGGTTTCTTTTTCCTGTGGAATTCCCTCATACAGTGTTTCCCATTGCGATGGTACTTCTTTTCGAAAAGGAGCAGAAGACAATCCGCTGCCTCCTGTATTCATCTTGGAAGAGAAACTTGCAGATGAAGAGGCCGGACGTTCTTTTATAGCATCAAACGGATTGAAGCCCGTATTTATCTCAATCGTCGGATCAACTGATTTTGTACCTTCGAGATGGTACGGTGTATCTAAAGACTGATCTCTCTGAAAGTCGAGAACGGGAGCCACATTAAACTGTCCCAAACTGTGTTTTACCGTTGCACGTAAAATGGCATACAATGCCTGCTCATCATCAAACTTTATTTCTGTTTTGGTAGGATGTATATTGATATCAATACTGTTTTCAGGAACCTGCAGGTATAAAAAATAACTCGGATGGGTTCCTTCTTTCAGCAATCCCTCAAAAGCAGCAGAAATAGCATGATGCAAATAACCGCTTTTGATAAACCGGTCGTTGACAAAGAAAAACTGCTCTCCCCTGCTCTTTTTAGCAAATTCAGGTTTTGCCACAAAGCCAACTACTTCTACAATTTCAGTAGTTTCCTGCACAGGCACAAGCTTTTCATTTGTCTTGCTACCAAAAACTCCGACAATACGCTGTCTCAGATTGGTTGCCGGCAGATTAAACATTTCACTACCATTGTTAATCAGCGTAAAGTGAATATCAGGATGTGCCAGTGCTACACGTTCAAATTCATCCACTACATGGCGCATTTCAACCGTATCAGACTTTAAGAAATTACGGCGTGCAGGGATATTAAAAAAAAGATTCTTTACAGAAAAAGAAGTTCCCTGTGGCACCACAGCTACTTCCTGAGATACTACTTTGCTGCCTTCAATAATCAGATGAGTACCCAATTCAGCATCTGCTTGTTTTGTTTTAAGTTCTACGTGAGCAATTGCCGCAATAGACGCTAAAGCCTCACCTCTGAAGCCTTTAGTCTTCAATCTGAATAAATCTTCTGCCAAAGCAATTTTTGAAGTAGCATGACGCTCAAAGCAAAGCCTTGCATCCGTTTCATTCATTCCTTTCCCATTATCCATTACCTGGATAAGCGTTTTGCCGGCATCTTTTACCAGCAATTGAATGGAAGTTGCTCCGGCATCAACTGCATTTTCGACCAGCTCTTTAACTACCGAAGCAGGTCTTTGAACTACTTCGCCTGCAGCTATCTGATTGGCCACATGATCGGGAAGCAAACGAATAATACTTGACATGCATGTTTTTTTTGAAAAATTTAAACACAAAAATAAGATTTTTAAATGAGGTTTTAAGACTCCGGATGCTTTAAAAAAGTCATAAAAAAAATCTGTAATTCACATTACAGATTTTTTGATATCGTTGGTAAACGATTATCTTTTGTTTAATTCAATCATTTTTAAAGCAGCAACAGCAGCTTCTGTTCCTTTGTTTCCGTGAACACCTCCGCTTCTGTCAATAGATTGCTGTTCATTGTTATCTGTCAACAGACAAAAAATGGTAGGAATGTTATAGGCCACATTCAAATCTTTGATACCCTGAGTAACCCCTTCGCATACAAATTCAAAGTGCATTGTTTCTCCCTTAATAACACAACCAATAGCGATGACCACATCTACATTCTGGGTTTCTATCATTTTTTTTGAACCGAAAATAAGCTCAAAACTACCCGGGACATTCCATCTTATGATATTTTCGGGAAGAGCTCCTACATCGATTAAAACATCATAAGCTCCCTGATACAGTCCATTAGTAATTTTGTCATTCCATTCAGAAACAACAATCCCAAACCGAAGATCTTTCGCGTTTGGGAGGGTTGATTTATCGTATTCTGATAAGTTTTTATTTGCAGTAGCCATAAATACGTTATTCTGCTAAACCAATATAAAAATCAATATTAGATCCTTCTACCGTAGTTTTATAATTTGTTTTGATATCATTGAATAATTTCAATGCTTCATCTTTTTTCCCTAAGTCTAAAGCTACCAATCCAGCTTTAAATGCATAACGCGGTGTAGAGAAATCATTTTGTTTATGAGTAGCCGCTTTTTTATAATAATCCAAAGCGTCTTCTTTTTGGTTTAATTCTGAAAAAGCATCACCGATTGCTCCGTACGCCATAGATTGTAAAATCAGATCTTTAGAAGAAAATTTCTCCAGATACTGAATCGCTTCTTTATATTTACCCATATTCAGGTAAGAAATCCCCGCATAATAATTTGCCAGAGAAGCAGATTGTGTTCCTGAATACGCCTCTGCTATTCCTAAAAATCCTAATTTACCTTCTCCTCCATTCAATGCTAAATTGAACAAAGAATCATTTGAAGTTCCATTGATTGCCTGATTGAAATATTCCTGTGCCTGGAACATCTCATTTGCAGCTTTATCTTCTTTTGGCTCTAAAATAAAATGCTGGTATCCCAAATATCCTACAGCAGCTACAGCCAAGACACCAATAACAGCAAATATACCTTTTTGATTTCTTGTAAACCAACCACCAATTTTAGCCGCTTTAGAATCCAACGTATTAAAAACCTCAGCGGTTTCACTTTCCTGTCCGTTTACAAATTCTGTTTCTGCGCCGTTTTCATCAACTGGTTTCGGAGCTTTATAACCTCTTTTATTATAAGTTGCCATAATATTTTTAAATTTTATTGGGCAAAAATAGGATTTTTATTCATATATGAAAGCCCTTTTTGTCGATATTTTTTCGGAAATTTGTACAGCTTTAAAAATCGGGCATTATTTTTAATCGAAAATCGTATTCGTGTATTTATCAAAACTTTCCATTGTTAACTTCAAAAACATTACCGACAAGCAATTTGCTTTCGATAAAAAGATAAATTGTTTCGTAGGAAAAAATGGCATTGGAAAGACCAATATTTTGGATGCCATTTACTATCTGGCGTATGGCAAAAGTTATTTCAACCCGATAGCCTCTCAGAATATTCAGCACAACGAAGATTTTTTTGTGATTGATGGGTTATTTGATAAAAAGGAACGTAAGGAACAAATTGTCTGCAGCCTTAAAAAGGGACAAAAGAAAGTAGTTAAACGCAATGGAAAGATTTATGACAAATTATCGGAGCATATCGGACTCATCCCTTTAGTAATCATTTCCCCTTCAGATCAGGATTTGATCTCCGAAGGGAGTGATACCCGCAGAAAATTTATTGATACAGTTATTTCACAGTTAGATGCTGTTTATCTGCAAGAGTTAATCCACTATCAAAAGGTATTGTCACAACGCAATGCGCTACTTAAATATTTTGCCCTGAACCGGGTTTTTGATCCGGAAACGCTGAGTATATATAATGAACAACTCTCCTCATTAGGAACTTCTATATACCAAAAGCGAAAAGACTTTATGGAAATTTTTGTTCCCATATTCAAAAAATACCATGAAAAGATTACCGGAAATGCGGAAGAAGTACAACTGGTCTATACCAGTCAACTCTCTGAACAGCCTTTAGCAATACTTTTTGAAGAGTTCTTAAGCAAAGACCGTGTTTTACAATATACATCTGTTGGCATTCACAAAGATGATCTCTCTTTTGAGATAGCCCACCATCCTATAAAAAAATATGGCTCACAAGGTCAGCAGAAATCTTTTTTGATCGCTTTAAAACTGGCGCAATTTGATTTTATAAAAAAGCAGAGTGGTGTATTGCCTATTTTATTATTTGATGATATTTTTGACAAATTAGATGCACAGCGGGTACAGCAAATTGTTGACATGGTGAATGATGAAACCTTTGGTCAGCTGTTTATAACTGATACGCATGAAGACCGTACGGAACTGATTGTAAAATCAACCCATCTTGATTATGAAATATTTCCGTTATAACTCTTAACTCATTTTGTTCGCAATACCTATAAATATGACGCTAATTCCCAACTATTCTTTAAAAAACTATAATACATTTGGTATTGACACCAAAGCAAAATGGTTTGCTTCTGTAACAGATACCACTGTTCTAAAAAATCTGATTGAGACGTACAAAGACAAAGAAAACTTATTCTTCTTAGGAGGAGGAAGTAATTTGCTTTTCACAAAAGATTTTTTTGATGCACTGGTCATAAAAGTAGATTTAAAGGGAATTGAAATTAAAGATGAAACTGAAGACCATGTTATCATTGAGGTACAATCAGGAGAAATATTACATGAACTGGTACTGTGGTCTATTGCGCACGGATATGGAGGACTCGAAAATTTATCTTTGATATATGGAAATGTCGGTACTGCTCCAATGCAAAATGTAGGAGCCTATGGAGTGGAAATTAAAGATATTTTTATTTCATGTACCACATTGAATATTGAAACCTTAGAAACGGAACAATTTTCTAATGCCGAATGTAAATTCGGATATCGGGAAAGTATTTTTAAAAACGAAGCCAAAAACAAACATGTCATCTTATCAGTGCGTTTCAGGCTTACCAAGAAAAATCACATTCTAAAAACCGCTTATGGTGACATACAGAATGAACTGACCAAGCGAAATATTACCGTACCGACTATAAAAGACATCAGTGATGCGGTTATTGCCATCCGTTCATCCAAACTACCTAATCCTGCTGAAATTGGAAACAGTGGAAGTTTTTTCAAAAATCCGATCATTTCAAAAACCGCTTTTGATGAATTCATTCTCCGTTTTCCGGAAGCTCCTTATTATAGTGTCAGTGAAAATGAAGTAAAGATACCTGCAGGCTGGTTGATTGAAAAGGCAGGCTATAAAGGATTTCGAAGAGGCGATGCCGGAGTACATCAAAGACAGGCATTGGTATTGGTAAATTATGGAAATGCAACAGGAAATGAATTAATTACACTGGCTTATGAAATTCAGTCAAAAGTAAAAGAAGTTTTTGGCATCGAAATAAGCCCTGAAGTCAATATAATTTAACGTTTATAGTTGTACATCTGTTAAGTTAACGGTATTTTTGCCTACCAAATTGAAACATATAAAACATGCTGCTAACATTACTCTATATCTTTATTGGTATCGTTATTGTTCAATTATTTTATTACTTAGGTATTTTCAGAGAATTTGTATTTTCCCAACCTGCTGAAAACAACCCGAAACGCATACCGGTATCCGTTATTCTTTATGCAAAAAATAATGCTGAAGAGGTACGAAAAATAATGCCATTACTACTGAACCAAAATTACCATGAATTTGAACTGGTACTGGTCAACAATGCTTCATTCGACGAAACCCTTGACATCTTTAAAGAATATGCCTCTATGTATCCGAACATCCGCATTGTTGACGTAGAAAATAATCAGGCATTTTGGGGAAGTAAAAAATATGCTCTTACACTGGGCATAAAAGCTTCAAAACACGAATATTTATTATTTATCGATGCTGAAAACAGACCTTCATCAGAAACATGGCTTATGCAGATGAGTTCTCATTTTACGCTTAATAAAACCATTGTATTAGGAACAAGCATGTATGAGAAAAAGAAAGGCTTTTTCAATAAGATCATTCGTTATGATATGATCTGGAATCAACTACACAGTTTTGCATGGACGCGAACAGGAAATCCTTTTACGGTCAATCTTAAAAATATCGCCTATAAAAAAGAGGAATTTTATAAGGTGAAAGGTTTTATTGATCATATGCAGAACCCTAAATATGAAAATGATCTTTTTGTCAATCAGGCTGCAACAGGTAAAAACACCACCTTATGCGAACAATCTTCTGCGACGTTAATAGTACCTGTGCTAAAAAATTACCGCCAGTTTGTATCGTTAAAAAAAGAACATTCTCAGCTACTGAATACCTTTAAGTTTGCTACAAGATTCAAGATCAAACTTTTTAATATATCACAACTGTGCTTTTATCTTATGGCAATTGTGCTTTTAATCCTTCAGATAGAGTGGGAAATTGTAGTGGCACTTCTTATTTTCCGCTTTCTGTTTGTATGGCTGATTGCATCAAAAGCAGTCAAAAAATTTCAACAGCCTGATTTAGCTTTAACATTTCCTTTAATAGAAATTGCACAATTAATCACATTAATAAATGTATCTTTAAAGTCTGTTTTTAATTCAAAATAAATCTGTGGAAATAACTCCGGCTAACATACAAAGCGTTATTCAGAAAGCAAAAACCGGTGATCAGGCAGCTTTTACCGCTTTACTCAATCACTTCTGGAATGAAGTATATGGCTTTATGTTTAAACAAACTGCAAATGAAACCGATGCTGAAGACATAACCATCGAAACATTTTCAAAAGCATTTGACAAAATTAATACATACAACGAACAATTCAAGTTTAACACCTGGCTCATCTCCATTGCCAAAAATGTACATATAGACATGATCCGCAAGAGAAAATCCACCCATTTTGTTGAAATTGATGAAAACAATGAAAATTTCTTTTTTGACATCATTGATGATTCTCCTTCTATAGAAGACCAGCTGATACAGGAACAGAAACTGCTTACGTTAAAACAATATATAAAACAGCTAAAGCCTCATTATCAGGAGATCATACAGCTGCGTTTCTTTCAGGAGCTTTCTTATAACGAAATCTCAGAAAAGTTAGAAGAACCCATAGGAAATGTTAAGGTAAAATTGCTTAGAGCAAAAAAACTACTGACAGAATTGATACAAAAAAAATAATATTCATCAACATATAGTATTTTAATGTTTGGTAAAAACGTATAAAAACAAAAGACCTTCTTTTTGGAAAGGTCTTTTGTAATACTAAAAAACATAAGATATGAACTCAATTATTCCTGTACAATAGGAGCTCTCAAGGATTCTAAAACGCTAACAACTTCCCCAATAATCTTAGGATCAGTTACACCATTCAGTCCTGCTGCTGCACCTACATATCCAATAAATTTATCATAATCAGCATTGTTTGCTTTTTTCCCCATTCTTGGATTAGTTGCGGGATTATGAGCCTCAACCATGTTGAGTCCTGAATATGTATTTGTTGCTCCACCTCCAGTATTTGCTGAAAAGAAGTCGGTCAAATTTTTACTCAGAACAGCTACTTTGGTTGTATTTCCAGAACCTACCTCAGCAACTATCGGAGCAAAGTGCATTCCAAGATTTCCGGATGCCCCTGTACCTATATCACTCACAATAAGCATAATAGTACTATCGACTACTGAGCGATAACTTAAACGTCCTTTTTCAATCATCTGTCCGGGATTATTAGGATCAGGGACTTTTTCAAATCCACCCAATTTTTGATAAAGCGACTTCTCCTGTGGCGTCACATTATCATCATCCCCACAGGAAATCATACCACCTGCTGTGGCTAATAAAACAACTAAAACTGCAATTTTTGTAAATTTTGTCTTCATACTATTTATATTTAAAAATTAATTAAAGAGACGTTGTACCCCTCTCGAAAACTTATAACTAAAACTATCTGAATTTCCAACAGGACATACCTGCTTGCTTGCCGCTTCTGCTGAAACTACATATTGAGCAACAGAATAATTCCTTTTGGCAAGCATCTGTTCCCAAACCTCTTTTGCACTAATGATGGTGTTATCATGATAATACACAAGCACCCCGGTTTCCATATTGAGATGTTCTTTCTTTACTCCGGGTATTGACTTTAAATCCGATAAAATTTGTTTTCTTTCCAAACTGTCCAATGGCTTATTAAAGTCCATACGACTGATTTGAAGCGTATTATTATCTAATTCAACAGATTTTGCGGTAGCAATATGCACAACGAGAATAACAAATAATATCAATATAATCCCCCCTACACTTCCACCAACAATTTTAAGAGTCTTTTTTAAATTCATAGCTTTTGTATTTTTATAGATTACCTTTTATAGTATGTACGATAGAATCATAAATTTGGATTTAGTATTACCTAATTTTTAACAAAAAAAATATAATGTTCGGATTTTAAATAAAAAAAGCGGTTCTTAATTTAAGAACCGCTTTTGGATAATAGAATAAGGAACAAATATTTTATGACAACTCCGAAATAAGCTGCGCCGTTGTCAACTGTTTTTGATCTCCGGTTACCAGATTTTTCAAAATGAATATATTATTATTTTTCTCTGTTTCTCCTGCAATTACCACATACTGTATGCCTTTTTTATCAGCGTACTTATATTGCTTGTCCATTTTAGCTTTGTCAGGATATAACTCAGATTTGATTCCGGCTTCTCTGAGTTTCTTCAAAGCAGGCAGTACATATAAGATTTCATCATCGCCATAATTCAGAAATAATACTTTTGAGGTCGAAGATACCGTTTCAGGAAATGCATTCAACTCTTCCAAAACAAGATATATACGATCTAATCCAAAAGAAATCCCAACACCTCCTACATTTTTAAGCCCGAAAATCCCCGTAAGGTCGTCATATCTTCCACCACCGCCAATAGAACCTAATTTTACAGTTTCAGGAGCCGCCACTTCAAAAATCGCTCCTGTGTAATAATTTAATCCTCTTGCGAGTGTGACATCCAGATTGAGCACAGCCGACTGCAGACCGATTTTATCAATAGCATCGCAGATAAATCGTAATTCTTCTACACCTTTACGACCTTCTTCTGAACTTTCTAAAAGAGCAGAAAGCTGAGTAATTTTCTCTGAAAAAGTTCCTGAAAATGCAAACAGTGGTTGCACTTTCTCTAATGCCTGTTCAGAAATTCCTTTAGCCAGCATTTCTTTTTTAACACCGTCTTCTCCTATTTTATCTAACTTATCCAAAGCTACTGTAAAATCAATCAATTTATCTTTTGCACCAATAACTTCAGCAATACCTGATAAAATTTTTCGGTTGTTTACTTTTATCGTTACACCTTCTACTTTCAAATCTGTAAATACTGCATCGTATAGTTGTATAAGTTCTACTTCCTGCCAAAGAGATTTTGAGCCTACAACATCAGCATCACACTGATAAAACTCTCTGAATCTTCCTTTTTGAGGATTATCTGCCCGCCACACTGGTTGTATCTGATAGCGTCTGAATGGAAAATCAATCTCATTCTGATGTTGTACAACATAACGGGCAAAAGGAACTGTTAAATCATACCGAAGTGCTTTCTCTGACAATGAATTAGAAAAAAGTGCCAGATTATTCTCTTCCAGTGCCTGTATATTGGCTTTCTTTACTTTATCTCCTGAATTCAATATTTTAAAAATCAACCGGTCACCTTCTTCCCCGTATTTACCCATCAAAGTATCTAAATTTTCAAAAGAAGGTGTTTCGATAGGCTGAAAACCAAAATGCTCAAAATGTTTTTTAATCGTAGCAATTATATACTGACGTTTTGTTACTTCATTTGGAGAAAAATCTCTTGTACCTTTTGGAATACTTGGTTTTTGTGCCATTTTTAAACTATTTTATTTTTATTTATAACCTTATAAAAAGATCGGTCAACAAATATCCTACTTTATTTTTTCGGAATAAAATAATTTTGATTTTATTGTAACATTTTTAGTACTGTAACTACCAATAGATATATGTTGAAACTGCTTTTTGAAAATACAAAAATTGCATTAGGCGCTATCCGAAGCCAATTATTGCGTACCATACTTACGGTATTTATCATAGCGTCTGGTATATGGGCGTTGGTAGGTATTTTATCTGCTGTTAGCGCACTGGAAAATACTTTGTTTAGCAATTTCGCCTCAATGGGCGCCAACACCTTTAACATCAGCCGATATGATTATTCATCACAGATCAGTTCAGGAAATAATGATGTAAAAATAAATCCGGTTATTAATTATAATCAGGCAAAAGCTTTTAAAGAAAGCCTTGATAAATCATACATTACAACGTCAATTTCTTTCACAGCATCAAGTACTACAGAGGTAAAATACGAATCTAAAAAGACAGATCCGGAAGTATCGATTATCGGAGCGGACGAATATTATTTTACGAATAGCGGACTTGAATTTGAAAACGGAAGACCGTTTAATGAATTCGATGTAAAAAACAACAATGCTGTCTGTATTTTAGGAGCTGATTTTGCAAAAGGCCTTTTTAAGGACACTAATCCTATTGATAAAATAGTATCCATTCGCGGAACGAAATTCAAAGTCATCGGAATTTTAAAAGAAAAAGGATCCATCTTTGGCAATAAGCAGGATTTAAGAGCTTTTATCCCTCTGAATATTGCCCGTGGTATTTTTACTTTAGCCAATATTGATTATGAGATACAGACACTGGTCACTCAGAATGAGTTGCTCAATACCACAATTGACGAAGCTACTCTCAAAATGCGTCAGATAAGAGGCCTAAATCCGTCTCAGGAAAGCAACTTCGGAATCCGCAGAAGTGATGATTTAATAGAATCTCTTAAGAATCAGACGGTAATGCTTACCGCTATTGCCTGGATGATAGGGGTTATTACCATTTTCGGCTCTTCCATTGCTCTTATGAATATTATGTTGGTTTCTGTAACGGAACGAACTAAAGAGATCGGAATCCGCAAATCACTCGGCGCTAAGAAAAACACCATTTTATTTCAGTTTTTTACAGAAACTATTGTCATCAGTCAATTAGGTGGATTGGTAGGAATGATTCTGGGATTGCTTACCGGTTATATTTTTACAAAAATCATTGGTTTTGCATTTGTAATTCCGTGGATGGCAATAATAGCTGCTATCATCACTTCTTTTGTAGTTGCCATTATTTCCGGCCTATATCCGGCAATAAAAGCTTCAAAACTGGATCCGGTAGAGGCTTTGCGTTATGAATAAATACCACAACTCACAGATAAAAAAATGAGACATACACACCTTACAGGTAATGATGTCTCATGATTTTTAAAAAGAATTTTTATTTTTTCTCAAGCAACATTTTATAAGCTCGGGCTTCAGTTGTCGGGTCAGCCGCTAATGACTTTTCATAAAAAACAACTGCCTGTTTAGTATCGTTCAAAAATTCATGCAGAATTCCCAAACTCAGATAGTAATTAGACTGATCTGTTTTGCCCATAGAAACAATAGAAGACTCCATAGATTTTAAATTCTCAATAGCAGTAGCAATAGCATTCTCTCCACCTTGTGCCAATATCTGCTTTTTCATATTGTCTTTAATCGTGTTCAGAGATTTCACATAAATATCACAGTTATTAACCAAATCTTCTGCTGCATTTACAACAATTTCTCTGCCGAACAACTTTCCTTTATCGAATTCTGAAAGGGAAGCATCATATCCTTTCGTAGCGATAAGCGCTCTGAAAGCAGCCTCATCTTTTTCTCTTTTCTTAAAAAAGTCTTCTACACATTTAATAGTTTCCTCTCCTATCAATTGTTCAGGAGTTTTATCAGATTGTTTGCTCAGACAATCGCAATATTCAGTAGCGAAGTCTTTTTCTAATTGTTTCTGAGTAAGCTCTTTTTTGCATGAAACCAGCAAAAATAAAGCAGAAACAGCCCATACTATTTTCATAATTTATTTTTTAATGAATCACAAAAGTACTTTTTATAAAGCATATACCCTACAAACCTGTTATACATTTTAGTAAATCTACCCTATGGTTTTAAGATAAAATCGTCTTTTGTTACTTTTTCTCAGCATGAACCATACGATCATTTTCTCTCATATCTTTTCTGAGTTCAGTTGTTTTCAAGCGTGTATTTTCAAACAGCGCTAATGTTTCATTAGCCAGATATTGATTGATTTCAAAAAACAAGTGTCCGCCAGGAGCCAGAAACGCATCTGCCAGTTCCGTAATCTTACGATAAAACAGTAACGGATTACTATCATCTACAAACAAAGCCAGATGAGGCTCATATCCCAGGACATTTTTCTGAATTTCAATTTTTTCAAGATGGCGTACATACGGTGGATTCGAAACAATAAGATCATATTCTTCGATAGAAACAGTTGTGAGAACATCCTGATGTAAAAAACGCACCGATACGCCATTATGATCTGCATTTCTTTTCGCAACTTCCAATGCTTTTTCAGAAACATCCATAGATGTAACAACAGCATTGGAAATATTTTTTGCAAGTGTAACCGGTATGCATCCACTCCCGGTACCGATATCCAGAATACGCCATTGCTTTAAAGGTTGCTGTTTTACCGTATGTATAATCCATTCCACCAGTTCTTCCGTTTCGGGTCTCGGTATGAGGGTATGTTCATTTACTGAGAATTCCAATCCATAGAAATAAGCTTTACAAAATACATACTGTATCGGCTTTTCTGTAAGCAATTGTTCCAGTACCCCCTGCCATTGCGCAAGCTGTTCAGCACTCAGCACAACCTCTTGCAGTACCAGATCTACCCTGCGCATATGCATCAACTCATCCAGTGCTATATAAAAAAAGCTGTTGGCCTCTTCTTCTTCTACAACGGTAAGTAAAGCATTTATAAATTGTGTTTTATAGTCTTTTAAATTCATCTATTCGTTTTAAACTTTTAAATTTGCAAAAAACTGCTCATGACCACACACGAAAAATACATGGATCGCTGTTTCCAACTTGCCCGGATTGGTTTGGCAGCTGCAATGCCTAACCCTTCGGTAGGTGCTGTTATTGTGTACAAAGATACGATTATTGGTGAAGGATTCACATCTGCTTATGGGGGAGCTCATGCGGAAGTCAATGCCATTAACAGTGTAGAAGATCAGGAGTTGTTACAGCAATCTACTCTGTATGTTTCATTGGAACCCTGCAGTCATCATGGCAAGACACCTCCCTGTAGCGATTTGATTATCACAAAAAAAATACCACGGGTAGTAATAGGATGTATCGATACTTTTGCTGAAGTTTCCGGTAAGGGAATCAAAAAACTTCAGGATCACGGTATAGAAGTGACATTAAGCGTTCTGGAAGAACAATGCCGGGAATCTCATAAAAGGTTTTTTGCTTACCACGAGAAAAAGCGTCCGTATGTAATTTTAAAATGGGCTGTGTCAGCTGATGGTTTTATCGCACCCTTGCATAAAGAAGAACTCAAACCCGTTTGGATTTCCAATATATATTCCCGACAACTCACTCATAAATGGCGAAGTGAAGAACAAGCTATTCTGGTGGGAACACAAACCATCATTGATGATAATCCGTCTCTGACCGTCAGAAACTGGAAAGGGAGAAACCCCATAAGAATGTATATAGACCGGAATTTAAAAATCTCCTCAGCGTATGCTATCACTGATGATTGCGCTTCAACCATTTGTATTACCGCGCAATCTGAAACACCTATAGACACCGTTTCCTATGAAAAAATAGATTTTGAAACAGCTGTCATACCGCAGATTATGGACATTTGTTACAAGCGTCAGATTCAATCCATTATCATTGAAGGCGGACTCCAAACATTACAGGCTTTTATTCAAGCTAATATATGGGATGAAGCACGTATTTTTGAAAGCAATATCGTACTTAATAATGGTATAAAAGCTCCTTTGATAAGAACTTATAAAAGCCGGACTGTTGAATCTGTTGCAGAAGACCGTCTGCTCCTTCTAAAAAACAACTGATTTGGAAAAAGATACTTATAAAACACTGGTAACCGCCTCAGAAGAAATCCTTTTTAAAGAAAAAAACAGTAAGTTTTATGGTTATGCGTATCCGGTAACAACGGAAGATGAAGTAAAAGAACTGTTGGAAAAATTAAAAAAAGAGCATTACACAGCACGCCACTGGTGTTATGCTTTTCAATTAGGAACTCAACAGATATATTTCCGTGCGAATGACGATGGCGAACCTAATAACAGTGCGGGAATGCCTATATACGGACAGATTCAGTCTTTTGATGTCACCAACGTTCTTGTAGTGGTTGTGCGCTACTTTGGCGGAATAAAATTAGGTGTTGGCGGTCTGGTGCAGGCGTATAAAACAGCAGCACAAATGGCTCTGGAAGTGGCAGAAATTGAGGAACGAACCATAGATGTACACTTTATCGTTTCATTTGATTATAAAAATATGAATAAGGTAATGCGCATTATAAAGGAAAAAAACATACAGCTCATACGCCAAAAAATGGAGCTGAGCTGTGAGTTTGAATTAGCTGTCCGTCTACAGGAAGCAGCAGCTGTACATGATGCTTTTGATCAGGTATATGAAGTGGAAATCCGTTATAAAGACGAAAAATGATCAGTTTTCATATTCCATCGATTTTCTAAAATTTCTGGCATGCTCCTGTAAAAACTGGATATAGGTAATCGACTTTTGTACCATATGAATATCAAATCCCTCCTGTTCAACTATTGTATAGATGAATAAATTAAAATCTTCAGGTTTGATTTTGAGCTCTTCCTGTAAATATTCTTCAGGAAAAATCTGTTTAAATTTCTTTACATTAGTTTCGTTAGTCTCTAATTTCAACCAGTTTTTTAGCATTTTGTGACGTCCGGAAAGGCGGTTTAGCAATCCATCCAGCTTTACACCTGTAACTCCTTCTCCGGGAGAAAACTGATTGCTTGCATATAATGATTTCTCAGCTGGTGTCATATCCATTTTACCAAACCCTAAAGAAGCATTCAAAGTATCTGTTTTATCAATATAAAGTTCTTTAAGCACCGTCATATTACTTGATAAAAAAATATCGAGTCGGTTGCGTTTTAATATCGGATCAGAAATAGTGATCTTCTGTTCGATAAACTCTATATGAGAAAAAGACAGCACATCATTTAATTTTGCTTTTATCTGATAACTTCCTTTTCTTCCCGTATACACTTCTTCACCTGAAGTAACATTGACCACGCGCACCGGATCAGTTATTTCATGCTGTGTACTCACTGTCCCCTTTAACAACTTCCGATCCTGACCAAAACAAACCGAAGTAACGAATAGTAAAAATAAAATTGCTCTCATACGTTTTCTTGTAAAAATACATTTTCTTACGCGAATCAAAACACGTATTAACATTTAGTTAAATATAGGGTCCAATTCAGATGTTTTTCAGCTTATCCAGAATATAATCCGGTGGTGCTACCGGACGGCCTGTTTTCATATCAACAAAGACCAACATGGAGTATCCGGTTGTTAACAACTCCCCTTTTTCATTATGTATTTCATAGTCAAATTCTATCTTCACAGAAGACTGTTTTTTAAAGATGGTCGTGATGGTAAGCAGGTCATCATACCGGGCAGGTTTTTTATAATCCATACTCAAAGAAACTACAGGCAGCATGATACCATTTTCTTCCATCCACTTATAGGAAACACCTTGATTTCTAAGCCATTCCACTCTTCCTATTTCAAAATACTGTGCATAATTTCCGTGATACACTACTCCCATCTGATCGGTTTCTGCATAACGAACACGCAGACTGACATCGAATTTTTTCATTATTTTTTATCTTATTTTTAGGTTGATATTGAATTAAATATTACTTACAATTTTTTTTTTAAAAATCAAACAGCAAATAGTTTTTTTTAAACAAATTTTGTTCACATATTTGTCATACTAAAAGAAGAGAATTATCTATTTTTCTTTCATGACCAAATTAACAAAATAATATTCACAAAAAATGCTTGATTATACGAATAAAACTGCAGAATCTGTATGGACTCGTTGTCTTCAATTCATAAAAGACAATATAGATGAGCAAGCTTTCAAAACATGGTTTGAACCGATTGTTGCAATTGAACTGACTACAGAAAATGCATTGTATATTCAGGTACCCAGTAAGTTTTTTTATGAATGGCTGGAAGAACATTATGTAAAGATATTAAAATCAGCTTTGATAAAGGAACTGGGACATAATGCCCGGCTTCTTTATAAGATTCGTATGGAAAATACGCAGGGCAACAAGCAGCCTTTTACGGAACAACTACCAAGCAGTCAGCGTGAACCTGTAAAGACTCAGGAGCTCGACGTACCCATACAAACAAAAAATCCGGAAATCAAAAATCCTTTTGTGATTCCGGGTATCCGCAACGTAAAAATAGAATCACAACTCAATTCCAACTACAGCTTTGATAATTTTCTGGAGGGGGAATCGAATCGCTTAGGTCGTAGTGCAGGTATGGCAGTTGCCAACAAACCCGGAGGAACTGCTTTTAATCCTTTAATGATCTACGGAGGTGTGGGTCTGGGGAAAACTCACTTAGCGCATGCAATCGGAGTAGAGATCAAAGACAAACACCCTGATAAAACAGTTTTGTATATTTCAGCGGAAGTATTTACACAACAATATGTAGACTCAGTAAGAAAACAAACCAGAAATGATTTTATCTATTTCTACCAGCTTATAGATATTCTTATTGTTGACGATATCCAGTTTTTATCCGGTAAATCAGGTACACAGGATGTATTCTTTCATATTTTTAATTATTTGCATCAGAACGGGAAGCAGGTTATCCTGACTTCTGACAAAGCTCCTGTAGATATGCAGGATATAGAGCAGCGTCTCTTGTCACGTTTTAAATGGGGATTATCAGCAGAAATCCAGCATCCTGATTTTGAAACCCGTGTAAATATTTTGAAAAATATTTTATACCGTGATGGGGTAGAAATGCCTCAGGAAGTCATTGAGTATGTAGCAAAAAGTATTAAGAGTAACATCCGGGAACTGGAGGGCGCAATCATTTCACTTATTGCACAATCTTCTTTTAACAAAAGAGAAATTACTTTAGAACTTGCAAAAAGCGTTGTTGACAAATTTGTTAAAAATGTGAAACGCGAAATTTCTATTGATTATATACAAAAAGTAGTTTCTGATTACTTTAAGCTAGATTTAGATACTCTGCGTTCAAAATCACGCAAAAGAAATATTGTACAGGCGAGACAATTGGCTATGTTTTTTGCTAAAAAATATACCAAAGCCTCTCTTGCGAATATCGGTTCACAAATAGGTGATCGTGACCATGCTACTGTTTTACATGCTTGCAAAACTGTAGATAATCTGTTAGAAACAGACAAACAATTCAAAGCTTTCTTTGAAGATATCAACAACAAACTTTCTATATAAATGAAAATAGTAATGGTCTGTTTAGGCAATATCTGCCGTTCGCCTCTGGCTGAAGGCATTTTGCGATCTAAAACAGATGCTTCGGTTACCATTGATTCTGCCGGAACCGGTGCCTGGCATGCCGGGCAGCAACCGGATAAACGTTCTATAGAAATTGCCCGAAGAAAAGGCATTGATATTTCTACACAACGTGCCCGTCAGTTTACTGTTCAGGATTATTCCGATTTTGATCTTATTTATGTAATGGATCGATCAAATTATGCAAACGTTTTGGAATTGGCGCCTGATGAAAAAGCCCGTCAAAAAGTAAAACTAATCTTAGAAGAGGTTCAAAACTCACCTGTTTCAGAAGTTCCGGATCCTTATTATGGAGAAAATGACGGCTTCAGTCATGTATTTGAGCTTTTAGACAATGCCTGTACAGTGATTGCCGAACGTATAAAACAAAACGCTTATTAACGCATAAGCGTTTTTTATTTTGAGAGAAATGACAAAAGGAAATTTATATCTTATACCCGTTACATTAGGAGATTCTAATCCTGCAGATGTATTACCGCAGACCGTTTACAGAAGTATTGAACTACTCTCTGTGTTTGTTGTAGAAAACAGCAAAGATGCCCGCAAATTCATCAAAGCGGTAAACCCTGAAAAAAAGCAGTCAGAACTGGTATTATTTGAGCTCAACAAACATACTGACACAAAAGAAATTAGCAGTTTTATACAGCCTATGCTCGAAGGGAAAGATATGGGTTTAATGAGTGATGCCGGGTGTCCGGGCGTAGCCGATCCTGGTGCTGTTGTAGTAAAAATGGCACATGAAAAAGGAATTAAAGTAATTCCGTTAGTTGGCCCGTCTTCTATTCTTATGTCTATGATGGCATCCGGAATGAACGGTCAGTCTTTTACATTCAACGGATATCTGCCTATTGATAAGTCAGAAAAAAAGAATGCCTTAAAAAATCTGGAAAAATGGTCTTTTGAAAGAAATCAGTCTCAGCTGTTTATTGAAACTCCTTATAGAAATAATCAGATTGTAGAGGATATGTTGCAGATTCTGAACCCTCAGACACGTTTGTGCATTGCCTGTGATATCAGTTTACCTACTGAATTCATACAAACCAAACCTATTGCTCTGTGGAAAAAATCAAAACCAGACCTGCATAAACGTCCGTGTATTTTTATCATACACAAAGACTGAAAGACCTATTGATTAGGAGTGCTCTTAGTTCCGTATAAGAATCCCATTCCCATACGTGTAAGCATCTTCTTGATGAAATTCCAGAAAAACTGATGCTGACCAAAAATAGTACCTATCAGAATAAGCAGTATTTTATAAACCGGAAGTATGAGTACAATTTTAAGGATATAGTAAAAAAATAAAGGCAATACATCTTTGGTTATTCCCAAAAATTCCATAATTGGTTTTGTGATGTATGCTGATGTAGAACCGGTTATTGCAAAAACAACCAGAATAATTGTAAACTGTACATTGGATTTTACCCCCCAACGTTCTTTTAAACTTGCCATACCTTAAATTTTACCGGTACAAATATACTTATTAATTCAACTTTATTCCATTGGTCTGCTGATAATATAACAAATAATTATACAGCATATAATTCACTTCATATCCGTAATCAATTCCGTTTCTGTAGTCAATAGTATAATCATACCCTCTGTTTCCTGCTGTCGCACGGGCATTCCATGTGGCTACCCACTGCCTGTTATGATTCTCTAAAAAAGTCTGATCATAGTATTTTCTCGGGCGGGCATTTTTCGCAAGCCAGTTTTCAAATCCCGTATCAAAAATGATTACCTCATAGGCGACTTCAGGATTCGAAATGGTTATTTTCCCCTTTTCAATGGTAGAAGTTCCTTTATCCGTTTTAGGATTCTGCCCATATATCATGCTGTTTATCAACAGCAGCATCATAATTACAAAACAATTTCTCATAATCAAAAATTTGATAGTTTAAAGGTATCAAATATTAATCCATTTGACTTTTTTAAACTAAATTTGTAAAAAAAATTATGGTAACTACAGATCAGATAAAAGATCTTATTGATCGCCTTGGTGCGTTAAGGAGGTATCTTTGACATCGATAAGAAAATTATTGAAATAACAAACGAAGAAGAAAAAACATATGCTCCCGATTTTTGGAATAATGCCAAAGAAGCAGAGCAGATTGTCAGAAACATCCGTTCCCAGAAAAAATGGGTAGAAGATTATCAGAAAGCAGTCGCCCTATCGGAAGAATTGCAATTAGCGTATGATTTTTTTAAAGAAGACGGACTTTCCGAAGAAGAACTGCAAGAGCAGTATGAGACCACATTGTCGCATATAGAAAACATTGAATTCAGAAATATGCTTTCTGATGAAGGTGATAGCCTCAGTGCTGTTTTACAGATTACTGCCGGAGCCGGTGGTACCGAAAGTAATGACTGGGCAGCTATGCTGATGAGGATGTATCTTATGTGGGGCGAGAAAAACGGATACAAGATCAAAGAACTCAATTTTCAGGAAGGAGACGTAGCCGGAGTAAAAACGGTTACCCTTGAGCTCGAAGGCGAATATGCATTCGGCTATCTCAAAGGTGAAAACGGAGTACACCGTTTGGTTCGTATTTCTCCTTTTGACAGCAATGCCAAAAGGCACACTTCTTTTGCATCGGTATATGTATATCCGTTAGCAGATGACACCATCGAAATTGAAATCAGTGCTTCGGATATTTCCTGGGAAACCATGCGTTCATCAGGAGCCGGCGGGCAAAATGTAAATAAGGTAGAAACGGCGGTACGTTTACGTCACCACCCCACAGGCATTATTATTGAAAACTCTGAAACGCGCTCACAACTTGACAATAAAACAAAAGCGATGCAATTATTAAAATCGCAGCTTTATGAGATTGAGCTCAAGAAACGACAGGCAAAAAGAGATGAGATTGAAGCCAATAAAATGAAGATTGAATGGGGATCGCAGATCAGAAATTATGTCATGCATCCTTATAAACTTGTAAAAGATGTCCGTACTCAGCATGAAACCAGTGATGTGGAAGCGGTTATGAACGGCGGAATCGACCCGTTCTTAAAAGCTTATCTGATGATGATGGGACAGAAAGAAGAATAAAAAAAAGGAGCAAATGCTCCTTTTTTTATTGCCATCCACCACCCAGGCTTTTATAGATATCAACCACTGCATTGAGTTGTTGTGCTTTTGCCTCAATAAGTTCCAGTTTAGCATCCATTGCATCGCGCTGTGTCATCAATACTTCCAGATAATCTGCTCTGGAAGATTTGAATAATTCATTCGCTATATTCACCGATTGAACCAGCGTATCCGTTTCTTTTGCTTTATACTCATATACTTTCTGCATGTTCTCTATCTTTGCCATCTGGTTGACAATATCAAGATAGGCATTCAAAACCACCTTATCATATTCATATAAAGCCTGAATCTGATGTGCATTGGCGGTATTGAACTCCGCTTTAATAGCACTTTTATTAATCAATGGTGCTGCCAGATCGCCCGCTACTGAAAACAGAAGAGACTCCGGTAATTTGGCCAGATAAGACGGTTTAAAAGCCTGCAGTCCTATAGCAGCAGAAATATCTAATGAAGGATAAAACTCTGCCCTTGCCGCTTTAACATCAAGTTTTGCTGCTTCAAGTTCTAATTCGGCTTGTTTGATATCAGGTCTGTTTCCGAGTAATTGAGCTGGTATACCCGAATAAACTGTTGCAGGCACCAAATCCAGAAAATCATTTTTTGCCTTAAGAATAGGCTGAGGATAACGCCCTAACAAAGCATTGATCCGATTCTCTTTTTCTGTAATTTCCTGACGGATGCTGAATTCTAAGCTTTGAGATTTCAGTAACTCTGCCTCAAATTTCTTAACTGCCAATTCAGTTCCTCTTGCTGCCTGTTTCTGAATTTTAACCACTTCCAAAGCATGTTTTTGCAGATCTATGTACTGTAAAGTAAGTTCAAGCTGGTTGTCTAAAGCTAAAAGTTCATAATAGGAATCTGCTACTTCAGCAATGAGGCTTGATAAGACAAAATTTTTCCCTTCTACAGTACCCAAATATCTTTTTATAGCCGCTTGTTTAGAATTTCGCAATTTTTTCCAGATATCTGCCTCCCAATGCGCATTAAGAGTACCTGAAAAATCGCCCAATGGATCGGGCATCTCTTTTCCAGGCTCAATCTCTGTAGAAGCATCACCCGCTCCCTGACTTGTATAGCGGCCTACTTTCTCTACCCCTGCTCCTAACCTTGCAGAGACCGCAGGTTTCAGTTTACCGTTTTTATACATTACTTCGTTTTTGGCAATCTCTATTTCCTGTAAGGTAATCATGAGTTCCTGATTGTTTTGCAAGGCAGTATCAATCAAAGATACTAATTCAGGATCTGTAAAAAACTGACGCCACGGAGTAATGCCTGAATTTACAGTATCAGTATGCAGTACGAAATTTTCGGGCATTTTACTTCTGTTTTCCGGATCTTGGGCAGCTTGCGGAGCTTTGCAGCTCCACAGACTACAACCAATAACAACGGCACATACCAGTTGTTTTAAAACTAACTTATTCATCAAAATTTAAATCTTCAGTTAATGGGTTTTCTTCTTCATAACGAACCAGTTTGCGCTTATCAGCAATGGTTCCAAAAATATAATACAATCCGGGTACGATAATTAGTCCGAAAACAGTACCTATAAGCATTCCTCCTGCAGCAGCAGTCCCGATTGTCTTATTTCCGATGGCTCCCGGTCCTGATGCCAGTACTAAAGGTATCAATCCGGCAATGAAGGCAAATGAAGTCATCAGAATCGGACGAAAACGAATGGCTGCTCCTTCAATAGCCGATTTTAAAATAGAATTACCTTCCAGGTGTTTCTGCACCGCAAATTCCGTAATCAGTACAGCATTTTTTCCGAGTAAGCCAATAAGCATGACCATGGCTACCTGAGCATAAATATTGTTTTCAAGCCCTGAAAATTTCAGACATAAAAAAGCTCCGAAAATTCCTGCCGGCAGGGATAAAATAACGGGAAGGGGCAAAATAAAACTTTCATATTGAGCTGCCAGAATCAGATATACAAATCCTAAACAAATAGCAAAAATGTAGATGGCTTCATTGCCACGAGCTACCTCATCTTTTGAAATTCCCGCCCAGTCAATACCATAGCCTCTCGGCAATTTTTCTTTAGCTACTTCACTAATCGCTTTGATCACGGCTCCGCTACTGTAGCCCGGAGCCGGAGCCCCGCTGATTTCTGCGGAATTATACATATTATGTCTTGTAATCTCAGATAAACCATATACTTTTTCAATTTTCATAAAAGCAGAATACGGTACCATCTCCCCCTGATCATTTTTTGCATACAGATTTAAAACATCCTGTGGCAATGCTCTGTATTCCGGAGATGACTGTACCATTACCTTATAAGGACGGTCGTATTTAATAAAACTTGTTTCGTAATTACTACCGATAAGAGTAGATAAATTCTCCATTGCGTTCGCTATAGAAACGCCTTTCTGCTCTGCAATGTCATTATCAATTTTTAGTAAATACTGAGGAAAGCTCGCACTGTAAAAAGTAAAAACAGAACCCAATTCAGGTCTTTTGCTTAAGTCTTTGACAAAATCCTTACTTACCTGTTCCATTTTCTGATAATCTCCACTTCCGGATTTATCCAGTAACCGCAGTTCAAATCCTCCGGCAGCACCATATCCGGGAACAGCTGGGGGCTGAAAAAATTCTATATTGGCTCCGGTCAGTTCTTCGGTTTTCTCTTCTATTTCTTCAATAATTTCCTGAGCAGATTTACCGCGCTCTTCCCAGCTTTTCAAGTTGATCAGACAGGTTCCGGTATTGGCACTTGTACCTTCTGTCAATATCTCATATCCGGCTAAGGAAGAAACAGACTGTACCCCATCAATACCTTCTGCTATTTTTTGAAGTTTTTCTGCCACTTCATTAGTACGTTCCAGTGTTGATCCCGGTGGCGTCTGGATGATGGCATAAAACATTCCCTGATCTTCATTAGGAATAAAGCCCGTAGGCAAGTTATTATTTAAGAAGAAGATACCGGCACAGAAAGCCGCCAGTAATGCAAAAGTGACAGTGCGTTTGTTAACCGTTTTATTTAAAAGTTTTTCATATCTGCCTGCTCCTTTATTAAACAAATTGTTGAAACGATCCAAAAATCTGCTCACAGGAGTCTGCTTACGCGATTTGCCATGGTTATTTTTCAGAATCATAGCACATAAAGCCGGTGTCAGCGTTAATGCTACCAATCCTGACAATATGATGGCGGTAGCCATAGTAATGGAAAACTGACGGTAAAAAATACCTACAGGTCCTGACATAAAAGCAACGGGAATGAATACAGCAGCCATTACAAAGGTTATCGCTACAATGGCTCCGCTAATTTCGTGCATTGCTTCCTGAGTTGCCTTATAAGGAGATAAATGTTTTTCTTCCATCTTGGCATGTACAGCCTCAATTACCACAATCGCATCATCTACTACTACTCCGATAGCCATAACTAACGCGAAAAGGGAAATCAGGTTAAGTGTAATACCAAAAAACTGCATGAGAGCAAATGTACCTATCAAAGACACCGGAACCGCCAAGGTTGGAATTAGTGTTGAACGCCAGTCCCCTAAAAACAGATATACGACTATACTTACCAATATAAAAGCTTCTATAAGCGTATGAACTACTTTTTCCATTGAGGCATCAAGGAATTTGGAAACATCATAACTGATTTCATAATGCATCCCTTTAGGAAAATCTGTTTTTAAATCTTCCATAAGCGTTTTTACATTCTTGATTACATCACTGGCATTACTACCAAATGATTGTTTTACAACAATTGCTGCAGATGGTTTTCCATTCAGATTGGAATAAATGTCATACATGGCACTCCCAAATTCAATACCAGCTACATCTTTCAGCCGGAGAATTTCTCCATCAGGATTAGACCGTAATATGATGTTGCCGTATTGCTCTTCAGAATTGTAACGTCCTGAATATTTTAAAACATACTCAAAAGCTTCAGACCGTTTTCCGGAGCTCTCCCCCGTTCTTCCGGGTGAAGCCTCCAAACTTTGTTCCTCCAGAGACTTCATAACATCTTCTGCAGAGATCTTATAAGCGTTCATACGATCTGGTTTAAGCCAGATACGCATCGCATATTCTCTGTTTCCGAGGATTGTAGCCACACCTACTCCGTTAACACGTTTTAACTCTGATAACACATTGATATCGGCATAGTTATACAGAAACTTCTGATCAGAATGTACATCATCACTATATAAGTTGATATACATCAGCATATTGGATTCTTCCCGTGTGATTTTCACACCTTCTCTCACAACTAAAGGAGGCAGCTTATTTACAACAGATGAAACCCTGTTCTGTACATTTACAGCAGCAAGATTTGGGTCTGTTCCCAAATCAAAAATAACCTGAATAGAAGCTTCTCCATCATTTCCGGCATCTGAGGTCATGTATTTCATTCCCGGAACGCCGTTCAAAGCTCTTTCCAGCGGAATGATGACCGACTTAATCATCAGTTCTCCATTGGCTCCGGGATACTCTGCAGTAATATTTACCTTTGGAGGAGAAATAGACGGAAACTGTGTTACAGGTAATTTTACTAAGGATAATACGCCGAGAAAAACAATAATCAACGAAATTACTATCGACAGAACGGGTCTGCGAATAAATCTTTTAAACATACTTTGTGCTTATTATTTTACAATTGATTATTCGGCTTTTAAGCGTAAAGAAGCCATCACTTTTTTAGGATTCAGATATTTTGACCGTATCTTATCTCCTTCTTTTACACTTTGAGTACCTTCCAGCAAAATCTTATCTTTGGCTGTCAGACCACTTGCAATGACATACAGATCCGGAATTTCACTGCTGACAATGATATTTTTGGAGTGGATAATTCCTTTGTCATCAACAATAAAAGCATATTTTTTATCCTGAATTTCATAAGTCGCTTTTTGTGGGATGATCATGGCATGCGTCAACGGCACTGTCATACGCACTTTTCCTGTTTCTCCATTTCTAAGCAAATGATCTGGATTTGGAAATTTGGCACGAAAAGCAATATTACCTGTTTCATTATTAAACTCCCCTTCAATCGTTTCTATTTTACCTTTGTAAGGAAGCGTCATATTGTTCGCTAAAACCAAATCTACCTGATCACCACCACGGTCTTTAGTATGAGTTTCGTAATTCAGATATTCCTGCTCAGAAACATTAAAATATACGTACATCTGGGAGTTGTCAGAAAGCGTTGTCAAAAGTTCACCTTCATCAATAAGGCTCCCTAAACGTTTAGGAATGCGATCAATAACACCTGAAAACGGAGCCCGTATATCAGTAAAAGACAAGTGAATTTGAGCCAACTGCATTTCTGCTTTCGCTTTTTCCAATCGTGCTGTAGCTACTGCCTGCTCATTTTTTGAAACCACATTATTATCCGCTAATGTTTTGGCGTTCTGAAGCTCAATCTGCGCTTCTTTTACCTCTGCTTTGGCTTTGAGTAATTCTGCCTGATACATTTGCGGTTTGATACGGAACAGTAACTGCCCTTTTTTAACGAATTGTCCTTCATCAACAAAAATATCCTGCAGAAAACCTTTTTCCTGCGCTCTTATTTCGATGTTTTGAATGGATTTTACCTGAGACACATAGTCTTTCATAACAATGGTGTCTAATGTGATAGGATTTGTAACAGGATAATCCTTAACCTCTTCTTTTTCCTGTTTATGCGATGTACAGCTGATCATCGCCACGACAGTACTTAGAGAAACAAAAAATGCTACTCTTCTCATACAATATGAATGCTAATTAATTTATATGGTAAATGGCTGCTTTTGAAATTAAAGCAAAAAATGACTTACGGTAACATCTATTAACAATAATAGCGTTACAGTTACATAAAAAATGGTGTAGAAGTATAAGAAATCAAATTCTTAGAGTACGAAGCACAAGATATTTATGGCTAAATATCCGTATATAGGCTTCATAGAAAAAACGGCGCTTATTTAAGCGCTTTAGTAAATAGCAAGCAATGAAAGCAAAAACCACAAGTTTTGTAAAAGTTGCCAACAAGACCACCTGATCTGAAAAATCAAAATCATTTAAATCTGTTTCTATACTTGGAAAGGCATATTCTGTGTGGCTTTCTTTCGTAATTTTGTGTTCAACAGCTTTTACGGAATGACGATGTGTCTTAACTATTTTTGCAGTTGCATAAGAAGCATCATTATTCTGAGATATGTCTAATAACCGGAAACCTGCAAAGAAAAGCAGGAAAAAAAAGGCTAAAATATGCGTCAGAATACGTTTCATAATTCGAACCAAATTTACTTCTTAAATTGAAACGTAAAAGTTTATTAACATTTTTTAACGCGACCACTTTTTTTCTATGTTGATAAGTTTTTTACATAAAAAAACCACCAAGATTATTGGTGGTTTATGTTTATTTGAAATTGATTTAGAATAACATTACAATATGATACACACCCATTGCAATTAATGCTGATACCGGAATGGTCAATATCCATGCCCATAAAAGGCTGATAGTTACTCCCCATCTTACAGCAGAAATCCTTTTAGTGATCCCTACTCCGATGATAGATCCTGTGATGGTATGTGTTGTAGATACCGGAATACCTAAATGTTCTGTAACATATAGAGTAACTGCACCTGCTGTTTCAGCAGCTACACCTTCTAATGGTGTTACTTTGGTAATTTTTGAACCCATCGTTTTTACAATTTTCCATCCACCGCTCAGGGTTCCTAAACCAATGAATAAGAAAGACGCTAATGGTACCCACCACCAATGTTCTACGAAAACATCAAACTTATTTACTCCTTCAGCCAAATATTGTGGGTCAAAATCCACATTTACGTGGTAAAAAATAACGGCTGCACCAATGATACCCATTACTTTCTGTGCGTCATTTCCACCATGTCCTAAACTGAACAGTGCTGATGAAACAAGCTGTAATCTCTTAAACCAAACTTCAGCTCTGTGCGGATTGGCTTTTCTGCAAATCCAAAGGATGGATACTGTAATAAGATAGGCTACAAACATTCCTAAAAGCGGTGCTCCGAATATAAAAAGGAATGTAGGTACTACTTTTGCATAGTTGATAACATCCTGACCGTCTACCATTAAAGCACCTGCATGCGCTACCGCTGCTCCCATAAAACCGCCTAAAAGGGTATGCGATGATGAAGAAGGAATTCCTAATTTCCAGGTTGCTAAGTTCCACAAAATAGCGGCTACTAATCCGGCTAATATTACTTCCAGATTAATGAAGTTTTCATTAACCGATTTTGCGATGGTATTACCAATTTTAAATTCGCCAATAACATAAAGGGAAATAAAATAAGCAATAAAGTTAAAGAAAGCGGCCCAAACTACTGCCTGAAAAGGCGTAAGAACTTTGGTAGTTACAATTGTTGCAATTGAATTGGCTGCATCGTGGAATCCGTTGATATAGTCAAATCCCAGAGCCAATACAATCGTAATTATAAGCAGTATCCCCTGAGGTCTGCTTATAATGTCCATAAACATATCCATAATGAACTATTTATTTAAATTATGAATATTTAACGGTAATTGTTTCAAGTACATTTGCTACTTTTCTACAACTGTCCGTTCCTAATTCTAATGCCATCATTACTTCTTTATAACGTATGATGTCTAAAATATTGGTTTCGTTTTCAAAGATGTCTGCTACTGCTTTATCAAATACTTTGTCTGCTTTTCTCTCAAGACGATTGATGTTTTTACAACTTTCCGATATCTTAGCAAGATTTTTAAAATCTTTGATCTGTGTAATTGCAAAAGCGATTTCGGTTGTTGCTTCCAGATTTGCTTCCGTCAGTTTTCTCAATGGCTTTGTTACTTTATCAATCTGATATAAACGCATACGGCTTGCCGCATCACTCATATTATCTGCTACTTCATCAATAGCCGTAATAAGTGCGTGAATATCTTCTCTGTCAAAAGGAGTTATAAAGCTTTTTCCTAATTCAACACGTGTTTTTTGTGCAATTGTTTCGATTTCTGATTTTAGTATTTCTACTTCTTTCAGTAAATTTTCTCTATCTTTACTTGGCAAATTTAATGCTTCGTGAAGCGTTTCTGCCAGTGTTTTTAGTTTACCTGCAGCTGTGTCAAACAATGGATGAAAAACTTTATCCTTTGGAACTAAAAATTGAAAAATTGAATTTAAAGACATTCTATTTAAAGTTATAATTTCTGTGCAAATATATTATCGCAATGTTAACTTAACATTAAGAAGCACTGAAATTGCAAAAAATATATTTCAGATCTTTCTCATCTATATAATACACTAATATTTCATTAAAAATAAATTCTAATTCGTATTTTAGCAAAAAACGAAAAATAACGTATTTAATCATATTCAAGATGGATATTAACTTCAATAAGAATGAAGACTACAATAAGCTTTTACTGTCTGATCTGAAACAGAGGTTGGCCAAAGTAAAATTAGGAGGAGGAGAAAAAAGAATAGCAAAACTGCATGGAGAAGGAAAGATGACGGCACGTGAACGCATTGATTATCTTCTCGATAAAAATGCTAAAACCATTGAAATCGGAGCCTTTGTCGGAGATGAGATGTATGAAGAGCACGGAGGATGTCCTTCCGGTGGAGTTGTCGTAAAAATAGGGTATATCAAAGGAAAACAATGTATTGTTGTAGCAAATGATGCCACTGTAAAAGCGGGTGCCTGGTTTCCAATAACTGCCAAGAAAAATCTGCGCGCACAGGAAATTGCGATGGAAAACAGACTGCCTATCATTTATCTGGTTGACAGTGCCGGAGTTTACCTGCCTTTACAGGATGAAATATTTCCGGATAAGGAGCATTTCGGAAGAATTTTCAGAAACAATGCCATCATGAGCAGCTCAGGTATTACACAGATTGCAGCAGTTATGGGGAGTTGTGTTGCTGGAGGTGCTTATCTGCCAATTATGAGCGATGAAGCCCTGATTGTAGATAAAACAGGGAGTATTTTCTTAGCAGGAAGCTATCTTGTAAAAGCCGCTATTGGTGAAAGCATTGACAATGAAACGTTAGGTGGTGCTACCACTCATTGCGAGATTTCCGGTGTTACAGATTACAAAGCGAAAGATGATAAAGATGCTTTGGATACCATCAAAAATATCGTAGATAAAATAGGTGATTATGATAAAGCAGGATATAACAGAATTGATGCCGTAAAACCTGCGGATAATCCTGAAGATATTTATGGTATTCTGCCAAAATCAAGAGCAGAACAATATGATATGAAAGAAATTATCAAACGTTTGGTTGATAATTCAGAATTTGATGAATACAAAGAAGGATATGGCCAGTCTATCATCACTGCTTATGCAAGAATTGACGGTTGGGCAGTGGGTATTGTAGCGAACCAGCGTAAAGTGGTAAAGACAAAAAAAGGTGAAATGCAATTCGGAGGAGTTATTTATTCCGATTCTGCTGATAAAGCAACCCGTTTTATTGCCAACTGTAATCAAAAGAAAATTCCTTTGGTTTTCTTACAGGATGTAACCGGATTTATGGTTGGATCCAAATCTGAACACGGAGGCATTATCAAAGACGGTGCAAAGATGGTAAATGCCGTTTCTAATTCCGTAGTGCCTAAATTTACAGTTGTCATTGGAAACTCTTATGGAGCCGGTAACTATGCTATGTGTGGAAAAGCATACGATCCAAGACTTATTTTTGCATGGCCAAGTGCAGAGTTAGCCGTAATGGGTGGTGCACAGGCAGCAAAGGTATTGCTTCAGATAGAAGCTTCTTCCTTAAAAGCAAAAGGAGAAGAATTAACTCCTGAAAAAGAAGCAGAATTGTTTGATAAGATTAAAGCGAGATACGATAAACAGATCTCTCCCTATTACTCGGCAGCCCGATTATGGACTGATGCGATTATCGATCCGTTAGATACCCGCAAATGGATTTCTATGGGAATAGAGGCAGCGAACCACGCTCCTATCGAAAAACCATTTAACCTCGGTGTTATACAAGTTTAATTACTTTATTTCTATATAACAAAAAAAAGGAACTCTAATTAGAGTTCCTTTTTTTATATAAGACTAATCAAGAGAGTTAGTCAATTTTATAACGTTTACGATCGTTTTCGTTTAAGTAAATTTTTCTCAAACGAAGTGATTTTGGAGTTACCTCAACATATTCATCCTTTTGAATATATTCCAAAGCTTCCTCTAAAGAGAACTTGATCGCAGGAATAATTCTCGCTTTATCATCTGCTCCAGAAGAACGAACGTTGGTCAACTTTTTAGTTTTTGTTACGTTTACGGTCATATCATCACTGCGGGAGTTTTCACCGATTACCTGACCTTCATAGATATCCTCATTCGGATCTACGAAAAACTTACCACGGTCCTGAAGCTTATCAATAGAATAAGGAATAGCTTTTCCGTTTTCCATAGAGATTAATGATCCGTTGTTACGCCCTGCTATTTCTCCTTTGTAAGGCTGATATTCAAGGAAACGGTGTGACATGATCGCCTCACCAGCTGTTGCAGTTAATAATTGGTTACGCAAACCGATAATACCTCTTGAAGGAATGTTGAATACAATGATCATACGTTCTCCTCTTGGTTCCATTGACAACATTTCACCTTTACGCAAAGTAACAAACTCTACTGCTCTACCTGATAAACTTTCAGGAATGTCAATAGTTAGTTCCTCTACAGGCTCACATTTAACACCGTCAATTTCTTTTATGATTACCTGCGGCTGACCGATTTGTAATTCATATCCTTCACGACGCATGGTTTCGATCAATACAGATAAGTGTAATACACCTCTACCGAAAACCATAAACTTATCAGCTGAATCTGCTTCGTTTACACGCAATGCAAGGTTTTTCTCTAATTCTTTTGTCAAACGGTCTTTGATGTGACGAGACGTTACAAACTTACCTTCTTTTCCGAAAAACGGAGAATCATTGATGGTAAACAACATACTCATTGTAGGCTCATCAATTGTAATGGTTGGTAATGCTTCCGGATTTTCTGCATCCGCTACTACGTCACCGATTTCAAAACCTTCAATACCTACGATGGCACAGATATCACCAGCTTTTACAAATTCTACTTTTTTACGGCCTAAACCTTCAAATGTGTAAAGCTCTTTTATTCTTGATTTAACAATACCGCCTTCTCTTTTAATCAAAGAAATATTCATTCCTTCTTTTAAAACACCTCTCTGTAAACGTCCGATTGCAATACGTCCTGTAAAACTTGAGTAGTCTAAAGAAGTAATCAGCATTTGTGGTGTACCTTCTTTTTCTTCTGCTGGTTTGATATGGTCTATCACCATTTCTAACAAGGGCTCCATCGAATCGGTTTGCTTTCTCCAGTCAGTAGACATCCAGTTATTTTTAGCTGAACCGTAAACTGCAGGGAAATCTAACTGCCACTCCTCAGCACCTAATTCAAACATAAGGTCAAAAACCTTTTCATGAACTTCTTCCGGTGTACAGTTTTCTTTGTCTACTTTATTGATAACCACACAAGGTTTTAATCCTAACTGAATTGCTTTTTGTAAAACGAAACGCGTCTGAGGCATTGGTCCTTCAAAAGCATCCACAATCAAAAGTACCCCGTCTGCCATGTTTAATACACGTTCTACTTCTCCACCGAAATCCGCGTGACCAGGAGTATCTATAATATTAATTTTCGTACCCTTATATTGTACGGAAACGTTTTTAGATACAATGGTAATTCCTCTCTCTCGTTCAATATCATTATTATCAAGAATCAAATCACCAGTATTTTCATTCTCTCTAAATAATTGACAGTGATACATAATCTTATCTACCATCGTAGTCTTACCATGGTCAACGTGTGCAATAATTGCAATATTTCTAATTTGTGTCATAAAATAGGATACTGTTTGTATTCAACAGAAAAAGCCCTCGTTTACTTGAGAGCTTAAAATATCTATACAATCACCTTGGCTTTATTATAAAGCAGCAACGTGTTTTGTTAATTTTGATTTTAAGTTAGAAGCTTTATTAGCATGAATGATGTTTTTCTTAGCTAATTTATCAATCATTGAAGTCACAACAACTAATTTCTCTCCTGCCTCTGATTTATCTTCAACCAAACGTAAAGCTTTAATCGCATTACGAGTTGTTTTGTGTTGGTATTTGTTCAATACTCTTCTCTTTTCGTTGCTTCTGATTCTTTTTAAAGCTGACTTATGATTTGCCATTTTCTTTTATTTATATATAATATTTTTAATCTTTCTCTTTCGTAGTCCGTAGGGGAATCGAACCCCTGTTACCAGGATGAAAACCTGGCGTCCTAACCCCTAGACGAACGGACCTTCAATTTTTAAAAAGATTGATAACTTTTTTCGTAGTCCGTAGGGGAATCGAACCCCTGTTACCAGGATGAAAACCTGGCGTC
>DAMCXY010000010.1:0-33539 GCA_032096595.1 Flavobacterium sp. | reverse complement strand
CTAACCCCTAGACGAACGGACCAACTTTATTTATCTCATTTGCGGTTGCAAAATTACGAAACTTATTTGAACGTGCAAGATTTTTTTAATCTTTTTCCTAATAAAAAACTATGTCGTTTTATTTTGGAGTGTGCAAATATCTTAATATTTCTCAAATTTACAAATCAAAATTTCACTTTGACTCAAAAAAAAATAAAAAAAGTTTTTAGTGCACTCGGTATCAAACTAGTAGGCTTTTGCAAATAATACCCTACCCGCAGACACAGCTCCAGTGTACACACATTTTCCTTCTTCAGCAACTCTATTTAATGGAATACATCGGATCGTTGCTTTGGTAAGTTCTTTGATTTTTTCTTCCGTTTCCGGTGTTCCGTCCCAATGTGCAGATATAAAACCGCCTTTTGTCTCTAAAACTTCTTTAAACTCTTCAAATGAATTCACCTCTGTGATATGCTCATCTCGATACGTTAAAGCACGGTTGAATAAATTTGCCTGAATATCCTCCAGAAGTCCTGAGATATAGTCCAAAGCAGCTTCTTTAGAAACAACCTCTTTCGTTAGGGTATCGCGACGTGCAATCTCATAAGTACCGTTCTCCATGTCTTTAGGCCCTACAGCAATCCGAACCGGCACTCCTTTCAATTCATACTCATTAAACTTCCAGCCCGGTTTTAAGTTGGTACGGTCATCAAACTTAACCGATACTCCCATTTTTTTAAGTTCTGCAACCAAAACATCTACCTGATCTGTAATTTGCTGTAACTGTTCATCCGTTTTATGGATAGGCACAATAACCACTTGTATCGGAGCAAGCTTTGGAGGTAACACCAGTCCGTTATCATCAGAATGCGTCATAATCAAAGCTCCCATAAGACGTGTTGAAACGCCCCATGAAGTTGCCCATACATATTCCTGTTTTCCTTCCTTATTCACAAATTTCACATCAAATGCTTTTGCAAAGTTCTGACCCAGAAAATGAGAAGTTCCAGCCTGTAATGCTTTACCATCCTGCATCAGCGCTTCAATTGTATAGGTATCATCCGCACCTGCAAAACGCTCCGTCTCTGTCTTAAAACCTTTCACTACCGGAATAGCCATAAAGTTTTCCACAACATCAGCATACACATCCTGCATCTGTTTTGCTTCCGCAACTGCTTCCTGCTTGGTTTCATGAGCGGTATGCCCTTCCTGCCATAGAAACTCTGCTGTACGTAAAAACAAACGGGTTCTCATCTCCCAACGTACCACATTTGCCCATTGGTTAATTAATATCGGTAAATCGCGATATGATTGGATCCAGTTTTTATAGGTATTCCAGATAATAGCTTCAGACGTTGGCCGAACAATAAGTTCTTCCTCCAGTTTAGCATCCGGATCTACCATTAATTTACCCGGGTTATCCGGATCATTCTTTAATCTATAATGAGTTACAATAGCACATTCTTTCGCAAAACCTTCCGCATTTTTTTCTTCTGCTTCAAATAAGCTTTTGGGGATAAAAAGGGGAAAATAAGCGTTTTGATGACCTGTTTCTTTAAATTTCTTATCTAATTCAGCCTGTAATTTTTCCCAGATGGCATAACCGTAAGGCTTAATAACCATACATCCTCTAACTCCTGAATTTTCAGCCAGATCGGCTTTCACTACCAGTTCATTATACCATTTGGAATAATCTTCTGCGCGTGTGGTAATATTCTTGCTCATTATAAATATTTTGGTATAAATTTTGTTTAATAAAAATTAACACAATTTGAGACAAAACTAACTATTTTTGTAAAAAGTTCAACTATAAAACTGCATCTAATATGAACACATCTTCCAAAATATTCCGCATAAGCAGCATTGCAGGTCTCTTAGGAGCCGTACTATTCAGTACTTCATCTTGTAGTTTACAGCAAACCTATATTGACACAGACGGTATTTATAACAAAGAGCGTTATAAAGAACCACCAACCTACAATCACACCGAATATTACCAACAGTACTTTAAAGAAAGAGCAGCTGATGCTCAGGAGTACATAACGGATATTGACAACTATTCTTCTTACGACAATCAGGGATATGCCGGATGGGGAGACAACACCTCAGAAACCAACATATATCTGTATGACAATTCATATTGGGGATATGGCAGTTTCGGATTCGGATTTGGAATGGGATTCGGCGGATGGTACGGATGGGGATATCCGGGCTGGTATGGAAGTCCTTACTGGGGATGGGGATATGGCGGATGGGGCTATCCTTTTTATGGACACAGATATAGAAATGTTTCGTACTCAAGCAACAGAAGATTGTATAATGACAACCGTTATGTAACCAACAACTCTTACAGAAGCAGCAGAAATGTTTCCGATGTAAGAAATACGAGAAGCGTAACACCAAGAAGAACTATCTCTACTCCTGCTGTAGTCAGTGACCGAATCTCAAGAAACAACAGTAACTCCAGATTTGACAATACTTCCAGAAGCAGAAGTTCTTACAGAAACGACTCTTTTAACAACAACAGAAGTAATAATACCCGTTTCAATTCCAGCAGTTCTTCACCGAGAATGAGTACCGGATCTCCGAGAATGAGTACCGGAGGCGGAGGCGGAAGAATAAGCACAGGTAGAAGATAAAACACAAAACATGAAAAAAATAATCATAACCGCCGGTTTATTATTTGCCATAAATTTTATTTCGGCACAGGAAATCACTCCTTCAGATGCAGTTCTTTTCGGAACCAAACAGCTTAATGGTACAGCGAGATTTAATGCTATGGGTGGATCATTCGGAGCTTTAGGAGGTGACGTATCAGGTATTCAGATCAATCCGGCAGGAAGTGCTCTAAGCAATTACAACACAGCTTCATTTACAGGAAGTTACCGCTGGTTCAAAAATGATGCTACGTTTTTAGGCACTAAGAGCTCAGATAAAGATGGTGATTTACAGGCAACCAATGCCGGAGGTATTTTTGTATTTGACAATACAAGTGCTAAAAATGCTTTGAAAAAAGTTACTTTTGGTGTCGTTATAGGAACTGATGCTGTTTATGACAATAGTCAGTATATGAGTGGAATGAATAATCAAAGTATCGGAAATTACTTTTTAGGACATGCCAATACCGGCTTCAATGGTCAGGCTGTCCCTACTGACCTGGTAAAAACCCAACAAGGCGAAACTATTACCGATTTATATGCCTATCTCAACAGTGTTGCCAATGGCTTTTCTGCACAACAGGCGATGTTAGGTTATCAATCTTATATTCTTAATGAAAACGGTTCCAATGGATATGTAAGTAATGTAGCTCCGGGCACATATAACCAGTCAGCTTCAGTCATCACTTCCGGATATAACGGAAAATTAACCGCAAATGCCGGTTTTGACTTTAACGACCGCTTTTATCTGGGAGCTAATATTAATTATCACTATCTGGATTTTCTCAAAAATGCGAGTGTTTATGAAAGAAATACCAGTAATGCTATTGAAAACGGAGTTACTGAAATTCTTTTCAACAACAATACTTATACGTATGGTTCCGGGTTTTCTTTTAATATAGGAGGTCTGGTAAATATTACCAATGAACTGCGTGCCGGATTATCGTATGAATCTCCTACATGGTATCGAGTAAATGACGAATTTCAGCAAAATGTGAGTACCAATTATCGCGTAAACAACGTACAAAGTACTGCAAACGTTTACCCTGACGTGGTTACGATCTATGAGAAATATACCATCAAAACTCCTGCTTCATTTACCGGAAGTTTATCCTATGTTTTTGGAAAGTCTGCTTTACTCAATATAGATTATACCCGCAAAGATTATAGTAAAACGGAGTATAAAGGTGGTGGTTTTGATAATCTCAATACTTTCTACAACGATCAGCTGAAAGCATCAAACGAAATCAGAGTCGGAGGAGAATATCGCATACAACGTGTGAGCCTCAGAGCTGGGTATCGTTTTGTTGAAAGTCCTTATAAAGATACTTCTATCGTTGGAGACATCAACAGTATTTCCGGAGGTCTCGGATATAGTTTCGGAACTGCCCGTTTAGACCTGGGATATACATTTACCCACCAGCCTATGCAATCACAACTTATCACATCGGGATTGTCTGATAATGCACAGATAAAAACAAAATTAAACAATATCTCTTTGACCTATACGGTTCATTTTTAAAGAGAGCCAGCCCATAAATCTGAAAAATAAAAAACCTTCCTTACGCAATTAAGGAAGGTTTTTATTTGACATTCATTGTTTACCACTGAATTTCTCTTTAATTTTATCGCTTACTAAACAACACCACAACCATGAAAAAAATCTTACTTTTGGGTTCCGGCGAACTCGGAAAAGAATTTGTTATTGCTGCTCAGCGTCTCGGTCAGTATGTCGTTGCTGTAGACAGTTATGAAAATGCACCTGCCATGCAGGTAGCTCAATCGTTTGAAGTCATTAATATGCTCGATGGTGAAGCGCTGGATGCCATCGTAGAAAAACATCAACCCGATTTTATTGTACCCGAAATTGAGGCCATACGAACTGAACGATTTTATACCTATGAAAAACAAGGTATTACTGTAGTACCTTCAGCAAAAGCGGCCAACTTCACCATGAATCGTAAAGCCATAAGAGATTTGGCAGCAAAAGAACTGGGACTAAAAACAGCTGATTACCGATATGCTACCTCAGCAGAAGAATTGCAAAGAGCTGTACAAGAAATAGGTATGCCTTGTGTGGTAAAACCACTGATGTCATCTTCAGGAAAAGGTCAATCTGTTATAAAAGAAACAGCAGATATACAAAAAGCATGGAATTATGCGGTTGAAGGATCAAGAGGCGATATTATAGAAGTAATTGCTGAAGCTTTTGTGAGCTTTAATTCTGAGATCACCCTGCTTACCGTTACACAAAACAACCAATTACCAACTTTGTTTTGCCCGCCTATTGGTCACCGTCAGGAACGCGGCGATTATCAGGAAAGCTGGCAACCTGCACATGTGTCTTCAGAACAGTTGGCCATAGCTTGTGAAATGGCAAAAAAAGTAACGGAGGCACTTGGTGGTGCCGGTATCTTTGGTGTTGAATTTTTCCTTGCAGATGATGGTGTTTATTTTTCCGAACTTTCACCACGACCTCACGATACAGGAATGGTAACTTTGGCCAATACTCAAAACTTCAATGAATTTGAACTTCATTTAAGAGCAATTTTAAGCTTGCCAATAGATGAAATCACGTTGGAAAGAAATGGTGCCAGTGCCGTTATACTTGCTCAGAAAGCCAGCGACAAGGTTTCCTATAGTGGAATAAACGAAGTTGCGGGTAAATCAAAAACAGATCTTAGAATTTTTGGCAAGCCCACTTCACGTCCATACAGAAGAATGGGAGTTGTATTGACTTATGATGCAATAAATACCTCAATTGAGGATATAGTAGTGCGGGCAAAAGAATTGGCAGGAAAAGTCGAAGTCAATGATTTTTAATATCGTATAATTCTATTTTAGAAAAGATTTAGTACAGACCCATAAAGTCTGTACTTTTTTTGTCGTAATTTTGCAGAAAATTATTTCATAATGAAACTAATAAAATACTTTTTAGTCATCAGCGTTCTTTTCACTCTTTCAGGTAACGCACAGGAAATCACTACTCCTTATACTTCTTCAAACAAAGGCAAATTTTATATTTATTGGGGTGGAAACCGCGGATATTATTCCGGATCAGATATTCGCTTTCAGGGAGCTGATTATGATTTTACTTTAAACAACGTTAAAGCACACGATAAACCAAAAGGATGGCATGTTGATTATATCAATCCTACAAAAATGACCATCCCACAGACAAATTTAAGAATCGGATATTTTATTACAGATAAGTATAATGTTTCTCTTGGTGTAGATCACATGAAATATGTTATGACTCAGAATCAGGAAGTTTCTTATAGCGGAAATTATCCAAATCAGGGGTCTTACGGTGAAACCCTCCCGAACGGAAATTTAAAAATGACTGAGGAATTTCTTCAGTTTGAGCATACTGACGGTTTAAATTATGTAAATGCAGAAATCAACCGTATGGATGATTTCTCGGATGTATTAGGCCTTTACGATACAGACAGAGTCCAGTTCAATACTACTTATGGTGTAGGTGCCGGTGTTTTATACCCAAAAACCAATACCACATTGTTAGGTAAAGAGCGGTATGACAATTTCCACGTATCCGGTTTCGGAGTTTCTGCAAAAGGAGGTCTGAATCTTACCTTTTTTAAGCATTTCTTTGTACAATATGAAGCTAAAGTAGGTTATATCAATATGAATGATGTACGCACTACACACGATAAGACTGATAAAGCTTCTCATAATTTCACTTTTTTTGAAAGTATCATCGTAGTAGGCGGTATTTTCAGATTATAAAATCAGCATTTATCTAATATGGATAAAAAAGCGTACTTTTGCAAACCAATTTTTTAGGTATGAGAACGAAATCTTTAAAGAAAAATAAAATCAATGTTATTACATTAGGTTGTTCAAAAAACGTTTACGACAGTGAAGTTTTAATGGGACAACTTCGTGCGAGCGGGAAAGAGGTAACTCATGAAGCGACTGAAAACGAAGGCAACATTATTGTAATAAACACCTGTGGTTTTATCAATAATGCAAAGGCAGAATCGGTAAATACCATTTTGGAATATGTAGACAAGAAAGAACAGGGTATCGTAGACAAGGTTTTTGTAACCGGATGTCTGTCTGAGCGTTACAGACCTGATCTGGAAGCAGAAATACCCAATGTGGATCAATACTTCGGAACTACTGAACTTCCTCTTTTATTAAAAGCGCTTGGAGCAGATTATAAGCATGAATTATTAGGAGAACGGTTAACAACAACTCCAAAAAATTATGCCTATTTAAAAATCGCTGAAGGTTGTGACCGACCTTGTAGTTTCTGTGCCATTCCGATTATGCGTGGTAAGCATGTTTCACAATCTATTGAGAAACTGGTTAAAGAAGCAGAAGGTCTTGCAAAAGATGGTGTAAAAGAACTTATACTCATTGCACAGGATCTTACTTATTATGGTTTGGATTTATACAAAAAACGCAATCTGGCA
Source organism: Flavobacterium sp. (assembly GCA_032096595.1). Taxonomy (GTDB): domain Bacteria; phylum Bacteroidota; class Bacteroidia; order Flavobacteriales; family Flavobacteriaceae; genus Flavobacterium. Next base: position 26,464 of record DAMCXY010000010.1, on the reverse strand, counting down.
GAATTGCTTGAAAACCTGGTAAAAGTAGAAGGAATAGAATGGATTCGTCTGCACTATGCTTTTCCTACACGTTTTCCGATGGATGTTTTGGAACTGATGAAAAAAGAACCTAAAATCTGTAATTATATAGACATTCCTCTACAGCATATTTCTGACAATATCCTTAAATCAATGCGCAGAGGTACTACTTATGCCAAAACAACGCAACTTTTAAAAGACTTCAGAGCAGCTGTACCGGGAATGGCCATCCGTACTACTTTAATTGTAGGTTATCCGGGTGAAACTGAAGAAGATTTTGAAATTCTGAAAAACTGGGTTCAGGAAATGCGCTTTGAACGTTTAGGTTGTTTTGCTTATTCTCATGAAGAAAACACACACGCTTATACTCTGGAAGATGACGTTCCTGATGATGTAAAACAGGCAAGAGCAAATGAAATTATGGAAATTCAGGCTCAGATTTCATGGGAACTCAATCAAGAAAAAATAGGGAAAACCTATCGTTGTATCATTGATCGTAAAGAAGGGAAATATTTTGTAGGAAGAACAGAATTTGATAGCCCTGATGTGGACAACGAAGTGCTGATTGATGCTTCTAAACATTATTTAAAAACAGGTGAATTCGTAGAAGTAACAATAGATGAAGCTACAGAATTTGATCTATACGGAACACCAGCCTTATAATTCTTAACCGAAAGTAATCCTTTCGGTTTTTTTATTACAAATTATGAGTAATATTCTTCTAATTTTTATATGTCTGCTGGCAGGAACAGCTCTTCAAAGACTAAAAGCTTTTCCTAAAAATACGGCTGTAGTCCTGAATCAATATGTACTGTATATTGCTTTACCAGCCATGGCACTCTTTTATATTCCAAAGATACAGCTCCGTTATGAATTATTATTTCCTGCAGCTGTAGCCTGGATCAGCTTTGGAATGGCCTTTGTATTTTTTCATTTTTTAGGAAAAAGGCTTGGCTGGTCAAATAAGCTTACAGGCTGTCTGATTTTAACTGCCGGACTCGGAAATACATCTTTTGTCGGTATTCCGGTGATACAGGCTCTATATGGTTCTGAAGGTTTGGAAACTTTAATCGTAGTTGATCTTCCGGGTACTTTTGTCGTTTTGTCAACCGTAGGAATTTTAGTAGCGAATTCTTACGCACATACGAAAAACTCCGCCTCCTTATTAAAAAAAATGTTCAGCTTCCCTCCTCTTATTGCCTTTTTATTTGGATTGCTTCTGGCACTTTTTAAAGTAGACTTTCCGGAACCTTTGAGTGAAACATTCAAAATGCTTGCAGCGACTATATCTCCCATTGCTTTACTTTCTGTAGGATATCAGCTAAAATTTCAAAAAGACAGTAAACATTATCCGTATTTAATACTCGGCTTGATGTTCCAACTCATTTTTGTTCCTTTGGTTATATTTATGGTGTATTATGGTGTATTCCATTTGAATGACACAGCAACTAAAGTCTGTATTATTGAAGCCGCTATGGCTCCAATGATTACGGCAGCTATACTCGCAAATACACACGGATTAAAACCACAACTCAGCAATATGATGGTCGGTTTCGGTATTCCGATATCTTTTGTAACGATCGGTTTATGGTATCTTCTGATTGAATATATAATGTAAAACGCAGGAATTACTCCTGCGTTTTATAAACTTATTTTAAGTTTTCTCGTCTTATTATTTTCCCTGTGGGTGTTTCTTTAAACTGAGCTACAAATTGTATTTCCTTAGGTTTTTCATAAACTGTGAGTTCCGAAAAAGTTTCTTCTGTTAGATCATAAGGCTCACTTTCTATAACCAATACCAACTTGTTTCCCAAAGCCTCATCTGTTTTACCGATAACAAAAAAACGATCTGATATATAATGTGCCAGCTTCTCTTCTATCTGCTCAGGAAATAGTTTAATTCCACCGCTGTTGATGACATTATCTATGCGTCCAATCCACTTAAACGTATGATGGTCTTTCAATTCTACCAAGTCATTGGTCACTACCTGTTTATCAGCAACCAAAGGAGCATCAATAACCAGACAGTTACGATCGTCAACATTTAAGGTTACATTCGGCAGTGCAGTAAAGTAGTCATCATCTATACGTTTTGCGGCTATATGGGTAACCGTCTCCGTCATTCCATACGTTTCATAGGTTTCACACTTTTTATCCAGTAAAAGTTCTTTTAGGGAATTACTGAGCTTCGCTCCACCAACAATGAGTTTTTTGACATTGTTAAGTTTGCTCAGAGATCCCTGAACCTGTAAAGGCACCATTGCAACAAAGTCATAGCAGGTATCATTGTTTTCCATAGGAAAAGAGCTTGGTACAACAAAATCCAAATCAAGCCCTAAAACAACAGCTCTGACAAACATCATTTTTCCGGCGATATATCGCGTTGGTAAACACAGTAATGCTTTATCGCCTCTTTCTAATTTAAAAAAATCTGCTGTTGCCTTAGCAGAATTGATCATCGCCTGTTTAGACAATTTTATTTCTTTGGGATTTCCGGTAGTTCCCGAAGTAAGTAAAATCACATGGTCATTATCATCAAACCATTGCAAAATCAGCTGTCCCAGTTCTTTTTCATGTGGTTCACCGTCTTTAATAAGCGAAATAGCCATTTCGCATAAGGCATCACCTTGAAATGATTGCCCGTTAAGCTTAAAAAAAGGATGCACTTCGTTACACTTCATGTTCATTTCAATTGAATTGTGTTAATTTTCTTTTCCAATCATTCCAGCCATATTTCTTAGCAAAAATGAATAACAAGATAGGAAAAATCAAAAAAACCTGAAGTATAATTTCTGTTAAACTATTAGAAGAATCACTGATATCTATCAGAAGAGCTTCTGACTGCAATGCTGAAGTTTTAGAAGTAACTAAGAGTGAAAGCATTACATTATTTGCAGCATGAAATCCTAATGCAAGTTCCATTCCATCATCCATGAGTGTGATAATACCAAGAAAAAAACCGGTACCGATGTAAAAAATCATGATAGAAGGTCCCAGCTGCAATACTTCCGGATTTGAAACATGAATCAATCCAAACATTACAGAGGTAAAAACTAAGGGAAACCAACGCGTTTTTGTAGCCAATCCCAATCCCTGCATAAGATATCCGCGAAAGAAATATTCCTCAAAACTTGTTTGTAAGGGTACAAAAATGATGCTTATAATAATAAGAAAAATAAAAGGTACAGGTTTAAAATTGATTTCATAATCAGAAGGATTTATATAGTAACTGATACCTGTTGAAATAATCAAAAACAAGGACCATAAGGCAAATGAAAACAAAATCCTTTTCCAGTCGGTTTTAGGTCGTGCGGTTGTGAGACTTCGAATGCTTTGTCCGTGAAAAAACCTTACCCATAATAACAATAACAATAATAAAAACGCAAGAGGAGCCGTCACCATAACCAATGTCATATTTTTTCCCATTTGTTCTACCATCAAATCCAATGCTTCCTGAGTATTGGTCTCGGCTAATGAACTGGCAATAAGATTAAAAGCCATGAATATGAAAAAAGCCAGACTAAACGGAAGGTATTTTAAAAGACTGTCTTTATTGTTTTTTAACTGTTCTATATACATTGGTTTGGTTTTTGAGGTTTATTCTTTTTATAATTATCAAAAATAACAAATAAAATGATTACTATTTACCACAATCCACGATGCAGCAAATCCAGAGAAGGTCTGGCATATTTAGAAGATAAAAAAGTTGAAGTAGATGTAATAAAATATCTTGACGAACCTATTTCAAAAGAAACGCTAAAGCATCTGATTGCATTACTAAATATAAAACCTATAGAATTGGTTCGCACAAAAGAAGCGGAATGGGCTGATTATAAAAACCAACAACTCAGTGATGATGCTATAATTGAAGCAATGGTAAAACATCCAAAACTGATAGAAAGACCTATTGTGGTAAATGGTAATAAAGCAGTTATAGCACGTCCCTTTTCCAAAATTGAAGATATACTATAGGAATACAGCCGTTTTATTTAACAATATATTATTATTAAACCCGATTTACTGCACTATTTTTGCATAAAATCTATACTCAAAATTCATATAATTTATGAAAATTTTTAGAATATTACCTATACTGTCCATGCTTTTCATTACCACATTGGGTTTCAGTCAGCAAGCTGCTGAAATCTATGTTAAAGGTACGGTAGTTGAAGCAAAGACTAATCAACCATTAGAATATGCGAGTATTACGCTTGTAAGTACTACGAATCCGAGCTATGTCACAGGCGATATGACAGATGCCAGTGGACAATTTAATATTCCTATTCTTCCGGATACCTATGAAATTAAAATAGAATTTTTGGGCTACCAGACCCTGACGATTTCCAATAAAGAAATCACCTCTTCTATGAGTCTTGGTATGATTAAGGTTGAAAGTGATTCTGAAGTGCTTGAAGGTCTTGTGATAGAAACAAAACGGGCAGATGTAGAGTTCAAACTCGACAAAAAAGTATATAATGTTTCCAATGACAATATCAATAAAGGTGGAACTGCCAGTGATGTTTTGGATAACATCCCTTCTGTAGCGGTAGATGCTGATGGAAATGTAAGTTTGAGAGGTAATGAAAGTGTTCGCGTTCTCATTGACGGAAAACCTTCAGGAATGGCTTCCAATATTGCAGATGCACTAAAAATGCTTTCTTCAGAATCAATCGAACAGGTAGAGATCATAACAAATCCGTCTGCAAGATATGAAGCAGAAGGGGGTGCCGGAATTATTAACATCATTCTGAAAAAGGGAAGCAACCAGGGCGTTAACGGTAGTGTTACTGCCAATGTAAGCAACCCTTTCGGGTACAGCGTTGGTGCCAATATCAATTATAAAGAAGAAAAATTCAATCTTTTTGCCAATTTAGGTTACAGAAATGATTTTACAAAAGGAAACTCTCTTAACGAAACAGAATATATTGATCAAAATACTGGTTTGTCAAAGAGTTTTGTGAATGAGTACAGCAAAAGAGAACGTAAAAGAAAAGGCTATAATGCCAACTTCGGTTTCGAATATTATCTGACAGATAAACTGACATGGAATAATAATTTTACATGGAGAAGAAGTGACGGTGATAATCCGAATGATGTAAATTATGATTATTATGATGCAGGCAGAAATTTATTATATAGCAACAGACGCTATACTGCCGAAGATGATTTTAAAGAAAATGTAGACTACTCAACTGATTTTACATATAAATTCAATGATAAAGGTCACCAGTTGTTCGTATCCGGAACCGTTTCAAAAAACTTTGACAGAGAAGATTCTGACATTTCTACAAGTAATGCAGGTACAGTTCTTACAAGCGATTTAACCAATTCAAGGGAAAACGAATTGCGGAATATTTTACGTTTAGACTATGTATTACCGATTGGAGAAGGACAATTTGAAGCAGGATATTTAGGAAATTTTAATGAATTGAATACAAAATATAATGTAACAACCTTAGAAAATGGTGAATACATTGAAAACGAGCAGTTTAAGAACAATTTGGAATATCTTGAGAAAGTTAATGCCTTATATGCTCAGTATGGTAATAAATACAAGAAATTCAGCTATATGGTTGGCTTGAGATGGGAAGCAAGTGAAATTGATGTAAATCAGTTGGTAACCAACGATTACAATAAGAAAAAATATAACAATTTTTTCCCAAGTGTTTTCTTAAATTATGAACTGACAGATTCATCTACTGCATCGATCAGCTACAGTAAAAGAGTAAGACGTCCTCGTGGGTGGTCCTTAAATCCAATCTCAAATTATTCGAGTTCTATCAACTTTTACAGAGGAAATCCTGATTTAGATCCATCTTTTACAGATGCCTTTGATTTAGGCTTTATGAAACGCTGGTATAAACTGACGTTGAATACTTCGGTATATTATAACCGTACGACTGATGCTACTCAATTTATAAGAATTGTAGACGGTGTAAATGAGGAAGGTATTCCGATTACCATCAGTTCTCCTATTAACCTGAATACAGAATACCGTTACGGATTGGAATTCAATGTAAATTACAATCCATTTAAATGGTGGAGATTAAACGGAAACATCAACTTATTTCAGGAGCAAACAAGAGGGGATTATACTTACACAGATACAGAAGGAAACAGTATCACTCAGAATTTTGACAATGATACGTTTACCTGGAGTTCAAGAGTGGCTTCCACGGTTAATTTACCAGGTGGTATAGATTGGCAGACGACTTTTATGTACAGAGGTCCGAGAAATACAGCTCAGGGAAAAATATTAGGTGAACCAAACCTCAATCTGGCTTTCAGTAAGGATATCTGGAAAGATAAAGCAACTATTGCTCTAAATGTTCAGGACGTTTTTAACAGCCGTAAAATGAGAAGTGAAATTTATCTGGATACGGCAAACAGTTACTCAGAAAGACAATGGAGAGAACGTACGATTAATTTATCATTTACGTATCGTTTCAATCAAAAGAAAACAGAAAAACCGGGAAGAAACGGGAATGAAGAAAACGGCGGAGAAGAGTATATGTAATCTTTTAGGATTTTGATACCGCTTATATACAACACATCACCTGCTTTTTATTTTACAGCATTTGTAGTAAAAAGTAGGTGATGTTTTTTTGAGTATTACTCATTAGAGATTGTAGCGGCCAATAGAATTCGTGCTTTCAGAATCTTTTCTTTTTGAGCCTCTGAAAGTGACATCCCTGCTTTACCGATAAGAGTATCCATACCCATAGTAAACTCCCAGGCAAAGTCCAATACCTCAGCTTTTTCAGCCGCATCCAGTATTTCATGTATATCAGCATCCTCCCTAGAAGCTTTAATATTGTTATAAATAGTGTCTTCTAACAGATATCTATCTTGTTTTATAGTTTTCATCATTCGTTTTTACTTGTTATTGATAAACATTTAATTTCTTTTCCGATTTGGTTAATCTATTGAAATTGATTCTTACGAGAAAAATAACCAACAGAAAAATGCTCCAGTCAATTATAGCACTTGCCCAATACACACTATCGACTCCAAAAAATGAAGGTATAATGAGCATAACGGGAACATAAAAAACAAGTTGTCGCAGAATTCCAACAATACTTGCAGGTTTTCCATTTTTTACTGAAGGAAACCAAACCATAGCCATAAAAATAAAAGGTAATGTAAGCAACACACTCATGTATATTCTGAAATTGGTTAATTGGTTCATACTAAATGTTACATTCGGAATCATTATTGAAAGCATATCAGAAGGAAAAAACATGACAATAGCCCAGAAAGGCAATAGAATAATGAGTCCTGTAAAAGAAAATAATACATATGATTTTTTTGCTCTTTCATAGTTTCCAGCTCCAAAATTCATTCCTGTTACTGGTTGCAAAGCCCGCATCAATCCCCATAAAGGGGTATTTAGGAGTATAAAAAAACGATTAACCGCCGTATAAAAAGTGATATCCGCTGCAGTACCATATTTTGCAAGTGCGTTGAATACTACTATATTCTGAACTACAATCATTGCCATCATTATAAAGGCCGGCATTCCCAGTGCAAAAGTTTCTTTTATAATTTGTCTGTCCGGTAATAAAGACCAGAATTTCGTTACAAAAGATGCTTTTCCTTTTGAATAGTACCAAATACCTGATAAGGTATAAATAATCATGGAAACATTGGTTGCCCAGGCAGCACCGCTTACCCCCCAGCCAAAAGTATCAATGAATACAGGTTTAAGCAGTACATCGATGACAAGCCCTATTGCGATCATCCATGCAGCTGTTTTCATTTTCCCTTCAGCACGGATCATCATATTCAGGGCTAATCCATGGATCCAAAAGAAATTACTCAGCAAAGTCACTTTAAAGTATTCGGTTCCCAAAACAGCTATTTCTCCCCTGCCACCCATCATATAAATCAATTCTTCTGCATATATATATGCCGGTAAGCTCAACAATACTGACGATATGAGTGATAGAAAATGAACTGTTCCAAACATTTTCTTTAATTTTCGCGTCTGATTCTCACCTATCCAGATACTTAACGAAGTACCTATTCCTGTACCAATAAGACTTCCCATTGCCTGCGCCAATTGTGCCAAAGGATACGCTACACCTACTGCTGCCAAAGCAGTGTTACTGATCAGATGCCCTACAAAAATTCCATCCAGAAAATTATTCATTCCATACAAAACCATTGCAACAACGGCCGGCCATGAAAGTTGCCACATAACTCTCGTAAGGTTTTCATTTAATATAAGCTGTTTCTGTTTATCCATTTTTTTCCATCAACGTTATTTTACCATCCTTATTATTAAGATTTATTCTAAATAAAGTTTATTTTTGCAAATGTACTTTATAGCAGATTTTGTTTAGCTACGCAGAGCGGAATATAATCACCGCAAAAAGAAATTGTTTAACGAATAACATTAATGAAATGAGGTTACGCATCCATACATCTGATTTTCCTGAGCTGGTTATTGAAAGAGACGATCCAAGAATGTTTTATCCAACAAACGGTCTTTTTAAGGAACACAGTGTCACTTTAAATAACCGTTTGGGAAGAGGTTATTATAAAGAAATCTATTTTGACGGAATCCATATCGGACATGGTAATGCCTCATTGTCTCAACAGACTTTAGTGGATTTTGACAGTCAGTATGAAACAGTTGAAATGCATTTTTCTCTGAAGGGATTCAGCAGATCGAATAATCACAACATGGCACAGAAGATAGATTTTAGTCCGTGCCAGCATAATATCATTTACGCAAATCATCTCAAAGGAACAATGGAATGGAATGACGATGGTTTACAAATATTTGAAATCAATTTACAGCCTGCTTTTTTCGCAAAATATTTACCTGAAGATCATTTCTTTCAATCTTTTAAAAAGGCTATTGAAAAAGGTTCCTCCTGTCTGATTCAAAATGAAAACAATTGGATTACTAATGAAATGTATGAGATCATTCATGCTATTATTCACTGTAACCGTACAGGTATTTACAAAAAAATGTACCTTGAGGCTAAGGTAATTGAACTCTTACTGTTACAACTGGAGCAGATACAGGATATAAACACCTCTGCAACAAGCAGCAAACTGAGAAAAAAAGATATTGATAAATTATATGCTGTAAGAGAATTTATCATTCAGAATATGGCTGCTCCACACACATTGAATGATCTGGCGCATCAAGTTGGCACTAATGAACAGACTCTTAAAAAGGGCTTTAGAGAACTCTTTAATACTACGGTTTTTGGATTCTGGAATGATTTGAAGATGGACGAAGCCCGTAAAATGCTTCAGGATAATGGTATGAGTGTTTCCGAAGTGTCTGATGCAGTGGGTTATAAAAATCCACAGCATTTTACAACAGCATTCAAAAGAAAATTTGGCATTGTTCCAAGCCATCTTAAACGGGCTTAGATGATAGAGAAAAAGCCTCACTTCAATTCGCTTTAATTGAAATACAGGCTTTTTATGCTTATAAAATTTCTTAAAATATCAGAAATTCTCCTCAATTATTTCTCTGTTACATGCTGCTCCTGCCATAGAACCGGTATATACAGCAGATGCTACAGACCTCATCATCGTACTGTTGTCTCCGCAGGCAAAAACTCCGCTTTGAGTGGTTTTCTGCATAAGATCCGTTTTGATATAGCCCTGTTCTGTCAATTCACAGCCAAGCTGTTGCGCTACTTCATTGTGATGTGCGAAAGGAACCCTTGCATATAAAGCATCCAACGGCAGATGGATACCATCTTTGAGAGCCAGACTCTGCAGTTTACCCTCTTTATGAACAATCTCTTCAATCTCATCTTCCACAATCTGTATTCCATGGTCGATTAGTTTTGTTTGCTGTTCTACTGTTAATATAGATCTTCCGTTGGTAAACAGTATGAGATCATCTGTCCAGTTTCGGATCATTTTACTCATTTCAAAAGCAGTTTCACCATTGGCTAAAATACCCGTTTTTCGATGTCTTACTTCGTATCCGTGACAATACGGACAATGTATTACAGAAATCCCCCAGCATTCAGAAAACCCCGGTATATCGGGCATTATATCTTTAATACCCGTAGCCAGAATAATTTTATCAGCAAACAGAACTTGCTGCTGGTGTGTCGTGATTTCAAATTTGTCAGCTTTTCTACGTGCAGTAACAACGGAATCTTCTCTAAAATGAACTGTCTCGTATTTCAACACCTGCTGTTTTGCCAGATTCGCTATTTCATTGGGCGCAACTCCATCCTGAGTAATAAAATTATGGGAATGGGGTGTCTGACGGTTACAGGGCTTTCCGGCATCAATTATCAAAACTTTTTTTAAGGCTCTGCCAAGCGCCATCGCTGCAGAAAGTCCCGCGTAACTTCCTCCGACAATAATTACATCGAAATACTGTTTATCTTCCATAGATTTATTTTTTAATAAAGAAAATAATGTATCAGGCAGACTGACAGCTAAAGATGTTACTAATGAAAGCTTCATAAATTTTCTTCTTGTCAATACCACTAATGTTTTCTTTATAATATTGCACAAAGATAATTAAAATAAATAAACGCAACTAAATTGCGTTTATTTATTTTTTAAATTTCAGTAAATAATAAGAATTAAACCTAATTATCAATAGTTAAATATTGATCAGAATTTATTATACAAAAGAAAAGAAGCTTATATAAGCTTCTTTTCTTTTTGCCATTTACGGATTCTTGTTCTTGCATTTTGATAAGGAGAAGAAGTATTAAACTGAATCATTCTTCCCAGAGTCCATTTGCCATACCAAAATACTTCATACAGTTCCTCATTAGATTTACTTTCTATAAGCTGTAGTATATTCTGTACTGTTTCGTCCAGCTTTTCCTTTAATGTCCTATAATCGCAGTATGCATAATCTTTATAGAACTTTTGAGCGAGTTTGCCCAATTCATTCCATTTATAGCCTGTTTCCGGCCATTCAAATTCTTCATTCTTATCTTTCTTTCTGTTCCATTTCAATACCAGTTGTCCCCAACCTGTCAGATAAGCAATTAAATTATGTATACTCATCAACGTTCCTTTGGCATATCCCGGCAATTCAAAGCGCCATGCATCTTCCTCCTTTATCTCGGATAAGGTTACTTTTAGTTTATTATAATGAGTAAGAATAGACTGTTGCAAAGCTTCTTTATTTTCAGGAATAGCCATATAATACTTTTTAGATTGTTCCTTCAGATTATTTTCAGAATCTTTTTAGTGGTTTAACTATTATAAAAATTAAATGGGGTTTAAACCCCATTTAATTTTTATAATTATTTCAAACCTGCGAGGCTTTTTTCCAAAGCAGCTATTTTTGAAAATGCATCTGCTTCTTTTTTGCGTTCATTTGCAATTACCTGCTCCGGGGCACCACTTACAAATTTTTCATTAGATAGTTTAGCCTGTACAGATTTTAAGAAACCTTGTAAATATTTGAGTTCTTCTTCCATTTTTTTAATCTCAGCTTCAATATCTACCGAACCTGAAACAGGAATAAAATATTCATTAGACTTTACTCTGTATGACAAAGCTCCGGAAACTTGTTCCTTCACATAATCTATCGTAACAACATTCCCTAATTTAGAAATTACAGCATCAAATGCCAATGAAGCATTTTCCTGATTCAGGACTTTTAAGTCAATGGTTTCTTTAAAAGAGATATTCTTGTCTTTACGGATGGTACGTATTCCCGCAATTACTTCTGTTGCAAACTCAAAATCTGTAATGATTTTTTCATCATATGCAGTTAGCTGTGGCCAGGACGATATGATCAGGGCCTCTTCCGATGTGCGCTCTGTTATATGTTGCCAGATTTCCTCTGTAAGGAAAGGCATGTACGGATGTAATATTTTTAAATTTGCTTCAAGCAATTCAATGGTTTTAGCGTATGTAACAGCATCTATTGGCTGCTGATATCCCGGTTTGATCATTTCAAGGAACCAGGAACAGAAATCATCCCAAACCAGTTTATAAATAGCCATCAGCGCATCTGAAATACGATACTTTTCAAAATGGTCTTCGATTTCTGCCAATGTTTTCTGAAGTTTTGCTTCATACCACTGTAAAGCAATTTTAGAAGATTCCGGTTGAGGAATCGTTTCTGATACTTCCCATCCTTTAATAAGACGGAAGGCATTCCATATTTTATTGGCAAAAGATTTCCCCTGATTACACATTTCTTCATCAAAAAGAATATCATTACCGGCAGATGCTGACAACAATAATCCGCAACGAACCCCATCGGCACCAAATTTATCAATAAGATCTAACGGATCCGGAGAATTACCGAGAGATTTAGACATTTTTCTGCGTTGGGCATCGCGTACAATTCCCGTTAGATATACATTTGAAAACGGTTTCTGTCCCGTATATTCATATCCTGCAATAATCATTCTGGCTACCCAGAAAAACAGAATATCCGGACCTGTTACCAAATCGTTGGTAGGGTAATAATATTTAAATTCTTCATTTTCAGGATGTACAATACCATCAAAAACAGACATTGGCCATAACCATGAAGAAAACCACGTGTCCAAAGCATCTTTATCCTGCTTAAGATCTGTTGCTGTCAATTCATTATTTCCGGTTCGTTGTTTGGCCAGCTCAACTGCTTTTTCGATGGTTTCTGCAACTACAAAATCTTCTTTTCCAACTCCGTAATAGTATGCCGGTATCTGATGTCCCCACCATAACTGACGGGAAATATTCCAATCGTGGATGTTTTCCATCCAATGACGATAGGTATTATTGAAACGGTTGGGATATAATTTTATCTCTTCTGTTTCTAACACTGCTTTAATAGCAGGCTTTACCAAATCTTCCATTTTCAGGAACCACTGATCTGATAATCGCGGTTCAATAACTGCTTTTGTACGTTCAGAAGTTCCTACATTATTGATGTGGTTTTCGACTTTCTCTAAAGCACCTAATGTTTTCAGTTCGTCTGCAATCTCTTCACGTACCACAAAACGATCTTTTCCTTTATAATGCAGACCTAATTCATTCAAAGTCGCATCTTCATTAAAGATATCGATGATTTCCAGATTGTGACGTTCTCCCAATGCACGGTCATTTACATCATGAGCAGGTGTTACTTTTAAACATCCGGTTCCAAATTCTCTGTCAACATATTCATCAAAGATGATGGGTATGCTTCTGTTGGCAATAGGAACAATTGCCTTTTTGCCTTTCAGATGCTGATAACGCTCATCTTCCGGGTGAATACATATAGCGGTATCCCCCAAAATCGTTTCAGGTCTTGTCGTAGCAATGGTCAGATAATCACCTGTATCTTCTATCTGGTATTTCAAATGGTATAGTTTTCCCTGACGCTCTTCATAAATGACCTCTTCATCAGACAGAGTCGTTTTTGCTTCCGGATCCCAGTTTACCATGCGGTAACCACGGTAAATCATACCTTTATTATACAGATCGACAAAAGATTTGATTACGGCAGCAGACAACTCTTCATCCATTGTAAACTTGGTACGTTCCCAATCACAGGATGCTCCTAATTTTTTTAATTGTCCAAGTATAGTACCTCCATATTTTTCAGTCCAGTCCCAAGCATGTTTTAAGAATTCGTCACGCGTCAGATCATCTTTACTGATACCTTCTTCCTTAAGTTTTGCAACCACTTTAGCTTCTGTAGCAATTGAGGCATGATCTGTACCCGGAACCCAACACGCATTAAACCCTTTTAAACGGGCACGACGTATGAGTACATCCTGTATGGTATTGTTGAGCATATGACCCATGTGCAAGACGCCGGTGACATTCGGTGGAGGAATAACGATTGTGTACGGTGTTCTATGATCCGGAGTGGAATGAAAATAATTATTCTTCATCCAGTAGTCATACCATTTCTCTTCTACCTGTTTAGCATCAAATTGCGCTGGAATTGTCATATACTATATTTTAAGTAATTATTATAGTTTACAAAAATAGAAAATTTAAGGCTTTGAATAAAAAGAAAAAATATTTGATTGGTGGCACACAATTTGGAATACAAAGTTTAGTTGATATTTAACATAAGTTAAACGTTTTTTATTTAATTTAGCTTTTATAAATACACCAAAATATTTAACTTTATAACAATAAAAATTTTAAAAAATGAAAAAATTTCTAGGATTAGTTGTAATGCTATTAGTAAGCGCTGCTTCATTTGCACAATCAGGACCAAAAATTGAGTTCAAAGCAAAAGACAATACTATTGATTATGGTACTGTTGTAAGAGGTGAAGACAATGGAATCAGGACATTTGAATTCACTAATACCGGAGACCAGCCTTTAGTGATTACAAGTGTAAAATCTACTTGTGGATGTACAGTTCCTTCAAAACCAGAAGCACCGATTATGCCAGGAAAAACTGGAAAAATTGATGTAAAATACAACATGAATCCAGGTAAAATCAGCAAAACAGTTACGGTTGAATCTAATGCAACAAACGTTACAAACGGAACCGTTGCTTTGAGAATCAAAGGGGACGTTGTTGAAAAAAAATAATATTTGAATAGTTTTTAAAACTTTAAAGCCGGTAAGATACCGGCTTTTTTTATGGAATACGATTTCTTTATTTTAACTTCTTTATTAGTGATTTGATGATTTTTAAAGGGCTTTTTTTTGAATTTTGCCATCAGCAATTCTCTAATTATCAAATTGCTAATTTTACTACAGCACCACTATAAATGATGCCATTTTGTCTTTAAATGTAGTATATTTGCTTACCAATAAAAGATTATTAATAACGATATTTATAAATCTTAAAAATAATGTCAAAATCTAAGATTATTTACACGCTTACGGACGAAGCTCCAATGCTCGCAACTTATTCTTTCTTACCTATTGTAAAAGCTTTTACAGCTACTTCAGGAATTGAAGTGGAAACAAGAGATATTTCTTTGGCAGGAAGAATACTTGCAAATTTTACTGAATATTTAAAAGACGACCAAAAAATCGGTGATGCTTTAGCTGAATTGGGTCAATTAGCCAATACACCAGAAGCCAACATCATTAAATTACCTAACATTTCTGCCTCTATTCCGCAGTTATATGCGGCAATCGCAGAATTACAGGCACATGGTTTTGCAGTACCGAATTATCCTTCAGATCCTGCAACGGAAGAGGAAAAAGAGATCAAAGCAAAATATGCAAAAGTATTAGGCTCGGCTGTAAACCCGGTATTAAGAGAAGGTAATTCAGATCGTCGTGCTCCTAAAGCTGTAAAAAACTATGCAAAAGCGAATCCACACTCTATGGGAGTTTGGAGTAAAGATTCTAAAACAAAAGTCGTATCCATGTCTCATGGTGATTTTTATGCTACTGAAAAATCAGTAACAGTTGAAAATGACACACAATTCAAAATCGAATTTCTTGGTAAGGATGGCAGTGTAAAAGAATTAAAAGGACTTACTTCTTTAAAAGCCGGAGAAATTATCGATTCTTCAGTGATGAGCCTTAATGCTTTGAAAGGTTTTGTTTCTGCAGCAGTAGCTGAAGCAAAGGCAGCAGGAGTTTTATTGTCTGCTCACTTAAAAGCAACAATGATGAAAGTTTCTGATCCTATTATTTTCGGAGCTATCGTTGAAGTATATTTTAAAGATGTATTTGAAAAATTCGCTGATTTATTCAAACAATTAAACATTAATCCTAATAACGGTTTAGGAGAATTATATTCTAAAATTGCCGGAAATGTACAGGAATCAGAAGTAAAAGCGGCTATTGATGCAGCTATTGCAAACGGTCCTGACTTGGCAATGGTAAACTCTGATAAAGGAATTACCAACCTTCACGTTCCATCTGATGTTATTGTAGATGCCTCTATGCCAGCCATGATCCGTACTTCAGGTCAGATGTGGAATAAAGAAGGAAAATCTCAGGATACTTTCGCTTTGATACCAGACCGATCATATGCAGGTGTTTATGAAGCAACAATAGAAGACTGTAAAACAAACGGAGCTTTAGATCCAAAAACAATGGGTTCAGTACCAAACGTAGGTCTTATGGCTCAAAAAGCAGAAGAATACGGTTCGCATGATAAAACATTTCAGGCAGAATCAGCAGGAACTATTCGTGTGTCTGATGCTCAGGGTAATGTATTTATGGAACATGCTGTTGAAGCCGGAGATATTTTCCGTATGTGTCAAACCAAAGACGCTCCGATTCAGGATTGGGTAAAACTTGCTGTTAACCGTTCACGTTTATCTGATACACCAGCCATTTTCTGGTTAGACAAAAACAGAGCGCATGACAGAGAAATCATTAAAAAAGTAGAAAAATATCTACCTGATTACGATACTACAGGATTAGACATTCAGATTTTAAGTCCGGTTGAAGCGACAAAGCTTTCGTTGGAAAGAATCCGAAAAGGATTGGATACCATTTCTGTGACAGGAAATGTATTGCGTGATTATTTAACCGATTTATTTCCTATTTTAGAAGTAGGTACTTCTGCAAAAATGTTATCAATTGTTCCGTTGATGAACGGAGGAGGATTGTTCGAAACCGGTGCCGGTGGATCTGCTCCGAAGCATATAGAGCAATTTATTGAAGAGGGCTATTTACGTTGGGATTCATTAGGAGAGTTCTTAGCATTAGGGGCTTCGTTAGAACATTTATCACAAACACAAAACAATCCTAAAGCACAGGTTTTAGCATATGCTTTAGATGTCGCTACAGAAAAATTCTTAGCTAATGATAAATCTCCTGCACGTAAAGTTGGACAGATTGATAACCGCGGTTCTCATTTTTATCTTGCGTACTATTGGGCAGAAGCTTTAGCAGCTCAGACAAAGGATACTGAATTAGCAGCTACTTTTGCTCCGGTTTATGAAGCATTCCAATCTAATGAGGCTAAAATCAATGAAGAATTGATCGGAGCTCAAGGAAAAAGACAAGAAATCGGAGGGTATTATCAACCAAATTATGAAGCTACTTCAAAAGCAATGCGTCCATCTGAAACATTGAATACAATTTTAGACAAACTGGTATAATAATGTACCTTTTATTTATAAAAAATGCTCCCTCTATCAGGGAGCATTTTTATTAACTAATTCAAAAAGATGTTTAATTTTTTTTATTGAAGAGACTTCCATTAAATTTTCTCTAAAGTAATATTGTATTGCTCATACAAACGATATAATATTCTTATACCATTTATTATAGCATTATGTAAAGCTTTTCATCCAGTCCTGAAATTTTGCTTTATAGGTATCACCAACCGGTATTATCTTATCCTGAATAAAAATCCGGTTTCTTTCTATGGTTTCTATTTTATCCAATCGTATGATGTAAGATTTATGTACTCTCATATAGGAATTCTGAGGGAGTTTGGCTTCAAAATCTTTTAGTGTATCTAAAACGATAAGTTTTTCATTTCTGAGGTGGAGGTATAAATAATCCTTGAGTCCTTCTACAAAAAATAAATCATTCAGGTTAATTTTGACTAAGCGTCCGTCCGTTTTGACAAAAAGGAAACCTTCCTGCTCCTCTTCAACCTTTACAGGTGTTTCCATCGTTTTAGGCAGAGAAGAAATATCCTGCAATTTGACAATGCTTTTATAAAAGCGATCAAATGAAATGGGCTTTAATAGATAATCTACTACATTATGTTCATATCCTTTTAAAGCATATTCACTATAAGCAGAAGTGATAATAAATTTTGCTTTGTTCCCGATCATTTCCATCATCTGTATTCCGGTTAATTCCGGCATTTGAATGTCAATAAAAATAACATCAACAGGTACTGTAGCAATAGTTTCTAAAACTTCAAACGGATTGGTGGTTGCTTTTACCAATTCTAAAGTTGCTGTTTTCTCAACATATTTACTCAATAATGAAACCGCCATGGGTTCGTCATCTAAAATAATACAGCTTATTTTTTTCATAAATCAATTCTCAATAGTGTCTTATAGACAGGTTGGGATGTAGCAATTTCTAATATGTGTTTGTCAGGATAATATAATTGCAAACGTTTTTTCACGTTTTCAATTCCCACACCGGACTGACTGTCTTTTTTATAATCATTGATGAGATTAGTGGTTTGAAGTTCTAACTGGCTTTCAGATTGTATCAGTTTTATTTCAAAGGCTTGATTCGGATTGTTTACTACACCATGCTTGAAACCGTTTTCAATAAAGGGAATGAGCAGTAAAGGCGGAATTCTGAATTCCGGATTCTGAATCTCTATATGAAACAGAATATTTGTTGTTCCTGAAATACGCATACTTTCCAATGCTATAAAGTTTTCAATGTAATCAATTTCTCGTTGAATGGCAATAGTATTGTTCTGGCTTTCATACGTCATATAGCGCATCAGGCTGCTCAGTTGTTCGATGGCCTTTAACGATTTATCGGATTTTTCAAATACGAGATAATAGATATTATTTAACGTATTGAATATAAAATGAGGGTTGATCTGCGATTTTAAAAAATTAATTTCTGTTTCCCGTTTGCTTTCAATAAGTTCTATTTTTTCTGCCTGTAACCGGGAGTGATTGACAATGAACCACAAAACAGATGAGGCTACAATAGGACGGCTTCCATAATGCAGATTATCATATACATAATAGATCAATGTAGTACCTTCATTATAATTCCGATATCCGAAAATCTGGTAGTAGAGCACTTCTTCCAATGTATATCTCAAAAGTATAAACAACCCAAAAAGCATACATAAGACCAAAAGCATGCGACCAAGTTTAGTAGCATCAAAAAATCTGGGCAACACAAACAGATAATTCAGATAAAAGATAAACAGAAATAAAAAATCAAAAGAATATAAAAAGGCAATTTCCGGATTTTTTATGTCAAAAGAAAAAATAGGAATATGTAATGCGTAGGTTTTATTATTAACAATAACCAACTCCTGTATAAAATAATATCCCCAAAAAAGAATATGAAGTAATATGATGTACTTTTTTTTCATCTGCTATTTGATTTGAGCAGTAAAAGTAGATGATTCTATTTCTATCCTGCTATTTTTTCGACAAAAGTATATTTTTTTCCGATGAACCGTTTCATCGTATGTTTTCTGGTATTGGTCGAAATAAAATTTTTGATTGAACAGGAAATACAAAATTTGCTCAAAAATAAAAATCACATGAAAACTTCTTTACTTATTCTGTTTTTAACCACAGTATTATTTTCAGTAACCTCTACAGCACAAACTCATGTATTGCAGGGACTGCTGACAGAAAATAATGAGCCTGCTTCTTATTTTGACGTACAGCTTATTGCTTCTGATACCGTTATACAGTCTCAGACCGATGAAAAAGGTTTGTTTTATATAACCGCAACAGAAGGTACTTATCAATTACAGGTCTTGTATTTTGACACTACTGTATATGAACAAAACGTATTACTCTCTCATGATATCGATTTAGGAACTATTGTTGTAGAAACTTCAAATCAATTGAGTGAAATGGTGATTGAAACCTCAAAAAAATTAACGGAACGCACTCCGGATCGTTTCATTTTTTATATTGAAAATGCCACTTCATCTGCCGGAGGTACTGCACTGGATGCCTTAAAAACAACTCCGGGAGTTAGGGTAAGTAATGATGCCATCAGTATTTCCGGAAAGAGTTCAGTATTGGTTCTTATTGACGATAAGCCCACTTATCTGAGTTCTTCTGAATTAATGAATTACTTAGAAAGCTTGAGTGTGGTTAATCTGTCAAAAATAGAAGTGATTACCACACCGCCAGCTAAATATGAAGCGGAAGGCAATAGCGGTATTATTAATATAGTAACGAAACAAATAAAGCAAAACAGCTGGAATGCCTCGTTAGGCGCCACTTATCAAAGAAGCAGACGCAATACCCAGCAATATAACGCCTCCTATAATCTGCAAAAAAATAAAATAACCTTACAAACTTCAATGAATTATGGTTTGAGACGTTCCCTAATTAATTGGAATAATGATATTTATTACAAAGATGCTTTTTGGCAAAATGAAAGTTATTCTGATGCCAATAATAAGTATGTAAACGGAAAAATAGCATTTGACTATCAGATCTCTAAAGCATGGAAAATAGGTACTAAAATATCTGCAAGCGACTCTGATTTTTCTGATATAGGTCCGCAAAATACGAGCATTTTTGATAAAAAGGGAGGGCAAATTCAGCAACTCTTAAAAAATGAAGCTTTTTCTAAAGATAAAACCAACCAACAGGTTTACAATTTATATTCAGAATACCGATTGGATACACTTGGAAAGAAAATATCTATGGATATTGATCTTGTGAATTATCACTCTCCCACACAACGCAATTTCAGCTATGCACAATTTACACCATCCAATGATTTGATTGAGAATAGCAGACATACCGGAAAAAATGATGTAAATATCAAAATTCAAAATTTCTCAGCAAAAGCAGATATAGAATTACCACTACCCTTTTTAAATTTAAGCGCAGGTACACGTTTTTCACAGTCGCAATCAAAAAACACTATCATTGCACTCAATAAAAATGAAGCTGGAGAATTTATTTATGATACCAATCTTTCCAACTATTTTGAATATACAGAAAAAAATGAGGCTATATATGTTTCTGCTAATAAAAAGATCAATGAAAAATGGGATATTCAGGCCGGTTTGCGATTAGAAGCTACTCAAACTAAAGGATTTTCCAGAGAAACAAATAATACACATACAAATGATTATCTGAAACTCTTTCCGACATTATATATATTACGTCAGTTTACAGAAGATACAAGCATTGGACTTAACTATTCACGCAGAATCAGACGCCCGAGTTATGAGAGTCTGAATCCTTTCCGCACCATCAACAACGAATTCAGTTATAACGAGGGAAATCCGTTTTTACTACCGTCGTTTACCCATAACGTAGAACTTACCTATACGTATAAGAAGCTGGACAGCCGTATTTATTTTTCAAGTGAGCGAAATGGTGTAAATCAGGCTTCAATATTAAATCCGGAAACAAAGGAAAACAACTATATATGGATGAACTATGTGGATTCGGATTCCTTTGGTATTACGGAGACTTTTACGTATAAACCTACTGCATGGTGGACAAGTGTCAATACGTTTGATTTCAATTATTCTTTATCGAATATTGCCATTTCAGACAAAAAGTATGAAGGGAAATCTGCTTCCTTTTTTACAAACAATGATTTTACTTTGAATTCCAACAAAACGCTCTTTTTAAGTGTCAGTTATTTTCAAAATTTTGGAGAAACTTTTCAAAATTTCCGAATGAAACCTTATGCGAAATTTTATGCTACTGTCAAATACCTTATGTTGGATAAAAAACTTGAAATGAGTATCAGCGGAGCAGATATTTTTAACGGAAGAGAATATTCTTATCAGTATATTAGTGGAATTACGCAAGAGTTTAAAAATATATGGGATACACAACGCATACGATTCTCCCTTACCTACCGCTTTGGCAATAAAAATTTAAACGCCAATGAACGCCAATCAGGTAATTCTGATGAATTAAAAAGAATGTAGTCTTCATTTTAGTTATTAAAAACCGTCACTACCAGCTGACGGTTTTTTTATCGTTTTTAAATTGAAATATCCTGGCAATCAACAACTAATACCTATTATATATAAAATGAATATTATTTTTTTTATTTTGTAACATTTAAGAGACAATTAATACTAATACTATTGCGTTGTATTAAAGCTTACAAATATCTTCCATTATCAATTAATAGTAAGTAGCTACAAAAGACAAATCCGTAATGCGGAAAATATTTTAAACATTAAAAACATTGGCTATTAAAACAATCAAACACTTATGTCAAATAACAAAAAACATTGGTTAGAGAAAGGCCTGTTCTTCTTATTCTTTCTCGTCTCTTCGTATGCAAGTGCACAAAAAAATTTTACTATCAGCGGAAATATTAATGCAAAGGATAGTAATGAATCTCTAATTGGTGCAACCGTTTACATTCAGGAATTAGATCTTGAAGCTACTACAAACTCATACGGCTACTATGTACTGTCGGTTCCGCAAGGTACCTATACTCTCTATGTCGGTTATATGGGATATGATGACTATTCAGAAACAATTACGGTAACTTCTTCATTAAAGAAGAATATACAGCTGCAATCACAGGATAATACACTTGAAGAACTGGTTATTAATGCCAACAGCAAGAAAATTAATATCCGCAAACCGGAAATGAGCGTCAATAAACTGACGGCTGAAGAAATCAAAAAGATGCCTGCTGTAATGGGTGAAGTAGATGTACTGAAATCTATCTTGCAATTACCGGGTGTTACAAATTCAGGAGAAGGAACAGCCGGATTTAATGTCCGCGGTGGTGGTTCTGATCAGAATTTATTACAATTAGACGAATCTATTGTTTATAATTCCTCTCATCTCTACGGTTTTTTCTCAGTTTTTAATTCGGATGTCATCAAAGATTTAAAACTCTATAAAGGAGGTATTCCTGCCCGTTTTGGTGGAAGAGCATCTTCTGTGCTCGATATTTATCAGAGAAATGGTAATAGTAAAGAATTCAAATCGAGCGGCGGTATCGGATTGCTATCGAGCAGATTATTATTGGAAGGTCCGATTATCAAAGATAAGATGTCATTCCTTGTGGCAGGCAGAGCTTCTTATGCACACTTATTTCTAAAAGCTACAGATATTGAAAGTGCTGCTTATTTTTATGATCTGAATACAAAAATAAATTATACCGTAAATGATAACAATAGTTTATTCTTATCAGGATACTTTGGAAGAGATGTTTTTAAATTTAAAGATATCTTTAATAACCAATATGGAAATACAATGGTAAATCTACGATGGAACCATGTATTTAATGAAAAAATATTCAGTAATGCTTCCCTGATTTATAGTGATTATTATTATGGTTTAGATTTAGGCGTTGTGGACTTTAACTGGGATTCAGGTATAAAAAACTATAATTTTAAGTATGATTTTACCCATTATGTAAATAATAAACTGGAACTGCGCTACGGATTGAGCAGCATCTATTATGATTTCAATCCCGGAGTAATTTCTCCTACTTCAGAAGCTTCAGCTATCAATTATTACAAAATACCGAATAAATATGCGATGGAAAATGCACTGTATCTTGAAGCTGAACATGAGTTGTCTGATATTATCACTGTGAATTACGGACTGCGTTACAGTATGTTTTACCGCTTAGGAGAAGAAATGATAAACCAATATGAAAACGATCAGGCTGTATTGTATGATTATGATACCCATACTTATTCTGAAGCGACTCCGATTGGTACCCGATACTATGGAAAAAACAAAAAAATTGCCAGTTTCGGGAATTTTGAGCCTCGTTTTGCCATATCACTTGCCTTAGATGAAAACAGATCTTTAAAAGCAAGTTATAACAGGATGACACAGTATATTCACCTTATTTCGAATACAACTTCAGCCACTCCTTTAGATGTATGGGCTCCAAGTGGGCAGTATATTAAACCACAAATAGTAGATCAGGTAGCTGTTGGATATTTTCAAAACCTTAGTGACAACAAATACTCCTTAGAGATTGAGTCATACTTTAAGATTGGACAAAATCGCTTAGATTACATAGACGGCGCAAACCTGATCGGTAATAGAAATATTGAACAGGTATTGCTCAACGGACGTACGCAGGCATATGGTTTAGAAATTCTCCTGAGAAAGAATACAGGAAGACTTACCGGATGGATTGCCTATACAATTTCAAGATCAGAACAGCAAACTCCGGGACGTAATGAAAATGAGAATGGGATCAATTACGGAAAATGGTACAGAACACCACATGACAGAACGCATGACTTGTCTGTTGTAGCAAGCTACGAATTGACAAAAAAATGGTCTTTCAGTGCTAACTTTATTTTACAATCGGGAAGACCTGTTACTTATCCGACTGGACAATATGAGTATTTAGGAATTCGAGTACCGGTATATGATGAAAGAAACAATTACAGCCTGCCGGCATTCCATCACCTGGATATTTCTGCTACATATACCCCAAAGCCTGATAAGACAAAAGGTTGGAAAAGCGAGTGGGTTTTTGGTATTTATAATGTTTATAACAGAAAGAATGCTGCTTCTATCAGTTTCAGAGAAAATGAAGATTACAGAGGTCAGACTGAGGCTGTAAAACTATCCATTTTCGGAGTTATTCCAAGTGTTACGTACAATTTTAAATTTTAATTTATGAAAAACTATCAATACCTCCTTATATTATTCAGCTTCGTATTTTTACAATCGTGTGAAGAAGTTGTAACGATTGATCTGGAGAAATCAGAACCAAAATTAGTAATTGAAGCCAACCTTAACTGGCTTCAAAACAGTAATGAAACAAATCAGACCATAAGACTCAGTACTACTACCGGATTTTATGATCAGGAAATACCACCTGTTACCAATGCTGTTATCTGGGTTTCAATAGGTTCCACCAACCAGATAATTACTTTTAATGAAACTGGAAACGGTTATTATGCTGCCAATATCCCTTTCTTACTGAATGAAACTTACAAAATACATGTAGAATACAACAATGAAGTTTATGAAGGTACAGAAACACTGAAAAGCGTACCTACTGTAAATAATATTACTCAAAGCGTTTTTGAAGGGCTCGATGAAGATTATATCCGATTAGATGCCTATTTTCAGGATAATGCATCCACGGATGATTATTACTTTGTTCAATGGATGTATGGAGCGAGCCGCCCTGACTATGAAATTGTCAGCGATGAATTCTATAACGGTAATAATATGTCCAGTACTTTTATCAATTCGCAAAAAAATAATAAACTGGTAAGTGGAAATGTGGTAAAAATGAGTTTATCATCGATATCAAAGAAAAGCTATAATTATCTTTCTAAAGTTTTTCAATCAGGCGATTCCGGACCATTTTCAAGTCCAATTGGTGCTATACGTGGTAACATTATTAATATCACTAATCCTGATAATTATCCTTTAGGATACTTTAATGTATCCGAAAGATCTGAAAAATCTTATACAATCCAATAAAAAAGAGAGGCAATGGCCTCTCTTTTTTATTACTGTAAACTTAAAATTCCTTTTTTAAGAATCTGACCAAATTCATACATATCTTCATATCTGGTATATAAAGGTACAGGTGCCATACGTATGACTGCCGGCTCACGCCAGTCAACTATTACTCCTTCTTTCATTAAGTAATCAAAAAGTTTTCTGCCTTCTCCGTGTAATAATACTGAGAGTTGAGAACCACGCTCTTTTTTATTTTCCGGAGTAATGACTTCAAAATTACCTCCGATTTCTGTAGCGATTTCCTTTATCACAAATTCCAGATAAGCTGTAATCAGATCTCTTTTTTCTGAAATTGCTTTCATGCCTATAGCATCAAACATCTCTACTGATGCCAGATAAGGAGCCATTGCCAAAACTCCTGTACAGGAACTTTGCCATCCAAGTGCTCCTTCATTCGGATCATATTCCGGTTCCATTAAAAATCTGCGCTGTTTGTTATGACCATACCAACCGCCAAAACGTTTCATCTCTTTGTTAGTATGATGCTTTTCATGGATAAAACATCCTGAAACACTACCCGGTCCTGCATTCATATATTTATAACTACACCATGCAGCAAAATCTGCATTCCATTCGTGTAATGAAAGTTCAATATTTCCTGCAGCATGTGCCAAATCCCATCCTACATAAGCGCCTACTTTATGTCCGGCTTCTGTAATGGCTTTCATATCCAATACCTGACCAGTATAATAGTTGATACCGCCAATCAATACCAATGCTAACTGATCTCCCACTTCATTGATTTTAGCAATGATATCCTCGTTTCTAAGGTTATGTTCTCCTTCTCTGCGTTTTACTTCAACAATAGCATCCTTTGGATCTAAACCATGAAATTTTACCTGAGTCTGCAGCATATACTGATCACTCGGAAAAGCTTTTTCTTCACAAATAATTTTAAAACGCTGCGGAGTTGGATTATAAAATGATACCATTAACATATGAAGATTTACTGTCAGGGTATTCATAACGGTTACTTCTGAAGGAAGAGCACCTACAATTTTCGATAAGGGTTTAGAAAAACGCTCATGATAATCCCACCATGGTTTTTCTGCGTAAAAATGACCTTCTACAGCCATTTCTCCCCAGTCTTTCATTACATCATCTACATATTTTTTAGCTGCTTTGGGAAGTAATCCTAATGAATTTCCGGTAAAATAGATTACCTCTTTATCATTTACTTTAGGAAACTGAAATTCACTTCTATAAGAAGCCAGTGGATCACGGGCATCCATTTTTTTAGCAAATTCTCTGGTATTTTCAAATAACATGAATTTATAATTTAAATTGATTGATGTAAAGATACAGTGACACAATGAGTAAATCAAAAAAATAATAAAAATTTGATAATAAAAATGGAGTTATATAATCCTGAATAACGATTTTAAGTTTATTCCAAAAAAAAATCCTCAATCAGATTATGATTGAGGATTCAAAAG
>DAMCXY010000009.1:55273-111182 GCA_032096595.1 Flavobacterium sp. | reverse complement strand
TAGAGCAACTGCCTTCTAAGCAGTAGGTCTCAGGTTCGAATCCTGATTGGATCACCAAATATTCGTTCTTTATCAGAAAAAAAATTTAGGAGAGGTGCCGGAGTGGTAACGGAGCAGATTGCTAATCTGTCGACGGGTAACCGTCGCCAGGGTTCGAGTCCCTGTCTCTCCGCCATTCGGGGTGTAGCGTAGCCCGGTTATCGCGCCTGCTTTGGGAGCAGGAGGCCGCAGGTTCGAATCCTGCCACCCCGACAACACTTACACTAAGTAACGTCGAAAACCCGCAAATTCTATGGATTTGCGGGTTTTTTGTTTTTATTCATAATTATTGCAAAGAATATCAATAAATAAGCTATATCACTTCGATATCCAACACACCATCTTTTTCTAATTCCTGAATTTGTTGTATTATTTTTTCAGCGTGTTGTTTTGCATTGGTTTTTATTTCCTCTTTTGCATAACCTGCGGTTAAGGATGTACCGTAAAAATACATAGGTTCTATATAATTCATCTGACTGTGGTAGGCTGTCTGTTCTAGAGGCTTACAAAATTCATATACACGGAAATGCTGAAACCCCAAAGGCGTATAGCTGTCTTGTGATGAACCTACCGTAAAGCTGGGCAAGAAGTTTTTTCCCTTTAGTTTATCACCTTGTGAACCATACGCAAACTGATATTCAAACACTACATCAAACCAATGTTTTAAAATTGCAGGCATATTATACCAATAGAACGGATATTGGAAAACAATAGTTTTATGCCGTAAAAGAGCTTGCTGTTCTGCTTTTACATCAATATTGTAGTCAGGGTATAACTCATGTATATTCCGGATCTCAATATCGCTATTGCTGTTTTTCAATTCTTCGATAATGATTTTGTTTGCAAAAGATTTGTCATACGTCGGGTGTGCTAAAATTATTAAGGACATACTATATTTATTTTAGTAACAAAATTATCTTTAGTATATTGCTTATGCAATAACTATCAAAAGCGATAGGTTTAAAAAAATATAGAATGAAGACGGAATGTATTGGTGATTATGTAAAATTTAATGGAAAAGATTATCCATGTACGGTCAGCCTCACCATGAATATGATGGGAGGAAAGTGGAAAGCAGTTATTCTGTATCATTTAAAAGATACGTCAAAGAGATACAGTGAACTTAGGAAAGAAATGCCCTTTATCACTGAGATGACGTTAAGCCTGCAATTAAAACAGCTGGAAAAAGACAGTTTAATCGTAAGAAAAGTATATGGCAAAAAGCCACCTGTAAAAGTGGTTTACAGTTTAACTGATTTTGGAAAAAGTCTTATTCCTGTTTTAGAAGCTATTACAAAATGGGGCAATCAAGTTGTGCATGAAAAGGGTGAATTTATTAATAAAATATAGCTTTTTACCACTTATTTTTTGGCTCATCCATTCTCACTGAGTGTTTCTTGCTGAGTCAGATTTTTATGTTTATTGCCCCAATTGCTCAATTGTTTCCAGATCGGAATCAATTCACTTGCAATTTCTGTCAACTCATAATCTACTCTCGGAGGGACTTCAGCATATACAGTTCTCTTTACCAAACCTGCTTTTTCCAATTCGCGCAGTTGCAGTGTCAGCATTCTTTCTGTAATTCCCTTAATCTGATTTCTGATCTCACTAAATCTCAGTTTTCCATATTCAAGTTTGCAGAGAATGAGCAATTTCCATCTTCCTCCGATTTTACACACGGCATAGGTGAGATCACATTCCGTAATATACTGCTCATTGATGCTATTCGTTGAATTTTCCTTTCTTTTTCCCATTACTTACAAATTTGTTAGTACCATACATTTAGCTGCGTACTATGCAAATGTAGCACTTATCTTTAGTTTTGTGTAAAACTTTAAATATAATATGAAAAAGTATATTGGAATAATCATGATGGCAGGATTAATTTCCTGTAAAACCCTCCATAATAATTCAAATATGAATACCAATCAATATAGTCCGGAAATAGTAAAAGTTATAGAAAACCTTCAACAGATTCATGTTTTTGATGGCAAAGACGCATTAGATATAAGCCGGAAAGGATACGAAACGATGGCCCTTCAATTGGGAGGTAAAAAAGAAATGATCAGGATGATAGAAGAATATAGTATTCTTCAAAATGACCATCAGATTCCGGTGAGAATTTACAGACCAAACGGTATTGAAAATGAAAAATCACCAGCTATCCTTTATATTCACGGTGGTTGGTTTATTTCGGGAAGTTTTGAAACGCATGATGCTCTTGTTCGTCAACTGGCCAACGCTACTGATGCCGTTATCGTTTTTGTTGATTATCGTTTGGCACCTGAACATCCATTTCCTGCAGGTTTTGATGATGTTCAATCGGCTGGTGAATGGATTATCCGCCATGCAGATGCTTTGCATTTAGATAAGAATAAGATTGGAATTATTGGGGATAGTGCAGGAGCGGCTCTGGCAGCAAGTGTTTCTACACAACTCGGTCACCAACTGAAGTTTCAGGTACTCATTTATCCTGCGGCTACCAATACATTCAATACTCAATCATGGAAAGACTATGAAAATGGTCCGATCATTAATAAAGAGGAAGGAATAAGAGCCTGGAAATGGTATCTAAATAGTGTCAGTGATCAACAGAATCCTTTGGCAATTCCTTTATTAATAAAAGATTTTAAAAATACCCCTTCAACATTTGTTCTATTATCAGAACACGATCCGCTGCGGGATGAAGGACAACAACTGGCAGAAAATATGAAAGCATCCGGAGTTAAGGTTACAGTTTCGGTATATAAAGACATGGTTCATGGTTTTATGCATATGGGAGCTGTAGTAAAAGAAACAAAAGAAGCTGTTGAGGAAATCTCAGTATTTACAAAACAAAATTTGAACTAATCTCAAAGGGTTACAATATGAAGAAATATGCGTATATAGGTTGTTTGGGATTTATTGCAGTTATCACTACTGAATTCGGGATTATTGGTATTTTACCTCAAATTGCTGAGCATTATAAAATAAGTATCGATAAGGCCGGTTATCTATTAAGTGCTTTTGCCTTAATCATTGCTCTTACCGGACCATTTATGACATTATTGGTCTCAGGTTATGACCGGAAGAAAATTATGCTGACCTCTATAGCCATATTCCTTATTACAGGTTTGGTTTCATCATTTTCACCTCCTTTTTGGCTATTAATGGTCGTCCGGATTCTTCCTGCTTTTTTGCAGCCGGTATATATTGCTACAGCTTTGTCTGTTGCTTTGTCTGATGCTACGGATAATAAAAATGAATTAATGAGTATTGTATTCAGTGGGGTAGCCCTTGCAATGGTCACCACAGTTCCTTTTGCAACATGGATCTCAAGTTTGTGGTCGTGGGAGTATTCATTTATGATTCAGACACTTGTTTGTTTTATCGCCTTTCTAATGATTTACTTTATGCTGCCTTCCATACCTGTAAAGGAGAAAAAATCTTACGGATCGCAGCTCAAAATTCTGATGCAACCATCTTTTATTTTAAGTATGGCAGCGAACTTTTTTATGATTACTGCATGGTTTTCCACTTATAGTTATTTTGCAGATTATTTGAATAAAGCAAAAGGTATGAACGAAACGATGATAAGTTATATGCTGTTTGTGTTCGGGGTCATTGGCGTTTTATCGACATGGACTGCCGGAAAAATGCTTAAACATAATGTGACCAAAACAATGGCCTTTTTCCTTTCGGGCACTTTAGTCGTTCCCGTTTTGTTATACGTATCCCACGATGATCTGTTATCAACCATAATTGTGATCGGAATCTGGGGTTTTATGTATTCGCCAAGTTTTCTGAATGCTTCTACCTATATGATTTTATCGGCTCCGGATTCTTTAGAGTTTGCGAATAGTCTGGCTACGTCTTTTGGAAATTTGGGAGTTACACTGGGAACAACTTTAGGCGGATGGATGATTGTCAGCAAAGGAGTAGCAAATAATATATGGATTTGTTTTGCATTTGGACTGTTGGCTCTTCTGATGATGCTGCTTCGCAGTGTTTATGATAGCAAGAGTAAATAAGTTACAGTTGCTGAGAAATAGTTTTATCAAATAGAGTGTTGACAAATATTGAGGGACAACATTGTGTAATTAAGTGTTACACAACCACACTTTTTGATGTTTAGTGGAATAATAATTTTCAGCTGTAAGGAAAGATAATTATTGTTGGTTTTCCTATTCTTCCTACACTTTATATTCGTAAATTGCTTATAAAAAATAGATGGATGCGCTCATAACAAAATTAACAGCTGTAGAACACGGCTTTAAGCCCTTTGAGCTCGAAGCTCATAAAATAGTTAAGGATCATACGTTGTCCGAAGCAAAAGCATTTGCTGTCGATATGCTTCAAAGTGAATGGTATCAGTTACGGTGTTGCGCTGTGTTCATATTAGGATTTATTGCTGTTAAGGATAGTTCCGTTTTACCTTTATTGAAACAAATTGCCCGCTCCGATCAAAGTTGGCAGGTGCAGGAAATAATAGCAAAGGCATTTGATCAATATTGTAAAGATCATGGCTATGAAAATTCCTTACACGAGATAAGAGCATGGCTTAATGATGAGCATGCAAACGTTTGCCGTGCCGTCACTGAAGGTTTGCGCATCTGGACGGGGCGCCCGTATTTTAAAACACATCCTCAAGAGGCGATACAACTCATTAGTCAGCATAAAGCAAACGAAAGTGAGTACCTCCGCAAGTCAGTAGGGAATTCATTAAGAGATATCCGTAAAAAACATGCAGATCTGGTTAGCATAGAAACGGCAACCTGGGACCTAAATGATAAGAATACAGCTTTTACCTATGATTATGTGCTGAAAAAACATTGATATAGCCCACTTTAAGAGCGAATCTTTCCATAATAATTATCAAAACCTCGCGTGGGATACTTATCTGTGAGTTCCTGTAATTTTTCAATGATGATTTGTTCATTTCTACAAGAAGTATAATATACCATACTTCGGGTAAAACAAATAATGCTACAAGCCACGGTGATACTTGTACGCTCTTGAGAGAGGATCTCCAAAACAAGATTTTTTCTCTCACAGGGTTTTAGCTTTTTTCTATAACATCTTTGAGAATATGGTGATATAAACTGAAATCTGCATACATACGTTTTAAGCGTATTTTCCTCTTGTAACAATTTTAGTTCTTTGAGTTGAGACGAACTCATTCCTGAATATTTTTCTTCCAGGAGTAAAAAGTAGGTGCAGCGATTCCATATTCACGACAAATAATTTGAGTAGATTTACTAAATCATACTCTTGTAAAATCTTTACGATCTGAGCTTCATTAAATTTCGATTTTTCATGACAGAACATTTTTTAAAGTTAATACTTTTAAGCTGTCTAAAAAACGGGAAAGTTTACGGTCAAGAAGTTTCAATTCGAATAGTTCAGGATCAAAATATCCTACTTAAATGAAATTAACAAAAATTTAACAAATCTTGTTTTTGTGAATAATTATAAGGTATAAGGGCTAATTTTTTCTAATGTTTTGTTTCTTAAATATTTGAACATATTTTTTTATTTAAAATTAAGTTATATTAGCATAAATTAACATAACCAAACATTTATTTATGAAAAACTTTCTTTTTTGTGCGACTGCATTTCTGGCATGCTCAGCTATGGCGCGAGCAAATGTAAATAGCAAGGAAAAACAGGATAACAATAGACGTAAACCTATTAAAAGCTGTATCATCCACATAATCATTGTAGATGAAAATAATGTGGCGGTTGGAAGCGCAACTGTTGATATCGCAAACCCTAAAAGTTATACAGATTGTCTGAACAAAGGCATAGAAGAAGCCAATAAATTAAAGGATGCAGGTGTCATTACTGAGAAAGTGTTGGTACAATCTTACTCATAAAAACTGCATGAAATCAATTTTTCATGTATGTTTTCTTTTTTTTCTGACTAATCTCTCATCACAAAATATAAGTGTCAAGTATACCAATATTTATGATTTAAGTGTTCCCATGACCAGACAAAGCAGGATAATTATTGATCCGCTCACGTTATCTTCTGTGTATCACGAAGATTTTAATTCTACCAAACGGATAGGTAAAAATGGCAATGAAGAAAGCAGTGCCGCTATTGCATCAGTCAAAAGATCTTTAG
Organism: Flavobacterium sp.; assembly: GCA_032096595.1. Classification (GTDB taxonomy): domain Bacteria; phylum Bacteroidota; class Bacteroidia; order Flavobacteriales; family Flavobacteriaceae; genus Flavobacterium. The sequence continues at coordinate 105,037 of DAMCXY010000009.1, read as the reverse complement.
ATAAATATTTCGTCACAGATTCTGATTGTAAAAGATTTTTATATGATGATTTTGCACTAAAAAACTATAAAGTAGAAGATAATCATCCTTTTACTGATTGGGATATTTCAGAAGAAAGCAAACTTATTGCTGGCTTCCGTACCTATAAAGCAAGTTCAGAATTCAGAGGTAGAAAATGGATTGTTTGGTTTACACCCGACATCCCTTTTCCTTATGGACCGTGGAAATTCTGCGGACTTCCGGGGCTTATCTTGGAAGCACATGATGCAGAGAAACAGTGGACTTATGTCGCTAAGGAAATCAACCTTAATTCTAAAGACCAGATAATGATTCCTGATGATAAACTGTTCACAAAAGTTTCAATTAAGGAATTTGTTACTTTGAAAGATGAATTTCATACAAATTTTCTTAATAGTGTAGATCAGGATGAGCGGGAGGCTGTCATGGTCGAGAAAAGAAACCTGAGAGCAGGTATTGAAACTAAGTTTGAATGGGAGTAAAATCTTATTTCATTAACTCGTATAACTAAAAATTTCCAAGCATATTGCTTGAATTTCAAAAGTATCTATAACCAAAAAAATTAATAATATTATGAAAAACGTTGTAATTATTGCAGCCTTGTTTGCAGCCATTGCTAATGTAAGTGCCAATACAAAAGAAATCAAAGATTCTTTGAAAGTGATTGAAGAATCTCAGAATGACAATCGTGGAAAGGGTAAAAATAAAGGTAATTGCTGGTTGCTTGTTCAGTATACAGATGAAGATGGAGCGAACTATCAAAGCAAAGATTATTACTGGGAAACTAAATCATTAGAGGAATGTTTTAGTAAAATCTCGGAAAAGACCAAATCATATGAAGAAAACAGGGCAATCTCTGTACTAAGCTTTAAGTCAGAATATAAATAAGGAAGATGAGGTATCTGTTATTAGTTATAGTAAATATAATCTCGTTGAATTTGTATCCTCAACATGTAGATATTGTCTATTCAAATTATTATGATAGTTCCATACCGATCAAGAGGGATAGTCGACTGGTAATAAATAAAGTTGAGCACAAAGCATTCTATCAGGAGATCTTCAGTTCTACAAAAAATATAGATAACGACAAAGCGGATCAACTTGAAACTACTGTAGGAAGGGCTAAACGGGAGATGGATATGTTTATAGTGACGGACAATAGCTGTAAACGAATCATATATGATGATTTTGTCTTAAAGAAATATACCATTCAGGACGATTTTGCAATCTTTGACTGGCAAATATCTGAGGAGTCCAAAATGATCGAAAATTTTAAAGCGTATAAGGCAATAACTACCTTTCGGGGAAGAAAATGGATCGCCTGGTTTACCCCGGATATTCCATTTCCGTTCGGACCTTGGAAGTTTTGCGGTCTTCCCGGACTTATTCTGGAAGTGTATGATGAATCGAAGATATTTAATTTTAATGCGATTTCTATCAATCTAAATTCTACTCAAAATATTAAAATGCCTGATAGCAAAAGGTTCAAACACCTCCGTATTAAAGATTTTGTAGAATTAAAGGATGATTTTTATAACAATATAATGCAGGGAGTCGGTGGCGATGATAGAAATGTTACCGTAAAAAGAGAAATGAATCTTCGTTCCGGAATTGAATCAAAATTTGAATGGGAATAAAGCTCTTTGTTAACAATTAGAAGTATGTTTAACCGGAAGGTTGCGAAATATTAATAATATTTGCAACCTTTCTTTATAATAGCCTCCTAAGTGCTACCCAAAATATATAATTGCTTGTTAAACAGCTACCTGTAACATCTCTAAAATAAGGTTTTAAACATACTAAAATATATAACATCAAATCAATGTGTAGATTAGTACTGATATTTTTTTTGACAATGACACTAAATTATAGTTGGTCCCAAACCCGACTGGAAGGAAATGTTGTCAGTACTGAAAATTTACCTATCAGTAATGCATCCGTCGTCATTAGAAATAGTGATAATCGCATCACCAATTATGCATTTACAAATGAGGAGGGTAATTATACAATAATACTCAACTATCACGGTAAAATCCTAATAGAAATAAACAAGTTAGGATTTGAGAAAATTGCTAATACGATTACTATTACAAAAACTCAAAAGAATCTGCAATCAAAAATTGTACTTCAGGAAAATAGCACATTGTTAGAAGACATTATTATTAAAATCGATAATCCGGTTCAGGTACGTGGTGATACTTTAGAATATGATGCCCGGGCATTCTCTACCGGACGTGAGCAGGTTGTAGAGGATCTTCTCAAAAACATTCCCGGTATAAGTGTGGAAAAAGATGGGACGATCAAATATGAAGATAAAAAAATAGAGAAAGTAATGGTGGATGGTGATGACTTGTTTAATAGAGGGTATAGCATATTGACCAAAAATATGCCAAACATACCGTTAAATAAGGTACAGGTATTGAAACGCTATTCTAACAATAAATTATTGAAAGGTATCGAGAATTCGGACAAGGTAGCAATTAACCTAACGATACAGGAGGACTATAAAGATGTTTGGTTCGGCGATATCAGTCTCGGATACGGTATAGTATCTGAGAACAGATATGATGTTAATGGAAATCTGATGAATTTTAGCAAAAATTTTAAGAATTTTTTGTCCTACAATTTGAATAATGTTGGTGATGACCGGGTTGGTTCGTTGGACGATATGTTCTATAATAATAGTGAGATAGAATCTGTTGGGCAGAATGCCCAACTCTACAATACTATGAATATAAACAGTGGTACAGCCAGCCGCTTAAAAGACCACCGAACACGTATTAATAATGCTGAGCATGTCGCACTGAGTAGTATTATCCCAGTCGTTGAAAAGTTAAAGCTAAAACTTACCGGATTCATTGGGGCAGATGAAAACTATTCATTTAATTCTCTAACAGAGGTGGTAAATGTTGATGAAACGTACTTTACAAATGCAGAAATAAATTCTTATAAAAATCATCTCAAAAAGGGATACCTGAATTTACTTGCTACATATGATATATCTGCCTTTCAAATGTTACAGATCAACTCTGTATGGAATCAGGGAAATAATAATGTAGATAATGATATGATTTTCAATGGAGTGAGTACCTTAGAAAAACTACAGACTAAAAACACCTTTACTGATCAGAAAGTAACATTTACCCATAAATGGAAAGAAAAAAATGCCTTATTACTAAAAGCCCGATATTTTTCAAATAAAATACCTCAGCTCTATAATATTAATGATTTTCTTATGGACGATCTGTTTTCTTTTGACGCAAAGGGAATGGACAACACGATCCGGAACGGAAAAACATTTATAGGGGTAGAAGCCGATTTTAAACTTAAACAGGTAAATAATTCGGTTATTGAATTCCAGATCGGTTACCTCAATCATCAAGAAGACTTAAACATATCATTCCAATTATTTAACGATAATAGTCGCTTTTATCCTGAAAATTTTCAGACCCGAAGCTCATTTACTTTAGGTGATATATATGCGAAGTCCGCCTATACATGGATCAGGAAAAGTTTTAAATTAAATAGTAGCATAGATATCCATCAACTATTTAATAGTTTTACGACTTTAAAATCAACAAAGAAGAGCCAGCCCTTTTACATCAACCCTACTTTAAATGCAAGCTTCGAACTTAGCCCTACACAAATAGTCACTGCATCTTATCTTGTCAATTTTCAAAGTACTTCTATGGAAGATGTAAATGATACTTATCTGCTTACATCCTCAAGAAGTTTTCAAAAGGGGTTGGGAGAGTTTCACTTGACCGATTTTCAAATGGGAACTTTAAGATATTCCATAAGACATTATCTGAACAGGTATAACTTTTCTATAAACCTGAATTACCGTACGCAAAATAAAGTATTATCTTCTCAAAGATTGATAGAGCAGAATAGTTCATTATCACAAACCATATTTATTAAAGGAGGAGAAACATACAGTGTAAATCTTAGTTCTACATACTCACTAAAACCTCTTTTGAGTACAATCAAAGTAGATGTAGGTTATGTAAATAGCACTACTTTTAATGAAGTGAATGATTCAGGATTAAGGAAAAATGATTTTTACGATATAAGTTATAAACTGAGTTGGAAGTCTAATTTTCGTTCTGATTTCAATTTTCTTTTAGGTTCCGAATGGTCTGTGTCAAAAGTAAAATCTTCCAATTTTGAAAATAGGTTTACAAACGGCTTCACTTTTGTAGATCTTTACTATGACATTGGAGATAGGTTCAAAAGTAAATTTGTGACGGAGTATTACTATTTTGGTAATCTACCAGATAACCAAAAACATCATAGTTTTATAGATTTTGAAGTAACCTACCGGATTATTGGCGATAGATATACAGTGGGTATCCGAGGTAACAATCTTTTAAATAAACAGAATTTCACATCGTTTTATGCAACAGATATAGGATACAGTACAACAACTTACAGACTTATGCCCAGATATTTGATAGGTAGTTTTAAGATCAGATTCTAAAAAGACTATTTTAGGTGTCATAAATGCTACTTTTGTACCCCCAATACCAGCCAAACATGACCAGTGATAACTCGAACATACTATTTCATAGATATAGGAGTGATGTGTAATGTTAAAGGATATATATTTGATCGTTGTTCCAGAAAATATATATTTAATATGGAAATAGAGTTGACTACAGGAAGAATATAATTGATTACTAAGGAAGAATTAAAATAACACAGACGCTTATTTGGTATTATATAAGGAATTTCTGTAAGCAGCTCCCCATTTGGCTATTTCGTCAATAATAGGTGATAGGGTTTTACCGTATTCTGTAATTTCATATTCTACAGTTACCGGTTTAGTATTCAAAACAGTACGGGTTATCAGATGATTCATTTCCATATCCTGTAATTCTTTAGACAGCATCTTGGCTGCAATTCCATCCACTTCCCTCAATAAATCCATAAAACGCATTTTTCCGCCTTCAATTAAAGTACCCAGTATATGAAATTTCCATTTTCCCGACAGAATTTCCATCGCATCTTTAATGGCTGATATTCTCGCTGTACAATGTGGGGTATTGTTTATATGTTTTTCTTTGCTCATCACTTTTTCTAATTTACTAATAAATGAAAGGATAAAGTTAGTAAAATGTATGGATAGTTTCCTATTGGTAATTAGTTTCTAAAAGGAAACGCATAACATTTTTAAATCTTGAAAGTGATAATTTTACCCTCATAAAAAAGAAATTTTCAATTCTGAAAAACAATAACAGACTTGAATTTATTTTCTCCAGAATAATGAAAAGCCATTACGTAATGCAAATGTATAAACACAATTTGTTTCATCTTTTCCTGATGCTGTCAATTTTCAACAGTTGTCAGGGACAATTAAAAAATGATAAAATGACAAACGAAACGTTACAAAACAATCCGCTTATCTGTGATCCGGCTGAGGGAATCTGCGGAATACCAGAGAATTCAGCAAACAAGCAAATTGAGGTAGAAAAAATGGAAAAACCTCTAAAAGTTGTTTATTTTACTGATCCGATCTGTTCATCATGCTGGGGGATAGAACCTCAGTTAAGAAAACTGAAACTGGAATATGGCAACAGTATAGACATTGAATATCGTATGGGCGGTTTGCTTCCTGATTGGAAGTACAACAGCGGAGGTATCAGCAAACCTTCAGATGTAGCACATCACTGGGATGAAGTAAGTATATATTATGATATGCCCATTGATGGTGATATTTGGCTTGAAGATCCTTTAGAATCTTCATATCCGCCTTCCATAGCTTTTAAAGCAGCACAATTACAGGATCCTGAAAAGGCCGTTTTATTCTTAAGAGAGTTACGCGAAATGGTCTTTTTACAAAAGAAAAATATCGCGAAATGGGAACATATAGAAGCAGCGGCTATAAAAGTAGGATTAGATATAAGGCAGTTAAAAACTGATTTTGATGGCAAGGCAAAAGTCTTGTTTCAAGAAGATCTGAAACTGGCAAAAGACTTTGGAGTAAGAGGATTTCCTACTATGTATTTTATGGATCACTCAGGTAATAAAGAAATCATCTACGGAACCAAGCCCTATGCTTTTTATGAAACAGCAGTTTTAAAGCTGTATCCGACAGCCGTTAAAAAAGAGTATAAAAAAGAGTGGCAGATGCTTTTTAGTAAGTATCATTCGCTTACCGCTAAGGAATTCTCTGAACTTTCAGGTATCTACAGAAATGAAAGTGAGCATGTTTTGGATGAACTGGTTACTCAGAAAAAATTAAGTAAACTCACAACTAAAAACGGAGCCATCTGGATGATAAAAGAAAATAAGAAATAAAAATCGGGGTATTTACCCCGATTTTTTTATGTTCAAGTCATTTACAATAGCAATACACCTTATCATATTTCTGAAGTAAATGAATCGATTACTTCGTAATTCTGGTTTTTAATAACAAATGTATAGCTGCCCTTTTTTAGAAATAAGGGTACTGTGTTTTGCACATCTTGTAGTTCAATGATATCTGCCGGAATACCGTCATTTTTATATTCCTCAATGCGATATGCCAGAATCTGAACAGGATATGCATATTTTTTTAATCGTTTTTTTGAAATCCGATATGGTTTTTTATTGTAAGAAAGCCATTGCGGTCTGTTGTTATGATAGTGTGTCACAGGATGTATCACCAAAACATCAGTTTGTTTTGGTTCAGTAAATCCGTTAAAAATCGTGTAATCCTGAGTTTTTAATATAAAGGGTTGTTTTTCTTGAGTCGCATATAAAAAATAATGGTTGAGCTCTGGTTTACTACGCTCAGATAGTTTTACCTGGTCAATGGTGAAAGGATCAATTCCCGTAAATTCTTTAAGTCTTCCTGCCATTGCTTTTTCCCAGTTACGCACCTCATTTTCATACACATGATCAAATCCGCAATGAATAAGATATTTTCCATCCGGATGTAGTTTCATAAACTTTTTGATGTTTTCCGCTTGCTCAATCTCGCGTTCTTTACCATTTTTACCGGCAGAAGCCTCATATCCAAAAACAGTAAAGCCTAATTTCAGTGCTTCATAAATAAGATTCCCAAATTCGGGTTCAGCGGTATAAAAGCCGCTATCGTGTACCGCATATTTTCTTTGATTGATAAGGGTATCGGACAAGGCTTCAAGGCCTAAAAACCGATAGCCGTTTTGATATAAGCCTTCCAGTAAACTTGTGGTAAATGTTCTGTGTCGCGGATTGTGGTGCGCCTCATTGATGATAATGAGTTGTTCTTTTTCTGATTGTTTAAGAATATACTCTTTAGCGTCCAGTATATCGGAAGACTTTAGGATAAGTGAATCCGAAGCAGTAGGTTTTGAGCCTGCTTTTGGAATGGCTTTATCCCAGGCAATGAGGGTATTTTTATAATCACCGATAAAAGAATAGCGGACAGCTCCGGTTTGATATTTCCATTCTACTGTATCACGTTCAATTGCAGTTGTGATGTCTTTTGAAAATGGGTAAACTTCAGTAGTATTCTGTGCCTTGGCAACAGAGAATATACCGATAGATAGCAATAGGGTTCCTATTTTATTCTTCATTCCGTGTCTTTATGTATTCAAATAAAATCCTGAAAAGCTAAATATTAACAGCTGTAAATTAAGCCTTTCAACACAAATTTAATAAAATATAAAAGTTGTAGGAGTAATAAAATACACCAAAAGCGGATGAGAGAATAAGAAAATTTACTTGTTTTTGCTTCTTAGTTCTTTTATTTCACTTTTTAACTCCTTAAGCATTTGTATAATAGTTTGATGATCCGGTGCAAAATCTTCTTTTTTAAATTCATCCGTAGCAATACTGCAGGTGTATTCCCATATTTCGAAGACATCGCTTATGGGCAGAGCATAAGGATCATAAAAATCATTGTCGGCACTAAGCAAAAAGCTGTCATTACTTATTTCTTTAAGCCTTTTGTAAGTAATTCCCTCTTCTCTTGTAATAAAAACATAACTCTTTCCTGTTTTGAGTTGTCCGAAACTATCTATATACCGTCCGATGATATAGGCACCGTCTTTATGCGGTGGCATAGAATCACCTTCTGCCGGAAAGGCACGGTATTTTCCCGAGCCCAGAAACGGAAGGGTAATATTCTGCAGCCTTTCTATATATTCAGGATCGCTATAACCCGTAAGATATCCCATTGATGCTCTGTGGGGAATGATTTCTATTCTGTTTTCTCCTGCTTCGTCAACCTTAACAGGTAATAAAATGCGGTTATCGGGTAATTCCATAATCTCCTTAATCGATATACGACGCAGATCAACTGATACCATAAGATCGATGCTGATATGGAAATAACGCGATATTCTTAACAGTAATTCTATAGGTGGTTCAGAGGCTCCGTCTTCATATTTGGCATATCGCCCTCTGGTAATGAAAAGAGCATCAGCTACTTTTTGCTGAGAACTGTTGATCTGATTTCTCAGATACCTTATGTTTTCTGATAAAATGGACATTGCTATAATTTATAGCAACAAATTTATTTATTTTTGATATAAATCCTACTAATTTTGTTTATAAATAACGTGGAGAGATGAAATTTTATTTATGGGTTTGATTCGTAATCCGTTTGATTGGATAACAACAGCACATAACATTTTCTTTTCATGGATAATAATAAATGAGGAACAGGATTCAACGGAGATCATCAATGAAAAAGACGGAATATGCGATTGTAGATATCGAAACCACTGGCGGAAATGCCGGCGGAAGCCGCATTACGGAAATTGCAATCATTATTTATGATGGTACAAAAATTATTGATCGTTGGGAAACATTGGTAAATCCACAAAAAGAAATACCGCTTCCCATTTTTGCATTGACGGGCATTAACAACGAAATGGTACAAAATGCGCCTGTATTTGAAGCCATATCTGAAAAAGTATTTGAGATGCTCACGGATCGCATTTTTGTAGCACATAATGTGAATTTTGATTACTCTTTTGTACGTTACCAACTGGAAGAAGCAGGATGGAAGTGGTCTGCCCGAAAACTGTGTACAGTGCGGGCAGCAAGAAAAATAAAACCGGGCTTAGCCTCCTATAGCCTGGGCAATCTTTGCCGTTCTCTGGATATTGCGTTGGAAAACAGACACCGTGCCGGAGGAGATGCTGATGCTACCGCAGTATTATTAGACCTCCTTATCCAATGTGATGATCAGAACGTGATACACCAGATGATAAAAAATACGGCTTATGATCAGCGTTTGCCTCCGAATCTGCCTGCTGCCGACTTTGAACAATTACCAGAAAAGCCCGGTGTTTATTACTTCTATAATCAGGATAAAAAAGTGATTTATGTAGGTAAGGCGGTAAATATTAAAAAACGGGTAGCTTCCCATTTCAGCGGAAATAAAATTACACCTCAACGACAGCATTTTTTGAGAGACATTTATGGAATTTCTTTTGAAGTATGCGCTACAGAACTTATGGCTTTACTGCTTGAATGTACCGAAATAAAAAAACTCTGGCCTGTATATAACAAAGCTTTGAAGCGTTTTGAAGCCAAATACGGACTTTATGAATACACAGCCCGTAATGGTTATAAGTATCTTGTTATGGGCAAAATTGCAAAATTTCAGACCTGCATTGAAGTTTTCAATACTGTTCGTGACGGTACAGATGTGTTGCTGCGCCTTACGGAACAATTTAAAATTGACCATCGGTTTTGTAAATACTCAACTTCAGCAGAAGAAATTCCTGTGAGAGCACATGATAAACAATTACCGCCGGTTGAGGTACACAATAAAAGCATTGAAGAGGCCATTGAGCATGTGTTGACCCATAAACAGAGTTATTTTATTACCGATAAAGGCAGAGTTCCGGCAGAGCGGAGCTGTATTTGGGTAGAAGAAGGTCAGTTTTATGGTATGGGATACATTCCTGCTGAGGCCGTGATTACCCAGACAGAAGAAATTAAAGAATACATAACACGGTATAAAAGTAATGAATATATCATGCAATTGATTCACTCGTTTGCAACAAAACATACTCATAAAGTGGTACAAATCTCGAAGTAAAAGAATGTTTTTATAAATCATAACCTATGAACTCAAATACCATAAATCGTTTTTTGGAAGCACAAAATTATGTGTACCTAAAAGCTATTACAGAAATAAAAAAGGGGCATAAAGAAAGTGACTGGATGTGGTCTGTATTTCCACAGTTAAAAAGATGGAGTGATCATGAAGCATCCGGATTATATAGTATCGAAGATATAGAGGAAGCTCAAAAATATCTGTTACATCCGGTATTGGGAAAGCATCTTATTGAAATTTCTAAGATTGTATTTGGACTTAAAGATACCACGGCAGAGGAGATTTTCGGATCTTCTGATGCTCTCAAATTTCATTCGTGTATGACACTATTTGCATCTGTTCCCGATACACATCCTGTTTTTGAGCAGATATTAAAGAAATATTTCGATGAGTTACCGGAATACAGTACATGGAATCTGTTATTAAAAATGCATAGTGATGATGTTGTTTGATGATGCCGAATTATTCATGTGTGGTACTAAGGGAACTAAAGACTTTGAAATTCCCGATGGAGAACTTTTGCTTGTCGAAAATTTTTTTAATAAAAAAGAATCAGATGCTTATTATCACAGATTACTCACCGATACGGTTTGGAGGGAATATGAGATGCCGATGTATGACAAAGTTGTAAAAGCACCCAGAATGATCGCGTGGTTTGAAGATAAAGCTGATGTTCAGAATGAAAAAAAACCGATGGAACTTACAGAAGATCTGAAAAAAATACGCGAACGTGTTGAGCAGCAAACGCAATTGACCTTTAATGCTGTATTATTAAATTTGTATAGAAACGGCAACGACGGTGTTGCCTGGCACAGTGATAAAACCGGCAGATCAGGTATCAATCCTGTTATTGCTTCTGTAACATTTGGTGAAACCCGGATATTTCGTTTGCGGCATAAATTTCGTAAAGAGATCCCACAAGTAGAAATTCCATTGCATCATGGTTCTTTTCTTCTGATGTCTGGTACCACCAATAGCTTTTGGGAGCATCAGGTTCCCAAAACGGCAAGAAAAATTCTGCCCCGAATCAATCTGACGTTTAGAAGAGTTTTAAAATGATGGGATAAAAAATGCGCTATCAATAATAGATGAATTGTAGTAAAAAGCCCGTAATAAACTTCAGTTATTACGGGCTTCATTTAAGATCAGATCACACAAGGAAAGTGTCAGGTTATATGCTATCTTTCAGACCCTAAATTCTTCACCATCATCTGGTATGATTACTCGGTTTAAAAGAGCATTTTCTGATAGAAAAGTTTTCAGCACTTTTCTGGTTTCAGTTACAGGACTTACTGATTCAAGATGAACAACAGCGATGTTATAGTGAGAGTTATATTCAGCCAGTTTTTTGATGTCTGTACAGTTCATGGTTACATGTTCACCAATATCAAACTTTGCTCCACCGCCGTTTACAATTATAAAAGAAGGAGCATATAGATTGATTGCATCCATAACGTCATTACACCAGATTGTATCTCCCGTCAGATATAAAGTTTCTTTATCATGTCTGATGACAAATCCGCTTACATTTCCCATCAGATTACCAATCTCTCCTAATCCGTGTTTTCCTTCTGTCCTAAATAATTCAATATCGCCAAATAGGGTAGAATGTGACACAGTTTTTACATTTGTAAAATTCAAAAGTTCAATCTGTTCGGCATCTTCTGGCTGACAAAATATCGGAATGTTTTTCGGAAGCATTTCCTGTGCTTTATTATCCCAGTGATCCGGGTGCAAATGAGTAAGCAGAACTGCATCTACTTCATCAATCATACGCTTTAATTCATATTCTGAAAACGGCAGATCCGTTAAAGGATTGGCTCTCATATCATCAATCCAGGGAAATTTTCCCAGACTACCTTTAGCACCCAGCATAGGATCCACTAATATTTTTTTGTCATTAATACTGATGATCAGACTGGCATTTCTAATTAATTGTACTTTCATTATTTTACTAATTTTGTATGTTAATGATACAAACCTATAACTTGAAACACGCAGTGACAAGTAATATACTTAGAGGTGTATTGTTTACAAATTTGTAACCTATGAACTATAAAGAATTTGAAAATTGTCCGTTAAATATCTTTCTGAAGCTTTTTACAGGAAAATGGAAACCATTGATACTCTATCATTTTTTTCATTATGGAGATATCCGTTTTACAGAACTGTGGAGAAAGATTCCGAAAGTCTCTAAAAAAGTATTGCTTGAACAGCTTAAGGAATTAGAAGAAAGTGAAATAGTAGAGCGCAGACAAGTAAATACTTTTCCACCTGAAGTATTTTATGGGTTATCAGAAAAAGGAAAGACTATCTTACCTGTTATCATGCAGATCGAAGAATGGACCAAAAAAACGATTCCGAGTAATACTGTTGAAGAATAAGATTTAGGAACAATTTACAGTTTTTTAGTGGCTTTATTTGAAAAATAAACAACAGTTATAAAGTAAATATTCGTTCGTTTCTGTATTGTTTTAAACTCATTCCGGTATGCCGTTTAAAGAACTTATTGATATGGCTTTCATCAGCAAAACCGAATTCATCTGCTATTTCGTGTACTCTTTTATCGCTGAAGCGCAGACGGTGCTTAATAAGTCTGATGCGATAAGAGGAGATATATTGCTGTATTGATTCATTGCACTGTTTGCGGAAATAACTTCCGAGATAGGTGGACGATAAACCGAATTTTTTGGCAATTTCAGCAATCTTGAGCAATTCCGGTTTGCGGATGTGTTGTTGTATATAATCGAGTATCTGCAATAAGCGTATATCGGCATTAGACAGGAGATTCTTTGGTTTTACAGCTGCTATATTTCGTGCTGCGATTACAATAACGGCATTGACCAGATGCCGTATAAGATCTTCCGCATACACGGATGTATGGTTTATGGTTTGCTGCAAATGCAGCATCAGAGAATGCACCATTTGTTTATCGTCATTTGTAACAAGCAAAGAGCCGGATAAATGAGAGGCGTAATACAGCAGACATTCTATATGATCAATACTTTTCCATTGATACTCCCGGATATAATTTTCTCCAAAACGAACCACCATAAATTCACAGATACCCTCTAAATCAAATTCATGACAGTCTTTCGGAGTGAGTAAAAACAAATCTCCGGATTGATACGAAAATGTATTACCGTTGACTGTGTAATATCCGGTACCCGAAACCACATACACCAATTCAAAAAAATTAAACTGTCGGTCCCGTAAAGGACATTCCTTAACTTTTTCGTAGAATACTTCAAGGGATTGATACATATTTTCTCTTGCCATCCTGCAAAGATACCTAAAGAAGCTTTAAATGTACCTGTTTTTTGCTTTTTTATAGGTCTATTTTTGTGTCATAAAATTATAATATGAAAGCGATAGTATTGGAAAAATTCGGAGGTGTTGAAAACCTCGTATTTAAAAATCTGGATAAGCCGGAGATTGCAGATCACGAAGTACTTATTAGAGTAAAAGCCATAAGTATCAATCCGGTAGACATCAAAGTACGCAATGGTCACGCACCTTTAGCGCAACAATTGGCAAAGGAACAGCCTCTTATTCTGGGATGGGATATTTCCGGAGAAATTGTAGCTGCAGGCAGTGAAGTTACATCATTTAAAACCGGCGATGTAGTATTTGGTATGATCAATTTTGTAGGTCATGGTAAAGCATACGCAGAGTATGTAGCTGCTGATGCCGCACATCTGGCATTAAAGCCTGAAAATATTACTCATGAAGAAGCTGCCGCCAGCAGTTTGGCAGCGCTGACGGCTTGGCAGGCATTTGACCGGTACGGAAAATTAAGACCTCATGATACCGTTTTAATTCATGCGGCCTCAGGAGGTGTGGGGCATTTTGCGGTACAGATGGCCAAGCATATCGGCGCTTCAGTTATAGGAGTGTCATCTGCCGCCAACCGGGATCTTATATTACAGACAGGAGCAGATCAGCACATAGATTATAAATCGGTTCGTTTCGAGAAGTTCCTCAAGGATATTGATTTTGTACTGGAATCGGTCGGAGGCAGTAATTTTCAAAAATCAGTACAGGTATTAAAGCCATTTGGTACTATTGTCACATTGCCTTCGGGTCATACGCAGGAAGATGAGATAAAAGCGCGGGAAAAGCAATTACATGCCTGCTATTTTATGTCGGTATATTCCGATGGAAACGATATGCGGTACATTGCCTCTCTTTTAGAAGACGGAATAGTAAAACCTCAGGTTTCGCATACATTCGGATTTGATGAAATGGCAAAGGCGCATCTGCAGCTTGAAACCGGTCGTACAGTAGGTAAAGTAGTAGTAACATTGTAAACATGTCACATCATGAATAATATCTTAGAAAAAATGGACTCCGGGTTGTGGAATGCAATTGAAAAAAGCGGATTTAAGCATATCGATTATGAACATCTCTTAGCAACTGATCCTGCAAGAATAAGGTTGGAAGAAGACAAAGTATCAGCAGTTGAAAAACCAATCAAAATACCGGAAAAAATCGTGGTGGAAAATAAATGGATACCCTCTTCAGATCCCTCAGTCAGCATAAGAGTAAGAATCTACCGCCCTAAAGACCAAAAACATTTACCGGTATGCCTATATTTTCATGGAGGATCTTTTATCTACGGTACACCGGAACAATATGATTTTCTCTTTTTCAGATTGGTATCGGAAGTCAATATGCTTATTATTTCTGTTGATTACAGTCTGGCTCCTGAACATCCGTTTCCTGCCGCGATAAAAGACGGTTATGACGTTTTGCTATGGACATCCCGATATGCAGCTACTATAGGTGGTGATAACAAAAATATAATGATAGGCGGAAGCAGTGTAGGGGCAACTATTGCAGCGTCTATCACGCAGTGGGCAAGAGACAGAAAAGAGATAGCAATACAGCATCAGTACCTGATGTATCCGCCAATGAGCAACCTTCTCGATACAGCTTCTATGCAGGAACTGTCAAATGCACCCCTGCAGACCAAAAAAGCAGCAGCTTGGATGTGGAAACATTATTTACAAAATACGAATGACAGCCTATATAAGTATGCGGTTCCGCTGTTACAGAATACTTTTGAAAATCTGCCGGAAGCAACGCTTATTGTATGTGAGCTGGATCCACTGAAAGATGAGGGAATTATGTATGCAGAAAAATTAAAAAATGCAGGTGTTTCGGTAAACCTTATTGAGATAAAAGGAGCAGTCCACACCTTTGAATTTTTTGACTGTGCTTTATCTGAAAATTTCTATAAGCTACAAATTGAGCTGTTTAAAAAAATAATAGATTAAAAAATGAGAAAAATAGTTGTCATCAACGGACATCCCGATCCGTTAAGTTTTAATGCCGCCATAGCACAGTCTTATATTCAATCTGCCAGCGATGCAGGTTCTGAAGTACGGTATATTGCCATCGGATCACTTGATTTTAATCCGAATCTTGCGCATGGCTATCGTCAGCGTATGGAACTGGAACCGGACCTTGCAGAAGCACTGGATGCGATACGTTGGAGCGATCATCAGATATGGATACATCCTTTGTGGTGGCTTGGAATGCCCGCCATTATGAAAGGCTTTTTTGACAGAGCTTTTCTTCCGGGTATTGTTTTTAAAAGTAACAAAGGCAGCCTTAGTAAAGGACTATTGAAAGGCAGAACCGGAAGAATTATAACAACAGCAGGCGATTTATCTGAAAATGTATATGAGGATGAATACAGTTCCAGCGGCCTCATACAGTTGCAAAAAGGTATTTTGGAATATTGCGGCGTTGATTCTATTCAAAACACTTTTATCGGACCCTTATATGAACTAAATGATGGAGATAGAAAAAAATGGTTGGAAGAGATTGCTTCGATTGCCGGAACAGATGTGTTTGCATCTGTGTAAATATACAAATTGATTATGAAGTTTTTTAATATAAGAACATTTTACTTCCAATAAATTATTTACAGGCTATTTAAAAAAACTTTTTATTGATTAGATTTGTTATTAAGTAGATATAAATCTTCGAAAATTAATGCAAGAGTATGTGTACTTCTGAGTTTATCAATCAAATAAATTTTTATGAAACCATTTTTTACCCTTTTTTTATGCTGTTTTTTTTCGGTATTTTCTTTTGCGCAAAATGAAATAAATCTGAATCAAGGTACTATTGAACAAAAAAAATACCATACAACTATAAACTACGAAAAAACGAAATCAAAAATTTTTGTAGACGTAGTGATAGAGGGAAAGACATATAAATTTCTTTTGGATACCGGAGCACCGTTTGCAGTTTCTCAAAAGTTATACAACAAACTCAAGTTATCAACAGTTGGTAAAGTAGAGGTTTTGGATGCCTCTGGCAAGAGCGGAGAAATGATTATCACTTCTGTTCCAAAGCTTCAAATGGGAGAGCTTACCTTTTTAAACACGCCGGGTATTCTTTTTACAGAAGCTACAAATCAGATTTTTGATTGTTTGGATATTGACGGCATCATCGGAAGCAATATGCTGAGAAATTCTGTAATACAATTTGATGACAGAAATAATAAAATCATAGTAACAAATGATGCAGGAAAATTAGATCTGAAAAAAATACCGTATCAAAAATTAACACTGACACAGACTCAAAGTAATCCTTTTATACAAATCATGCTGAAGAAAGGAAATCAGGAAGCGACTGATAATATTTTGTTCGATACGGGAGCAGACGGATTTTATGAGATGTCTGTTCAGGCATATTATTTTCTCAAAGACCGGGTAGATGTAGTAAATGCTATAGCGGAAAACGAAGGTTCTTTTACATGGGGTCTTCATGGAATGACGGATAAAGAACACCAGTTTGTATTGGAGATTCCTCAGCTCAGTATCAATGGAAATATCCTTAAAAAAGTTCAGGTGACAACAACAAGCAGTAATGAATCAAGAATGGGAGCAGAGATACTTTCTCATGCTAAAGTGACTCTGGATTATAAAAAGAAACGTTTTTATTATGAGCCTTATGAAGCCGTTGATACGTTAAGTCAGCAAATATGGGCTATATCTCCTACATTGCAAAACAATAAAATGGTTGTAGGGATCATTTGGGACAAAGAATTGGAAAGTAAGGTTAACATAGGGGATGAAATTCTGAATTTTAACGGTATTGATTACCAATCGATGGAGTTTTGCGATCTTGTAAGGTCAGAAAATAAATTTTCAGATAAAAAAGCAATTATTAAGCTCAAAGATGTACATACGGGAGCAATAAAGACGCTGGAAATAAACCGTTTATAGAGATCTGTTTTTTATAAATCCGTTTATGAAATTTGCCTGTATTGTTCAAACAGGGTATTTCCAAAAAAAAGAAAGAGTCTTTCTACAGACTCTTTTTTTATAACGTTAGGGTTAACCCATCAGATTAAGGTTTATTCGTTCAGATTAAGAATTTCTTCAGCATTCTGAATAAGAGTATTGAGCAGTAGGGTAGTTGAAGCATTAGAATAATGAGCAAAACCGTTACCAGTCCAAATACTTACAAAATCCTTGTTTTTATGTTTTTTAGCTTCGTTTCTCAATGTTGCAGTAAGCTTATTCTGATAGGGGTAAGGTAGTATTTCTATACCGTGGAGTGCTTCTATAAACGCATTGTTAATTCCTTTGGCATAACGTCCTGAAAAAGCTTTGGTAAGTACAATATCTTCTTCTGTTATATTTTTTAAAGCTTCTTTTTCAAAATCAAGCAAATTGCTTTCAGGGGCACATAAAAGCATACTTCCGATTTGAAATCCCTGAGCGCCTAATGATTTTGTAGCATTCAGAATTTTCGCATTACTGATGCCACCGGCATATATAACGGGAATATGAACCGCATCACATACCTGTGGCAATAAAGCAAGCCCTCCAATTTCAGGAATATTATCCTGATTAAAACTGCCGCGATGTCCTCCGGCTTCCAAACCCTGTACACAAATTACATCAATCCCTGATTTTTCAAGAACAAGAGCTTCGCTTACAGACGTACAAGTACCGATAAGCCGAATTCTGTTTTCTTTTAATTTTTCAATACTTTCCTTATCCAGATTACCAAATGTAAAACTGACTATTTTACATTTTTCCTCGATTATAGCAGCTATCTGATCCCGGTAATCAGTTATAGTAAATGTATGTATATCTGGTATTTTTATCGATATTCCCTGATCCGATGCCAGTTTTTCAATAAACGAACGCATAGTGTTGTAGTGAAGCAACAATTCTTCATTCAGAGGCGGAATAGTATGAACAAAAATATTTGCAGCAAACGGTTTATCAGTTAATTTTTTGGTGGCTCTGATCCGTTCAACACATTGATCAGCAGATAAGTCTCCCAACGCAAGTGAGCCCAAACAGCCTGCTGCATTTGTTGCTGCCACCATTTCAGGTGTTGTCACTCCAAACATGGGAGCCTGAACAATAGGATATTCAATATTGAAATACTCTGTAATATCATTTTTCCAGTTCATAATTTCTCCTGTCAGGTTAAGCTAAGTGAAATTACAGGAATTTTCACTATATAACAAATTTTAGTGGGTGTATGATAATTTTGGAAACCGTTTTTTTGGTGGTTCATAAAAATTGATGCAAATTGCATCAAAGATATCGGAGAAAAAGTAAGATGTGAAAACATCTTATGCTTTTAGTGAGGTATTGCAGATCTTTTTTGGTGATTATAATTCTTAATTAAAAATATGAAAAAAGTAACAGGCATCGGAGGCGTATTTTTTAAATGTGAGCATCCGAAAGAAATGAACGAATGGTATGCAAAAAATTTGGGAATAGCGGTCACAGATTACGGAGCAACATTTGAATGGAGAGATACAGAAGATCCGTCAAAAAAAGGTTCTACATCCTGGAGTACCTTTCCTCAGGATACTACATATTTTAAGCCTTCAGTAAAACCTTTTATGATCAATTATCGGGTAGATAATATTGTTGCTTTGGTCGAAGAGTTAAAAAAAGAAGGGGTAACGATCATTGATGAAATCAGTGAATATGTTTACGGAAAATTTGTACACATCTTGGACCCGGAAGGTAATATCGTGGAGCTATGGGAGCCAGCCGGAATTTCTGATCAAAATCAGGATATTCCGTAAGCTCTTATTTTTGTATTAATTAAGGCAATAATTAATTTTAGGGCAGCTATTCATCATCTGCCTTAAATTGCATAAGAAATTCTGTTTGAGCAGTTGCCTCATCAACAGATTCAGAAATTAGTTTAAAGCCTTTGGCCTGATAAAAATGAACACCTTGTACGTTCTTGCTATATACTTTTAAGCTGAGTTCTGTTCTGTTTTTTTGTGCATGAGCCAAAAGCATGCTTCCCAAGCCCATTCCTTGCATATTAGGTCTGATAAACAATGCCGCAATATGATTGCGGTCTACTAAAGAAATAAAACCATGTATACTATTTTCATCATGAATCAGATACGATTCGGATAAAGGTAAATAGTGATCTTGCATGATTTTTTTATTTTCTTGCCAATAAGATTCAGGAATAAAGTTATGTGAAAGGATCGAAGCTTCATACCATATATCAACAAGAACGCCGATATCAGCTTCAGTCGCACGCTTTATGGACAGAAAATCAGAATGTATTGTATTCATTTAATTATATTTGTTCCGGGTATTATTATCGCAAAGATACTTAACAATATCAGCCCATATAGTTTAAAATAACGAAATTGTCGGAACATATCTTTTTTTATTTAGCTCTTTTTCTCTTTATCCTGCATGAAATGGATGCGATACGGTGTAAAGAATGGCGTATCTTTCCGGGGCTTTCTCTATTGGGAGATTACTGGGGATTTGTCATCTTTATGTTTGCACATCTGCCCATTTTTTTCTTTATTTATCATCAACTGAATAACCCTGAAGCATTTATGAGTTTACTATTTTTCTGATTGCCCATTTGCTGCTGCATATCTTATATCTGAAGCATAGCAAGAACGCTTTTAAAGATTGGATTTCCTGGACATTTATAGCCGGATCTGCTGTCTTTGCTCTGATAGATGTACTGGTGTAAAATATATAAGTGTTGCTTTCTATTTACAGCATGTTACGCTATCAAAAAGATAGTATTATTGCCTCAATACAGATTGAGATGAATGTTTTTATGATCAGAAATGATTTCCAGCAATATTTCAAAATAGGTTGGTCCTGTACCTTTTTCTAAAGCAGATAATTTTTCTTCAATGATTTTTTTATTGTATGCTACTGCTTTTAATTTTTCTGAATAGTACTTTTGGGTCAGTTCAAATCCTAAAGCTTTTCTGCTATTTTCAGAATTCAACCAATGGAGTTGAACCGATTCATTTGCTTTAATAATTCCGAAGCCCCCATACAGCATATCATCAAACGCATCAAGACTGTTGCCTATTTTCCAGTCCTCTTCAGCCATAAAAATCCGGTTGATTTCTTCATAAAAGGAAGGAATGTCATGAATGAGATCTCCGTTGATGGTAATTGACTTTGGCATATCACAGGCGTTTTTTCAACTCTTCTTTTATCTCTTTTATTTTTTTATAGTTGACGATTATGATGGGTGACAATGCAAAAGGAATTATGATAAGCGGCGTAAATCCTTTTCTTATGCATATATATATGGCTGCAACTACTAAAATCATTAATAAACCTGTAAGAAAACCGGTTGTGCTTGCCAATGATTTCTTTTTTTTGCGTAACTCTTCATGCGACATTTCGTGGAATTCTTTATTTTTCATCTTATACTTTTTTACTCAAAATACGTTTTTTTCTATATAAAATTGAAAAGAAATAGTTAAAATGAAACAATAAATCTTTTTAAAATAGCTGTTATAGGATACAATTGCGATTAAATAAAAGAGAATGCACAAAATAATAAAAAAGCAAAAAGCCGTTTAAACATTATGTAAACGGCTTTTAATGTGTGATCTGTTACAAAGTAACGCAACCCGTTATCTTAATTGCATGGATATAAAAGGGTATCATAAACAACTATGTTACAAACATCCGGATACATGGTCTGATATAACATCAGGTACATTGCTTTAACATTTGCTAATTGCGTAGCATCTAAACAAGCTGTTTGATCAATAGCCGTTTGAAATGAATCGTTTGACATACCGCCTGAACATACCCAAAAAATTCTGATGTCTATTTTATAAACATTTCTGGTATTGAAATTAGCATCGGATTCTGAAGCTGAACTATTTTCAATTTTCACCTCATTAAAGGTTTTGTCTGCTAATTCCTTTTGTCCATTTCCCGCAAAGGAAATCATGCTACACAGAGCAAATACACTCATAATAATTAATTTTTTCATAATAAAAATATAATTTAAGTTAATTTTGTGAAGATAATTTTAATAATTTAAATAAAATTGTTGTTTGTTTTTTATTTTTTGAATATTTTATAAAATAAAAATTATGCCATAAGAATAATGATATGGCATTTTTTAATTTATTCGGGTTTTCAGTTTTTTTATAAAGAGTTGATAAAGCCTAAGTGTTACTTAGTTTTTTATCTTAATTATAAATGATTTTAAGCTGTAAATGGTATTTTATAGAATAGTAGATTATTGTTCATTAATTGGAGTTCGTTGAGATTTTGTCAGCTTTTTGTTCCAAAAAATTAATAGCAGCATAAAGATGCTAAAACAAAGTATGGCCGCGATGTTGGTTTGAATAATAAAGGCATGGATCGTTGCGGCTACAAGGATGGATTTTGTTCTTTGAACTGCAAACGTAAGGATAAACGAAAAGATAATACAGAATGCTAAAAAGATCCAAAATCCACCGTATTGGTCAAAATTTTCAAAAATCAATAAATGCCATATTGCCCATAGAATACCAGAGATCAGACTTTTTAAAATAAAAGGAATTTTCCCCATACTCTCAATCAGATATCCTCTCCATGCATACTCCTCCATGATATTGTAGATAAAGGCAAAAAAGCAGAAAACCAATGCCCAAAGATGCGGATTAACTCCATGATGGTTAGAAATTCCAAACACACCGTAACACACAAACAATATAAAAGGAAATAAAAGGCTCTTAATTTTGTGTTCTCCGAGTAAAGTAATTTGCTGTTTTTCTTTGCTTAATTTGTAAAATAGCAGGGAAACAAAAAGAGTTACAAGCCCGTGATTATAATTAAAGGTAAAAGGAATATCTGTAACTTTTTCAAGAACCAGATTCAACAGATTGGGAAGTTTTCTTGCAATATAAGTCCCGGTGAGAATGATACTATAGAATAATAAAATTCTTAACCAATTAACATTTTTTGCAGTTTTTAATAGATCCATTTTGTTGCTTTTATAATGATATTTTCTATTGTAATGGCTCAACCTGTTTCGATTATGCTGAACATTTCAATAAAACAGAAAAACACAAATTTATCTAAAATAAGCAACTATTTATCAATTCCAATACATTTCTTTTTTTTGCTTTGAAGAACGCCTGACAACTAATCAGATATGTGATGTAACAAACTGGCAATCTCTTTGATTCCTTCTTCAAGCTGTTCTTCTGAAAGATAGGCATAACCAATACGTAAGCCATTTACAGGCTCTTTCAGACTATATGTTTCCGGCAGTATAATCTTAATTCCTTTCTTTTGAAGAGCCGTATCAACCAATTTCCATTTCACTTGTTTTTTGGGAATAATCCAAAATGCCAGACCGCCTTCAGGAACGTGAAATTCAGCTTTGTCGGAAAGATGCTTTACCAAAATATTTTTTACAAAATTCCGTTTGGATTTATAGTATTGAGAAGCTTTTTTAAGATGTCTTTTTATCGTTCCATCTTTGATGAGATATAAAACAGCCTGTTCCATAATTGTATCTCCTTGAACATCAATTATTTTACGTAGATTTCCAATTTTCCCTATGAGATTTTCATCTTTACAGACCAGATAACCAATTCTTAAGGCGGGCGCCACCACCTTACTCATTGTACCTATATAAATATAGTTTTTCAATTCAACATAACTCGACAGAGGCAAAATAGGGCGATAACCAAAGTGGAATTCATTATCATAATCATCTTCAATAATAGTAAAACCATGCTCATTTGACAATCGGATTAATTCTAATCGCCTTTGGAGCGATAAGGTTACGGTTGTCGGATATTGATGGTGAGGTGTGGTATAAATTGCTTTTATTGCAGGATATTTTTTAAGGTAGGCAAGCACATCTTCCATAATAAGACCTTCGTTATCCACCCGTAAGGGAAGTAATTTTGCACCGGCATTCTCAAATGCTTTCCAGGCAGGCTTGTATCCCGGATTTTCAACCATTACATAATCATCTTTTTTAAACAGGCAATGAGCTGCAAGATACATCGCCATCTGACTGCCACGTGTTATACAGACATGCTCTTCACTGATCTGCATACCGCGTTGATGGTTCAGCATTTGTACAATAGCTGCTCTAAAATCCTTATCTCCCAGAACATGCGTATATCCCATCATCTGCCATTTCGCTTTTCTGTTAAAAATTTGTCGGTAAGCTCTGGCTAATTCGGTCACGGGTGCTATTTTACTGTCTGGAGATCCATCATCAAAATTGATACGAAAAAGAGGACTTTCATTCTCTTTAGAGAGGCGTACTGAAGATTTTACAGAATTTTTTTTGAATACCGGTAACGTTTCCGCAACAAAAGTTCCTTTTCTTTCTTTTGTAACCAGCCATTCTTCATTTAACAATACCTGAAGGGCTTCCACTATTGTATTCCGATTGAGATTGAGCTCTTTTGCCAATATTCTGCTGCCGGGCAGAGCAGTTCCGTTTTGAAGTCTTCCGGATTGGATATCCATAATAATTGCATCTGCAATTTGCAGGTAAATGGGTTTATCCGCTTTGTGATCTATGTGTATTTCTAATTTCCAAGGGCGTAACATCTGGACTATTTGTTTATGTAAAAACTGTACTATTTATGTAGTCCAAATATACAATAGTTTTGTTTCGCAATAATGCTATAACAATTTAAAATTTTTAATTATGTCAAAAGTAGAAAAAACAACAGCAGGTGTTCAAAAAACAGTACACGCAGAACAAAAACAATTCAGTTCTAAAGATTTTCATCAAACTTTTTCACGTCCGGTTTATATAAAACCGTCTCATGTTATTCATAAAAATGTTGAAAAAGCAGGTGTTCATGATCAGTTTTCTACAGAAAGAAAGCATCCGGTATTTTTTGTGGATCTCCCAAGTAAAAATGTGAGCATGACAATAGGAGGACTTTTACCGGGACAACTGACCAACCGACACCGTCATACTTATGAAACCGTATTGTATGTGGTTGAAGGAAAAGGGTGGACGGAAGTAGAAAATGAAAGAGTTGAGTGGGAAGCTGGAGATGCTGTGTACATTCCTTCATGGGCATGGCACCGTCACCAAAACCTCAGTGACAGTGAACCAGCCAAATATATTGCCTGCGAAAATGCGCCACAGCTTCAGAATCTCGGAGTAGCATTACGCGAAGAAGAAGGAAGAGATTTATAAATAATCATTGTATAAAAAAATTAATAAGTAAAAATGAAAGATACAGTATTTAAAGGCATTATTGCTTATCCGATTACACCATTCGATAAAGAAGAAAAAGTAGATATTGTTTTGTTTAAAAAACTGGTAGAGCGATTGGTGGCTGCAGGCTCGCATGCAATTGCACCTTTGGGAAGTACAGGGGTATTGCCCTATCTGTCAGATGAAGAAAAAGAAGCAGTAACGGAAGCAACAATTGATCAGGTATCCGGAAGAGTACCAACACTCGTCGGAGTATCGAATCTGACAACGGAAAAGACAATTTATCATGCCCGGTTTGCAGAGAAAGCAGGGGCAGCAGCAGTAATGATAATTCCCATGAGTTACTGGAAACTCAGTGATGATGAAATTTTCAGGCATTATGATGCGGTTGCTTCTAAAATTTCTATACCGATTATGGCTTATAACAATCCGGCTACGAGTGGCGTAGACATGTCAACAGGTTTGTTAAAGCGTTTATTGGAAATACCGAATGTGACCATGATTAAAGAAAGTACAGGCGATATTCAGCGAATGCATACTCTGAAAAAAGAATTGGGGGAAGAGGTTGCCTTTTACAACGGATCAAATCCGCTTGCACTGGCAGCATTTGCTGCAGGTGCTGACGGATGGTGTACAGCGGCTACAAATCTGATTCCGGAACTGAACATCATGTTATATGATGCTGTACAGGCAAATGACTGGGAGAAAGCCCGACAATTGTTTTATAAGCAATTGGACGTATTAAAATTCATTGTTGCAAAAGGACTTCCGAGAGCAGTAAAAGCAGGACTTCATCTTTTGGATCAGGATGCTGGATATCTGCGCAGTCCTCTACAGCCTTTGGAAGAAAAGGAGGTCGTACACTTAAAACAGATTTTAAAGGATTTACCTCAAATGTAATCGCTGGACTATCGGTTTATATAAAAACTGTATCAGTAAAAGATACGCTGATCAGGATAATTTAGCCTGAAAATTGTTTCACTAATTTAATGAAATGCAAAAATGAAAAAAGTAATTTATTATCATGCCGGATGCCCGGTTTGTATGATTGCAGAAGAAGACATACTGCAATTTATACCTTCAGAGCAATTAACCATGGTTCATTTGGGCAATGAGCCTGAGAAAGTTGCAGAAGCAGAGAGCAGAGGAGTGGTATCTGTACCGGCACTTGTATTGCCGAATGGAAATGTACTGCACATCAATTTCGGAGCTTCTATAGAAGATTTAAAATAAAATACTGAGAATTATAGTATCAGACTTTTATTCATAATGCCTAACTATTTTAATATTATATCTGTCATGAATTACAGCATCAAAAAAGCAAGTCTTGAAGACTTAAATGAAACCGCAGAATTATTTAATCTGTATCGTATTTTTTATCGTCAGGAATCTGATCTGGAAAGAGGGAAAGATTTTTTAAGAGAGCGATTTTTAAACAGTGAATCTGATATTTTTCTCGTAATTATGGATGAAAAAGCGGTTGGTTTTGTTCAACTATACAAGCTATTCCACTACACCAAATTGCAAAAACAATGGTTGTTGAGTGATCTGTTTGTCCATCCAGATTACAGAGGCAAGGGGCTATCCGTAGCTTTGATCGACCGCAGTAAACAATGGTGTAAGGAAACGGGAGCATGTGGACTAATGCTGGAAACCGAAAAAACAAACGATATCGGAAATCAGCTTTATCCGCGTTGTGGATTTGAATATGACGGAGCCCATAATTACTATCATTGGTGGTTATAAAAAGAAACGATGGCGGATCTCTACAGATTCGCCATTTTCATTAAAAAAAACAGAAGAAATGGAAAAAGAGATATTGAAAAATCTGGAACAGGTTTTTACAAGAATAAAAAAAGCCTGCTATAACAGTAAAAGAGATCCGAAAGAGATAAAAGTTCTGCTGGCTACCAAAACAATTTCTGCTGAGCGTATTGGTATAGCATTACATGCGGGGCTTACACTCATAGCCGAAAATAAAGTTCAGGAGTTGAAAGAAAAACATCCTTTACTCGTCCATATTCCGCATACAAATCATTTTATTGGTCACTTACAATCCAATAAAATAAAGGATCTGCTTAAATATGACGTTAGCTGTCTTCAATCTATGGACAGGCTTGATTTAGCACAGAGACTGCAAAAGAGATTGGAATATGAAAATAAAACAATGGACGTACTCATTCAGGTAAATACTTCAGGTGAACAAAGTAAATTTGGAATAGCTCCGACTCAGGCAATTGAATTGGTTACACACTTATCAAAACTGGACAGACTAAAGGTAAAAGGCTTGATGACTATTGGTTTATTTACGACAGATAAAGAAAAGTGCGTTTATGCTTTCAACGGTTGCGCCATCTACAGCAACAACTTATGAACAGTAATATTCCGGGTATTGAAATGAAGGAACTTTCTATGGGAATGAGTGGTGATTTGGAAATTGCTATCGAAGAAGGAGCTACAATCCTAAGAATAGGAACGGCTGTTTTTGGTAAAAGAGCCTTGCCAGACAGTTATTATTGGAATGAAACTACAGCATAATTAGGCGATTGTTAATAATTTACGCCATAAAACTATTTTTTCAGGTGTTTTTCATTTTATTTTTAGAGAATTAAATTCTGAATTATGTGTTAAAAAAAGAATTTAGTTTGTTTTATTTGTACATTTGCAGAATTATTAAGCAAATGGAATTTAATTTAGATCATATCGACCATCATATTATTCGAAGCATTCAGGATAATGCCCGAATCAATAATGCTGAAATTGCAAGGGAGTTGGGCATGGCTCCATCGGCTATTTTAGAAAGAGTAAAAAAATTAGAACAAAAACAGGTAATTCTGCAGTACAACGCCAAAATCAACCCTTTGGCTTACGGTCAGACACTATTATCTTTTATATTCATTAAATGTGCTGATATAATGAATCAGGAAAACATTCCCCTTATGTTAGCTGATATCCCCGAAGTTCAGGAAGTACACGATATCGCAGGTGATGATGGCTATCTGATAAAAGTACGTACAGCAGACACTATGGGGCTTGCAGATCTAATGCGCAACAGTCTTGGAAAAATAGAAGGTATTCTATCTACCAGAACGACTATTGTACTCGAAACCATTAAAGAACAACAAAAAATAGTAATTCCTTCAGAAGAATAATCATGACAGCAAATAAAACTTCTACCATCAGTATAGTATTGGCCTATTTGGTGGTGTACTTCGTATGGGGCTCTACATACTTTTTTATAGAAAAAGCCTTGCATTCATTTCCTCCTTTTGTATTAGGCTCTATTCGCTTTATCATAGCGGGTAGTTTACTTATGGGATATTGTGCGCTTCGCGGCTACAAACTCTTCAATAAAAGAGATGTAAAAAGAGCGGCATTGATTGGTTTCCTGTTGCTTTTTATTGATATGGCGGCTGTGATATGGGCAGAGCAGTATATCTCCAGCGGTATTGTTTCCATATTGGGTGCTGCTGCTGCTATCTGGTTTATTCTTTTGGATAAACCTAAATGGAAAGCCAACTTTGGCAGTCTCCCAATTGTATTAGGATTATTATTAGGGTTTACCGGAGTTGTCATGCTTTTTGGCGAGCAGATATTTAATGCTGATGTAAATAATGGAGATGGTAAGAATATTATTGCTATGATAGTGATGACGGTGGGGACAATAGGCTGGACAGTTGGTTCTCTTTATACAAAATACACACAGGATAAAAAAGATCCGGTTGAAGAAGAGAAAAAAGAAAAACCTTTAAATGTTATTGTTAAAACAGCCTGGCAAATGGTAACAGCCGGTGTAGCATTTACTACTGTTGCGTTGGCAACAGGAGAGTACAGTAGTTTTCATATAGAAACAGTGCCTCTACATGACTGGGGAGCTCTTGCTTATCTGATAACCATGGGATCAATATTGGCTTTTAGCTGCTATATCTGGTTGTTACAGGTAAGGCCTGCTACTGAAGTAAGTACGTATGCCTATGTTAATCCTATTGTAGCGTTAATTCTGGCTCACTTTTTTACAGAACATTTAGTGACGGAATTACAAGTTTTCGGGTTGATCATTATTTTATTTTCCGTATTGCTGATGAACTGGAATTTATATAAAAATAATAGAACATTCAGAGTACTCCGTGCGCGTAAGAAAATTAAAAGACTTAAATATATGGCACCCAAAAGTAGTATTCCACGAATTGTTGAAGTAGCTGATTTTGATGAACGGGAAAAAAAGAAAAATCAAGCTAAAATTGATGAAAACAATTGTTAACAAGTAATGGGAGAGAATACAAAAGCAGTTGTATCTTTGTTTTATAAATAAATCAAAATGTCAAAAGAAACAAAAGAAGGTCTTTATCAGGGAATCATTGAAAAAGATGCCAAAGGAAACTATTTCTGCGGACCGTATTTACTGGATTATAAATTTACAGAAGCTAATTTCCAATTGGGAGATAAAATAAGTATCAAAACCCTTATCAATAATCCGAGTGATATAACGGTAGAACAGTATCCGAAAAAGTCGATGAAATTTTCAAAGGCAGCTGATAAATAATAAAAAAACCGTTTAATTCTTTAAACGGTTTTTTTTAGTAAGTCATTATTGCTGGCAACTATAAATTACACAGAAGTTTTCTCTTTTATAAATTCATAGTTTTCATTTCCTTCTTTAAACAGCATCGTTCCATCAGCCGGATTAAATTTTATCTGAAGATGATTTTCAAAATTAAATTCGGTATCAGAAGTTGGTTTTAAGAGAAACGGTATTTGTTCTTCTTCCATTCCTAATCCGTATAAACTTCCTCCGTCGTTATATATTTTTATTTTAAATGGATAGTCAGTTGATTCGTATATGCCTGAATATTGATTGAGTATTTCATCCGATATAAAAATGGGATAAGGCATATTGCCATTGTAAATAGCGTTGAATATTCCAACATAAAAATCACTTTTTACAGAACGGTTTCCATTAATCGCCATAGCAATAGAAAGATCGTTTTTTTCATTGTAGGTTAACAAGGTATGAGAACCTGTTGTATCGCCTCCGTGACCATACATGATAACTTCATAGAAAGGAACTTTCATCATTCCTCTGCCGAAATAGCTGTCAGCGGCCGGTTTCATCAGTTCTACACTCTCCTTACTGATTATTTTTCCATGAAATAAGGCATAATTGAGTTTATTCATTTCGGTTGTAGTGGAAGAAATACCTGTATACCCTATAATATATTTAGAAATATAGTCTTGTTCTGGCTGCCAGGAGTTATCAGTATAACGGTAAGAATCAAAATAGTTCTGAGACGAATTTACCAATCTGAAATCGTGTAGATTCAGTGGTGTAGCAATATAGTTTTGAAGGATATCTTTATACGCCATCTGATACTTTTGCTCTATAATTTTTCCCAGCAGAAAATAGGCAGAATTAGAATAAGACATAGAAGTACCCGGAGAAAATAAGACACCTGTTTTTTTAATCTCTGCCAGCATTTCTTTATCCGTAACCTCTCTTTCCTTTAACCAGCCATAAACACCGTTATGAAAATTGACATCTCCCAAACCACTCGTATGGTTTAGCAATTGTTCAATCGTAATCTTCTTCGCATCTGGCATGTCAGGAAAAAACGCAGCTAATTTGTCTTGAAGATTTAATTTTTTTTCTTCGATAAGCTTAAACACCAAAGTAGCCGTAACCATTTTAGAAATAGAGGCTATCTGGTAAGTGGTATGTTTGTCAAATTGTAAGTCCTGAATATTTTGCTGACCAAAATCTCTGTAATAAATTTCTGTATTCCCTTTAAAAATAGAGATACTGCCCACTGCTCTGTTATTTTGTTCAATATAATCAATAAAGTGGTCTATTTTTTCCTGCTCAATATCCTGTGCATAAATGCTGAGGCTCAAAAATAGTGTGACACCACAAAATAAAGCCCTTTTAATAAGTGAAATGATACCTTTATTTACAGTTGCTGTAATAGAATGTTTCATATATAGAATTTTAATTTTAGTAAATAGAAATAGCTATTGTTCTTACAGGTACAAAGAAACGGAAGATATAGTTTGTCCAAAGATTTATTTGACCAACAGCACACAATCCGGGACAAAAAGTATTGTGTCTGTGATGGGATTGTTTGTCCTTATTTTAGATGGTTTGGTGTAAAAAGAAATAAACAACTTTGTAAAAACAGTACATTTACAGTATAATGAAATCCGAAACCAATGAAACTAAAAAGAAGTACTGTTGTCAGATTCTTATTAAATAGCTTCTTTACAGGGTGGGTACTATATACCGCAATAGATAATAATGATGGAAAACTTCCTTTAGTCCATATCGTGATGTATAATATATTGCTTTTTGTTCCGTCCTGGATTAATAATTTCTTGTTTTTTCCTTTAGTGCGTAAAAACAGAAATATTTTGCAATTTCTCTTATCAATGGCAGGTGTATTTATAGCAATAATTTTCATACAGGGAAATTATCTCAATTGGCTGAAACAGACCTTTCATACCAATGAGTTAAATGATTTTACTCCATTAGCGATTACATACACATCTCCGGAATTTTTAAAAAACTACCAATATTGCTTTGATGTTTTTCCGGGTGTTTTGATGATTACTGTTCTAATGGCAATAGGCTATGTCATGCAGGAACTTATTCTTAAAATTAAGAAACAAAAGCAGATAGAAAGCCAGCAGATTCTGGCAGAACTTCAATTACTTAAATCCCAAATAAGTCCGCATTTTTTGTTTAATGTTCTCAACAGTCTTTATGCATTATCGCTGAAAACATCCCATGAAACTCCTGATGTTATTTTAAAACTATCTGATATTTTGCGGTATTCTCTATATGAAGCTCAGGAAAAAGAAGTGCCCGTACGAGATGAAATACATATTATCAATACGTATATTGCAATCGAATCCCTTCGCATTTCTGAAAGAGCAGATGTATCTTTTGTGAGTGAAGGAATAAATGATACCATCAGGATTGCACCAATGCTTTTATTACCTTTGATTGAAAATGCTTTCAAGCATGGTATTGACTCTACAGTCGGACATTCTTATATCAAGGCTTCTCTTCACTATAAGGAGAATGCTCTGATATTTACATGTGAAAACAACTTTAAAGAAACAGCAGTAAAAAAAATAGGAGGTATTGGTATAGATAACATACGCAAACGCTTGCAATTGCTTTATCCGGCTATGCACAAAATAGACTTGGAAAAAAAAGACGATGTATTTACAGTAACCCTCAAAATTAATTTGTAAGGTATGGAAAAAAAAATCAGATGTCTCGTAGTAGATGATGAAAAACTGGCTCAGGATGTGCTTATACATCACATTTCAAAATTTGAGGTATTGGAATTACAGGGAGTGTGCAATAATGTTTTTGAGCTTATTGCTTTTCTGAACAGAGATAAAAACATAGACCTGATTTTTCTGGACATTAAAATGCCTGAAATCAGCGGAACAGATTTTATAAATATGTTCAATCATCCGCCTGCCATTATATATACTACTGCTTATAATCAATATGCCTTAGATGCATTTGAACACAATGCTATAGACTATCTCTTAAAACCCATTTCACTCGACCGGTTTTCTAAAGCGATACAGAAGGCGTTGCCTGTTCTCGCAATACAAACAAGCCATAAAGCAACAACAGTAGTTTCAGATAAAGATGATGATAGTTTTTATGTAAAAAGTGATAAGAGACTTATAAAAATAGATCCGGGAGAACTGTTGTATATAGAAGGGATGAGAAATTATCTGTGTATATATACAACATCAGAAAAAGTGATGGTTCACGGTACTTTATCTTCTATAGAAGAAAACCTGAAACATTTGGAATATATATGCCGTGTACATAAATCATTTTTTATAAATCTGCGTATGATTAACTATATTGAACAGCAGGTAATTGTATTGACCAATAAAAAAACGATACCCGTAGGCTCAAGTTATCGCGATAAGGTATATGAAAAACTAAACATAATTTAACCCGGAAAATAGCGATATAAAACAGGGATACTGCAAGAGCGCAGTATCCCTGTAATTTTTGAGTATTAAAAAGAATTCTGTTTTAATTAAGAGCCCATATCAGTGCTTTTTCTTTTGTAGCTCTTAGTATCGTAGAATGTTGTTCTTTCGGTTCATGCGAATAAAGCCATCTGAGTCCTGAAACATTTTCTTCTTTTAAAACAGTAGCAAGTTCATCGGTGTAAGTTGCGATATCTGAAGAACCGGCAAACCAAACCGTTTTTTTATCTGCCGGTAAATGTCCAAGGGTATTTTTGGCTGCTTTTACAAGAGCATTGTCATTCCACCACAATGAAGGGTCAAATGCGATATAATAAGTAAACATATCAGGCTGTAACAGGAATGTTTCCATAACAAATAATCCGGCAAGTGATTCTCCTAATATTCCTCTGTCTGAAGTTGTTTTATAACGCGAACTGATTTCAGGAAACAGCTCTTCTTTCAAAAAAGCTCTGAATTTTTCTGAACCGCCTACAACCGGTGCAATTTCTTTGTCTTCAGCCACTTCTGTAGGTCCTGTCAGATCTCTTCTGCGTTGCGTATTTTCAATACCCACTAAAATAAAGGCAGGAATTTTTTTTGCTTTGATCAATTTAGCAAACGTATTGGCAATATGAGGAAAATCTTCTTTTACGCCTCCGTCCGCCATATACATTACAGGTAGGGGTTTTCCTTCTTTCGCGTAGGCTTCGGGAATCCATACATTGATGACTCTGTTTTCATTTACTATTTTAGAAGCAATGGTAAAGGTATCATGAACCGGAACCGGATCATTTGATGTATTATTTATTTTGGTACATCCTGTAAGGAATACAATTCCAATTAAAAAGGCGGAACATAAAAGCAGCATCCATTTTGTTTTCATATATATTCGGGTAAAGTTATTGATTATAACTGCCAAAAGACAGTTTAGGTTATTACCCGTAAAAATAAAAAAAAGAGAGCTATTTCCCTCTTTTTATTTATGATCTTTTTCATTCGTATTATTCAGGGTTCAGTGCTTTTTTTAAAGCAATGGAAGCCTGATGTACAGAAGTCTGTACTGCCGGAATGTGTGCCAACGGATTCAGCATTCCATAGTCATGTATAAAGCCTTTATATACCGTTATGGTTGTTGGTACACCCGCTTCATCGAGTTTTCGGGCATACGCAAGTCCTTCATCATGAAGAATATCATTTTCTGCAATCTGAACCAGAGCCGGAGGCAGGTTTTTTAATTCCTGCAAGGTAGCCTGTAGCGGTGATGCATATTTTTCTTTGCGTTTATTGAGATCTGTCGTATAATGATTCCACATCCATTTCATCATAGGAGTGGTTAAAAAACGATCCTGTGCATATTTTATATACGATTCACGGGTAAAATCCGCGTCAGTCACTGGCCATAATAAAACCTGATAGGCAATTTCTGGACCCATTTTATCTTTAGCCATAAGCGCAACTACGGTTGCCATATTTCCACCAACACTATTACCGGCTACGGCAAGTCTTGAGCCATCAACACCGATTTCTTTTCCGTTTTCAGCCACCCATTTTGTAGCAGCGTAGGCTTCGTTTACAGCAACAGGATACTGAGCTTCGGGTGAGGGAGTATAATCAGGAAATACGGCAATTGCTCCGCTGTTTACAACTAAATCACGTACCAATCGTTTATGAGTTGGATAATCGCCTAAAACCCATCCTCCTCCGTGAAAAAACATAAATACGGGTAAGTTAGTCCCGGAACCCGCAGGTTTTACAATATGAATGTTTACAGTAAGTCCATCCTGTGTAATGGTTCTTTCAGATTCTTCAATATCGGAATAATCAAAATCAACAGATTTTTGAGCATCAATAAGTACCTGACGGGCTTCTTCAGGAGTCATTTCTTCCATAGGTTTGCCACCTTCATTATTGAGTTCCTTTAGAAATTCACGAATGTCTTTAGAAATTTCAGGATCTTGATGTGCAGGAATGTTGGTATGCGCCATAATGTATCAGAGTTTAGAGGTTTATAGTTCGATCTCTGTTATAAGATCGGATTTAGGTTACTATATAAATTTAATACATTAATTTAAAACAAGCCCAATCACTAATCCATAAAATGGAAATTTGGTTATACCAAGCTCTTTTTTTTAATCAGGATTTTAATCGATTGGCAGGTATTCATTTCCATATAAATCAATGTAAAAATATTTGTTTTCCTTTTTTACCCAAATATACAGATGTGCTTTTTTTCTCTTTTCTTCAACGGTATCTTTTTCCAGAGGTGTGGCTATTGCATAAGAAATCCACAAACCTTGATATTCTTCTGCGAGTTGTTTTTCCTGTTTCAATTCGTAAAGATCAAAAATTTTATTTTCCACCAGAATATAACCTAACGTATGCTCATGAGGCATATAGAATGGATAATCTTTTTGAGAAGACCGGTAGTAATAATATACAGATTGGGGTAATTGGTTCTTTAAGCGGTAGTATCCTTTGTGGTTGAGGTAACTATATGCATTATTGTTATTTTTCGACTGCTGTACCAGAAACCATACATCTTTGGTATCACGGGTACCTTTAATAGGGATAATTCGGTTGTGTTTAAAATCAAAACCAGAAAGAGTGTTTCCCTGTGGATCAATGATGCCATAGGAGGTAAGATGCGGATCTTCACTTTTTTTGCCAGCTATGGCAACTATTTTGTTGTCAATCTTCATCGGAATCAGCAGCGGTTGATTTTTATTATGCGAGCGGTATAAATCTGAATAAGCAGTAATATCAATATAATCTTCGTCCATGGTATATTGAAATCCGTTGTTACCTTCTGCAGAAGAAAGAACTTCTATATTTTGTGAATAAGCACGTGAAAAAAGTCCGGGAGGCAAAGCTTCCATTAAGCTTATTACAGAAATCTGAAAGTTGATTTTTCCTGACTTGTCAACAGTTACAATATAATCTGTTAAGGAAACAGTGTCATAAAAACTTCCTATATAGCCTTCTCCCTTATAAAACCCAAGCTGATCGAAAACGGCAGGAAGTCTTACCTGTAAGGTTCTTTTATCAAGATAGCCCCATAATTCTTTTTTTTGAAAAGGAACCAGATAAATAAAATCTTCTTTATCAATTTTTTCAAAGTAGGCAGCAATAACTGAAGAGCTTATGTTGGTCGATAATGAATCAAGATGCTGAGCATTTGCTATTAAAGGAAACAAAAACAGAATTTGGAGGCATATTTTTTTCATAAAAAAGACATTTTGTATTGGTGCAAAACAATTGATAACATTATCACAAAAATAACCTTTCATTGGAAAAATATAACTCATGGATTTCAGTGATTTGAATGACTGAGCAGTAATTATATCCATCATTATAAAACGGTAGTTATCCGTTTATTTTTTTTCCATCTTTTCGATTTTCTCTTCCAGTTTTTCCAGTAATTTTAATTGGGCTACCTGAGATTCATATAATGCTTTAATTTCTTCATTGAGCAAAAGATCCAGTTTTTGATGTAGGCTGCGTATTTCGAGTTCCGCTTTTAAATTGATGAGGTAATCATTTTCTCCTCTCATACGGTCTTTTTCTTCCTGACGGTTCTGGCTCATCATGATAATGGGAGCCTGAAGAGCCGCAATACAGGACAATACAAGATTCATAAGGATAAACGGATACGGATCGAATTCAAGTTCTTTTGCTGCCATCGTATTGAATACAATCCAAACGGCTAAAACCAGTGTAAAAATAATGATGAATCTCCAGCTACCGCCAAATCGCGCTACCTTATCGGATATCCGCTGTCCGCTTGATAATATTTCTTTTGGTGGATGTAGCAAATTATTGATGATGAGCTGCTCTTCTTCCATTGTAGTGGCTACAATTTTTTGAAGCTTGCGCAGGTTTTCATTGCTCTGATCAATCATGGTATTGATTTCGTCCTGTTGCATTGTTAAGAAGTTTTAGTATCTACTAATGTAATAAAAATCTTTTTAGAGATCATTGAAAAGAATAGGGGAATGCCGTATCTTAGTAATATAAACTTAAACAAAAAACTACATAACATATTGTCTAATTACCATACATACATTGCTACTCCGGTTGGAGTATTAAAACTGATCGCAACAGAAAAGGGACTGGCGGCTGTGTTGTGGGAAAACGATGACGCAACACGGGTGACCCTTTCAGAAGGAATGCGTTTTGATGAACATCCTGTATTGGTGGAAACCGCAATTCAACTTCAGGAGTATTTTGCTAAAAAGCGCAAAGTATTTGACCTCCCTTTAGACTTTACCGGTACTGCGTTTCAGCAGCAAATATGGCAACAGTTATTGAAAATTCCTTATGGAGAAACGAGAAGCTACGGTGATCTGGCCAGAGAAATTGCCAATGAAAAGTCCGTCAGGGCAGTAGGGGGAGCCAACGGTAAAAATCCTATTTCTATCATTGCTCCATGCCATCGTGTTATAGGTACATCCGGTAAACTGACAGGATTTGCAGGCGGATTAAAAAACAAAGCGTTTCTGTTAGCTCTTGAAAGATCACAAACACAACCCACACTCTGGGATGAGGAATAAGTAAAGGCAGTAAAAAAATTAATTCAAATTTTTCCTTATTCCAAAAGACATATCCAAGAAACAAGTTTATGCAAAAAACTATTTTAGAGTAATTGAATAATGGGATTGATAAATACATATCAATTAATAAAATAGTTGCAGATATAGCGAATAATAATTTTCTTTGTTCAAAAAATACCAAATAGTATTTAATATGAAAAAAGCAGAAGCAACTCGTTTAACTATTTTGAAAAAGGCTTATGAGCTTATTTATATCAACGGTTACCAGACTACAAGTATTGACGATATTTTGGCGACGACCAAAGTTACCAAAGGAGCACTTTATTATCATTTCAAAAATAAAGACGAAATGGGGGTTGCTATTATCAGAGAGATAATAAAACCAAAATTCTTAGCACAGATTACACGTATTTTTAGCCTTGAAACCAATTCAGTTGAAGCTCTTTATATAATGGTTACTATGCTTTTATCAGATAATGACTTTATGAAATTTGAGCAGGGTTGTCCGCTTTCCAACTTCATACAGGAAATGGCACCAAAAAATATTGTTTTTACAGAAGTACTTACAGAAGTGACAGATGAATGGCAAAAAATACTGGTTTCAAATATCGAAGCAGGAAAAAAAGCAGGCTTTATAAACGCAGATGTACAATCGAAATCCGTTGCTATTTTTATCATTTCAAGCTATTGGGGCATACGCAATTTTGGTAGAATGGATAGCGAAAACAATGTCTATCGCACTTATTTAAATGAACTAAAGAATTACCTAAATTCTCTTAAATAATTTTTATTTAACAAAAACATACTAATTGGTATGTTTTTTATTTTATCTTTGCTTCATCAAAATTCAGAAGCAATGGACGCATTTCTTATTCCTTTACATTCTATATGCAGATGGCTTGTACTTCTCTCTCTTTTGTATGCTATCGGCAGAGCGTATTCAGGTTATAAATCGCATAGGGATTATTCGGATTACGACAATCAAGTAAGACACTGGACAGCTACAATAGCACATATCCAACTCATTATCGGAATGATACTCTATATCAAAAGTCCGTTCGCATCTTATTTTTGGAAAAATACAGGTACTTCCTTACAACATATCGAAATTGCTTTTTATGGCTTTCTACATCCTTTGCTTATGCTTGTCGCAGTTGTGATGATAACCATAGGTTCATCTTTGGCAAAAAGAAAAGAAGAAAGTACAGCTAAGTATAGAACATTGCTTATATGGTTTTCAGTTGCTTTACTGATTATTTTTGTAGCCATTCCCTGGCCATTTTCATTTTTGTCCCAAAGACCCTATATACGGGTAAAGCTGATTTTGGAATACATCAGTAACATTAAATAAGTAGATAAACACCTAAATAGAATATAAAAAATGATACAATTACTAAAGACAAAAATTGGACGATTGCGGATAATTGCCATTTTAGAGGGGATTTCATTACTTATCCTTGTATTTATCGCTATGCCGTTAAAATATTTTTTTTCCTATCCGAACATTTCGCAGTTTATCGGACCAGTACATGGAGCTTTATTTTTACTTTTCGTATTCAATACGTTGAATGTAGGGATAGAACAGCAATGGAAATTCAGCAAAACCACATGGATAGTGTTGATAGCCTGTATTATTCCGTTCGGTACTTTCTATATCGACACAAAGATTCTAAATAAAATATAAAACTTTTCAACAATGGAAATTATCATCCCTGCATCAGGAATTTTAAGCAAAAATGAAATAAAAAAATTTAAAATGATGCTTATTGAATCACAAATCAAAGAAAAATACAATAAAGCATTGGCTTTACTAAATATAAAAAGATATATGAAATTTGATTTTAAAGATATATTAATTCCTGATTCATCATTATGTAGTAAAGCAATAGAGGAAGCACAGGATAGTTTTAATTCTATTTTATTTTATCATTCATATAGAACCTATTTTTGGAGTGCAGGATTTGCATTATCAGAAAAACTAAATATAGATAATGAATTATTGTTTGTCTCATCTATTTTACATGATATAGGATTAAGTGAAAAACATAATCATATTTGTTCAAAACAATGTTTTGCCAATTATGGAGGTGAATTCAGTCAAAATTTTTGTTTGAAAAATGGATTAGATAAGAATAAAGCTACAATTGTTAAACAAGCCATTGATATGCATTTGAATCCTGTGATAGATAGAGAAAAGTATGGAAATGAATCCTATTTTCTCTCCAAAGGGGCTGCTATGGATGTAATCGGATTAAATAAATTTCAGTTAACTAAAAAATTCATATTGGAAGTTGATAAATCTTATTCAAGAAAAGGATTTAAACAGGATATTATTTATACTATGGAAAATTTTCATCATAGAGAAGGGACGAGAGCTGATATTTTGTACAAAATGGGATTCGCACAAATGGCAGGTAAAAACGCTCTTGATGAAGAATGATAAAATATATCCATACAAATGCTTGGATATAGCGAATATTTCAATGAACTTATTTGACAAATGTATGAGAGGAATAAAGTGTATTTGGTTAAAAGGTTTTTTTCCTGAAAACTTAAAAACAAAGCTACCGGAGACCGATAGCTTTATATAGTTTATAAATTCAAAGCCGTCTGTATGCTTTGGTAAATATATCTCAAATCAGAAGTTGAGATACAATAGGGAGGTACCAGATAAAGAATATTCCCTAAAGGACGTAAGATAATACCTTTGCTCAAAAAATAAGGATACAGGCTTTCATATTGCCTGTTGAAATAGGATGTTTCTTCTGTTATTTTTAATTCCAATGCCAGAATGGTACCGCGTTGACGAATGGATTTTATAGCTAAATGGTCTTTTATTTCATTTAAAAACTGTTGATGCTCCGAACATATTCTTTCAATATTTTCAAGAGTTTGTTTTTTCAAAAGCAAATCCAGACTGGCCAGCGCAGCAGCACAAGCCAAAGGGTTGGCGGTAAAAGAATGACCGTGGAATAATGCTTTACAGGCGTCATCAGCATAAAAAGCTTCATAAACAGCTTCAGAGCAAGTAGTCATTCCCAAAGGAAAAGTACCTCCTGTCAGGCCTTTTGAAAAGCACATAATATCCGGTTTTTCTGTTAAATAATCCGCTGCAAACAATTTGCCTGTACGACCAAAACCTACAAAAATTTCATCCTGAACCATTAAAATATTTTTAAAGCGGCAGTATTGCATCAACGCACTGAGGTCTTCAGGTTCATGCATGAGCATTCCGGCTGCTCCCTGTACAAGAGGCTCATATATAAAACAGGCCAATTCATCAGAATAGAGGTCAATTGTTTTCTTTAATTCCTCCAGATTATCTTTTGTCGGCACATCGATAAAAATCACTTCAAAAAGCATTTCTCCAAAAGGCTGTGTCCATACAGTTCTGCTGCTTACAGACATGGCACCAAAAGTATCACCATGATAGGCATTGTGAAAAGAAAGGATTTTATTTTTTTTCAATCCCTTATTATGTGCATACTGAATGCACATTTTCAAAGCTACTTCAACCGCAGTAGATCCGTTGTCGGTATAAAAAACCTTAGTTTGATTTACAGGCAGCAATTTCAGGAGATTTTCGGAAAGCTTTATCGCAGGTTCATGCGTAAAACCTGCAAATATCACTTGTTCCAGTTGCAGTAACTGTTCCGATACTTTTTGTGCAATATAGGGATGTGCATGACCGTGTAAGGTAACCCACCACGAAGAAACCGCATCGATATAACGATTGCCCTTATCATCAAAAAGGTACGCATCTTTTCCCTTAACGATTGGTATTATCTCAGAAGCCGCTTTCATTTGAGTATACGGATGCCAGTTTACGGCTCTGTCTCTTTGTTTCAGATCGTTGTACATACGGATTCTTTTTCTTTTACCATAGGTTGTAATCCTAAATTTTGAAACATTTGCATATCTTCACTAACTCCCGGATTTGGGGTAACCAATAACGTTTCGCGTTCCCCTGTAAAAATAGAATTGGCTCCTGCCATAAAGCACCATGCCTGTTCTTCTTCCGTCATCTCAATGCGCCCCGCGCTTAACCGTACTACAGATGCTGGCATAATAATACGGGCAGTAGCAATCATACGTACCATATCCCAGATGGGTACTTTTGGCTGATTTTCAAGCGGCGTGCCTTTTACCCGTGCC
This sequence comes from Flavobacterium sp., assembly GCA_032096595.1. GTDB lineage: Bacteria > Bacteroidota > Bacteroidia > Flavobacteriales > Flavobacteriaceae > Flavobacterium. The sequence continues at coordinate 63,781 of DAMCXY010000009.1, read as the reverse complement.
AGAGCATTTACCGGAACCGATTCAGGATGTTTAGGCATCGTAGCCAATGTCAGCAGCATGGAAATGCGATCTGCAGCTGTTTCTCCCAATCCAATGATGCCTCCGGAACAAACTGTAATTCCGGCTTTTCTTACATTTTGAATGGTTTTTATACGATTGTCAAATTTTCGGGTAGATATAATTTCATCATAATAGGCTTCCGAAGTATCCAGATTGTGGTTGTACGCATGAAGTCCGGCTTCCTGTAATCTCAAAGCCTGTTCTTCTGTAAGCATACCCAGTGTACAGCATACTTCAAGGCCTAATTCATTCACTCCTTTCACCATATCAATGATACGGTCAAAATCCCGGTTATTGCGTACTTCCCGCCAGGCTGCTGCCATACAGAATCGAGATGATCCGGCGTCTTTCGCTTTTTTTGCATGTGCAATAACCGTTTCAGTGGGTAAAAGTGCCTGTACTTTGATATCAGTATGATATCTGGCAGCCTGCCCGCAGTAGGAGCAGTCTTCAGGGCATCCTCCTGTTTTTACAGAAAGTAGCGTACAAACCTGTATTTCTGAAGCTTTATGCCATTGTCTGTGGACGGTAGCAGCCTTATAGACCAATTCCAGTAAAGGCTTTTGGTAGATAGCTTCAATCTCTTCTTTTGTCCAGTTGTGTCTTAGTGGTTCTGTTGTTTGCATACGATCAGATGTTTGTTAGTTGTTGTACAATCTTGTTGAGGTTATGTTTGTTTATTGTTTTGAGATACGGAATCTGTAGAATTTTTGTTGATGCTTCCAGATTTTTAGCAATGATGCGGTAGGTATCAGGATCAAAAGTGCCATTGAATATAAAGTAGGCCAACGGAATTTTATTTTTTCGCAGCATGTCCAAGGATAATAAAGTATGATTGATACACCCCAGATAGTCCTTTGCGACCAGTACTGCCGGGAGACCTAATTTTTTTATGAGGTCAATGATATAGACATCATCAGAAAGGGGAACACAAAGCCCACCGGCACCTTCTATTATCAAAGAATTATTCGTTTCAGGTAATTGGAAATCTTCAAGATGTATGGTAAGGTTTTCCTTAGCTGCTGATTTATGAGGAGAGGCAGCCAGTTCTAAAGAATATCTTTCGGGATGTATAACCACAGGAGCTTCTACGAGATGTTTTATCATCATACTGTCTGTCTGTTTCAAGTCTCCTGATTGTACAGGTTTCCAGTAATCAGCCTTAAAATAAGCGGTCAGTACAGCGGAACAAATTGTTTTGCCAATACCGGTTCCGATACCGGTTACAAATAATTTTTCGGGTGTTATAGTCATTATAAATGTTTTTTTATGAGATCACTCAACTGGTTAATTTCATCCGATGAATTATAGCTGTGCAAACAGATTCGAAGTCTTTCTTCACCTTTCTTTACAGTAGGAGCAAGAGCTGCAAAAGTCAAAAATCCTTCTTTTTCCAGCTGTTGTTGTAGGTTCTTTACACAAGAAATTGTTGCCCCACGCAAAATCTGTATCGGACTTTCTGAAACAGACGAAAAGGTTAGTCCGCTGTTTCTCAACAAAAGAATATTATTTTGGAGATCCTGTATTCTTTCGGGATTTTCTTTTAGAAATTCATATCCTTTCTGAATGCTTATGGCATGCAAATCACTACTTCCGGTTGTATAGATAAAAGCTGAACTGAAATTGACAAGAAAAGAAATAAGCAATTCAGTTCCTAAGATAGCTGCTCCGTGTAAGCCTAATGCTTTTCCGTATGTAATCATTGTTGCAAATACCCGATGCTGTAGTTTTTTTTGACTTACAAGTCCATATCCGAATATGCCGAATGCGTGGGCTTCATCTACAACCAAATTCGCATTATATCGTTTTGCTATTTGAGTTAAGGCATGCAGCGGAGCAAAATCGCCGTCCATAGAATAAAGACTTTCAACTGCAATAAAGCAGTTACCCCGGGCTCTTTTTAATAATTCCTCCAGATGCTGCATATCATTATGACGAAACTTGATTTTGTGAGCAGCAGATAATCTCGCCCCATCCCGTACAGATCGGTGAATACATGCGTCCATTAATATCGTATCACCGCGTTGCGGTACGGACGAAAAAAAAGCCAGATTAGCGGTATAACCCGAAGGAAACAATAGCGCACTCTGAACCTGATGTTTATGTGCCAAAAAGGATTCTACCTGCATGGTGCGATCAGAATTACCGCTTATAAGTCTTGAGCCCGTAGCACCTTTCAACAAATCGGGTTGTTGTATTATTTCGTTTACTAGTATTTCTGTTAATCCGGATTCTGTAGAAAACCCCAGATAATCATTAGAATAGAAATCTATTCCGTTTTTAGCAGCTTGCAGTTGTCGGAAAGCCTTTTCCTGTTTTCGTTTTTCAATGGCTTGCTCCAGAAATGAGAGGGTACTAAGCATCTTTTAATTCTGTTTTTATAGCCGTAATCCATTCTGTAAACAACGACTGCTCCATAAGGAGGATAGCCTGTGCATGTTGTTCCCAGTCTTTATGGAAGTTTTGGAGTTGCAGAATCATTTCTTCCAGATGTCCTTCTTCCTCTGCAATAATGGATTTCACCATCACTTTGTGTTTGTTCTGCGTAAGCACTTTCTGATATTGTGGATACAGTTCATCTGCACGTACCTCAATAGCATAGGTCACAAATAAATAGGCTGCATGTTTTAGGGCATAACCGCTCAATTCAAAATGTGTTTTCAGATAGCGACTCGTTTTTACATCCAAAATATCTAAATAATAGCGGGTAGCTTTGGCTGCCAGTAATTCATCGTTGGTATAGGTTACACAACTTTTGGGACTGATTTTACCAATCTGTTTTTTTAGATAATAAGCATGTCGGTGTTCTTCTGCCGCATGTTTGAGTTGCAGCAAATCTACTTTTGAAGGATGCTCACACAAAGAGATTTTTCGGGCTCCTGCATTTTCCATAAAAGATAAGGTATTGAGCCACTTTGAATGTAATTCATTGTTATTTACCAGATGTTGAAGTAAATTATGCATACTATTTTTAGTTTATGCCAAAAGTAGTATCTTGCCGGCTAATCAAATGGTGCCACTTTTTATATTATGAGTAGTCCGGTTATAATTCCTTATCAAAGTTTTGTACAAATTGACCGTACATCGGCTACGGCTGTTTATCTGCAGATTGCCTATCAACTGATTAATGCGATACAGAGAGGCTATCTGAATGCCGGAACTAAATTGCCGGGAACGCGTATGCTTAGTGAAATTCTGGAAGTACACCGTAAAACCATTGTGGCTGTTTATGAAGAACTCGATGCACAGGGATGGGTAGAAACACGGCCTAATAAAGGAACGTTTGTATTGCGTAAAAAAGAAGAGAGACCAGATCGTTTTCAGATTTCATTAGAACATCAGCTGGCATTATATCCTCAAAAAACAGGGTATTCATTCACAGAATCCAATCTCTTAGACAATCCTTTTGAACACTCTGCCTGTGAATATGTCTTTAATGACGGAACACCCGATATAAGACTTACACAGATAGAATATTTATCCCGTTTGTACAGTTCTAATATGAAGCGCAAAAGCAATCAGCGTAAATTCGGATATTACAATCAGGAAGGCAGCGAATATTTTAAAGAAAACCTGTCTAATTATCTCAATCTGTCCCGCGGGTTGCATATTTCTAAAAAAAATGTCCTCATTACACGCAGTATGGAAATGAGCGTTTATATTATTTCTGAAATACTATTAAACGCAGGCGATATTGTTGTGGTAGCGTCTCTGAGTTATTTTTCGGTAAACATGATCTTTCAGAAATCCGGTGCCCGTATTCTTCAGGTTCCTATTGATGCCGAAGGTCTACAAACAGATGCTGTTCGTGATTTGTGCCGTAAGCATCGGATACGAATGCTGTATCTGACCCCTCATCATCATTATCCAACTACTGTTACACTAAGTGCCCGACGCAGAATTGAACTCCTGGATCTGGCCAATGAATACGGATTTGTCATTCTGGAAGATGACTATGATTATGATTTTCACTATGATAAAAGTGCTGTTTTGCCTTTGGCAAGTGCAGATACCAACGGAATGGTTATTTATGCAGGTTCTTTTGGTAAATCGCTGGCACCGGGTTTTAGAACCGGTTTTATTGTAGCTCCGGAAAATCTGATGAGTGAAATGCGCAAATATCTGGGAATTATAGACCGGCAGGGAGATGTACTGATGGAACAGGTTTTAGGAGAAATGATTGAAGAAGGAGAAATCCACAGACACCTTAAAAAATCTATAAAAGTATACCATCACAGAAGAGATGTATTTACCACACTTTTAGAAAAAAAATTTGAACATATTCTTCATTTTCAAAAGCCATCAGGCGGATTGGCGGTTTGGGTAGAATGGCAGCAGCCGGTCAATCTTCTGCAGTTGAGTAATGCCTGTGCAAAAGACAACCTTTTTATTCCTAAAACTTTATTGTATCAAAACCGGCAGCTTACCGCCATGAGACTTGGTTTCGGACATTTGGATGAGGCGGAGATGCAGCACAGCATCAATATTTTGGAATACCACATCAAAAAACAATCTTAAGGTTGTCAAAATATTTTGACAATGGATATTCCCTTACCTTTGTAAGGAGTCCATTTCCTAAAAAACTATTTGTATAATAGGAACTATAAATATCAGGATACTTATGGAAAATATACTATCTGAAATCAGAAACACATTGAAAGAAAATGCTGATGAGCAAACACTTCTTTCCAGTCAGCGTTTTTTTAAAGAAACTACACGTCAATATGGCGTTAAAAACCCGGAAGTGCGTAAAATAAGTAAAGTATATTTCAAAGAAATTAAAGATCTTTCCAAGGAAGAAATCTTCTCATATTGTGAGCAATTGCTACAGTCTGGATATATGGAGGAAGCTTTTATTGCCTGTCACTGGTCACAAAATCTCCATAAAAAATATGAGCCTTCAGATTTTCAGCTGTTTAAAAAATGGATTGATACATATATTGATAATTGGGCTACATGTGATACATTTTGTAATCATACAATGGGAATGTTTATTGAAAAATATCCCGAATATATGGATGCGTTAAAAGCGTTTACCCAATCTGAGAACCGCTGGATGAAAAGAGCAGCAGCGGTAAGCCTGATAGTACCGGCAAGAAAAGGCGCATTTTTGCAGGACATTTTTGAAATAGCAGATGCTCTGCTTATGGACCCTGATGATATGGTTCAAAAAGGGACAGGTTGGCTGTTAAAAACAGCAAGTGAAGCCCATCAGGATGAAGTATTTAATTACTTGATGCAACATAAAGACCGCATGCCACGAACTTCATTGCGATATGCTCTCGAAAAAATGCCGGCAGAAAAACGAGCAGCCGCAATGCAGCGAAGCTAAAGAATATTTAAAAAGATTAAAAAAGATCTTATGAAAGTAATTCCGTTGAAAGAAGGCCGTTTTGCGGTTAACAAGCAGAAAGAATTTACCCGTTTACAACAAGGAGAAAGGATAGATGACGGACGGCTTAAAATGGCCATTCAGCCTTTCCTCATACAAACAGATAATGATATTATCCTTTTTGATCTTGGTTTGGGAATTGTACAGGATGGCAAGCCGTTGATGTATGAACTTTTGGAGGATGAAGGTGTTTTTCCGCATCAGATCACCAAAATTGTACTTTCTCATCTGCATAAAGATCATTTAGATGGCATAGGGCATTTTTCCGGCAATGAATTTATTCCTCATTTTCCTGAAGCGACCCTCTATATACAAAAAAGGGAATTTGATTTTGCCTTAACTCAGAAAGAAACCTATTCGTATAATAGCAAAATATTGGAAATACTTACTTCTTTATCTAATATAGTATGGATGGAAGAAGATAAAGGACAAATCACCGAGGAACTGTTTTTTGAAGTTACAGGCGGTCACACGCCGTTTCATCAGCTATTTTGGATGAGAGGACAGCAAACGGTTTTTTACGCAGCCGATAATCTGCCACAAAAAGGATATTTAGATTATGCTATAGCCTACAAGACGGATTATGATGGTAAACATGCAATGGAACTCCGGAAAGAATGGCAAACATTAGCTGAAAAAGAACATTGGATGGTATTACTGTATCACGATATGAAAACTCCCATACTTTATTACTAAATCTTTCAGTATATAAAGAGGATGCTGGTATAAAAATGGAAGTAAGATATGGTTAACACATGATTCTGCAGAAAAATCAAAGCGATATTCTTTTTAAACCCAGTGTTTTAGGGAATAGTTCAAAAAAAGGTGCAGATTTATGGTATGATAATTAAAAAAAGCAATATATTTGCACCGTTAAAATTTTAAACACAGTTCTGACATCAGAAGGTGTTAAAAAGGTAAGGTCCAATAGCTCAGCTGGATAGAGCAACTGCCTTCTAAGCAGTAGGTCTCAGGTTCGAATCCTGATTGGATCACTTTACGGAACAAGATAGAGAAATCTACTTTGTTCCGTTTTTTTTTAATTATTCTCGATTTTTTTTAAAATAAAACTTTTTTATAGTTTTCCTTATATAGATTTAGAGCAATTTTCCTCCATTTTAAGCAGTTCATTAATGATATGAAAAAATGAAGAAAGTTTATCAGATACTATGTTTATTATGTTTAAAGAAATAAAACTGAATGTTTAAACATTTGATTTTCAAAAAAATATTTTTTAAATATTTAATTTTTTCACTGAAAATAATTTGTTTCTTTAAAATATTATACTTTACTTTGAGAATAACCTACCACAATACTTAGACGGGTAACAGACTGCAGACCACTACCACACATGCAGCTGATGACTGTAGGTTTTTTATGTAACAAAATATTATTTGGACGGGATCTTATCAGATCGCTAACATTATAAATTTTAATAACCAGATTATAAAACCAAAAAACACCAAAAAACATGAAAATGATGGCAATGGCAATTTGCCTGTTATTGCTCGGTTGTTCCGGAGACAACCAGTTCGATACAGGAGCCAGACTCAGCACCCCCCATACTGCTCTCCGGGCAGCATCAGACTAGATTCCGTCTATAGAGGATGATACAGACCGTATATTTTATGAATACGTAAGTTCTCCAATCTACAAAGAAGTGAACGCATTGATGTCAGAATTTAGCGAAGACCTTAACTACAAAGGCAATGTAGCAGATATCAATACGGAAGAAAAATTATTCAAGTGGATAGAGGGCAACCTTCATCAGACCAGATTCAACAGCATATCAGAGGCAAAACACAGACACACTATCATTGCCGATCTCCATCAGCAAAAGATGCAACGCTACCCGCATATCTATGACTACGTCTTTACCGCACCGCTCGAAGTTGTGCAAAGAACATTATACAAATGGCTCGCAGAGCAACGGGTAACAAGTAATAAAAAATGCAAAGATGATTTTAAATGTTGTGCAAAGAATGCGACAGATGACTACGCAATGCGTATGAGATTAATATCAGAGTCGGGATGGGATGACAAATCGGGACTTTACAATTCAGAAGATAGATGTTATAAAGATAAAATCAAAGAATGTGCAAACTTATTTGACATGTGTCTTAATCCTAAAAGATAACTAATTAATAGAAGATATGAATAAATATTTAATAGTCATTAGCTTTTTGATGATGGTTTCATGTAGTAATGACAATAACCTGAGTGAACCCGAAATTCTAACAACCGTAACCACAGGCAATAGTAACCGATCAAAGTCTCCAGATGAAACAGATGCCATGTTTGCTGCATATGTTCGCTCTGCGATCTATAGAGAAACGAAAGAGCTGATACATCAGTTTACTACAGATCTTAACGGTCTTGCGGTACCTGCTGATGCAGATATGGTAGAGTGGATCAGCAAACATATTCATTATACCAATTTCAGAGATAATGAAGAAGCTAAGAAAAAATGGATGCAGGTCATTGATAGTCAGGAAAGAGAGTTGAGTGAATTTGCTGAAATCTATAAGTATATCAATGCAGCTGAGTTGGTTGACTCAAAATTTTACATCGAAAAATGGATTACACAGCCTTTAAAAAAAGATACAAATCTTAACTGTGAGGATAAACTAAAAAGTTGTATGGATAAGGCGACCGAGAACTATATTAGAACTGTTGCTTATGCTATCACTACGAAAGGTTTAAATGGTGCTGATAAGCAGGTGAGTTACGGTAAAATAAATCTCCAAATTGATACAGAAAAATGTATAGATGATTTTAATAAATGCTTAAAATAAAAAATTTAAAATTATGAAAAAAACAGTTGTATTATTAGGTCTAATGCTTTTTGGCTTAGGAATTAAAGCTCAGGAAGTACAAAAAGATCACTTTGAAATATTTCAAGACTTTTTAGACGAATCGGTTTCGTATTATGCTTCAGATGAATTTACATCTATGAATGAGTGTTATGATACTTTTTATGATATGATTAATTTGTCTGTTGCAAAACCCCCATTAGGTGGTGGTGAACAAATGGATTTAGGAGATTGGCTTACAGA
>DAMCXY010000009.1:0-55173 GCA_032096595.1 Flavobacterium sp. | reverse complement strand
CCATTAGGTGGTGGTGAACAAATGGATTTAGGAGATTGGCTTACAGAAAACTTAGGTTTAACCAAGTTTTCTTCTGCGGAAGAAGGTGTGATGATGCTTTACCACTGTGGACAACAGACAGATGCTGTATCTTACAAAATGAGAAAATTATTTAGTAAACTGGACTCTATAGTTGCGGAGCTTAGTAAAGAGGAATTGTATGAAGTTTTTTTTCCTATACTTTCCCGTTATATTGTCAATGAAGCTTACAATAAAAGTCAAGAACGAAAGGAATTCTCTGCAAGCATTATCCGTAATTCCGATACCACAGCACAGATCAAACATAGCAATCCTTAAATGATGAAAAAAACAATTGTATTATTAGGACTATTGCTTTTTGGCTTAGAAACTGAAGCACAGGAAGTAGAAAAAGATAACGTTGCAATATTTCAGGAATTTGTGGAAGAATTTGTAGATTTTTATGCATCAGATGAATACCGATCGAAAGAAGAGTGTTATGATACTTTTTATGATATGATTAATTTGACTGTTACAAAACCCCCATTAGGTGGTGGTGAACAAATGGATTTAGGAGATTGGCTTACAGAAAACTTAGCCTTAACCAAGTTTTCTTCTGTGGAAGAAGGCGTGATGATGCTATACCGATGCGGGCTACAGGCAGATGCGGTATATCAAAAAATGGATGAGCTAGATAATAAACGGGAAGCTATTTTGGCTCAACTAAATGACGAAGAGCGGGAGGAAATTTTTATTAATATTCTTTACCGTTACATTGTGAATGAAGCTTATAATAAAAGTAAAGAACGAAAGCAATTCTCTGAAAGCATTATTCGTAATTCCGATACCACCGCACAGATCAAACATAGTAATCCTTAGAAAATGAAAAAGACAGTTGTATTATTAGGGCTAATGCTTTTTGGCTTAGTTACAAAAGCACAGGAGCAAGAACGAGACCGCTCACAAGCAGTTCGAGATTTGTTGGAAGAAAGTGTAGCATATTATGCCTCTGACGAATATAAGTCAAGTATGGAAGTATCAAGTACGTTTTTTGATAAAATAAATATTTATGAGTCAAATCCACCTATTGGATCCAATCAGAATATAGATTTTACTGATTGGCTAACAGATAATTTGACTTTTACTAAGTTTAAAACTGTTGAAGAAGGTGTACAACTATTCTATCAATATGAAGTTACACTAGCAATGCTTACGGAAAAACACCGGATACTATCTGAAAGAATGAATTTATTACTTCAGCAGCTTACTAAAAATGAAATTATCGAACTGTATGATGATATGTTTTCGGATTATATTTACCTAGAAGCAAAAGAATCCAGGAAGAGAGACGAAATGTATAACAAGTATTTACTTCTTTCCGATGCCACCGCACAAATCAAACATAGCAATCCTTAAAAGATGAAAAAAACAGTTGTATTATTAGGGCTATTGCTTTTTGGCTTAGGAGCTTTTGCGCAAAAAGTAGAAAAAGATAACTTACAAGCAATGCGAGATTTGTTAGATGAGTCCATAGCGTATTACGCGTCGGATGAGTATAGATCATTAAGTACTTGCTATGATGAATTTTTCGATAAGGTTGTCGTTCCTGATCCACCTATTGGTGGTGGTGAAATCATAGATTTTGGTGATTGGCTCAATGAGAATTTAGCTTTAACAAAATTTAGCTCTGCCGAAGAAGGCGTGATGTTGGTATATAAATGTGGACTAAATTCAGAACAGATCTCGCAAAAGGCGGATGAATTTGAAGGAAAACGTAATGCTATTCTCAAACACTTAACCATAGAAGAAATTATTGAGTTGTTTGATGAAGTAAGTGTAAATTATATTCATTATGAAGCGAAGCAAACCAGACAATATAACGACTTCTTGAAACTTTCTGCCGTAACTGCCAATATCAAACCCAACAAGCCATAGATGATAAAAAAAACAGTCGTATTATTAGGCTTATTGCTTTTTGATTTAGGTACAAAAGCACAGGAGCAAGCAACCGATCGGGTACAGCAATTCCGCGATCTGATGGAAGAGTCAGTAAATTATTATACTTCTGACGAATATAGAGTATCTATAGCAACACGAGACGAGTTTTTGATAAGGTAAATTCATACGAGACAAATCCACCATGGGAAGGAGGTGAACAAATGGATTTTACGGATTGGCTTACCGAAAACCTGTTGTTGACGAAGTTTAAAACAGTAGAAGAGGGTGTACAACTTCTTTATAAGTGTGAAGATACCTCAATGGCTGTCGTCATAAAAGAGGAAGAATTATATCAAAAAAAGGAAAAGCTACTTGCACAGCTTAGTCGTGAAGAAATAGCTGAATTGTTTGATGAAATTACGAGTATTTATATTTAATATGAAGCTATTGGGATTAATAGATTCAATGATATGGTAAAAGAGGTTAACAAGATATCCGACTTAGAGAACAATTGATTAAGGGTCTGGTCTTCAAATAAAATCATATATCCCGCAGCATCCGGGTTTACTTCTCTTAACGAAGTTACATTACCCTGTCTGACGAATAAGATTTCATTTTCCTTTATAGATACCACATTGGCATCTATCTGTTGTTTGGCACTTCCTTTAGTGATGTGAAAATAAAGTTAAATTCAGGTTGGTGGAGTAGGTACTTTAATAAAACCCGATGTTTTAGCTATATCGTGTACCTGAATCGGAGTTTTCAGAATCGCAAAATCAGCCGATATTTCCGGCATAAATTCTCCTCTGGAAATCCGTAGGAGTTATTCTTTTTATTGTATTCATATGGTAAGTTGTTAATATAAGATGAGGTAAGGAACCTTTTTAGTTCAGACAAAGAACATGAATGGTTTATTTTTTTAGATTTTCAGCAACAGATGAAGAGATGTCCATCAAAAAGAAAAACAGGATTTTTATTTAAAGTATCCCGCTACATGTGAAAAGGTTACCTAATAATGCCTTCTCATAAGAAGTACAAATATAGCAGAAATTTTAAAAATGACGCAGGAAACCATTTTCTTAGCCCTTATATTTCCTACATGATTTTGACAGATTCTGTTCTCCAGACTTTAAAATGGATTTCTATCTTTGCTTAAAAAAAACAAGCAATATGAAACAGATCATCTTAAATTTGGCGATGAGTTTAGACGGTTTTATTGAAGGACCAAATGGAGAAACCGACTGGTGTATTATGGACGATGATATGGATTTTGATGCTTTTCTTGATAGTATTGATACCATATTGTATGGACGTATTAGTTATGAGCAGTGGGGAAATTATCAACCTGATGAAAATGCAGAAAAGCCAGAAAAAGAAATGTGGACTGCAATTCATTCCAAAAACAAAGTAGTGTTTTCTCATCAGAGCAGAACAGATAAAAATGCGATCTATATTTCGGATAATATCGCAGAGAAGATGGCTGAAATAAAACAAAATGCGAAAAAGGACCTCTGGCTTTATGGAGGGGCCCATCTTATCAAAACCTTTATTGGTTTAGGCTTGGTCGATGTCTACAAAATATCCGTTCATCCGGTTGTTCTCGGAAGTGGCAAGCCTTTGTTTGAAAGTATTACAGATCGCGTACAGCTTCAATTAACAAATACAAAAATTTTCAGATCTGGTGTAGTGGAACTCACTTATCATTCTATGTGATAAAGTGCGAATAATTCATCAGACCCTTTTTTAAAAATTTAGCATTTTTCATAGAGCAACGCCAAAAGTTGCTCTTTTTTTTGTTTTTCGGCATAACTGAATTTGTAAAAAATGACATTTTAATTGTATTTATTTGATCTGTAATCGTTTATAAATGATGTTTTTTATCCTTATTTAAGGATAAATTAAAATTATTGTTTATTTCTCATTTTAGTTAAAAAAGATAAATCGTTCTAAATAACTATAATTTAGTTTTTGTTAAAATTTATTTTTTATCATAAAATTATTGATTAAAAATATTGCTTTTGGCAGTTTTGGCACTGTTATTTTTACTAAAATTATTTTTTTTACAAATAATTTGTATTTTTATCATCCTTAAACATTAATAAAATACGCATGAAAACAAAGTTAATTTTAACTTTTTTCGTGGTATTTGTACTTTACTTTGATTGTTTTTCTCAAAAAAGCCCTTCATTTCGACCTACCTTATGGGTGTACAATCATCAGAAAGTTAACGATACAACTACTGCGTTAAGCACTTTGAATTTCCATACTCATATCAACGCTTCCGGAGCTGATATATGGAGTTCATCTAAAAAAATCAATAATTCCAATCACTTATTTCTGGTTTACAAATCAGAAAAAGGAAAAGAAGAATATCTAATCTCGATTTTAGGTGAAAATAACAGCCTGTTCCTCGATGGTAAAAATCAGGTTATAAATGATTCCATAAAGCTTTCCGGGTACAATGAGGCATTCGGAGAACTTGCAGATATTAGTTTTTCAAATATAGAGAACGGCAGATTCTGGATGAATGCCGACCTGAAAAATACCCACCTGTATGAACTTATTTTGGTCAACGGATCCGGTTATGACAATGCAAATGAGATCAGAACCTATCTGAGCCTTAAATACGGAATTGACCTGATTGATTATAAAAAATATGTGTATAAAGACAAAAGATTATGGGAGGGCACACAAAAAGCCTTTAACCATGCCATTTTCGGAATAGGATATGCCTCATATTTCAATTTATGGCAGGAAAAAAGCATACACTCCAAAGACCAGGATCTCATGGTTTCCTTCTCTGACCCTGAAAAAATATTTGGCAGAGATGGTTCCTTTGTATTATTAGGAAATAATAAAAAAGAATTTGCTTTTGATAAAAAAACAAAACGCAGCAAAAAAATATGGCTTGCCCGAACCGCTATACAGAATGTAGAAGTGAATCTTGCTTTTCCGGAAAAACTGCTGCAGGGAAAAGAGTTGTCTGATCATGAGCTCATTGTGCAGCGTGATGGAAAAGAAACAGTATTTGAAGCTGTGCTGCAGGACGGTCATATCGCCTTTAAAAATATTCCGCTGATAGCAGATACGGATCATTTTTTCCAGTTCAGAATTCGGGAAACAGAACTGCAGGTAACTTATCAAGCAGATTGCCGTGCTACAGAGTTGCGGTTGAAAAATAACAACAAACTGCGCGATTTCAGTCTGTTGGTAACCGATGATAAGAAACAAGTAGTACTATCAACCAATCAATACAAAGAAAACTATACCTTACCTACAGATCAAACCACATTTTTTAACGTTACAATTGCCTATAACGGCAAAAGCATTCAAAGAAAAATACCCGCTGCAACAGCAATGCTAAAACAAAGCAGCCTGAAAGAATATTATATTCTGGAACAGGAACCGGTCTCTATCAATCTGAATACGGAGGCATCAAATAAGACAACATTAAATTATCAATGGCTCAAAAACGGAAAAGAAATAGGTACAGGAACTACAATACAACTTACCGAAGAAGGTACTTATGAACTGATCACCTATCAGAGTGCAGATTGTTTTGTAAAACAGTCTTTCAGCGTTTTCCAACAAAATAGCAAAGAAGCCTGGGCTATCTATCCGAATCCGGCAACGGATACCGATGAAGTTTACGTGCGATTTGATCTCCCTGATACAGCACTTGTAGAGATTGCCATCTATGAAATCAATGGTAAGCTGATACACAAAAAAGCACTGGGAAATATTCAGCAGCAAACCCACTCTTTGGGAAGATTCTCAACAGGTACTTACATCGTAGTAGCCTATATCAACAAAGAATTACAGATAAAAAAAATACGTATCAAATAAAACCATATAAACCACGCTATTACCCTTATAACAATGTTACATAAACGCTTAAAATTCCGCCATACTTTCCTGTACCATGTGGTATTATTTGCCATGTTATTCAACTTTATAGGCTATCCGGCTTATGCCATGATAGAATACTATCCGTATTATGCCGCAAAATACCCCCCAACATTTTCTTTTTTCGATACAGATGAGTTCCTTTCAAAGGAGCTCTCTGTTGTCGGAAAACCGGAAGCCACTGCTGAGCAAAATCAAAATACCATATATACAACAACGGCACAAACCATCACTACACAAAGCACAGCAAATAAAGAGATTGTTGAAATTCATTCTGCAGACAAACAGGGAATCATCGGATATGATGAAGAGCATACCAGCGACGATCCGTCAGACAATATTTTTAGCTTTACAGTAGATAAAAATCTTCTCAACAACAAAGAAATCAGATTGAGCTATGATGTTTTTGGGATCGATAATCCATCGGGTATTTCAAGAAGCATTAATGAAAACAATGCAGTCGGGGGGTATATCATCCAAAAAAACAATCAGTGGAAAACCGTAGAAGAAGTTTTGGTTCCGGAACAATTAAAAAACGGTCTGAACCATATCATGTTTACCGTTCCGGAACATGAAAACATCCGTTATAAGGTGAAAAACCTTAAAATAACACTTAGCCCGGAAACAAATAAACAACCTGTTTACTTTACAGATGCCCATACACTGTATTTCAAAGGAAACACCTCCTATATCAAAGGAACAGTGTCTGATAAAGACGCCGTTTTATCCATCAATGGCCAACCAATACGCGTAGTAAATCATGAATTTGAAACCCTTTTGGAAGACACCGGATCTGTAAACGAACTGGAAGTCATCCTAAAAAATAGTTCAGGAGAAACACTATATGCCCAAACACATCCTATTGAACATAAAATAGATGCCACACATCAGATCGTCTATAAAAAACCGGCAGCACTGCAAAAAATAGTAAGAACATCAGATGAAGTATATGCTTTTACTACTGACGCTATGGATTTTCAGATCAATCTGCAAGACTATAAAGACGCCCGGTATATCACAGCTCAGAAACTGCGATCGGTAGATATTGCCCCTCTGGGGAACAACATCATCAATGTAACACACGATGCCGCTGCGTATCGCTTTTTACCAGAAGGAGCCAGATTTGCACAAAAGGCAAAACTCGCACTACACTACAATACAGCACTCTTGCCAAAAGGATACAGTGAAAAAGACATACAAATACTCTACTTTGATCTGCAGCAAAGAAGATGGTTAGCCGTAGAAACAGACAGTATTGATACGGAGCATCAGAAAATCATATCGCTAACCGATCACTTTACCGACTATATTGCCGGAATCATACAGGCACCGGATTCCCCTGAAACCAATTCCTATACACCGACCTCCATATCCGACATTAAAATAGCCGATCCGACGGC
This sequence comes from Flavobacterium sp., assembly GCA_032096595.1. Classification (GTDB taxonomy): domain Bacteria; phylum Bacteroidota; class Bacteroidia; order Flavobacteriales; family Flavobacteriaceae; genus Flavobacterium. The sequence continues at coordinate 47,932 of DAMCXY010000009.1, read as the reverse complement.
TAATACCATGCAGATACAGCCGCCTGTTGCCAACCAGAAAGGAGACGGTACTCTTGATTTTCCGATTCAGCTGCCATCGGGAAGAAACGGATTACAGCCATCGGTTGCTGTATCATACAACAACAACGGATCCAGTGGTATTGCCGGTTTTGGATGGGACATATCCATGGCATCCATCACCGTAGACACCAAATTCGGAGTACCGGAATACCATGCTTCAAAAGAAACGGAAAGCTACCTGTTCAACGGAGAAGAGCTACAGCTCAAAAACGGCACACAATTATACCTGCCGCACCGCAGTTTTACCACCATCAACAGAGTAAACAATGCCGTTTTTTATCCGAAAACAGAAAGCAGCTTCTCTAAAATAGAACGTAAAGGAACCCATCCTTCCAATTACTACTGGGTTGTTTCGGATAAATCCGGAACAAAATACTACTACGGACAAACCGCATCCGGCAGATTGACATCGGGTACCAATTCCGGTAATATTGCCAAATGGATGTTAGAAAAAGTAGAAGACAAAAACGGCAATTATATACAATATAATTACTACACCAAAACCTACAACTCCGGAATCTTATCAGGAGGAAAAGAACTGTTGATAAATTCCATATCCTATACCCTGCATCCTTCCATAAATTATTCCGGAATGGAAAAAGGCATGCACAAGGTCAACTTTATTTATAATACAGAACAGCGCACCGATCAGTCAGTGAGTTACCGCTATGGTTTCAAAGAGGTAAGTGCTTCGTCTGTGAAAAGCATTCAGGTATTTAGTGCTACCCAGAGAAAAAAAGATGTAGAAAACTATCAGATCCATTACAACTTTAAATACAAAACAGGAGCGTTTGGAAAACAGCTGCTCGATGGCATAGAAACAAACAACATAAAAATACATAAAGACCAATCACAGGAAACAACCTCGTATGTGCATACATTTGAGTATTATAATGATGTTCAGAACGGCTTGTTCGGACCGGATGTAAGGTTGAATTCATATGACGATTTCGAAGATGAAAAGCACTCTACGCTGAGTTCCGGAAAAGAATCGTATAAAACATCAGAGTTTACTGTTGGGGGTGGTGTTTCTCCTTTATATAACGTTCCTTCCTGGTGGCCTTTCAGTACCGGTGGTACCTTTAATATGACATTTCCGTCAAATGTTTCGAGTAAAACATCGCCTGCTATGGTGCTCATGGACATTGATGGAGACGGATTGGATGACAAAGTCATGAAAATAGGCAATGATGTCAAATACCGAAAAAACCTTGGCGGGGTACTTTTTAGCGAGCAGCTCTATAAAGTAAGTCATTTGCCTGAACTGGGACTTACGGAAAACAGAAGCTCAACGGCTCCCGAAAAATCCATTTCCCTGATTGCTTTTAACCTGCAATCTTCCAAGTCCAACTCCAATTCGAGAGTACGTACCTTCTTTACCGATGTAAATGGTGACGGACTCGTAGATTATGTAAAGGATAAAATCGTGTATTTCAACAGAATAGATCCGAATTCGGGTTTACCTTCTTTTACCAGTAACAGTGAACTCACACCCAACCTTATTTTCAAAGAAGGAGATGTAGATCCGGGTATTTCTGAACCACTGCCTGATCTCACACTGGGCAATGACCTCATGGATGTTGTTAAAGTATGGGTAGCACCCAAAGCCGGGAAAATCAACATCACAGGACAGATCAGCAAGCCATTTGTTGCTTCTGAAAACGGAGTACGCTACTCCGTTGAAAAAAGCAGCTTTAAAAATCTTGTAGTAGGACCTCCTGTAAATCTGGGCAGTTATTATGCTGCGCTATCACAAACAACAGAAGATACTTTCAATTCATTCCTATTAGTAAATGAAGAAGTCAATCAGACCGACAGCCAGTTTTTCAATCCTGCACTATCAGAAACAGCAGAAAATACCTGGATGTCTGATCTGTTGGTAAATGAGCATGTTAATGAAGCCGATAGTCTGTTTCTCAATCCTGCACTATCCGGTCTTACTGCCGATGTTCCGGTAGCATGGCCAATTGATGATTCGGAAGCATATGATCTGCCTTATGAGCAGGACTTTACTGATTTGCTGGATAGTATGGGCACCCCAATGATGGCAGAGCCCTTCAATACTATGGCAGCTAATGCTTTGCCGGTTATTCCGGGAGGACCCATTGGTGGTAGCCCACTCATTCCATACACTACTACCTATATCAAACAGCCGTCATTATTAGTTGTCAATTCAGAAACCACCAACTTTTCAAATATATCCGTCAGCAAAGGCGATATGATCTTTTTCAGAGTCAACAGCAGTCAGATCCCTACAGAGCCGGCAGCGGTAACATGGGATCCTGCAATTACCTACACCACTCAGGATTATCCTTCTGCGAACCAATACCCGCAATATTCCTCCCGATTCAGCGAATCATTTGTCTATGGCAATGCCATCAGCGAACCGCACCTGTTTACCGCTAAAGGCAACTACCGATTGCAGTGGGATGCTTTTACCATCAACAACAGCGGCACCAATGCACAGCTCTCTGATGATGTTTTTATCACCGTGACCGGATACCAACTCAAAACCAATCCGGACAATTCGGTAAGCAAAGTACCCTTTAACGGATACTCCTCAACACAGCTCCAAAAAAGACATATCAAAGCCAATACCAACAATGCTATACCGGCTATCAATCTGGCCTTCAACTTTACAGACATCAACAGCAACGACCCTGACACCTATAAATACCTTGAAATAGAAGTAGAAACCACCTCTCAGATCAACTGGAAATTATTGGACAACCTCTTTAAACCGAGGGTAATCAAAACCGATAACAATGAGCTGACCTATATAAAACCAAAATACCAATCATACCACAAACAACATAACAACAATTATAAATCTACTTTTCCTACAGCAACGACTTTAGGCATCAACCATAACTTCAGTCTTGCAGGCTGTGATGAGCCGACCTGTAAAGACCGCACCATTTTTATGGTGGTTAAAAATGCCAATGGTAAAATCATTTCAACCCTCAACGGGCGTCCGGCAAAATTCCGTTACCTCATCAACCAAAACGGCGTCATTACAGAAAAAAGACAGTTCAACGGAACCACTTTTGTAGCCTTGTCGGGCAACTCTTATCAGGCAAGCCTGCCTGCCAACACCACTTTATTTATTGAATACTATACCGACAGCGGAACCATAGCCACAAAACTAAATGCATTTCAGAACACAAACGGCAACAACCTGGTAACGGCTACCTCGGCAACTACCAATACCAGTTTTTACAAACCCAATATCTTTTATTCGGATGAAATGAACGGTTTCGGAACCTTGTTCCGCAACTGGGGAGTCTTTGCCTACAAAGGCGCACAACCCGAAGAAAACTTTGTACCCATCAAACGATCGTATCTGGGCAGGCTTGCCATAGCCGGTTTGTCTTCTACAGAAACACCGACACAAACGGAGATCAATCAGATGAACAATCTGGCAAACACCAATATAGATGATATTGATTACGATTTTGAAACAGACCAGTTTACGGGCGGCAGTCCGGGCATAAACCTCAACCCGCAAAGTATTGAGGCTGCGAGACACTTTACACCATTGAGTCCCGATCGTGCCAATATGGCGTGGAGTGCTCATGAACGCCTCTACATAAAAGCAACGGAAATGAGTCCGTATCTTCGTTATAACAATGAAGATGAAATACAGATGCTTCCGATACCGGCACCAACGGGTGTAGGATTATACGGAGCGGTTTCCATTACAAAAGAAAACACTTCTGAATCCAACTCAGTTGGTAAAAGCATCTCTTTCTACGGTATCTCTCTTGGGAACACTACAAGCAGGGCAACAAGCAGACAGCTCAACGAATACCGTGACGTCAACGGAGACGGATATCCGGATATCATAGGAAACAATAAAATACAGCTCACCTCCAAAAGAGGAGGGCTCACCAACTCATCACTCAATATCAATATGTTGGGCAAAATCACCAGCAACGGAAGCGGAAAAGCAGCCGGAGGGTCTGCTGCCCACATTGTAGCCTTAACAGATCCTACCACACAAAAAACAAATGTGAAAATAGGTAATAGTGCTACCTTTTCAGGTAACTTTGGCGGCAGTGAATTCATCACCAATTCCAACCACGAACAGACCCTGATCGATGTAAACGGAGACGGACTGCTCGATATTGTAATGACGGGTGGTACCGTAAGGCTCAATACCTCAGGCGGATTTGTTCCGGCAACATGGCCGGGATACGGCGTTGCCAGACTAAGCCGTACCATTTCAAAATCGATTTCAGCAGGTTTTGGCGGAAGTGTTTCTGCATTTCCGGAAACGGTCAGCACCATCAACGGAGAATCTATGGTTACTTCATCTAATCTCGATATTGCATTTGGAGTCACAGGCTCACGCAGTGTCACACAAGACAAAAATGATTTTGCCGACTTTAACGGCGATGGTCTGCCGGATTATGTAGACAGTAACAACCGCATATATTTCAATACCGGTACGCGCCATATCGCTTCAGACTTATATCTTTCCAGACTTACAGAATCATCTTCCTCTTCTGTAGGAAACATCAAAAACCTCGGGATTATGGTTCCGTTTCCCATACCATTCTTTGGTATCATCATCAAAGCAGGTGTAGGCGGCGGTCTTAATAAAGTAGACACCTTTAGTGAAGAAAACGTAAGCCTGCGCGATTTTGACGGAGACGGCTATCTGGACATTGTAAAATCGACTACTGAAAAAGAACTCGTCATCAATTACTCCAGAATCGCCCGTACCAATATGCTCAAAACGGTAAACAACCCCACCGGTTCCAGTATCGAACTTGATTATGCTACTAAAAACGTAATTTCAGGTACCGGATTCGGCAACAACTACAAAATGCCGTTTAAAAAATGGGTATTGAGCCGTGTACAAATAAACGATGGATTTGAATCAGACGGAGAAGATATACAAAAATGGGCATTTGAATATAAAAACGGATTTAAAGACCGCAGAGAACGTAAATTCTTAGGATTCGGAGAAGTCATTTCGCATCAGTTGCGCAAAGACGGTACAGTGTACCGCACCTCTGTTACCGAGTATATGCTCAACAGCATGCAGCAGCATGAAATCTATTTACAGGGAAATGCTTCTGACAGCAGAAAATACCAATACATAGGACACCTTCCGATCAAACAAACAGTAAGTGATGCTGCCAACCGCATATGGAGCACCACAGACTATGAATACAGCATCTATTCACTTGGTGCAGCAGACAGCACCTCTGATTTTATAACCGCTGCTACCCCGGCAGTCACCTATACGGATCAAAGTAGAATACTGTCACTGTTAAAGAAAAACAAAAACGTTATCACCCATTACGAGGGTAACAGTACCAATGCCACAAACATGGAAAACCGTTATGCGTTTGTGCGCTATGACCGCTATGGAAACGTTCTGGAACATCTGGATGAAACCATGAACCTGAATTCCAAAATAAAATACCACGATATAAACAACCAGACGGTATATATGGTTAACATCCCTAAAGAACATACGGTTACGGATGCTGCTTCGGGTACGGTTCTCCGAAAAAGCACCACAGAACTGAGTGCATCTAACAATATTGCCCGTATCAACAAAATCAAAACCTTAGAGAATCAGGGGCAAACTGCATCAACGGATTTTGAATACAATGCACTGGGCAATCTGATCAAAGTACGGCATCCGAAACCTCAGATGAATGCGCCGGAAAGCAGCCGCTTTTATCAGGAATATACCTATGATACCATGTTTGACCAGTTTATAACAAAAACCAAAGACGCGTATGGATATGAGAGCACAGCGGAGTATGTAAACTTTGGAATGCCATTGGTACAAACCGATATCAACGCCATACCGTTTCATTATACCTATGACGGTCAGCGCCGTATGGTACAGTTCAAAGGACCGTATCACAAAGAGTGGACCATCCGCAACCAATACCGTATCACCGATAACAAAATGTGGTATGCGGTTACGCAGCACAATCTCAGCGATGAAATGGGCGATGCTTCGGGTGAAATCTTACATACCTCTGCTTTTGCTGATGGTTTGGGACGCATTGTACAAACCAAAAAACAACTGGAGGTACAGCAAACCTGTGAAAGTGAACCCGGTACGGGGTACCGTTTTTCCGTTTCAGGAGCGGTGATCTACGACGAATTCGGCAGAACCATAACCACTCATCTGCCACAGGAACAAAAAGACTGTACGGGTGATTTCAACCATGCATTGAGAAACTATACGCCATTGACCCATACCGAAGCAGAAAAAACAAGCTTCTTTTATGATATGCAGGATCGTTTACTGCAACAGCATGTGTATGGCCTCAATGCCACCACCACCTATGAATACGGTTTTGGTTTTGACGGCACCTCTGGCGGGGCAAAAAGCAGGGAAAAAATACAACTTCCTGAAGGTAATATATCCGAAACCTATAAAGATCACAAAGGCAGAACCACCTCTGTAGTACAGACAGATCCGGGTACGGGGCAGAGTCTGGCTACTGTGTACCAGCATGATGCACTAAGCCAGCTCTTAAAAGTAACGGATGCGGAAAATAAAACCACCTCTTATACCTACGATAGCTTTGGGCAAAGGAGCAGCACCAAACATCCTGACAACGGTACTACCACATTTAAATATGACCTAACCGGAAAATTGATCACAACTGCCAATCAGAATCTAATCAATCAGGGGCAGGAGGTACAATACCAGTACCATTTCAATCAGTTAAGACAAATCCTTTATCCGAGTCATAAGGTACGCTATTATTACGGGGCTGCCGGAGAAGCCTTTAATACTGCCGGACGTCTGAAGAAGATAACAGACCTTACAGGAACCCGTGGTATGCAATACGGTGCTTTGGGAGAAGTGATCCGCGATATGCGTTATTTATCGGATCAGTCCGGAGAGCTTAAAACGTTTGATAGCAGTTACCGTTATGATTCTTGGGGGCGTATCATGGAAATGACCTATCCGGATCAGGAACATCTGAGATACCGCTATAATGAGGTCGGGCAATTGTCAGGCATTTACAGTAATTCCGGAGAAACGTATCTCAAAAACGTACAGTACAACTACTTTGATCAGCCGGTTCGCATAGTATATGGAAACGATGTGGTCACCACTCAGGAATACGACATCACGCAGCGCATCCGTGCGATGCAGCTCGACCGTCCGGATGAAAGTACTTTTATGCGCAACCTATATAATTATGATCGCAATCAGAACATTGTAAACATCAAAAATGGGTATTCACAACATCAGATCATCCGAATGGGAGGTCAATATGAAAAAAGTTATCAATACGACGGATTTAACCGTCTTGCAAGTGCGGTTGGTGAATGGAAAGGATATCAGGAATCCCATCAGTACAAGCTCAATATGGAGTACAACCGTACGCATGGTATCGTAAACAAAAACCAGTGGCATGTCACCGGTTCACCGCAGTATTCCGGCGAAACGGTACATTCTTACCAGAGCAAATATACCTATCAAAATGAGCAGCATCCGCATGCGCCTTCTAACATTAGCTATACTAATTTTGAGGGACAATACCGTGGCGAAGTTCTTTTCAGATATGATGCTAATGGTAATATGATCAATGCCATAAATAAAGACGTCAGAGGCATAGAATGGCGTAAGCGCGATATGCTGTGGGATGAGCAAAACCGTCTGACAGCTGTGATTGATGATGACAAAAAAATCAGTCACTATGTGTATGATCACAGCGGTGAGCGTACCTTTAAATCAGAAGGAAGCGTTTCTGAAGTCAGCATTGCCGGAGAAAACATATACCGTGTGCTTGATTTTAATCAGTATTTGCTCTACCCTTCGGGCTATATGGTAGTCAATCCGGCACGGGATCAGATCACCAAACACTACTACATCAACGGCAAGCGTTTTGCCAGCCGTCTGGGGCGTATCGGAAAATGGATTGACAATACAACAAATAAAAGAAGAACCCTTTCTTCAGAATCGGGTGATACCAATACAGCAGCTGATTTTAACCAGCTGGCACAGGCAAACGGACTGAACCTGCCGTATGCAACCTACAGCATCAGTGTAGGCAACTCGGCAGCGAACTGTATCTCACAGCTGCAGTCCCTGCTGAACCTATACAATACCCCGACAACGCAGCATTGTCGCAACTATATACAGTCTGCAATGAACAACCTGCCAGCATGTGAAGCACTGGTATTGGTCAACAACTATATCTGCAGCCCGGTAACACCGCCTAATAAGCCGATCGATACCACACTTCCGGGATACACACCGGGGCAGTTGCAGGAGTTTGACTGTCTTACGGAACTCAACATCCTTATCGGAGAATATACCGCTATACTGATACCAACACCAGATGAAAATGGCAGACCTGTAAAAAATCCAAAAGAGGCTTGTGCCAGAAATGCTTTATCTTACATTCAGACCCAGCTCACGTTTAATCCGGCACTCAATGCCTGTGAAGTATATCAGTATCTACAGGCAAACTATAGCTGTGATCCGGCACCGGGTACAATAGAAGGACCGGGTACACCCGGCACCTTACCGGATAACTGGACCGACAACGGCGGAAATGAAGGCGATCCAAAAGAAGAATATGATGAATCGAAAAGAAAACCGATCTGGTGGTACCATACCGACCATTTAGGTAGCAGTACCTACTTAACGGATAACTTTGGAAGACCAAGCCATTACTATGACAACCTGCCTTTTGGGGAGAGTATGGTAGAACACAACCAAAGTCAGTATTATGGCAATCAGTATAAATTCAACGGAAAAGAGTTAGACAGCACTACGGGAATGTATTATTATGGCGCACGCTATTATGAGCCAAGATTTAGTATATTTGTTAGTGTGGATCCGTTGGCGGAGCAAACGATGGAGCCGTATTTATATGTAGGCAACAATCCAATTCGTTATATAGATCCAACAGGGATGAGTAAAGATGATATCATTATCAAGAATAAAGATAAAAAGGAAATAGCAAGGATAATAGTAGATACGGGGGATAAAGACTATGTTTTTGATACTGACCTCAATATTAATCCTGACAAGCCACTTGTTTTTGATACAGGTATGAGCATTAAAGAACTTAAAAAAGAGTATGATGCTATAGGTGTAAATCTTAGTGGTTCTGCAACTGTTGGTGGAGGAATGGAGTTTGGGTTGTCCTTTGCGTATTTCTTAAATGGAGAAAGTGAAGGTAATCTGGGTATTTATACCTCTAAAGGAGGAAATGTAGGTATCGGAGGTGGTGCTGGTTTTAGTTTCTTTGGCTCTGAATTTAATAAAGAAGCTGATGCAATAAAGTTTTTCAATGCCTCAGAGTTTGGAGGAAATTATAATACAATTTCAGCAGGGGTAGCTGGTTTTGGATATTCAAAAACATGGAGTAATGAAAATAATACTCATGACGAAATTTATCCCGGACATCGTCATACAACTACTTGGACATCACATTCATTAGGATATGGAAAAGGATCTAAATCGTTATCTCAAGTATTAGGAAAGGCAGGGAAAGCAAGTGCTACCTATTCTGGAGGAAAAAGTACGTTGATAAAGGAGTTTAAATCTAAAAAAGTAAAGAAATGAAAACACTTAAACCATACCTTATCTTTTTCGGAATTGTAGCTTTTATTGTTATTGTAGTAAGCATTATCCAAGAACTCAATTACAGTTCCCTGATTAAAAGAGATATAAAAGATAACTATAGAGCAATAGTTATTGATAAATTTAACCCTAAAGAATGGTCAGACATCATGACACAAGTCAGACTCAAAAATGCGAATAAAACAATTAACGAAATTGTTTTGCGTTCTGAAATCATAGATTATATTTCAGTAGGCGATAGTTTAATTAAAATAAAAGATGAAAATGTCTGTTATGTAAAGAAGCCAAATGGAGATATAAAAGAGTTTTATTATATAAGAATTCCTTTGGAAAATAGAAACCATTGGACATTTCCTAAAGAGTGGAAAAATAAGTGGATGGAATCAAGTGCATGGGATACTATACAAAGGAGATAGCCCTCATTTAACCCAATACCAAACTACTCCATAAAAACACAGTAAAAAACACAAAAGTTAGCGCATTTTACATAGGCACTGAAAAAACAGCACCATATAAGGATACATAAATAGTAAGAGTCATTTTTTGCTTAATCGTTCCATACCGACCATTTAGGAAGCAGTACGTACCTAACGGATAACTTTGGAAGACCAAGCCATTACTATGACAACCTGCCTTTTGGGGAGAGTATGGTAGAACACAACCAAAGTCAGTATTATGGCAATCAGTATAAATTCAACGGAAAAGAGTTAGACAGCACTACGGGAATGTATTATTATGGCGCACGCTATTATGAGCCAAGATTTAGTATATTTGTTAGTGTGGATCCGCTGGCGGAGCAAACGATGGATTCTTACGGTTACGTTTATAACAATCCCATCAATCTAATAGACCCAACAGGGATGGGACCTGAGGATTGGTTTCATAATACTAAAACAGATGAATTGTATTTTTTAAGAGATGTTAAAGGTAAAATGAGCCAAGAAGCTATTGATAAATATGGTTTAGGTGGCAAAGCTTCAGATTATGAAAATCTTGGCAGTAATAATGTAATGGGTGAAGTTTCTCATAAATTCACAGGAGAAAATCTTTTAGAAAGAGAGAGTGTAAAAATTTCTAATTCTGAACAATTTATGGAACAAAAAGGATATATGCATATAAAGCAGACAAATGTTAAGGAAACTGTATTTAATCAAAAGGGATTTTCTTTTGATGAGAATATTTCAACTTCGCAAAGTATTGAAAAAGTTCTAGATATTAAAATAAGGTATATCAAGCCTCAGGATTTTAAGATAGAGAGAGAACTAAAAAAGACTTCATTTAAATCTACATTTTCAAGTTCAGAAACTAGATTTTTAAGAAGACAAGTAGATTTAAACTCAAATTATTTGCTTCATGGTGTCAAGCCTGTTAAACAAGACATTTCAATAATACAACACTATTTCAAGGAAGCTGGTAAGTTTTTATCAGATCAGTTTATAGACCATCTAAAAGAAATAAAGAATAAAAAGTGATGAAGTTTTTTAAGATAATTACTATTTTAATTTTGTTTTTCTTTCAAGTTTCTTGTTCTCAAGAAATAAAGGAAAAGATTGAATATTCAAAAGATATGAGGATAGACTCTATGCTCTTTAATCATTTTCCAAGAGAAATATGTACGGAAACGTATTGGTTAGATACTAATACTAATGAAGAAAGGAATAACATTGCAATTTTTTTAAAGTATAAAAATTGTTTACAAAATGTAGATTCTTTGTTTAATAATTTTGAAAAACAATCAATTAAAAAATATAATTTCAAAGAGAATTGTCTTTTAATAGTTAACTCTAGTGAAACTCTGGAAAGTTTAGTAATGTCAGATAAAGTTGAAGATTCTTTAGATTTTGATTCCATGGAATGCAATTATTCTGAAAAGATTCCGATTCCTAATTTTAAAATTTATTTTGAGAATTCTTCGGATGATTATGATGTTTTTGTTTTTGAAGCAAAAAAAGGTTTGTATTCCAAATTTTATAAATTTGATTATAATAAATTAATGCCACCATATTGGAATCATGGATATTCAAAAGGAGTAGCTTTTAGTAAAACTTCAAATGAAATTATTTATTGGGGTTGTATGTGGTAATTATTTTTGCAATGTATTCCCTATACTAACGCAAGTATTTTGTTTGTGCAGTAATAAAATAAACCACTACAGCCTCTTTACAAAGATATTGAGGCTTATGCTAGAAATACTTTATCTTACATTCAGACTCAGCTTAAGTTTAATCCGGCACTAAATGTCTGTGAAGTATATCTGTATGTACAGGTAAACTATAGCTGTGATCCGGCACCCGGTACAATAGAAGGCCCGGGTACACCCGGCACCTTACCGGATAACTGGACCGACAACGGCGGAAATGAAGGCGATCCAAAAGAAGAATATGATGAATCGCTGCGCAAACCAATCTGGTGGTACCATACCGACCATTTAGGCAGCAGTACCTACTTAACGGATAACTTTGGAAGACCAAGTCATTACTATGACAACCTGCCTTTTGGGGAAATCGAAGATTCATCGAACACCAATAAAACAATAAATATTGGGTGAGATAGACCATGGTAGAACACAACCAAAGTCAGTATTATGGCAATCAGTATAAATTCAACGGAAAAGAGTTAGACAGCACTACGGGAATGTATTATTATGGCGCACGCTATTATGAGCCAAGATTTAGTATATTTGTTAGTGTGGATCCTCTTGTAGAAATGACTATGACGCCTTATCAGTATGTGAATAATAATCCTATTAATTTTATTGATCCTGACGGGTTATTCCCAAGACCATTACTAATATATAACAAAGAAAAAGGAAGTTATAAATTTACAAAATCTGCGGTTCATTTATTGCATTTAGTTTCGGGTGTAAGTAAACCTATGATTGAAAATGCCCAAATTCTTAAAAGAGGTCCAGGAAAATATGTTCCTTTTTATTCTTCTAATTCTGGAGGAGGAGCTATTACTTTAGGAAGTAATGGAAATAATGGTAAAATTATCTATACACAAAATTATTTCGAAGATGATAAATCTAAATACAATGGTAAAGGTTACGGCCAAGATATAAAATCATGGTTAAGTATATCTGCACATGAAGTTGGTCATTTACCTCAGATCGACAGACAAGGTGGTGCAATGTCTTATTTAGGTGAATTTGTAAAGCAATATACTTCGAATGGACATGATGACGCTCCATATGAAATTGAAGCAGATAAAGGTTACAAGACTTTTAAAGATTTTAAAGATTTTGTAGATAGGGAATATGGAAAAGATTCATTAATTAAAGTTTTTGAAGCTACAGAAGAAAATGATGGATATAAAGGAACAGAATCATATAAAATTAAACAAATTGATAAGTATTGGAATAAATATCAAAAATCTACAAAAAATGAAAACAAATAGCTTTTTAATATTAATGTGTTTTATTTTTTGCGTTGCATGTGGAACGAATGAATTTTGTTTAGATATAGATAAACAAAGAATGGTTTCAGATAGTTATATAAGTAAAATTGTATTACATAATTTAAATACAAATGAAAAATTTATAATTACAAAAACATCTAAAGATTATAGAAGTAAAATATTCTATCTTAATGAATTTGATACTGTTAATTATTCATATTCAAGAAAATATCTTGAATATATAAAAGTTGATAAACCTAAGCTTTCACCTGACACTTCTTATGAAGTTACAAATAATTCTATTGGAGATGCAGCTGATTTTATCATAAATATAAAAACTGATAGCAAAGGAGCAATCATATATTCAGATTGTAATTAAAAAACCCGATGGTGCGGATTTGCAATCCGTGCCTATAAAAACCAACAGCCTCTTTACAAACGTATTTGTAGGCTTCCCCTTTTGGTAAACTTCCCCGTTTTTAAGACAGATTAAAAGTATTTGTAGGCTTCCACTTTTTCGGACACTTTAAATCCATAAAAACACTTATAAATTGTTTTTCATTATTGATAGGCACGAACCACATGTTCTGAGCATTATTTAGTAAACAGATAACCGCACCACTTTTTCAAATCTGCCATGATGGCTTTTAGAAACGGGAATCCGAATTCCTTTTTCATAAACAAACGGAAAACCATAAGAATCTTTTTCAACTTTTTCAGAGCTGATCTCATAGATGTGTTGCAAATCCTTTGATTGCGTTACAGCAAGTGTATGGATGAAGTCTCCATCAATAACAGTTGAAGTAAGATACTTTCTTCCTTTACAATATACCTTTCCTGAAAGGATAGTAGTATTGGTACTGATTTCACATTCTAACAAATGGGGAAAGAATCCTTTGTCAAGGGTTTGCCTGTTATAAATTTTATAGGCAGCCTCTTTCATAGTCCATAAAATCCATACCATCAACCCGGGTTCAGGATGATTTAAAATCGCTTGCTGTTCATCTGGGGTAAAAAGTTTTTGCAGAAATCCTTTGCGCTGCCAGTTGCTTTGTATCCGTGCTAAAGAAAGATCTACGATATCATTTCCGATCATCTGGTATGCTGCTTAGATTCAATAATATCAATAGCAGCAGCTACATTCAGCATGCGTTCCATTTCTGTATTATCAATGACAATCTCAAATTTTTCTTCAATATCCAGTACAATATCTACCAGATTGGCTGAATTAATGTTCAGATCTTTGATAAAATCAGTTTGTTCGTTTAGCTGCTCAAGAGCTTCTGCGTTTTCAGTATAAGGCTTTACGATATTTTTTACTTTTTCAATAATTTCTTCTCTGTTCATAACGATTGATATTTTTTTAAAATAATACAGGCATTTACATCTCCAAAACCAAAACTTGCTTTAGCAATAGTTGTTACAGGAGTATATAATACTTTTTGAGGAATTTTTACAGGGCTGATAAGCTGTATAATATCCGGATGCAGGTCTTCGCAATTCAGATTCGGAAAAAGAAAATCCTGTTGTAATTGTAGCACAGTAGCAACAGTCTCGATACTTCCGGCACCACTAAGGCAGTGTCCGGTCATAGATTTTAAGGAATTGATAAACGGAAAATCAGTTCCTTTCCGGTTCAGTGCCTGTGTCCAGTTTTCAATTTCCAGTGCATCTTTGCTCGTCGCAGTAAGATGTCCGTTAATGGCATCAATATCCCGTGCCGTTATGCCGGCATTGTCTATTGCCTGTTTGATACAACGTTGCACCGCAGTGCTATTGGGAGCTGTCATCGTTCCACCGTTTCGCTGACCTCCTGAATTGATATGGCCTCCTAAAACTTCGGCATAGATAGTAGCTTTTCTTTCCAGAGCACTTTCCAATTCTTCTAAAACCAAAGCTCCTGCGCCACTGCCCGGAACAAATCCGGATGCTGAGGCACTCATTGGGCGTGATCCCTGTTGCGGATCTTTATTGTGCTTAAAAGTGCATACGCGCATAGCGTCAAATCCAGCCCAGATATAAGGACCGCTGTCGCTGGTACTTCCTGCTAACATGCGTTTTGCCAAACCGTGTTTGATACGCTCGTAGGCCATTAAGATACTTTCTGTTCCGGTGACACAAGCAGAAGAATTTGTTGTTACCTGATTACCCAATCCTAATTTTCCGCCGAGATAGGCACTGATACCACTGTTCATCGTTTGTACGACTACATTGCTTCCGAGTCGCCGGGTTTGCAAATCATCGATCTTATAAATACTTTCCCGGAACTTATCTATGCCTGAGGTTCCCGAACCAAAAATAGTACCGCTGTCCCAATCCGTATCTGCATTTAGATCAACAGGTAAACCGGCATCTTTCCAGGCTTCCATTCCAGCAACAACACCGTATAATATGCCACTACTGTCAAAGCCACGTAACTCCAGATCTGTAAAACACGCTGTTTTCACAGCATCACTAATGTTTGGAGTGCCCGAAATCTGACAGGAAAACTGTAAA
The DNA here is from genome assembly GCA_032096595.1 of Flavobacterium sp. Lineage (GTDB taxonomy): Bacteria > Bacteroidota > Bacteroidia > Flavobacteriales > Flavobacteriaceae > Flavobacterium. The sequence continues at coordinate 32,391 of DAMCXY010000009.1, read as the reverse complement.
TCAGCCAGGTGCTGATCATATTGAATCCCTGAAATGCCCTTTTGTAAGGCAGTAGTAAATTCCGGAATTCCCACTCCGTTTGGAGCAGCAACTCCCATTCCGGTAATCACAATGCGTCTGTTCATTTTTTTATAAGTATCATTCCGGCAATAGTACCTTTGCAAACCGTTTCGTCTGCGGTGTTCTTCATCAAAACCTTGCATTTGAGTTTTCCGAACCGAAAATATATTTTCTCCGATTCGATAAATACTTTTTCTGAAGGATAAACAGGTTTTAAAAATTCTATTTCCGTTGAGGTTAGGGCAATTTCTGGTGTTGTCTTCAGGCTGTCTCTCAACAAATAAATTCCGAGACAAACCAATCCGGCCTGAGCCATAGTCTCGGTAAGAATCACTCCGGGTGTAACAGGATGATTTTCAAAATGGCCTCTGTAAAAATCAAGATCTGCCGTATAGGTATAACTTGCTTTTGTGCCGTTTTCATCAACACTAAGCAATTCGTCAACAAACAGAAATGGTTTTTTATAGGGCAAAAGAGCCAGTATGTTTTTTGTTTCCATAGTTACCATTGTAATAAAATCGTCTGAGCAGAAAATCCGGGACCAAAACTCAGCATAAGTCCTTTTTCTCCTGATTCGGGATGTTCGTTCATAATTTTTTCAAGAACGTATAATACAGTAGCACTGGACATATTTCCATATTGTTTCAATATTTCTTTCGTAGCATCTATATTCTTATTCAGACTACTAAAAATACCTTCTACCGTCTGTACAATCTTTTTGCCTCCGGGGTGGAAGATGAGGTGATCCAGATCTTTGACAGCTATATTATTTTTTTCAAGAAAAGGAAAAATAATCTTTTCAAAGTTTGCCGAGATGGTATCGGGGACGGCTATATCCAGAATCATCTGTAAACCGTTATTGGTAAGTTTAAAACCCATAAGATGCGTAGCCTCATAAAAATGATACATCTGGTCATCGATAATTTCAGGTCCCATATCCTGTTCACACGAAGATAGCAGACAACAGGCAGCTCCATCACCAAAAATAGCGGCGCTCACAATATTAGGCATTGAAAAATCATCGAGCTGAAAAGTAGCGGTAGGCGATTCTACCGCAATAATGGCAGCTCTTTTTCCGGGATTGGCTTTCAGAAAATTACGGGCATAAATAATTCCTGATATTCCGGCAGCACAGCCCATTTCCGTTACGGGAAGTCTAATAATATTCTGACGTAAATGTAAGCGGTTAATGAGATAAGCATCCAGAGAGGGAATCATGATTCCGGTACAGCTCACTGTAATGATATAATCTAATGTCTGCGGATCCCACTGGGCTTTCTTCAAAGCCTTATCCAGTACTTTTTCACCTAAATCGGTAACTTCTCTTATGTATATATCGTTTTTATCTTCAAAAGAAGTAGCGGTAAAAACGTCTGTAGGTTCCATTATAGAATACCGTCTGTCCACCATGGCACCTTCAAAAATCTTTTTGACTTTACGTGCGAAACGCATTTCCTGTCCCTGTAACCAATCATCCAGTAAAGGCATGATTTCCTCCGTTGATCTCGAATAGGGAGGTAGTTGTTTGACGGCAGTGATGATCTTTACATTCATTTTTTAAAAATTATCCATTCATATCTAAAAGCCCATTTCCAGGTAACATTGTATTTTCTGAATCCCAGTTTTTGAGAAAAATGTATAAGCTCTTGTTTTTTAAATCCTCTTAATATCGATAGTAATCCGTCTTCTCTTGACATGTGGTTCAATCCGAAAATAGTACACAATAGCTGAAAAAGGCGGTAAGCTGTTTTGCTTCTTTCCAAATCATTAATCACAATACCTATGGTACTGTTTTTATAGAATGACCGCATTATTTCCAATATTTCTTCATCTTTAAAATGATGCAGCGTAAGCGTGCTCAATACCACATCATATTTTAGTTTTTTAAAGTCATCTTCAAAAAGATCCATACACTTATATGAAATATTAGGATACGCTTCAGATAATTTTGCAGCATAGTCCACCGTATAGGCATTGGCATCAATACCAATGAGCAGAAACTTATAATGCTCTTTTTTGGCGTAGTCAGCCAACATTCTGAGCATATCACCATTTCCGCAACCGGCATCCACAATTGTAAAAGTCTGATTCCTATTTTCCTGCTTCAAAAGCTGCTTCAATCCGCTTAAAGTAACTTTATTACCACCTAATAGCCTGTTGATAGCAGCAATTTTATCCAAAGCATTGCGAAGTTCTTCACCCTTCAATAAAAAATCATCCATGATCTCCTGCTCTTCGCTTCTTTTCTCGGTTTGTATTTTTCTCATACTTTTACAAAAATCGGTTTACCATGTGTCTTTCTGATGATATGGCTGAGCAAGCCAGGAAATACATTTATCAATGAAAATAAAAAACGGGTAATATATTTATTCTGAAGGCTCAGTGCCAGAAAGCGACCTGTTTTTATCCGTTTGCCAAAATGTGATTTCCATTGTTTGGCATACTTCTTTTCCATTGTCGTCCTTGTTAAGTCTTCGTTTATATAATCTGTAATCAGTTCAGCCGCAATTTTGGCACTGTGTATGGCCATTGCCATTCCGTTACCGCATAGCGGATGTATAAGACCTGCAGTATCTCCGATCATAAGGATATGGTTGACTACAGGCTTTTTGGCTTCAAAACTGATCTGACTAATCGTGAGGGGCGCATTAAAAATCATATCGCTCTCATTTAGCACTTTTCCTAACAACGGATTTTTACTCAGCACATACTCCTGATATTCTTTAATGTTTTTATATTGTTTAAAAGTACTGTAATCGGCGAGATAGCAGATGTTTATGGTATTGTTTTCAATGTTAGACACTCCGCAATACCCTCCGGGAAAATGATATAGTCCTACCATATCAGAGGGAAAGTCTCCTTTATAATGTGCTTTTACCGCGAGCCATGGTGATTTTTTACGAATAAATGTCCTGGACAGATACTGATCGATTCCTGATCGTTTTCCATAAGCTCCCAAAACAAGATCAGTCGTATACGTCTCCGTGTCTGTTTTTATCGTAAATTTTTCATTTTTAAAATCAACCTGTTTAACAGTTTCGAAAATAAATCTGCAACCATATGCCAATGCCGTTTTATAAAGCATATGATCCAGTTTGTACCGGCTGATTCCATAACCGCCGAGTGGCAGCTCAGCCTCTTTGTGATTTCCTGTAATCCCAGTAAAACGAAACCGACGGATAGGTATAGCACCATCTGTAAAATTAACACCGAGAAAAGCAAGGTAGGGGAATATTTCTGCTGAAAGATATTCACCACATACTTTATGTCTGGGATAGACCGATTTTTCAATTACCGTCGTGTGAATACCGTTTTTGCCTAAATGTATGGCACAGCATAAACCGGCAAGTCCGCCACCAATGATTATGATATCAGTCTGTTTTTGATGCATATAAATAAAATCTCCTTTTTCGCGAAACTTAATAAGCGTTTTTATTTAAAGATATTATTTATTTATCAATAATCAGCTTTTATTTTAACGTAAGTTGAAAAAAGATAACAAAAAAATATGAATTTTTTTATGATCACTTAGGGTAAAACTATTATGGTTAGTATTTATGTAATTGCTTGATATAGTACTCGTTTTGTGTGATATATTTTAATTTGAGTGTTAAAAAATTATTTTTATTACGAATAAGTATTGTTGTTTGTTTATAAATTCCTAAATTAGGGTAAATTTAAGTCATCAATTATGAATGACTTTGTTTGTTTGTTGTTTACTTGATTTTAAAAGCTACCGATTGGTAGCTTTTATTTTTTAGTACCTTTATAAAAAAATTATAAAATGGCAGATAATTCTTTTGGGACACGTTTTATATTGACTACGTTTGGAGAATCGCACGGAGAGAAAATAGGGGGTATTATTGACGGTTGTCCGCCTGATATTCTTCTCGATTTAGAAAAAATACAGGCTGAGTTAGACCGACGTAGACCCGGACAATCCGCTATAGTAAGTCAGCGTAAGGAAAAAGACCAGGTCATTTTTTTATCGGGAATATTTGAGGGACGAACCACTGGAACTCCTATTGCCTTTTTTATTGATAATGAAAATAAAAAATCTAAAGACTATGATCATCTGAAAGATTATTTCAGGCCGAGTCATGCAGATTATACGTACTTTAAAAAATATGGAAACCGAGATTACAGAGGTGGTGGCAGAAGCTCGGCAAGAGAAACGGCTTGTCGCGTAGTTGGCGGTGCTTTGGCAAAACAGCTTATCCGTCCTGTTGAAATATATGCATATGTTTCTTCAGTGGGAGACATTGTTTTACACAAAGACTATAAAGAATTAGATTTATCTTCTATAGATGCCAATATAGTTCGTTGTCCTGATGAACCAACGGCAATAAGAATGCAGGAGCTTATCAAAGAAGTAAAAAAAGAAGGTGATACCATTGGAGGGGTGGTGAGCTGCGTCATCAAAAATGTACCTGTTGGTATAGGCAGCCCCGTTTTTAACCGTTTGGAAGCGCAATTGGCAAAAGCAATGCTCTCTATACCGGCAGTTAAAGGATTCGAGTTTGGTAGCGGATTTGAAGGCTCAAAAATGAGAGGCAGTGACCATAATGATTATTTCAACGAAGACGGTAGCACAAAAACGAATTATTCAGGAGGTATTCAGGGAGGTATCAGCAATGGAATGGATATTTATTTTCGAGTAGCTTTTAAGCCGGTTGCAACTTTACTAAAGCCTCAGGAAATGCTATCCGTTGATGGAACGCTCAAAATAGTAGAAGGCAGAGGACGGCATGATGCCTGTGTGCTGCCACGGGCAGTTCCGGTTGTAGATGCAATGGCAGCATTAGTGCTGGCAGACTTTATGCTTTAATCATTGCATTCCATCATCAGTAAATACCCTTTTTCATACCGTATGCTTACCGTACCGTCTTTGGTAACAGCATTACTGCTTCCCGTTCGGAAGCCCAGTGTCAGAGATTCATCACAGAGAGGGTAATCGAGGTTCTCGGTATAAATGTTCTCCACATGCCCTATGGGTATCAGCGAAATAGTAGTACCGGCAGGATACCATTTTTTATAGTGCTTTGGCAAGAGAAACACTTTTGAATAATCATCCAGTAATACCACTTTGAGTTGTCCGGCATACTTTACCATATTGGTAAGATTGGTAAAAGTATGGTCCATTCTCCTTCCGGTAGCCCAAACAACATTTACAGCTGGAATTCCTTTCTCTATCAGGTAATTATATGCCTTATCCAGATCGGTAGAATTCTGATCTTCTATTTTAATAATTTCGATCGGGTATTGAAGCTCTTTATATCTATTATAATCAAAACCACGGTCAAAATCTCCGATAAGCACATCAATTTTAATTCCTAATTCAAGGACGCGATCTACAGCAGAATCCAATACTACGACCAGAGGTGACCATTCCAGCAGCTGGTTGAGAAGTTCCCTGTTACAGCTTTCTCCGTTGGCAATGATTAAAGCGGGTTCCTGATCATCGCGTACGATATGATGTGAAGACATTTTTTATTTTCAAAAGTAAAAAAAATATCAGAATAGAAAAGATACATTTTTAAAGAATTGGATTAATGTTTATATTTGGAGCTATTAAAAAACAATACAATGGATTTACAACAGGACCAATGGTGGGAAAACTACCAAAAAGATGAAAATGCTGTTTTATTAGATGTTCGTTCTGAAGAAGAAGTAGAAGAAATAGCAATTCCGCAGGCAATTAATATTGATTTTTATAAAGGACAGGAGTTTCTAAATGAACTGGAGCAATTAGATAAAAATAAAAACTATTATGTGTACTGTCGTTCCGGAAACAGAAGCGGACAAACCTGTATGCTGATGAAGCAATTAGGCTTTGAAAACACGTTTAACCTGATCGGAGGAATGAACGAATGGGAGGGACCAACAAAATAGTAAAAGGCGCAAGCCTTTTTTTTATGTATGTGCTAAAAAGTGAAAAGCAATGATGGAACTAATAGATTTTATACTGCATGTAGACCAGCATTTGGTTGAATTTATAAATGATTACGGTATTTGGGTATATGCCATTTTATTCTTAATTATATTTGTTGAAACAGGTGTTGTGGTAATGCCTTTTTTACCGGGTGATTCTCTGTTATTTGCAGCAGGAATGCTTGCCGCTCAGCCCAATGAACTAAATGTTATACTCTTAATTGGTTTATTGCTCATTGCTGCTATTTTAGGTGATTCCTTAAACTATTCTATTGGTAAAAGGTTTGGAATGAAACTTACAAAAGTAAAACTGTTTGGTAAACAGCCTGTACAGGAAAAGCATATAGAAAAAACACATGATTTTTATGTGAAATACGGCAGTAAGACCATTGTTATTGCACGGTTTGTGCCGATAATCAGAACTTTAGCTCCGTTTGTGGCAGGCATAGGAAAGATGCGTTATGCTACTTTTATTACCTATAATATAGTAGGGGCAGTTTTTTGGGTGGTAGGAATTACACTTGCCGGCTTTTTCCTTGGAAATATTCCCATTATAAGAGACAATTTTTCTAAAGTAGTTTTACTGATTATCATACTTTCGGTATTACCTATTATTTTTTCTGTAATTAAAGAGAAATACACTTCTAAAAAGAATTAAAAACTAAAATTTTATTAAAATAAGATTTTCTTATAATTAGTTTCTGTATTTTTTTTACTTTTGCTACATCAAAATTAAAATATGAATCACACCATGTGCTATACTACTAATTGCTTTTGCTGGATATCCGGACAGAGATTTCATGTAGTGTAACATTTTATAACCGCATAACAATACCATTGAGTCTCTGTAAAAATATTACAGAGACTTTTTTATTTAATACTTATGATAAACGATATTTTAACCAGAAACCAGTCATTAAACCGCCTTTCTATCAATAGAAAGGAGATCATACAATGGATAGATGAGATGTATCAGTGGCTTTTTGCCACGGAAGAATCTCTGGCTGATGAAGAAGCATTTTCAAAAGCCTATACCCACTTGTATAAAAAATTAGATATGATTTTACAACAGTTGCCTGAGCAGGAAAGAGTATCAGCAGCTTTTTTTAGTGAATTGAATGAAACGCATAAAATACTTTTTTTAGATCTCGAAGCTATTTATGAATTTGATCCGGCTGCTAAGTCACGCGATGAAATCATCTTATCTTATCCCGGGTTTTATGCTATTGCAGTATATCGGTTGGCGCATATATTGTGGCAATTGAATGTTCCGGTTATTCCACGCATTATTTCAGAATATATACATGGGAAAACGGGAATTGATATTCATCCCGGAGCCACAATCGGTCATTCGTTTTTTATTGACCACGGAACCGGTATTGTCATCGGGCAAACGGCTATCATTGGTAACCATGTAAAAATCTATCAGGGAGTCACGCTGGGAGCACTTAATGTAAAGAAAGAAGAAGCAGAAACAAAAAGACATCCTACTATTAAAGATAATGTGATCATTTATGCCAATGCTACCATTCTGGGAGGAAAGACAGTTATAGGAACAGATACTGTGATAGGAGGTAATGTATGGATATCATCTTCTGTACCTGCAAATTCTCTGGTTTTTAATAAAAGCGAGATCGTTATTAAAAGCAATAAAATATTTCCCGAACCATTAAATTTTGTCATTTAACCTAAAACCATTATAAAATGAAAGCAAATAACATTCTGGAGTTAATAGGAAAAACGCCTATTGTCAAGATCAATACATTATATGCAGCACCGGATAAAGAAATCTGGATAAAACTGGAACGAACTAATCCGGGAGGAAGTATTAAAGACCGTATTGCATTAGCAATGATAGAAGATGCCGAGAAAAAAGGAATATTAAAACCGGGCAGCGTTATCATTGAACCAACATCGGGAAATACAGGAATTGGATTATCATTGGTAGGTGCTGTAAAAGGATATAAAGTGATTTTAGTAATGCCGGAATCCATGAGTTTAGAACGTAGAAAACTGATGGAGGTTTATGGAGCAGAATTTGAACTGACTCCTCGTGAAAAAGGTATGAAAGGAGCTATTGAAAAAGCTCAGGAGTTAGTGAATACCATTGAAAATGCATGGACACCACAACAATTTGAAAATGAAGCCAATCCTGAAATACACAGTCATACTACTGCTCAGGAAATTTTAGCTGATTTTCCGGACGGATTAGATTATGTGATTACAGGTGTAGGAACAGGCGGACATATATCGGGTATTGCAGCCGTATTAAAACAAAAATACCCGGATATTAAGATCATAGCTGTTGAACCTGAACTATCGCCAGTATTAAGCGGTGGTGAACCCGGACCGCATCCTATTCAGGGAATCGGTGCAGGGTTTGTTCCTAAGGTTTTTAAAAAAGACCTTATTGATGAAATAATCACAGTAGGAAAAGAAGAAGCTTTTGACTTCACCAGAAAACTGGCACGAAATGAGGGGATTCTTACAGGAATTTCTACGGGAGCTTCACTTGCTGCTATTGCAAAAAAAATAGATCAACTACCATCGGGAAGTAAAGTACTCACCATTAATTATGACACAGGAGAACGTTATTTATCAGTAGAAGGTTTATTTTAGGGGTAAAAAAATAAATTAATCCTTGAAATTTTGTTATTTTTATAAAAAACTGAAAAGAATGAGATATTTTAAAGGAATAGCAACGCTGATTTTATTGGGTACCCTGACACTTTCAGCATGTTCATCTGATAATGAAGCAGCTGATTGTGAAAGAGACCAGCATGCCTTAATTGCATCTGTAGAAAGTGAAACATTGACAGTTGCTGTTAATTATGATTTACCGTTAGACGTCATTTACGGAATAGAAAATTCCTGCGGTGTTTTTAAGAAATTTGAAATCGAAAAAAATGGATTTGACTGGAATATTAAAGTCATCAACCATTATACAGGATGCGAATGTTCTGAAGTATATAGAAATGAAACGCAAAAACTGTATTTCAGAGTTACTCAGCCCGGGACCTATACACTCACCTTTAACAGTCCGGATGGTTCTACTATTCAAAAAGTAATCATTGTAACATAAAAAAGAGGTTTTCAACAAAACCTCTTTTTTAATGAGCTAAAAATTCTTTTAACCTGTTTTTTCCTTCATTTAGTAATGAATCGGGAGGATATTTTTCATTGATTTCAGCTGTATTGAGCAATGTATCCACATCATAAAAGTAGATTACCTGCTCTTCAAGACGATCCTTATTATCTTTATTATTTATTATTTCTACAATCGCTGCAACTACTTTGTTTTTCTTGTAATAAAAAATTTTATTGGTAGATATCTCATCGTATTCCTGATAGATAACAGAAAAGAGTTGAGTGGCGTCAAAGGCAAAATAGCTGATGCTGTAATCAATATCTTTATTGTTTTTTTTCAGTGTTCCATTAATGTTTTCAACTTCAAACTGTTCATTCTCATTGATGTCTTCAATATACGTATTGATTTCACTAATCTTAAATTCAGTGTCGGGAATAGTCTGACTATATGCCGTAACCGACATAAATGTAATCAGTATAAAAAGGGTTTGTTTCATCTGTAATGATTGTTAATTATTTCGTTTAATAGGTTTGTTACTATTTGCTAATTCCCAAAGGGTTGCAAAAATGAGTTGTACACGGGGTAGCATTGCATCATACATGATCTTGTCTGAAGTATCAGTAGGTTTGTGATAATCTGCATGTGTACCGTTATAATAGAAAATAGCAGGTACATTGTTTTTTGCAAAATTGTAGTGATCGGATCGGTAATAAATCATCTCCCGATCGTTAGGATCATTATAGGTATAATCCAATATAAGATTGGTGTATTTTTTGTTGGTAGCCTCTGATAGGTTATGAAGATCTTTGCTAAGCCTGTCAGCACCTACCAGATATATATAATCACCAGTACCAATATGTTTATCATCAATGCGCCCAATCATATCAACATTGAGATTGGCAATTGTTTGCTCGAGAGGGTATAGGGGATATTGGGTATAAAATCTGGAACCGTGTAATCCGTATTCTTCTCCGGTACAATGCAGAAAAATAACAGAGCGCTTTGGACCTTTACCTTCCTTTACAGCTTTTTGAAACACACGTGCGATTTCCAATACCGCTGTTGTTCCGGAAGCATTATCATCAGCTCCGTTATATATTTCTCCGTTTGCCATGCCAATATGATCATAATGGGCAGATAATACAATGTATTGATCGGGAAACTCACTTCCTTTAATAAAGGCAATCACATTTTCACTGTCTGAGAGTGTAGGGCTAAATGGCCGTTGCATAAATTCTGACGGTACTTTTTGATAATAATTAGATGTTCCTTTGGCTGCAGAAATATTTTGTAACTCATAAAAATCACGGATATAGGCTGCTGCTTTTTTCTGACCTGTTTCTCCTGTTCTACGGCCTTCCATTTTATCAGCTGCAAGTGTGGTAACATGAGTTATTAGGTTTTCTTTCTCAATTTGTTTAAGATAATGAGTAAGATCGGTATTTTTTACGTTCTGGTTATTTTTTTGTCCAAAAGAACTTATTATGAAAAAGAAACTGATAAATATGTATATATTAGAATGTTTCATAATTATTTTTAATTCCAAATGTACATTTTTAAGCAATACAAAAAGAATTTTTAGGATCTTTTAAATTTTTGTTTATTTTTTTTATCAAATTTATATTGTAGTATTAAAAATATTAGTATATTCGTACTAAGTAGTGTTTTTATTATGTTTTATAAGAATTGGCTTGCCAAGAAATTGGCAGGCTTTTTTATTGTATTTTCTCACCTAAACAGGACACACTTTTCTTAAATATCATTTTTTAGTTGTCTGCATACTATTTTAAAGATATAAATTAGAAAGCTATTGTTATATTTGTGTGCAAATCATACAAATGAAAAAAGTAGTTTTGGTCACGGGAGGCTCATCGGGTATCGGAAAGTCAATCGGAGAATTCTTACAGGAAAAAGGCTTTATCGTCTATGGTACCAGTCGTAATCCGCAACAAATAACAACTTCTAAAATACAGTTACTTGCCTTGGATGTACGGCAGACAGATACAATTAAAAAAGCGGTAGAAACTATCATTGCAAAAGAAGGCAGACTGGATGTTGTAATTAATAATGCAGGTGTTGGCATCACGGGGCCAATTGAAGAAATCCCGGCAGAGGAAATAAAAAACAACTTTGAAACCAATGTATTCGGTCCGATTGAGGTTATGAAAGCTGTTCTGCCTCAGATGCGATTGCAAAAAGACGGATTGATCATTAATGTTACCTCTATTGCGGGATATATGGGATTACCGTTCCGGGGAATATATTCCTCTTCAAAAGGCGCATTAGAACTGATAACAGAATCTATTCGTATGGAAGTAAAACCTTTTGGTATTGATGTCGTGAACATAGCTCCTGGTGATTTTGCTACGGATATCGCTACCCGTAGATTTCATGCTCCGCTCATAAAAGGATCTCCTTATGAGAAAGTATATTCAGAACAATTGGCTACAATAAATACACATGTTGATGACGGATTAAATCCTAAAGAAATGGCTTTGGCTATTTATAAAATCATGCATACAGATCAGCCTCGGATCCATTACAAGGTGGGCGCTTTTATGCAGAAATTTTCAATTGTCTTGAAAAAGATTCTTCCGGACAGGATGTATGAAAAAATACTTATGAACCATTATAAATTAAAATAACCTTATTAAAACATGAAAAAAACTACTTTACTTTTATTATTTTTCGCAACCTTTAAAGGTTTTTCACAGATTATTGAACATCAGAGATTTATTGTTTCAGCTAATGTAGGGGTCGGTTTCACCCTTACAGATAACACTGATAACGATATTTCAGAGTATCTTCGGGCTTATAAAACGTATGAACTCAATGCCGGATATCGTTTGGCTTTTGATGGTAGGGTTTTTATGGGCCTTACCTATAAGAAGATAGATTTCAATAAAAGGAACTATAACTCATATGAAAACATTTCCAGTCCTGTTGGTTTTGATGCAATTCCGAATCAATTAAAAAAAGACATCACTTTTACAGGAGTGAGTTTTATGTATAAAAGTAAATCATTCTTTAAAACAGCCGATGCAACGTTTGTACTGACCCCATCATATGCAACCCTGACGATGAAAAATTCTTCGCCTTTCAGAGAGCAAAAACTTACGTCAAATACGTTTGGAGTAATCGCAAGTGTACAGAATAATTATTATCTTACAGAAAATCTTAGCATAGGACCTAAAATCAGCATTTCTTATGCTAAATTTGATGAACTGGAAAAGAATAATTCCGGAATAACAAAGTATACACATTTGGGAGCTGAAATTAATTTTAATGCATCATATCAATTTTAAAATACAACACAAATGAAGTTTTTTATAGACACGGCAAATTTAGAGCAAATTAAAGAGGCTCAGGCATTAGGCGTTTTGGATGGAGTAACCACCAATCCGTCTTTAATGGCTAAAGAAGGGATTACAGGTAAAAATAACATACTAAAGCATTATATCGATATTTGTAATATTGTAGATGGAGATGTTTCTGCAGAAGTAATTGCCATAGATTATGACGGAATGATTAAAGAAGGTGAGGAGCTTGCAGAATTGCATGAACAGATCGTGGTAAAAATTCCAATGACAAAAGAAGGGATCAAAGCGTGTAAATATTTTTCTGACAAAGGAATCAGAACAAATGTAACTCTCGTTTTTTCTGCAGGGCAGGCATTACTGGCTGCAAAAGCAGGAGCAACCTATGTTTCTCCTTTTTTGGGACGCCTTGATGATATCTCTACTGATGGTCTCAACCTTATTGATGAGATTCGTATGATTTATGATAATTATGCTTTTGAAACTCAAATTCTGGCAGCATCAATTCGGCATACCATGCATGTGGTCAATTGTGCTAAAATCGGAGCTGATGTTATGACAGGACCATTGTCTTCTATTTTAGGACTGCTCAAACATCCCTTAACCGACATTGGGTTGCAACAATTTCTCGATGATTATGCCAAAGGAAATAGTTAATAATAACTTAAAAAGCCAGTTGTCCGCTACGTGATATCTGGCTTTTTTTATTTTTTTTCTTATCTTTACAAACCACCGTATAATATAATATAAAGAGGATAAGGAAAAAATACTAAAAACATATATGCTTTTACCGATTATTTTAATTTTTGTAGTTGCCTTTGGAACATTGCTTTTAGGGCGATATACGCGTTCAAAATTTTTTAAATTAATCACCTTTGTCCCCTTTCTGTTATTTACTTATTTCCTGAGCTTTCTTATTAATGTAAGTGACGGTACCCATAGCATTTTATTTTCAAACGAATGGATTCCGTCATTGGGGATTTCACTTGATTTTAAGGTTGACGGCTTGTCACTGTTATTCAGTCTCATGATTACGGGTATTGGTACTTTAGTGTATCTGTATGCTTCCTCATATTTAAGGGGACATCAGTATCTGCACCGTTTTTATTGTTATCTCACACTGTTTATGGGAGCCATGTTAGGTCTGGTGCTGTCTGATAATCTGATTACTTTATTTGTGTTTTGGGAGCTTACCAGTATCAGTTCGTTTTTTCTTATCGGATTCAAAAATGAAGATGAAGCTTCCCGAAAAAGTTCACTTTGGGCTTTATCATTGACAGGATTAGGCGGATTTTTTCTTTTGGCTTCATTTGTGATAATAGGCTCATTGTCAGGAACCTATTCTATTCATGAACTTTTGACAAAATCTGATGTACTTGTTGACAGTACATTTTATTATATCATTATTTTTTTCATGTTTGCTGCTGCTTTTACAAAATCAGCACAGTTTCCGTTTCATTTTTGGCTTCCGGGCGCTATGAAGGCACCGACTCCTGTTTCTGCATATCTGCACTCTGCAACCATGGTAAAAGCAGGTATATATATTATTGCCAGATTTACGCCTATATTAAGTGATGGAAATGTATGGAATATGACCTTGATGATTGTTGGTGGTACTACTATGTTTTTTGGCGCTTTTAACAGCATCTTTAAAACAGACATGAAAAGTGTATTGGCTTACTCAACCATATCAGCTCTGGGAGTTTTGGTTTTCTTACTGGGTATGGGATCAGATATGGCGCTTTATGCAGCATGTACTTTCATGCTGGTTCATGCACTATATAAAGCAGCCTTGTTTTTGATTACTGGAATTGTGGACCATGAAACGCATACAAGAGATCTTACAGTACTTAGCGGTCTTAAAAAAGTGATGCCTATTATTGCTTTTGCGGGTATTATTGCTTCATTTTCAAGCGCGGGTATTCCGCTGACGTTTGGTTTTATAAGCAAAGAACTTATTTATGGCGCTACTATGGATGATAATATATGGACTCAGGGTTCCGTTATTTTTCTTACTTCGTTGGCAGTCCTTACTAATATTTTATTAGCGGCGTCAGGTTTTTTGGTAGGTATAAAACCTTTCTTTGGTAAATTACCGGCAAAACTTGAAAAAGCACATATGCCGGGTTTCTTGTTATGGCTACCTCCGGTATTATTGAGTATGGCAAGTTTGCTTTTCGGATTGCTGCCTGCTATCGCTGATAATACGGTTATTAAATCGGCCTCGCAAGCCGTAAGAGGCACATTTATAGATATGCCTTTAGAAGTTTGGCACGGGTTCAGTATAGTATTGCTATTGAGTATGGCAACTATTGTATTGGGAGTTTTACTTTATATGGTGATGAAACCGACAAAAGGAGCAGAGGTATTTATAGAAGAATTTGACAAAATATCATCTAAACGATTGGTTATTTTTGTTGTTCAGAATATAAAAACATTTGCTTTTAAATATACGCGTATCATGCACAATGGGTATTTACGCATTTATCTTCTTTTTATCATTGTTTTTTTTATCGGTATTGTCGGGTATAAGCTTTTTGCAGATGTACCGCTGAGAATTAATACAGAACAGCTATCTCCGATTCGTATATATGAACTCGCCGTATTTGTAATGATTATTGTGGCGATATTTTTTATCACATACACCTCTTCCAGATTAACCGCCATTGCAGCATTGGGTGTGGTGGGATATTCAATCTGTTTGATTTTTGTATTTTATGGAGCGCCGGATTTAGCAATGACGCAATTTGCTATTGATACATTGACAGTAGTTTTATTTGTACTCGTATTGTTTCGATTACCATCCTTTTTGAAATTCAGCAACCGAAAAATACAAATCCGTGATGCTATCATTGCTACAATTTTTGGAATTCTTATTTCATTAATTACTTTACAGGCACTTGTATATCCATCTGAGAAAGAGGTGAGTAAATTTTATGCAGACAGTGCATACACACTCGCAAAAGGGAAGAATGTAGTAAATGTAATTTTGGTAGATTTCCGTGGTTTCGATACACTGATTGAAACTATTGTATTGTCTATAGCTGCCATTGGAGTTTACAGTATTTTAAAATATAAGACTAAAGATGGAGAAAAAACAGAATAATACGCATAGAAATATAGACTCAACCATATTGAGAACGGCAACAAACTATTTATTGCCTTTATTAATTTTGTTTTCAATATTTGTTTTATTAAGAGGCCATTACTTATCCGGAGGAGGATTTGTTGGCGGACTTATTGCTTCTATTGCTTTTGTACTTCATTCGTTTGCTTACAACACCCGTCGTACAATTGCTTTATTTAAATTTCCGCCTATGTTTCTCATTCCGCTCGGCTTGTTATTAGCATTTTGCAGCGGTTATTTGCCTACTCTCTTTGGAGATCCTTTCATGACTGGTGTTTGGTTTGCAGATTCTGTAGTGGTAATCGGAGCGTTTGGTACAGCCCTGATATTTGATTTAGGAGTGTATTTAGTCGTAATTGGTGTGGTTTTGACAATTTTGTTTACCATATCAGAAAATGTGTAATAGAAAAATATAATGGAATTATTATTAGTAATATTAGTAGGAGTACTCTATTCATCAGGAATATACATGATGTTTAGAAGAAGTATGGTAAAATTGCTTTTGGGATTATTACTGTTAGGAAACGGAGCCAACATACTCATTTTTCTGATGGGAGGACTCACCAAAGGAAAAGCGCCGATTATTGACGCCAATCAGACTGAGTTTTTGGATGTGTATGCAGATCCTGTACCTCAGGCTTTAATATTAACGGCTATTGTCATCAGTTTTGCATTGACAGCCTTTGCGATTGTTTTATTAAATAAAGTTTACAGTACTACCGGGTCTGATGATCTGGATTCGCTAAACATCCAAGATTTAGATATATGACAACAAATTTTATACTTGCTCCAATTTTGATGCACATGCTTACGGCAATTATGCTGCTGTTTTTCTGGCAACGGGTACAGGCGCAAAAAGTCATAAGTATAATTGGAAACAGTGTAGCTTTTTTAATGTGCATACGTCTTTTCAATCTCACTATGGAGCATGGCCATTTGGTTCTACAGGTAGGAAACTGGCAGGCGCCATTCGGCATTACTTTTGTTTCCGATACTCTTAGTGCCGTTATGGTTCTTCTAACAGCGATCGTCTCTCTTGGAGTAGGTATTTATTCAACGGCAGGTATTAATGTCAGCAGAATAAAATTTGGCTATTTCTTTATTTATCATTTCCTTATTATGGGATTGTTGGGTTCATTTCTCACAGGTGATATTTTTAACCTTTATGTATGGTTTGAAGTAGTTATTATTTCTTCTTTTATTTTACTAACTGTAGGAGGGAAGAAGATGCAAATGGAAGGAGCGATCAAATATGTCACAATGAATATGTTGGCATCGGTTATTTTTCTTACTGCCATAGGAATTTTATATGGTATTACGGGAAGTTTGAATATTGCAGATCTTGCCGGAAAAGTTGCTGCTATAGAAAACAGAGGACTGGTAACAGTAACTTCATTACTCTTTTTTGTAGGATTCGGGATTAAGTCATCTGTGTTTCCATTGTACTTCTGGCTGCCGTCTTCATATCACACACCACCGTCTGCTATCGCGGCAATTTTTGGAGGATTGTTGACTAAAATGGGGGTATATGCGTTATTCAGAGTATTTACGGTAATTTTTCAACCCGATTATTTCACTCTTGTACTTTTTTCTGTAATTGCTATTCTTACGATGTTTACTGGAGCTTTGGGAACCATCAATAAAAGAAATATCAGACGTATTTTGTCATATCTTATAGTGTGCCATATTGGTTATCTTATTGCCGGATTAGGATTATATACAGAGCTGGCTTTTGCAGGAGTGGTATTCTATCTCATTCATGATGTAATTGTAAAGAGTAATGTATTTATGATTACAGGCGTTCTTTTCAAAATAAGAGAAACAGTAGATATGCAGCGTTTGGGTGGATTGTATAAAGACTATCCCAAACTCTCATTTGTGATTGCCATTGTGTTGTTTTCTCTGGTGGGTATACCGCCTTTGTCAGGATTCTGGCCTAAAATACTTCTTTTTCAGGAAGCATTTAAAGACGGACAATTTATTATGTTAGGCGCTCTTATCTTTGCAAGTTTTGTAACTTTATATGTGATTGCGAGATTGTGGGCAGAAATTTTCTGGAAAGATTCTCCTAAACCGTTGACAGAAGAGATCGATCATTTTGCACCTTTTTCTCTGAGCGGAAAAATTGCTTTAGTGCTGCCAATTGTAGCACTGGCCGGTGTTTCTCTTTTTATCGGATTAAATGCCAATGCTATAATGGAAGTGTCTAACCGAGCTGCCCATGAAATGATGAATCCGACTGTTTATATTAATGCGGTTTTAGGAACCAACAAATAAGAAACTTATGATACAGTATTTTTTACTAAATTTATTATTGACATTTGTATGGGTAGCCCTTACTGGGCAACTTAATTATGTCAATTTTATATTTGGGTTCATCTTAGGATTCTTGATTTTATGGATGCTCAAGAGAACTTCAAAACAGGATAAAGATTATTTTTTCAGAGTACCGAAAATCATATCTTTTATTTTGTATTTTTTTTACGATATGCTCAAAGCTAACTTTGAAGTAGCTATGGATGTTTTAACACCAAAATTTGACATGAAACCGGGTATTATCAAATATGAAATGGATGCACAAACCGATTTTGAGATTACCATGCTGGCGAACATGATTGCTCTGACGCCCGGAACTTTGGTCATTGATATTTCTAAAGACAAAAAATGCATTTATATCCATGGAATGTATCTGAGAGACAAAGAAAAATTTATCAAAAGACTTAAAGAAAGAACAGAAACTAAATTATTAGAAATATTGCGATAAGATGACAGTAGAAGAATATTTGATTTATGTAGTAATGCCTATTATCTGTCTATCACTGGCTTTTATATTTATACGATTTCTCAAAGGTCCTCAGGTAGTAGACCGTGTAGTGGCACTTGATTTATTGATTACGGTAGGGGTAGGATTTATTGGTTTATTCAGTATTATTACCAGCAATGCTATCTTTTTAGATGTGGCGATGATCCTTGCGCTTATTGCCTTTCTAAGTACTGTAGCTTTCTCATATTATATATACAGAAGAAAAAATGATGACTGATATTTTTATAATGGCTCTGAGTACAATAGGTGCTCTTTTTATATTAATTGCATCGTATGGAATTTACAGAATGCCTGATTTTTATGCCCGTTTATCTGTAACGATAAAAGCAGCAACTATGGGTATAGGTTGTATACTGGCTGCAGCTGCGTTGCATTTTTCTGAATTTTCAGTAACCACCAAAGCACTTGCCATTGTTTTCTTTTTGTTTCTTACTTCACCTGTAGCCGGTTTTCTTATCGGACGTGTGGCCTATTTTACGGGAACAAAATTGTGGAAGCACA
The DNA here is from genome assembly GCA_032096595.1 of Flavobacterium sp. Lineage (GTDB taxonomy): Bacteria > Bacteroidota > Bacteroidia > Flavobacteriales > Flavobacteriaceae > Flavobacterium. The sequence goes on along the minus strand of DAMCXY010000009.1, from coordinate 13,543 downwards.
GTATTATAGATGAAATGCGAAATGATCCGGAAAGTTCTTGTGCTGTTCATGAGAAAAAGAAAGAAGAACCTGTGAAAAAGCCACTACCTGAAAAGGAAGAATAAAAAGTGTTTTTCTATATGTGTGTAGTGACATCAATCGGTTTAGATGAAAAATAGTACCAACAATATTATTGCACACCGCGGAGCATGGAAAGAGTTTAACCTTCCGCAGAACTCAATAGCAGCTTTGCAAAAAGCTATGGCACTTCATTGTTATGGAGTAGAGTGTGATGTACATATCACAAAAGACAGTATACTCGTGGTACATCATGATGATGATTTTTTTCATATGCCTATTATATCAGCTACCTACAGTGAGCTGAAACAGAAATCTTCAATAAGTCTTTCCGTTTTACCGTTATTATCAGAATTTTTAGAACTCATAAAACACCATTTACAAACCCATCTCATTATAGAACTTAAGATTCCTGAAATTTGTACTTCTGCTGATAAAAAACGATTTGTAATGGCACTTTCAGCATTAATGAAAGATTACCAACAACCATTTTTATTCTCTTTTATTACATTTGACTGGTATACAGCAATTCAACTAAAAAAAGAATTGCCACACTTTAAAATATCATACCTAAATGGAGATAAGACTCCTGAAGAAATAAAAGCAAGCGGTTTGGACGGTGTTGACTACCATTTTACAAGATTTTTGGAACACCCGGACTGGCTTGAAAAGAGTAGGCAATTGGAACTGATTACAAATACCTGGACAGTAAATGATCCTTTGGTATTTCAAGCATTCCAGCAACAGTCAATTGACTATATTACCACTGATTATCCTGCTTTATTTTTAGAATTATAAACTTACTTTGTATTATCTTTTTCAGAAAGCAATATGGGATATAAGATGCGCAGACCTTCAGAAGCACTTTTTGCAATAACACTAAGATTTTTGAAATGGACTGCTTCTTTAGAAGGATTTTTATCAATATAAAATTTAGTTGCATGATCCGGAGCATAGTCAATAAGTCCGGCAGCCGGATACACCTGTAGTGAAGTGCCAATTACCAATACATAATCAGCATTTTTAAGTTCTGTAATGGCATTTTCTATCTTAGGAACCGCTTCGCCAAACCATACAATTGCGGGACGCATCTGGTGATTATCAGGACAGGTATGCTGAAGTGTAATGTCAGAAGACCATTCCACTTCATACGATTCATTCCCACTGCTTTTTGCTTTCAGTAGTTCTCCATGCAGGTGAATAACTTTTGAACTGCCACTTCTTTCATGTAAATCATCTACATTCTGCGTAATGATTACTACATCAAAATTCTCTTCAAGCTTCTTTAAAATATGGTGAGCAGTATTAGGTTGGACTTCCTGTAACTGTTTTCTGCGTAAGTTATAAAAATCTAATACAAGCTGCGGGTTTCTCGCAAAACCCTCAGGAGTGGCAACTTCTGTTATATCATGTCCTTCCCATAATCCGTCTGAATCTCTGAATGTTTTAATACCGCTTTCTGCACTTATGCCGGCACCGGACAACACAACCAATTTTTTCATTATTTTTCTTTTTTTGTAAGTAATAGTATCTTTGCATAATAATAATTACGCCTTACATGAATCCTAATATACCTTCCCATCTTTTTAAAGATATTAATTATTTGAATTATTTGGAAAATATTCTTACCGAGAATCGTAAAAATAATTTCTTACAGGTTTTGCAAAACAGAACCAAACATTTTACCATTGCAGTAGAAGATATCTTTCAGTTGCACAATACCAGCGCTGTGATGCGCAGTTGTGAGGTCTTCGGAATACAGGAATTACATGTGATTGAACAAAAATATGGAAAAACAATTGATAAAGAGATTGCATTAGGAGCTGAGAAATGGGTAGATATTCACAGGTATAATTCTAATCAGTCCTGTGTAGATGAACTAAGAAAAAAAGGCTATCAGATTGTAGCTACAACTCCTCATACCGATGCACATTTTTTAGAAGATTTTGATATTACCAAACCTTCTGCTTTGTTTTTTGGAACGGAACGCTTAGGGTTATCAGAAGATATTATGAAGCAGGCAGATACTTTTATAAAAATTCCGATGGTAGGATTTACAGAAAGTCTTAATATATCAGTGTCAGCTGCTATCATCATTCAGGATCTTACAAATCGTTTGAGACGTTCAGATATTTCATGGCAATTATCAGAAGAGGAAAAAATTGAAAAAAGAATAGACTGGGCACGAAAATCTATAAAGGATATTGATTTTATTACGGATCGCTATATAAACCGTTGAGTTATTGTTTTTCATTTAAATATTTCCAATACCGTTTTGGTACATGTTGGATGTGCAATTTCATGTTTTTACGTTCTGTAATATTGGTACTTTTAAAATAATCTTTCCAGAGTTGATCAAAAAGGGATTCTTTTTCATCAGCTACTTCCAATGCTGGTAGAAGACTGTTGATCTCCTGTGGCATAAGCTCAATTTCATGTACCTGAATACCGTCATAAAAGATTCCGTATTTTCTTTGTTCGTCATATATAAGCCATTGCTGATCTGCATAACGGTTTTTAAAATGATGCTGAATTAGAGGGAGTACATTAAAATCAGGTTTTATAACAGTATAAAATAGTCCGTTTTGGGCTTTTTTAAAACGGATAAAAGCTTCCATCCGATGTTTCTCACGTGATACATTTTTAGCAATTTTTGAAACGCCCATAACATCAAAATTTCCATAGTCTCCAGAGATATCGGTTTTGGCTGTAAAAGCATAAACAGCCGCATTGAAAATGTGTTGAAAAGCCACAGGTTTTTCAGATAAGTACGCTTTGTATAAGCTATTTATGAATGTTTTGTTCAATTGTTTGTTTAAGCCTTTTAAAACCCGCTTTGCTTTTTCTTCATCTGAAAAAATAGTACTGCTTTCATCAAAAGCAGACGGTTGATGATAGATTGAAGATACAATTTCTACTTGTGAGTCTTTCATTTCAAACCGTTCAAAAATACAGCACATAAGACCTGTAAAACTTCCGTCAAAAACGTAAATCTTCATTAAAATAAAAGGCTTAACTGATCAGGATTATTTTTCAGGTATTTGGACTGGCTTTTTTCAAGAATCCTTTTTTTAATATACATAGGTTCCGGATCGTTTAGCTGAAACCTGCTGTCAGAACAGCGCATAAAATATTTTGCCCGGTTAAAGGCTACTCCTAAATTTTTGAGTTGATATTCATGTATTCTTCCGAATTGGCGTGCCTGAACTATCTTCTTAGCTGATTTAACGCCGATTCCTGGAATTCTTAAAATCATTTTATAATCAGCGGTATTAATATCGACAGGAAAATACTGCGGATTTCGTAATGCCCAGCTCAGTTTGGGATCTACCTGTATGTCGAGATTCGGGTTTTCATCATTTAGGATTTCCTGAACTTCAAAACCGTAAAAACGCATGAGCCAATCTGTCTGATACAGCCTGTTTTCACGTAATAATGGTGGCTGTGTACCGATAACAGGCATACGGCTATCTTCTGATATCGGGATGTATCCGGAGTAATAAACCCTTTTCAGTTGAAATTCTTTGTAATAATTACGGGCAGTATACATGATGTCTTTATCGGATTCATCTGAAGCTCCGATTACCATTTGTGTACTCTGACCTGCAGGAACAAATTTGGGTGTGCTTTTTATGATACTGCGTTCGTTATTAAATTTTACAAGGTTATCTCTGACTACACCTAAATCTCTTTTTACTTCTTCATGTGATTTTTCCGGTGCGAGCAGCTTCAGGCCTGTTTCAGTAGGCATTTCTAAATTAATGCTCATTCTGTCAGCATACAGACCGGCTTCTTTTATCAGTTCTTCACTTGCTCCGGGAATTGTTTTTAAATGGATATACCCATTGTAGCGCTGCTCAAGACGAAGCTTTTTAGCAATCCTTACCATACGCTCCATAGTATAATCTGCATTTTTAAAAATACCGGAACTTAAAAATAAACCTTCTATATAATTTCTGCGATAAAAGTTCATGGTTAATTCTACAACTTCATCTACTGTAAAAGCTGCTCTTTGTACATCATTACTTCTGCGTGAAACACAAAAAGCACAGTCAAAAATGCATACATTGGTCAAAAGTATTTTAAGCAGAGAAACGCATCTGCCATCCTCAGTATAGGTATGACAAATTCCTGCACCGGTATCTCCAACACCGTCTTTAGTATTTTTTCGGTTGCTTCCGCTTGATGAGCAGGAAACATCATATTTTGCCGCATCGGCAAGTATTTTTAATTTCTCTCTTATTCTTTCTGACATAATTCCTTGACAATTAGAGCTAAAAAAAGTAGTCTTTAAAGAAGACTACTTTCTGTAAAGATATTTATTTTTCGGTATTAATTTGACATGTTGTGTCCTTTTTGGTCATCATCTACAAAAGACTGTACCATTCTTACCACATTTCTCAACAATGTTTCTTTGTTTTTTGCATAGTCTTGTTGGTACAATGACATTTTATTGGCCAATGTTGAAGAATCGTCTGTTAATTGCTTATCACCAATATTAATTCTGATACCAATAACAGCATTATCCGGTACATCTTTAAATACAGATGTAAGATTACCTCTCCAGTCAAAATCTTTCAGATCGTTAAAACGATCCGCATTAATTGTCATCACCACTGTTCTCACAGTATCAACAATTTCAATTTCAGATTTTACTTCCTGCGCCTGTAGGCTTGAAAAGCCAAGAACTGCAAAAAAACATAGTACAAATTTTTTCATAATTAAATTTTTTAATGTTCTATTAAAGTTACGAATTTCTCTGTAAAAAAGAATGTGTTTTAGTTGCTTTTTTTCCGCATTTTCATATTTAAAAACTCTACCGCCAATGAAAATGCAATGGCAAAATAGAGATACCCTTTAGGTACAGCTCCTACTTTCTGTCCTGCTAATTCAGCCCCGGAGAGATGCATACTTTCTGTAGTAAGCATAAACCCGATCAGGATAAGAAAAGAAAGTGCAAGAATTTGTATGGAAGGATTTTTATTTACAAAGTTTCCTACAGGAACCGCAAATAGCATCATAACTCCAACCGATATGATTACAGCAGCAATCATGATATAAAGAGCTCCTTCAATACCATTGGTCATACCTACGGCAGTAAGAATACTGTCTACAGAAAAAATCAAATCAATCAATAAGATTTGCATGATGATGGAGCTAAATGATTTTACCGCTGTCTTTTTAGCATTGGTAGATTCTGTAACATGGTCAATATGGTTGACTTTTTCATGAATTTCTTTGGTGGATTTATAAATCAGAAAAATTCCTCCGGCAAGTAATATTATTGCTTGTCCATTGAAATCAGCTTTAAACCAGCTCCAGTCAACACTAAACCAGGGCGCTTTCATAGCAATAAGGAATGAAATTCCGAATAACATGGCAATTCTCATAAACATGGCCAGGAATAAACCTATTCTCGTTGCTTTTTTTCTTTGTTCTTCGGGTAATTTTCCTGTAACAATAGAAATGAAAATGATATTGTCTATTCCTAAAATAATTTCAAGAAAGGTGAGAGTCAAAAATGCAATCAGAGCATCAGCCGTTAATAAAGCTTCCATAGGTCAGATATTAGTCAATTTTTTTGATAGTGCCTTTTTGTTTGTTTACATCGCCTACAATGCCATACTCAAAGGTATACTCATTGTCTTTAGTGGTCAATATTCTCATAGAAACTCCTTTTTGCTCTGCACGGTTTTTCGGATGTAATTTTTGTAATACATATTCGCAATCATTTACCCATCGTATAGAAGCCGTGTCTGTTTTTCCATTATAGGTTTCTATCTCAATATTTTCTTTTCTGATAAAAGTTGAAGTATGTTTTACACCTTCAATCTCCTGTTCAAAAACAAAAGTACCGGTTCTGAAATCCTGACATTTTTTTTCCTGATTGTAACAGGAAACCAATACTATAGCTACAGGTAATAGTAAAAACTTTTTCATTATTTATTCGTATTAGAGTCGTTAAAAAATCCACTTACCATAGTAGTAAGTCCTTTAAAGAAAAAGAACATGGAAAACAAACAAATCAGAATTCCTAAAATTAATACCGGGTAGTAAAGTGGGTGTTCTGAATTCTTGAAAGAAGAATTGATGATTACCGGGCCAACAAACATTAACGGAATGGCAAAACCTATTTTTTGCAGGCCTTTGAATAATTTTGATCTGTTGGTATTATTTGTTGTCATGACTGTTGTATTTATCAATGGCATTACGGACATTTCCGTATGAGGTTATTAATTGTTCTGCTGTTGTAAAATCAACTTTTAGCTCTTGTTGTACCATTTTGATGGCTCTGTTTACTAATTTGTCATTAGATAGTTTCATATCTACCATTTTGTTTCCTTTTACATGACCAAGCTGAATCATGGTAGCGGTAGAAATCATATTGAGGATTAGTTTTTGTGCTGTCCCTGCTTTCATGCGTGAGCTCCCGGTTACAAATTCGGGACCTACAATTACTTCAACCGGAAAATCAGCTGTAATAGCAATCGGACTCCCTGCATTACATACAATACATCCGGTAGGAATTTGTTGCTTTTTACAGAATTCAAGTCCACCCAAGACGTAAGGTGTAGTTCCGGATGCTGCTATACCGATTACAAAATCTTTGGAAGTGATATGATGGTTTTCTAAATCTGTCTGTGCTTGTGCGGTATTATCCTCTGCATTTTCCACTGCTTTTCGGATGGCCTGATCGCCACCTGCTATAAGTCCGTTTACTAAATCAAAAGGAACTCCAAAAGTAGGCGGGCATTCAGAGGCATCTACAATCCCCAGTCTACCGGAAGTTCCTGCTCCTATATAAAAAAGACGTCCTCCGCTACGAAGCTGATTGATTACCTGCTCAGTAAGACGTTCGATTTGTGGAATCACTTTCTCTACAGCCAAAGGTACGGTCTGATCTTCCCGGTTGATGTTTGACAATAATTCGCCTATTGTCATTTTCTCCAAACCATCATAATAAGAAGAGGATTCTGTTGTTTTTATAAAACTCATAGAAACATTAATTTGTAAACAAATTTAGTGAATTTTTGAGGTCTTTTTATATTAATTTTAGGGGCTTGATTACTTTTATTTACCTAACTTTGCGCTCATAGTAGACCGCCTTATCGCTGGTTTTAGATCAGAGGAAAGTCCGGGCACCACAGAGCAGTATAGCGGGTAACACCCGTCCGTCGGAAGATGAGGACAAGTGCAACAGAAAGTATGTACAGTTCGGCTGTAGTGAAACCAGGTAAACTCTATACGGTGAAATGCCATGTAAACTGATGTTTGAGAGCTGCTCGCTCAAGTCAGAGGGTAGGCAGATAGAACTCCCGGGTAATCGGGAGTGTAGATAAATGATAAGGGAAATTTTTCGTATGAATTATTTTACAGAACCCGGCTTACAGGTCTACTATTTTTATTCCTCTTCATTTGTATCTTCTTCTTCAGTAAATTCAAAAAATGAAAAAATAGAAGAACCGTATTTTCTACTGGATGAAAAATAGGGCAGATGTTCGAGTTTTGTCTGTGGTGAATGTTCTATAATCAGCATTCCTTCCTCATTTAGTAAGTCATTTTGAAAAACAAGTTCTGCAATTTTTTCAAATTGCTCCTGAGAAAAATCATACGGCGGATCGGCAAAAATAACATCATAAGAAGTTTTTGCTTTTTCAAGAAATTTATAAACATCAGATTTAACAGGGTTGATGTTCATATCAAATTCTTTAGCCGTTTGTTTGATAAAGTTGACACAGCCAAAATCAGTATCAACCGATGTAATTTCTTCTGAACCTCTGGAAGCAAATTCATAACTGATGTTTCCAGTTCCTGAAAATAGGTCAAGAATAGTCAATTCTGAAAAGTTGAAATGGTGGTTTAATATATTGAATAAAGATTCTTTACTCAAATCTGTTGTTGGACGTACAGGTAGTTTTTTGGGTGCAGTAATTCTGCGGCCTTTATATTTTCCGGAAATTATTCTCATGAGTTTAATAAAATAAAGTGTTTTTTGAGCTCATCTTCTGTAATGTTAAAGACACTCGCCTGTGTTTTATGATCGTATACAACAATATTTTTTATATAGGTATATGCCAAAGTGAATAATTCTGATCCGCTATCAATTTGTCCGAAAAGATGTAAAGTATGCTGATGAGTGTCGAGCTTAAGCTGTTCAAAAACAAACAGAATATAGTATATAAAATCCTGTGCAGTTTGGTATTCAAAACTATTAAAAAAGATAAACTCGTTTCCTTTCATCACAATTACTTCAAAATGATGTTCTGAAATACAACTGTAAACAGAAGAAACTCCTGAAGGGATATCGGTTTGTAAAATATATTCAAGGAAGGCTGTGTTTACATTTTTGAAAGTAAAACCTCCGAATTGGTCAATAAAAAAATTATTGAATTGTACATAAGGAATGTAAATATTCTGTAATTGATGAGAAGAAATTTCATCATAATCAAAATAATCTGTAGGAAATATCTTTACGTTATATTGTAAATAACTCCCAAGATTATCTGCGTCAAATAAAGCACTTGGGACGAATGTGTTTAGGGAATTGTCATGCAAAACCAATATATCATCGTAAGAAACCTGTAGAAGCTCATTTTTGCTGAAAATAACTTCTAACTGGTTTTCCAGGGGTGCCAGTTGATTGAGACTGATACTTTTTAAATGAGAGATTTCATTGTTTAATTTATTCTTGATTCCAAATGAAAATTCATTTAAAGAAACTTTAATGATCAATCGATTATATAGCTGGGTATTCATGCCTAAACAATTTCAGCAAATGTACGCTTTTATTGATTAACATTAAAAAGACACATTTCTTATTTATGATAAAAGCCGGCATTAAACCGGCTTTCAGATAAGTAAATCAATCGAATAATTATTTGATGATTAGTTTTTTAGAAAAAGATTTTCCGTTTACATTGAATTTCAGAAGGTAGATACCTGCCTGTACCTCTGATACATTGATGGTATTTTGTCCTTCTTCCAGACTAACTGAATTTCTTATTTTTTTACCTAAGATATTATAAATTTCAAAAGTAGTAGCTTCAGATAAACCGACATTTATAGTAAAGATTTTATCAATTGTTGGATTCGGATATACAGAAATGTTATTGTTGAATTCATTTTCACTTACAGCTGCACTTCTGTCACCAATACCCACTGCCCACCATGCTTCGCCTACTTGTTTTAATTCATTTGAATTAGCGCCGTATAAATCAGCAGCAGCGATTCTTGATGCATTATAAGCATCGATATATTGTGCGTTTGGAGTCAGCATATTAAGGGTTCTGTAAGCAATTTTTTCTGCTTTTTGTATGCTAATACCAGTTACATTATATTGATTATTAATATCATTGGTTCCTGAACCACCTACGCTAAGTAAATAGAACCAGTGATTTCCTACACCACTATTGATATGCACACCACCATCATCTACCGGTGAGGTTGTTGATGCCCAGTATGTTCCCTTATAGGTGTCTGGCTGTTGCAGCCCATACATTGCACTTCCTGATTTTGGAGCAGACATACTTCTCATATACCCTGGAGATGGTGTAAACACATCTTCACCTACAGTCCAGTTTGGCGATAAATTGGTGTAAAATTCAATAGCTGTTCCAAATATATCAGCAAAACTTTCATTTAATGCACCTGATTCACCCTGATAGGTCAAATCTCCATTATCACTTCTTGAAATTACTAAGTGAGAATATTCATGTCCGGCAACATCTAATCCTACTACCGGAGTCATAAAACCAGCTTCACCGCTTCCATAAACCATTCCTACAATAAAGTCCGGCTGATCGATTGCTCCTGCATTAGAATCTGTACCCATAATTGCTCCTGCATTATAGTAATTTCTTACGATAGCACCATTACCGTCAAAACTGTTTCTGTTGTGTATGTTTTTATAATAATCATACGTTTTACCCATTCCCCAATGAACCTCTACAGCCGGTCTTGCGGAAACTGAGTTAAAAGTAGTTGAAGAACTCGTGTATTCTGAAGTTCCTGTAAAGACTCCATTGTTTATTCCGTTAATGTTTGTTCCGTTTAAGGTATGAATGTTACGTCCGGTATCCTTTAATCGGTATTGTCCGTTGTAACTGTCAACTGTAATCGGCTGTGTATTTCTGTAATATGTAGTTCCTGTTCCCTGTACATCTGCGTGTTTGATTTTACTATATTCATTAATGACAGCACCAGACTGCGCGTCAATATATAATACCCTACTTTTAAGTGGAAAGGCAGAAGAAAGGGTTATTTTTTTTATGAAAACCAATTGCGCATTTCCTTCTACAGGTATTTTTGCAATGACATTTTCTACAGCATTGATGGTAGCATTTTCAATACCAAAATGTCTTACTGAAGCTGCAATGGCATCTTCATCAGTAACAGAGGCAGTTGTATTTAATTCTTTAAATTGACTGATTTGTCCGTTTACTACCTGAACGATATTATTTTTTGAATGTACCAGAATGAATTCTCCATCTATTTTATGACCATCAAAAAGATGCTGATAGCTTTGATGATTAACACCTAATGCATCTGTATACTCTTTAACGAGTTCAAAAGTATGCTTAGCATCTAATGAAAACCATTCGTTGAAACTTCCTGTTAATTCGGTGGTAGGAATGGAATAGTTTTCTAACTCTGAGACAAAAGAACCGTATGTATTCAATACTACTACTTTAGGTAGTTTGTTGTCTGAAATTATCTGATGTGTACTGTTGAAATTTCCGGGTAATTTGTTTGCATATAAGGTGTTTGAAAATGTAAAAATCGAAGAAGTACCCAATAAAAATGACAGTACTTCTTTGTTAAATAAAATGTTGTTTCTCTCCATTTTTTCGTCTTTTAATTGAAAATGATTTCCCAAATTTAGAAAAAAGAAAGTTCAATTTGTTGTATTGAGATGTTTTAAGCATTAGTTTAACAGTACTACTCATAACTATTTTATTTAAGATTTAAATGAGTTTTTGATGTTTTTTATTTTGTATTATTTTTTCTATATTGATTTTAATTGTTAAAAAAATAATTCTTATTCAATATTTTAGGAGCCATTATGGACACATTGAGTTTCAGATCAAAATAAAAAAGAGTTTAATCTATTGTTTATGAGTGTTTTATTATTTTTTATCTTAAAAAGACTTACTGTTATTTTAAAGTTTTTTAAAACCTTCCACAAATCTTATTCTGATTTAAAAACATCTTATCTTTGAATAACTTAATTTATTAAAAGAATTACATTGATGACTCCTTCAGAATTTTATCATTTGGTTAAAAGTAAATTCCCTTTTGAGACTACTTTGAAACAGGATATTTTCTTACAAAAGGTAGTCCAGTTTGTTACAAATGATCAGCAAGATGAAATATTTGTTTTAAAAGGATATGCAGGTACCGGTAAAACGACATTGATTTCTACTCTTATTAATCAGCTTCGTCACATCAATAAAAAATATGTAATGCTGGCACCAACCGGTAGAGCTGCTAAGGTTATTGCTAACTACTCCAGTCAACCGGCATATACCATACACAAGCGTATTTATTATCCTAAAAAAGATAAGAATACTGGAATGGCATTTACCATGCAAGCCAATAAATTTAAAAATACCATTTTTATAGTCGATGAAGCTTCCATGATTTCTGATGTGAGTACAGATACTAATATGTACACTAATGGTTCGTTATTGGATGATTTATTGTATTATGTTTATTCAGGACAAAATTGTAAATTGATTTTAGTAGGAGATACGGCACAGTTACCACCCGTGCATCAGGAAGTAAGTCCGGCGCTCAATATTGATACACTTTCTCTAAATTATCAGATGGAAGTTACTCATATTGAGCTGGATGAAGTAATGCGCCAGGAGTTAGATTCCGGTATCTTATATAATGCTACTGAGTTAAGAGAACTTTTAGACTCTTATTTTTTAGATACTTTTCAGTTTGATGTAAAACCATTTAATGATATCGTTCCTCTGCAGGATGGGTATGAAATACTGGACGCTATTCAGGATGCCTACAGTAACCATGGAGTAGAAGAAACGGTTTTCATAGTTCGTTCCAATAAAAGAGCCAACCAGTACAATCAGCAGATCCGCTATAAAATATTAGATAAAGAAAGTGAAATATCAGTTGGCGATATGGTTATGGTTGTAAAGAATAATTATTTTTGGCTCAAAGACAACCAGACTGTTACCGACTTTATTGCAAATGGAGATATCATGGAAATTCTACAGATTTATAAAATAGTAGAATTATACGGGTTTAGATTTGCTTCGGTAAAAGTCCGTATGATCGATTATCCTGCACTTCAGCCATTTGATACGATTGTATTTCTGAGTACTTTAGAATCGGAATCTGCTTCTCTGTCTTACGACGAAACCAATAAATTGTATCAGGAAGTATTATTGGATTATGAAGATGAGCGAACAGCTTATAAAAAAATGCAAAAAGTAAAAGAAAATGAATATTTTAACGCTTTACAGATTAAATTTGCTTATGCGGTAACCTGTCATAAATCTCAGGGGGGACAGTGGAATACCGTATTTATAGAACAGCCATATTTACCAGATGGCATTTCCAAAGAATATATCCGATGGCTCTACACAGCAATGACACGTGCAAAAGAAAAATTATACCTTATTGGTTTTAAAGATAGTTTTTTTCAGGAATAATATATAGAAACATGAAAGTAATAGCAGTAATACCGGCACGATACGCATCTACGCGTTTTCCTGCTAAACTGATGCAGGATCTCGGTGGTAAAACAGTAATTTTAAGAACCTACGAGGCAGCTCTTGGCACACAATTATTTGATGATGTTTTTGTTGTCACAGATTCTGATCTTATTTTTAATGAGATCGTAAACAATGGAGGTAAAGCTGTAATGAGCATTAAAGAACATGAAAGCGGAAGTGATCGTATTGCTGAAGCCATAGAAAATATTACATGTGATATTGTGATTAATGTTCAGGGCGATGAGCCTTTTATAAACAAGAGTAATATAGAAAGTCTTATTAATATCTTTAATGAAGATAGAAACCATACTGTAGACTTAGCCTCTTTAATGTTTGAAATTTCAGATCAGGCCGCAATAGAAAATCCGAATAATGTAAAAGTAGTCGTAGATCAAAATAATTTTGCACTTTATTTTTCGCGTTCAGTGATACCGTATCCGAGGGATATCAATGTTGGTGTTCGTTATTTTCAACATGTAGGGGTGTATGCTTATCGAAAACAGGCACTTATTGATTTTTCAAATCTGCCGATGAAAACACTTGAAGCTTCAGAAAAACTGGAACAGCTGCGATACCTTGAATTTGGAAAACGAATCAAAATGGCGGAAACAAATCATACGAGCATAGGAATAGATACGCGTGAAGATTTGGAACAGGCCAGACTATTATTAAAACAAAAAGGTTCGATATAAATAGAGTGCACCCAAAAGTTTAGACAAATTTATAATTAAATTTGATAATAATGA
>DAMCXY010000008.1:0-113717 GCA_032096595.1 Flavobacterium sp. | reverse complement strand
CTTCCCTTATCTATAGGATAGGTTCCCGCCGCTTCACCTGCCGTTCTGGAAAGTGAACCTGTGATGATATTGATATCATCTCCGTTTTCAAATCCGGTTACGGTATAAGTCAGTGCAGGATCTGCCGTTCCGTATGCTTTGGTTTTTGCATCAGCAACAATGTTTAGTGTTGCTTTAGTAATGGTAAGGTCAGCTCCCGTATAGTTGATAGTATAGTTGGCAGCATCTAATGTTCCCTGATCTATTGCATAGGTACCCACAGCTTCACCTGCGGCTCTTGTAAGATTACCTGTAATGATTGCAGTGGTATCACCATTTTCTAAACCGGTTACCGTATACGTCAATACCGGATCGGCTGTACCATATACTTTGGTTTTTGCATCTGCCACAATATCCAGTCTTGCTTTGGTAATGGTAAGGTCGGCTCCCGTATACGTGATGGTATAATCGGCTGCATCTAATGTTCCCTGCTCAATCGTATAGGTACCCACTGCTTCACCTGTTATCCTTGTCAATGCTCCTGTTAGAATTGTTATATCATCCCCGTTTTCAAATCCGGTTACCGTATACGTCAATACCGGATCAGTATCACCATAAACTTTGGTCTGGGCATCGGCAACAATGTGCAGTGTTGCTTTAGTGATCGTAAGGTCTGCACCTGTGTAAACAATATCATAATCTGCTGTAGCTGCTATACTTCCCTTATCTATAGGATAGGTTCCCGCCGCTTCACCTGCCGTTCTGGAAAGTGTTCCTGTGATGATATTGATATCATCTCCGTTTTCAAATCCGGTCACGGTATAGGTCAATGCCGGATCAGTTGTTCCATAAACCTTTGTTTGAGCATCTGCCACGATATTCAGGGTTGCTTTGGTGATGGTAAGATCAGCTCCGGTATAGGTGATGGTATAGTTATCAGCAGTTAGAGAGCCCTGATTGATGGCATAAGTTCCTACAGCTTCTCCGGCTACTCTGGAAAGTGTACCGTTTAGCACTGCCTGTGTATCGTTATTTACCAATCCGTTTGTCTGATAGGTAAGTACCGGATCCGCCATACCATATACTTTGGTCTGGGCATCTGCTGTAACGCTTAATGCTGCTTTATTGATGGTCAGTATAAAAGTTACATCCGGAGCAGGTTCGTAAAGACTGTTTCCTGCCTGTTTTGCTATGATATTTACAATGCCTGCCTTATGTATTTTGAGTTTCCATTTGTTGGCATCTGTACTGTCCTGAAAAGCTTCGGCTATGCTATTATCTGCAGATTCGTAGCTGACTTCCAGTCCCGAACTTGCCGTTGCGTTAGGTACAAAAGGGGCATCACCATAGGTTTTGGTCATATCTGTTACGGTAATGGCTTGGGTAAGTTTACAGCTGCTTCCGCTGTTGCTGTCACCTGTTATGGTCCAACCTTTGGTACTGGTGAGTGTGGTTCTTGCTGTTACAGCATTGGCCCCGTATTGTAAACCTGCAGCTCCGAGAACACGTGTAGCAGGTATTCCAGGATTCGCTGCCCAGTTTATAAGAACCGCAGAATAGTTGGTACAATCAATACCACTGTTGTTGAGCATACCACTCATGTCTACATTATTATGAAGCTGCCAGTTGCTCAGGTTTTGGTTAAAAGCAGTAGCTCCATCAAACATACTGATCATATTCGTTACGTTTGCTGTATTCCAATTTTCAATGTTTTGATTAAAAGTGGCAGCTCCATCAAACATACTTCCCATATCTGTCACCTGAGAGGTATCCCAACTACCAATGTCGTTATTAAAAACGGCAGCACCAAAAAACATCCCGCCCATATTGAGTGTTTTAGAGGTATCCCAGCTACCGATATTCCCGTCAAAAGCGGTGGCATTCCGAAACATACTATTCATATAGCGTACATTTGCCGTATCCCAGCTGCCAATGTTCTGGTTAAATATCGTAGCTCCTTCAAACATACTTCCCATATCTGTCACCTGAGAGGTATCCCAATTTTCAAGAGGTTGATTAAAGGCGATTGCATAATTAAACATACCATTCATACTGACTACCTTAGAAGTGTCCCAATTGCCGACAGGCTGATTAAAGGCAAAAGCAGCATCAAACAGACTATTCATACTGGTTACGTGAGAGGTATCCCAGCTGTTGATATTAGCAGGACCATTCAGCAAACTGCACCACTTAAACATATTAGACATATCGGTTACCCCACTTAAATCAGGCACATCTGTAGCAGTAATATTGAGATTAGAACAGTTGCTGAAAGCAGAGTTCATACTGCTCCATGCCACGGTACCCCATTGAGCGATGTTTACCAAATCAATTGAATTGCTTTTAAAAGTTTTGAGATGAGCAGGATCCATACTCAGCCTGATGATTTCACCTGCTGGTAATCCTGTAATAATACCTATTGTGGTAGTACCGCTACCAGTACCGCCACCTGATGCTGTCCAGGTATAGGCTATCGGAGCAGTACCCGTTATCTGAAAATTAAGCGTATTTGCAGTAGCCGAAGTTTTCGATAAATTCCATACGGTAATAAACGGCTTTGGCAGAATACAGGCTGCACCACTGTTGCTATCACCTGTGATAGTCCAGCCTTTAGCAGTTGTAAGTGTGGTTCTTTCCGAAACGGCATTGGTACCATAAGATCTGCCCAAAGCACCTAAAGAAATGGCATTTGGTGTATTCGGGTTTACTGCCCACCCCATCAGTGTAGCGGAATAATTGATACAATCCATGCCCGAATTGTTTAACATAAACTGCATATCTGTACAATTGCTAAGATCCCAGTTGCCAATATTCTGGTTAAAACCGGCAGCATTTTGAAACATCTGCGACATACTGGTTACATTGGAGGTATTCCAGCTGCTGATATCCTGATTAAATACAGCAGTATTTTCAAACATATTCTTCATATCGGTTATGTTTGCCGTATTCCAGCTGCTGATGTTAAGAGGACCATCAAGTAATAAACATCCTTTAAACATACTTGCTGTACTGGTTGCCTGACTCAGATCGGGCATATCGGTAGCAGAGATGGTAAGATTGATACATTGGTTAAACATATTCTGCATACTGCTCCATTTTGCATTTCCCCATTGTATTACATCAATCAGACGTTGGTTGTCAGTACTGTTGCCTATAGAAAAGGTTTTAAGGTTGTCTGATGACAGGCTTAGGGTAATAAGCTCACCAGCAGGAAGCCCGGTTACAAATATGAGATTACCCAGAGAAGATAAGTAGCCGTTACCGGTGCTACCGTTGGTTGCCGTCCATGAATAAGAAATATTTTTGCTTACAGGAGTTGTAAGGTAGAAACTGATGGTATTCGTGCCACTCCCCGGTTTACTCATATCCCATACCGAAATAAACGGCAGAGGACAGTCTCCTATATTGGTGTCATCAAGAATAGTCCAACCTTTGGTAGCAATAAGCAGAGTATGTGCATTTGCTGCTGTATTTCCATAGGACAAAGAGGTCGATCCTAAATTACGATTGTTGGGAGTGTTTGGGTTGGCTGCCCAGCCCATAAGGGTAGCGGAATAATTGTCACAGTCTAAACGTGACCCCAGCAGCATACTATTCATGTTTACAGCAGAGTTGAGCTGCCAGCTGCCGATGTTTTGATTAAAAGCAGCAGCACTTCTGAACATCGCATACATATCAGTTACGTTTGCTGTATTCCAGCTATTGATATTTTGGTTAAAGGCAGCAGCATTTCTAAACATATTGCTCATAGTGGTTACGTTTGCCGTATTCCAGCTGCTGATATCTTTGTTAAAATCACTTGCCTCCGAAAACATATAACTCATATCGGTTACCATAGAAACATCCCAGTTACCGATAGGCTGATTAAAAGCATAGGCACGCTCAAACATACTGGTCATATTGGTTACTTTGGATGTATCCCAGCTGCTGATGTCCTGATTAAAGGCATAAGCACTGCTAAACATATAGTTCATTCTTGCAACCTTGGAAGTGTCCCAGTTGTTGATATCCTGATTAAAGGAATAAGCATTGCTAAACATGGAAAACATACTGCTTACGTTTGAAGTATTCCAGTTACCGATGTCCTGATTAAAGGCATAGGCATTATTAAACATACCGGTCATATTGGTTACTTTAGAAGTATCCCAATTGCCGATGTTTTGATTAAAACCATTAGCAGAGGAAAACATATTGCTCATGTCTTTCACCAGAGAGGTATTCCAGCTGCCGATATTTCGGTTAAAATTAGAGGCAAAAGAAAACATGCTTCCCATATTGTTTACCTTAGCGGTATTCCAGCTGCCGATGTTTTGATTAAAAAGCGTAGCTCCGGAAAACATAGATGACATAGTGGTTACGTTAGATGTATTCCAGGTACCGATATTCTGGTTGAATTGAGAGGCATTACTAAACATATTGCTCATGTCTGTTACCTTAGTCGTATTCCAGCTGCCGATGTTTTGGTTAAATTTTGAGGCATTGGAAAACACTCTGCTCATATTGGTTATGGCAGAAGTGTTCCAGTTGTTTATATTGGCTGGGTTATTAAGATTTTTACAACCAAAAAACATCCCTTCCATAGTAGTAGTAGCGCTAAGATCGGGTAAGTCAGTAGCGGAAATATCGAGATTTTCACAGCCTGTAAACATATAGCTCATACTTTCCCATTTGTTAGAGCCCCATTGCAGTACATCTGTAAGGCGCGTAGCATCTGCTAATGGTGTACTTGTATTAGCTGTTACCGCCATACGAAACGTCTTCAGATTGATCGGATCCAGACTTAGTGTGATGATCTCGCCGGCAGGCAGACCTGTAATAGTGCCTGTTGTGGTACCGCTGCCGGTACTACCACCAGAGGCGGTCCAGCTATACGCAACCGGAGCGCTATAAGAAATGCCAAAGGTAAGTTGATCATTAAAGCTGCTGCCGGGTTTTGACATATCCCATACGGTGATAAACGGCAGGTTACAGTAACTGCCGGTATAGCTGTGACCTGTAAAGGTCCAGCCTTTATTGGCGAGTGTGGTCAGTGCTGGTAATGCTTCTGTGCCATATTGTCTGCCATTAGCGCCTAAGGAGCGACCATTGGGTGTATTCGGGTTTGCTGCCCACCCCATCAGTGTAGCCGAATAATTCACACAATCCATCCCTGTGTTAAAAAGCATAGCACCCATGTTTACATTTGGATTGAGCTGCCAATTGCCGAGGTTCTGGTTAAAAGCTATTACATTTCTAAACATCTGGTTCATACTGAGTACATTTTCTGTCTCCCAATTACCAATGTCCTGATTAAACGCGGGGGCATTACCAAACATAAGGTTCATATCGGTTACTTTAGATGTATCCCAATTGCCAATGTTTTGGTTAAACACCGAAGAACTATTAAACATCTCACTCATATTGGTTACATTGGCGGTATTCCAGTTGCCAATATTTTGGTTAAAGAGGTAGGCTCTGGAAAACATCTGACTCATATTGGTTATGTTAGATGTATTCCAGTCTCCAATATTGGCGGGACCATTGAGCACACTACATCCCGCAAACATAGCTTGTGCATTGGTTACCCCACTCAGATCAGGTATGTCTGTGGCAGTAATGTTGAGATTTTCACAATTTAGAAAAGCGGCAAACATACTGCTCCACACAACGTTACCCCATTGGCTCACATCAATAAGGCGTAAGCGGTTAGTATTCAGATTAAGGCTAAAAGCTTTAAGATTGGCAGGTCCCATTTTCAGTGTAATGATCTCACCTGCCGGCAGACCTGTAATGGTACCTGTTGTGGTACCGCTTCCGGTACTGCCGCCAGAGGCAGTCCAGGTATAGGGCACAGGAGCCGTATAAGATATATTGAAAGTAAGCTGGTTACTTCCACTCCCTGGTTTACTCATATCCCATACGGTGATAAACGGCAGTGGCGGCGTACAGATTGTACCGCTATTGCTATCGCCTGTTATCGTCCAGTTTTTGGCTGTGAGTGTGGTTCTTGCCGCCTGAGCATTGGTACCGTATTGTCTGCCAATAGCGCCTAAGCTACTTGAGACTGGCGTATTCGGGTTTGCCGCCCAGCCCATCAGCGTAGCCGAATAACTGGCACAGTCCATACCTGAGTTGTCTAACATAGACAGCATATTTACACCACCATTACTAAGATTCCAACTGCCCAGATTTTGGTTAAAGGCTGTAGCATTGTTAAACATATTGCGCATAGTGGTTACCTTAGCGGTATTCCATGTACCAATGCTCTTATTAAAAGAAATAGCATTCTGAAACATATAACTCATATCAGTTACCTTTGAAGTATCCCAGTTGCCAATGTTTTGGTTAAAATTGGTAGCTCCTCCGAACAACATAGTCATTAAAGTTACGTTAGCCGTATTCCAGTTGCTGATGTCCTGATTAAATGCTTTGGCATTGTAAAACAGCTGACTCATATCGGTAACACTTGCCGTATTCCAGTTTCCTATGTTTTGATTAAAAGCCTGAGTGTTGCTAAACAAAGCGCCCATGTTGGTCACGTTAGAAGTATCCCAACTACTGATATTTTGGTTAAAATTGGTAGTTGCTCCAAACACACTATACATGTTGGTTATATTGGAGGTATCCCAGCTGCCAATATTGGCAGGGCCACTTAGCATTGTACAACTCTGAAACATATAGCTCATATCGGTTACCCCACTCAGATCAGGTACATCTGTAGCCGTGATGTTGAGGTTAGAACAGTCCCAAAAAGCTTTTGCCATACTGCTCCATGCTACCGTACCCCATTGGGCAACATCAATAAGACGCTGTTGAGTAGTCGGAGGGTAAGATCCACCGGTAAATGAGATTGATTTGAGATGAGCAGGATCCATACGCAGGGTAATAATCTGATTGGCCGGCAATCCTGTGATGCTACCCGTTGTGGTACTACCACTGCCACTGCCGCCACCCGATGCTGTCCAGGTATAGGCTACCGGTGCGGTAGCCGTCATATTGAATCGGATCTTATCTGCGTTTATGGGTTGACTAACGAGTATGCTCATGTCCCACACAGTGATAAAATCTGCCTGCGCAACACTGGTAAAGGATGAAATAAAGATCAATAATAAAAGGAGTATTCTTTTCATAAGGCAATAAAATAAAGTTATTTATGGAGGCGAAAATGAATAAATGGTATTAAATAAAACGATGCTGAAGTTCTTTTTTTGCTTTTTCAGCAGATTGCGTACACCACAGCAGATAAAGTCAACTCTCTTAAAGAAAGATTAATTTGGATGTAGGTATATGTTATGAATGTATTTTTGCATCATGCTATTTATCTGATTTCTATTAATATAAAGGCAGTACGTATGATAGAATACGAAACTCTAATACCCTGCGCAACCTCTTTAATAGCTACGCTCTATGGCTTGGTATCATATAAATAATCCAACCATTATGGGTGTTTTGTTCTGATAATTATAAATTTTCAGTCAAACAATACCTATTTTATAAGTGGATATACAATATATATCTCCTTATCTATTTTATCTTAGATTGCGATTTGTGTAGACAAATCTTTTTGGTAGAATATGTATTTAATAGTACCGGATAAAAAAGTAAGCAGGTAGTACATACAAACTTTTTGTAACACAAATACAGCGGTTTTATTTTTGGTAGATGTAAATAAAAAAGCTGCCTTTTTACTATGTGTTTGATTGGTAATCAAATACAGTTGTAAATTTAGGGGTAATAAAAAAAACTCACAAGTTTTTTTTTACTTTTTTTAAAATTGCTGTAAAAAAGAAAATAATAGTTACGCTTACCTTTTAAGAGAAAAGATTGTGATTTCAAGAATGGATTAAATAGTTTTCAATACAAAAATTTCAGAAAAATTTTATCCGATGTACCAAAAGTATGATCGGTATACAGATAATGGCGCTCTGCTACGAGAACTTAAAATTTCACATCAGAGAAAAGCAAATGCATAAAAATCTGTATAAAAGTTGTGTGAACTATTACATAAGAGAGATTGGTAAAAACTGGAAAAAATCAATTAAACCGTGACACATACGATTCCAATAGCTTTTATATCAGATCACCCTTACAACACGATTTATTTGTTTTGTCAGCTGCTTTTAAAAATAAAAAACTTCCGCAATACAATAGATATTACGGAAGTATTTCAGTTTTTATACTGTTTATCCTATTTTCAGACCGTTGGTCACGCTTTTATCCACGCTGAGCAAGGTTACTTCTTTGTTTTCACCAACAGCTCCAAGCACCAGACATTCGCTTTTAATATTGGCAATCTGCTTAGGTGGAAAATTTACGACACATACTACCTGTTTTCCGATAAGTTCTTCAACCTCATAAAGAACTGTAATCTGTGCAGAAGATTTTTTGACACCTAAATCTCCAAAATCAATCATGAGTTTATAAGCCGGATTACGTACTTCACTGAATATCTCAGCCTCTATAATAGTTCCTATTCTTATATCAATTTTAGTAAAATCATCCCATGTGATGTATTTTTGCTGTTCTGTCATTTTGTATTTTTTTGAATTCCGATATATTTTAAATAATTTCCTTTTAAACTATATACCAAAAACGAATTACTCACCGTTCCGGCTTCATTTACTACAGGAATATATAAACACTTCTTTTTATCATTGTATTGTATCAATTGTATGGGTCTTTCTTTCCTATCCACTACTGAAAAGAAATCAAAGTAAAAATGGATGGTATTTAATAATTCTTTTGAGGTTTTAAAAATTTTTACCTGATTATTAAGTTTCCCCTTATCAATTGTATAGGCCTGAACAGATTGTGCATGGTCTTTTGTAGAACCGATAGCATAATCCACCACGAGGTAATATTTTTTATTTTGGATTTCTATACTGTGTATCGCAATGGTAAAGGCTCCGGAATCTCCCTCTTGAGGTACTTCACTATAGGTATATACATTATCTCCTGATTTGTATTGAATAATTCTATCGAAAAACTTCATGGTTCCGCCCTCCTGAGTATCCCAGCTATATATTCTAAGCATTTTATCTTCAGAAGTAACGATGTGAATGTCTTTGGAAAGATTTTTAAAATCTGCATCTATCGTTTCTGCATGTTCTGTGATAAATTGCTTAAACTCCTCAGAAAAACGGCTGGAAACGTTACTTTTTTCTTCCCAGTTATTTCCCTGAGATAGGGTATTGATCTGGTGGTACAGTTCCGAAAAATAAACATCTTTCGCATCAATGTTTTGTGCTGATACATGAAAAATGCCAGCTACTAAAACCATAAAAAAAACACAAATTTTCTTCTCCATTTTGAAATATTTACTTTAAAATAGCAAGGCTTGTTTATATAAACAAGCCCTGATGTTAATTTGCCATTTCACTGATAAATCGGATACGCATGAGTCGCAGTTCACCCGTATCGTAATCTCCGTCAAATTCCTGCATAGCCAGTTTGATGGCGTCGCTCTCCGATTCCATGAAATAATCAAAAATTTCTTCTTGTTGTTCTTCATCTAATACCTCGTCAATCCAATAGTTGATATTAAGACGTGTTCCGGAATAAACAATTTGTTCCATTTCCTTTATCAATGCCTCCATATCAAGACCTTTTGCTGAAGCAATGTCATCAAAGGACAACTTACGGTCTACACTTTGGATGATATATAATTTTAAAGCTGAATTTACTCCCGTAGATTTTACCACTAAATCATCCGGACGTATGATATCATTTTCATCAACATATTTGGCGATGAGACTAACGAATTCTTTTCCGTACTTTTTAGCTTTACCCTCGCTCACCCCGTGTACAGAAGATAATTCTTCCAGGCTTACAGGATATTTGAGTGCCATATCTTCCAGTGAAGGATCCTGAAACACAACAAATGGAGGAATTTCAAGTTTCTTAGCTACCCGTTTACGCAAATCTTTAAGCATAGCGATGAGTACTTCATCTGCTACACTTGACGATCTTGAATTAACAACAACAGCATCATCATTATTTTCCGTGTATTTATGATCCTCTGAAGCCATAAAAGAAACCGGATTTTTTAGAAAATCTTCTCCTTTTGGAGTTAATTTAAGTACTCCGTATGTTTCAATATCTTTAGAGATAAGTCCCGCTACCATAACCTGTCTGATAACAGCCATCCAAAAATGATCATCAAAATCTTTTCCGGATCCGAAAAACGACTGGCTGTCTGTTTTATATGACTTTATAATAGCGTTAACTTTACCCACCAATGTATTGATAATTTCTTTTGTTTTATATATCTGTCGGGTATCCTTAATCACCTGTAATAATTGCTGCACCTGATCTTTTACCTCAATTTTAGTCTTAGGATTTCTGGTGTTATCATCCATATCCCATCCGTCACCACTGAGTTCATCAAAGTTTTCACCGAAATAATGCAGCAAAAATTTACGCCGTGAAATAGATGTCTCAGCATAAGCAACTACTTCCTGTAGCAGGGCATAGCCGATTTCCTGTTCAGCAACAGGCTTTCCGGACATAAATTTTTCTAATTTTTCAATATCTTTATACGAATAATACGCCAGACAGTATCCTTCTCCTCCATCACGCCCGGCACGTCCTGTTTCCTGATAATAACTTTCAAGTGATTTAGGTATGTCATGATGAATTACAAAGCGAACATCAGGTTTGTCAATTCCCATACCGAAAGCAATAGTTGCGACCACCACATCTACATCTTCCATCAGAAACATATCCTGATGCTTTGCCCGCGTTTTTGCATCTAATCCGGCATGGTACGCTACTGCACTAATACCGTTTACCTGTAATACCTGGGTTATTTCTTCTACTTTTTTTCTGCTGAGACAGTAAATAACGCCTGATTTACCTTTAAATTGTTTAATAAATCGGATAATATCAGATTCTACGTTCTTTGTTTTAGGACGTATTTCATAATATAAATTAGGTCTGTTAAACGATGCTTTAAAAACCTTTGCATCCGGTATTTCGAGATTTTTAAGAATATCTTCCTGAACTTTTGGTGTAGCCGTAGCGGTAAGACCAATGATCGGAATATCGCCCAACTGACGGATTATATTTCTAAGATTGCGGTATTCAGGTCTGAAATCATGCCCCCATTCTGAAATACAATGCGCTTCATCAATTGCAATAAAAGATAATGGAACAGTATTCAAAAAAGAAACATATTCTTCCTTTGTAAGAGATTCCGGGGCTACATAAAGCAATTTGGTAATACCACTTTTTATATCTTCTTTTACTTTTGCTACTTCTGTTTTATTGAGAGAAGAGTTTAAAACGTGTGCAATGCCTATATCGCTTGACAAGCTTCGTATAGCATCGACCTGATTTTTCATTAATGCAATCAGTGGTGAAACAACAATTGCTGTACCTTCAAGAACTAAAGCAGGTAATTGGTAACATAATGATTTGCCCCCCCCTGTAGGCATAATCACAAATGTATTATTGCCATAAATAATATTTTCAACGACACCTTCCTGCAAGCCTTTAAACTGATTGAATCCAAAATACTTTTTTAATTCTTTGTGTAAGTCAATTTCAAGTGATTTCATTTATTATATAATGCTATTTTATCTAAATTTGCAAAACATAAAGATACACCAATCTTTAATAGTAAACAATATTTAACATTATTTAGGTTTTGAACACGATCTCATTAATCATACAAAATGCCGGCAATACTTTAAGATCTGAAAGTGAAAGCATTGCAAAATCAATTGATTTGCTTACAGAAGAGTTTGCTCAGGCCGTAATAAAAATTTTTGAAACCAAAGGAAGACTGATTATTACAGGAATCGGTAAAAGTGCGCATATTGCCACAAAAATTGCAGCCACATTAAATTCTACAGGAACACCATCTGCTTTTATGCATGCAGCAGAGGCAGTTCACGGGGATTTAGGTATGGTGACACCCGCAGATATCATCCTGTGTATTTCCAACAGTGGCAATAGTCCGGAGATAAAAGTTTTAGTACCTTTACTCAAAAGAGATGGAAATATCTTAATAGCAATGACTGCTAATAAAGATTCTTTCCTCGGAAAAAATGCAGACTATGTGATTAATTCCTATATCGAACGTGAATCGTGCCCGAATAATCTGGCTCCGACCAACAGTACAACGGTTCAGCTGGCTCTTGGAGATGCTATAGCCACTTCATTAATGGAGCTGAGAGGATTTAAAGCTGAGGATTTTGCCAAATTTCATCCGGGCGGTGCTTTGGGTAAAAAATTACTACTGAAAGTAGAAAACATTTTAGACAGCAACAATAAACCACAGGCGGGTATTGAAACGCCTATAAAAGATGTCATCGTAGAAATATCCGGTAAACGTTTGGGGGTTACGGCTGTTCTGGAAAATGAAAAAATCGTCGGTATCATTACAGACGGAGATATCCGGAGAATGCTTCAAAATCAAAGTGATTTCATAGCATTGAAGGCAAAAGATATCATGTCTTCTACTCCTAAAACAATTGAAAAAACAGCTTTGGTATCAGAGGCATTAGGTATACTGGAAAACTATTCCATTACCCAGCTTGTAGTTACAGATTGTGGAAAATATGCCGGAATCATACATCTGCATGATATTTTAAAAGAAGGAATCGTTTAATAATGAAAAATAAAAATACAAACAAAGAGATGTCTTTTCTTGACCATCTCGAAGAATTGAGATGGTTACTCGTACGAAGTTCTATTGCGATTATCATAGGAGGAATCATTGCTTTTACCTTTAACAGTTTCATTTTTGATACGATCATTTTTGGACCTAAAGACGGAAATTTTATCACGTATCAGTTCTTTTGTGATTTGGCACAACAGTTTGATCTTGACAAGAGTTTCTGCAATCAGGAATTACCGTTCGAAATACAAAACAGAACTATGGACGGGCAGCTATCCGTTTTGATTTGGACGTGTATTACAGCAGGCTTCATCATATCATTTCCCTATATTCTATGGGAAGTATGGAAGTTTATTCGCCCGGCTTTATACAAAACCGAAAGAAAATATGCAAAAGCATTTATCGGAGTTTCTTCACTACTCTTCTTTTTGGGTGTAGCATTCGGATACTTTGTATTAGTGCCGTTGTCTATCAACTTTTTAGCCAATATGAAAATCAGTGATATTGTTGAAAACCAAATTGACATCAATTCGTATATAAGTCTCGTAAAAACCACTTCTCTCGCAACTGGCTTGATTTTTGAGTTACCTATCATTATATTCTTTTTAGCACACCTCGGTTTAATCACCGATGCGTTTCTGAAAGAATACAGAAAATATGCGTATGTATTGATATTAATAATTGCTGCTGTTGTCACTCCACCCGATGTGGTAAGTCAGATCATTGTTTCAATACCGATGGTGATATTATATGAAGGTAGTATTATTGTGGCAAAAGTTATTACTAAAAGAAATTTAAAAAATCTACCGCATTAGCTATAAAAGATGAAACTGAGAGCCGATAATTTAATAAAAACCTATAAAGGCAGAAAAGTAGTAAAAGGAATTTCTGTTGAAGTGAATCAGGGAGAGATCGTAGGATTACTCGGACCCAACGGAGCCGGAAAAACAACTTCTTTCTACATGATTGTAGGATTGGTAAAGCCCAATAGTGGTAAGATATATCTTGACAAAACAGATATTACAGATTTTCCTATGTATCAACGGGCACAGCATGGCATTGGTTATCTGGCACAGGAAGCTTCTGTATTCAGAAAACTAAGTATTGAAGATAATATTTTAAGTGTTCTGCAGCTTACAAAGCTTACAAAAAAGGAACAAGTAGCTAAAATGGAATCTCTAATTGAAGAATTCAGTTTAGGACATATACGAACCAACAGAGGAGACCTTCTTTCAGGTGGTGAGCGCAGGAGAACGGAAATTGCCCGTGCTCTGGCTACTGATCCTAAATTTATTTTACTTGATGAGCCATTTGCAGGAGTAGATCCTGTGGCTGTTGAAGATATTCAAAGGATTGTAGCCCAACTTAAAAATAAAAATATCGGAATTCTGATTACCGATCACAATGTTCAGGAAACACTTGCCATTACAGACAAAACGTACCTGATGTTTGAAGGAGGAATTCTAAAAGCGGGAGTACCTGAAGAATTAGCAGAAGACGAAATGGTAAGAAAAGTATATTTAGGGCAAAATTTTGAATTAAGAAAGAAAAAACTAGAATTTTAATCCTATTTTTATTGTCTTTTTTGTTATAGATTTGCGACAAATACTTTTATCTCTTAATAACCAAAACTCTTGAAAACGAAATTAACAAACCTATTCAATACCTTATCAAAAGATAAGATTAAAAATATTGGATATTTGCCCCGTTGGATAATCTTATTCATCGATTTTTTTATAGTTTCAATTTCAGCGGTCATCGGAAGTTATATTTTAGATGGAATAGGTCTGAATTTTTTCCCTGATAAAAATTCGTATTGGACCATATTATTGTATTTGATTACCCATCTTTTCTTTTTCTGGAAATACAAAACTTTTGCCGGAATCATTCGTCATACCACTTTAGTAGATGCTATTCAGCTTTTCTGGTCTGAGTTCTCGGTTTTGATTACGTTATACATTATCAATGTTATTTCCTCAACTGCCTTTGACTATAAGATTTTCCTGAATACCCATTTGCTTATTTGCTGTATTCTTTCTTATTGTCTTTTACTGGCATTTCGTATTTTGGTAAAATCCATGTTCGAAACATATCTCACCACATCCAACAACAATGATTTAATAAACACCATTATATACGGTTCTGACAACAGAGCACTGACTATCGCAAATGCCATAATCACAGAATCTCCAAAGCGTTTTCATTTGGTTGGCTTTGTAGATAAAAAACCCGGCATATCTACCAATAGAATATTAAATCTCCCTCTGCTGAATGTAAACAGAAAGATTTCTGTTTTAGCGAGAAAATTGGGTGCTCAGTCTATTATCATTGCAGATAATACACTCAATAACGAAGAAAAAATTTCAATCATTGACGACTGCCTGCAATACAATATTAAAGTTTTCAATCTGCCTTATCTGAATGATATGAGTAATCAGAAAACCATTGCGGCCAACATACGTAATATAAAAATACAGGATTTGCTGGAACGCAAACCAATTGAATTGGACAATTGCAACATCAGTAAGCAACTGAATGACAAAGTAGTCTTAGTATCCGGTGGCGCAGGATCTATTGGAAGTGAAATTGTATGGCAGGTAAGCAAATTTAACCCTAAAAAGATTCTGATTGTAGATCAGGCAGAAACACCTTTGCATCAAGTCAGCCTTGAAATGCAGAAAAATGATACCAGTTGCGAAATAATTCCCATTATTCTCAATATTAAAAATAAGGAATTACTGGAAGCTGTATTTCAGAAATATCAGCCAGATGTTGTATACCATGCGGCAGCCTACAAACACGTTCCGCTAATGGAAAACCATCCAGAACAGGCAATACAAACCAATGTCTTCGGAACAAAAGTCTTAGCTGATTTATCCGTAAAATATAATGTAGACCGTTTTGTAATGGTATCTACAGATAAAGCGGTAAATCCAAGTAATATAATGGGTGCCAGCAAACGAATTGCAGAAAAGTATGTACAATCTTTAGACAGTTATCTCAAAGATTCGCATAAAAGCCGTACAAAATTCATTACTACGCGTTTTGGAAATGTATTGGGATCTAACGGTTCTGTGGTTCCCTTGTTTACCAAACAAATAGAAATGGGCGGTCCAATCACCATTACCCATCCGGACATCATTCGTTATTTCATGACCATACCCGAAGCATGTCAGCTTGTTCTGGAAGCAGGGTCTATGGGAAATGGAGGCGAAGTGTATATTTTTGATATGGGCAAACCCGTCAAAATAATCGACCTGGCACACAAAATGATCCGTTTGGCAGGTCTTATACCTGATCAGGATATAGAAATAAGAATTGTTGGTTTACGTCCAGGAGAAAAGCTATATGAAGAATTATTAAACGATTCCTCTAAAACCCTCCCTACACATCATGAGAAGATTATGATTGCTGTAGATGACAAAGAACACTATATCTCTATTGATTCCGAAATCAATGCACTACATGATTTATCCTATACCAACATCACAGAAATGGTAATACAGATGAAAAAGATTGTACCGGAATTCAAAAGCTTGAATTCAGATTTCCAAAAATTGGATGTTTAAAAATTATGCGATACGGTGTATTATAACTGAAATACATCTGATAGAAGCCGTTTATTCAAATAATATTTAAAAAGCATAATCACACAACCTATAAAATAATAGCTGCTTGGCTTTGTTTAAAGACTAATTGGCTGTATTTTTACATAAAAAAAACCTAATGGCACAAACAGCATCCAATATGGTAGCATTAGGAACAACTGCTCCAGACTTTTATTTAAAAGACACCAATTCAAATGATTGGTTATCTTACAAGGATACAAAAGGAGAATTGGGTACTCTGGTTATTTTCATGTGTAACCATTGTCCGTATGTATTACATGTATTAGAAGAACTTCTGATGATTGCGAATGATTACCGCATACAGGGAATCGGAATTGTTGCAATTTCTTCCAATGATGCCTTGACCTACCCTCAGGATGGCCCGGTACAGATGGCAGAGTTTGCTTTTACTCATAATTTCAATTTCCCTTATCTGTATGATGAAACGCAGGAAGTAGCCCAAAAATATCAGGCTGCCTGCACACCTGACTTCTATCTGTTTGACAAAAGAGATCGTTTGGTTTACAGAGGTCAACTCGACGATTCGCGTCCCGGAAACGGTATCCCATTAAGCGGAACAGATCTGAGAAATGCCATTGACGGAGTTATATATAACAGAAGAATTTCAAATGATCAAAAGCCCAGTATCGGGTGCAATATTAAATGGAAAAAATAATTGCAATTTGAAAATCTTTTATAAATTTGCCAATTCAATAAATTAGGATTTAAACAGCCAAAAATTACAGAATTAATAAAAAGTCAGTTTAATAATTCGCAATTCTAAAACTGAATAAATCAAAAAAGGAAACAACAACAAATTAGTGCAAAAAAATCCATGTTACATCAAAAGTTTTTCAATCGATTTGTAATAAGACAAATTATTTGGGCAGCGGTAATAATCTATTTAGCTATCTCCCTATTCCTTGTCTTATTTGATAATTATAATTTCTTAATACTGATTGTTCCGGTAATTTTATTTTTGCTGGCAGTTTCTGACGGTTTTCAATCAAAACATACCCTGAGAAAAAACTATCCGATTATTGGACGTTTGAGATATGTTCTGGAGTCTGTACGTCCGGAATTAAGACAATACTTTTTTGAAGGAGAATTGGATGGTAAACCTTTTAACCGACGTGAAAGATCAATTGTATATCAGCGTGCAAAAAACCAAAAGCAAACAGTATCTTTCGGTATGCAGGATGATCCGAATCGTATCGGATACGAATGGGCTTCTCATTCTGTTTACCCTAAACATGTTACCGATACAGATTTCCGGGTATTGATTGGAAACGATCAATGTTCGCAACCATATAGCGCAAGTATCTATAACATCAGTGCCATGAGTTACGGTGCACTGAGCAAAAAAGCCATTACATCTCTCAATAAAGGGGCTCAAATTGGCAAATTTGCTCACAATACCGGAGAAGGTGGTATTTCTTCTTACCACAGATCAGGTGGTGATCTGATCTGGCAGATAGGAACAGGATATTTTGGATGTAGAGATGAAAACGGTTTCTTCTCTGATGAATTATTCAAAGAAAGATCAGCTTATCCTGAAGTGAAAATGATAGAATTAAAACTTTCACAAGGAGCTAAACCAGGTCACGGAGGATTATTACCGGCAGAAAAAAACACCGAAGAGGTTGCTAAGATCAGAAGTATCAAGCCTTTTACAACAGTACATTCACCGTCATCACACTCAGCTTTTTCAAATGCAATAGGATTAACCCATTTTATTCAGCGTCTGAGAACACTGTCCAATGGTAAACCTGTTGGTTTTAAAATATGTATCGGACGTAAAGATGAATTTACCGACATTGTAAAAGCAATGAAAGAAACGGGAATTTATCCTGATTTCATCACAGTAGATGGTGCTGAAGGTGGTACAGGAGCAGCTCCGTTAGAGTTTATTGACTATATGGGTATGGCATTGTCTGATGCATTGGTATTTGTAAATAATACTTTAAAAGAATATGATTTAAGACAACATGTCAAAATATTAGCTGCAGGAAAGGTAATTTCAGCCTTTGACCTTGCTAAAAACATGGCATTAGGAGCAGATGCATGCTATAGTGCACGCGGAATGATGTTTGCTCTTGGATGTATTCAGGCATTACAATGTGACAGCGGTCATTGCCCGGTAGGTATTGCCACTCAGGACAAACTATTGTATCAGGGAATGGACATTACAGACAAATCAGTTCGTGTAGCTACTTTCCATAAAAATACTATGAAAGCATTTGCAGAGTTTATTTCAGCATGTGGTTTTGAAAAACCAAGCGAAATCAAACCTGAAACCTTTCATAAACGTATTGAACACGGTAAAAATTTATCGTTTGCAGAGATGTATTTTGGAAATACAAAACAACAATAGATTAAAAAAAAGGAACTCAAATGAGTTCCTTTTTTTATTCTATATTTAATCATTCTTTCTCCATCACCACCTGTATCGGCTTGTTCATTTTTCTTCCGAACTGAACTACCTTATCCCTTTCTTCAGCAGAACATAATACATACATATTATAAGCCGCCAAAGGTATTATCTGCGTTTTATATGTACCTCCGTTTTCATCCCCGTCAACATCCTCTATTTTCACAAAGAAATCATCTGCTTTAAAAGTATTAGATATGGAAAGTAAGTAGTGATCCTGAGCAAAATAATAAAACCATTTTCCGGAAGTTGTTCCTTCAGGTAATTTCTTATTATCCGCGTCTATTCTGTAATTACGAAAAAAAATAAGAGGCTTATTGGCATTCTTCCAGCTCAAAGCATTATTTATATTAATAACATCCACCCCTTCACTATTACAAACAGAAATTTTTAATCCGCTGATTGTTTTTTCATTGCCGCTTTCATGGGGATGTACTACAAGATAAGAGGTAAAATCATATCCGCAGTGCATATTTACCCCTCCTAACTGTGAATATCCGCATAAAGGAGAAAAACACAGTACCATCAGCCATTTTTTCATGAAATTATAATTTAAAAAATCCTCATAAAGAGGATTTTTGTTATTTTACATCAACTAATTCTACATCAAAAATCAATGTAGCGTTTGGAGGAATTACGCCTCCTGCTCCACGTGATCCGTATCCTAAGTGAGAAGGAATTACAAAACGAGCTTTATCCCCTACCTGTAATAATTGGATTCCTTCATCCCATCCTTCAATCACCTGACCAATACCTAAATTAAAATCAATTGGCTGTTTTCTTTTATATGAATTATCAAATTCCTGACCGTTTACTAATTGTCCTTTATAGTGAACAGAAACTTTTTTTCCTTTTTCTGCTTTTTTCCCGTCTCCTTTCTGGATGAACTGATAACGAAGACCACTGGCTGTTTTTTCAAACCCAGCGGCAATTTTATCTAATTCATCTTCCATGCGTTTTTTTTCTTCTGCAATTCTTTTTTCGCGTGCTCCTTCAAACGTTCTGAAAGCCTCGACAGCATTCCATTTTTTCGCTTCTTCACCTACGCGTATAATCTCTAAAGTATTAAGAACATCTGCCTGCTCGATTGCATCTACTACATCCTGCCCTTCTACTACATGACCAAACACAGTATGGTTATTATCCAGCCACGGTGTAGCAATGTGCGTAATGAAAAACTGAGAACCGTTTGTTCCCGGTCCGGCATTTGCCATAGATAATACTCCCGGAGCATCATGCTTTAATTCAGGATGAAATTCATCATCAAATTTATATCCCGGATCACCTGTTCCTGTTCCAAGAGGACAACCTCCCTGAATCATAAAATCTGAAATTACTCTGTGAAATTTCAATCCGTCATAATACGGTTTTCCCTGTGGACGAGCCGTATTTTCTAAATTTCCTTCTGCCAGCGCAACAAAATTACCAACTGTTCCAGGTGTTTTATCGTAAGTGAGTTTAACTAATATTTCGCCTTTTTCAGTATTGAATTTAGCGTAAATCCCGTCTTGCATTTGTTTTCGTTTTATGTTAAAATGAAACACAAATATACGTTTTTATAGCCTGTTTTTAAATACAAATATTTAAAGCTGTTGTTAAATATAACCAAAAGCAATTATCCGTTTCAGTACAGCATCTGATCTTCTTGCATTTTACAATTCATATTTTTGCCTTACTTTTGCTGAAATTTGATGTTATGCGTATTGATATTATTACTGTTTTGCCTGAATTAATACAAAGTCCTTTTCAAGCTTCTATACTAAAAAGAGCAATTGCAAAGGGACTTGTAGAAGTTCATTTTCATAATCTGAGAGATTACAGCACCAATAAACACAAAAATGTAGATGATTATCAGTTCGGGGGTGGTGCAGGTATGGTAATGAGTATAGAACCCATTGATAAATGCATAACACAACTCAAAAGTGAACGCACATACGATGAAATTATATACATGACACCTGATGGCGATACACTGAACCAGCAAATGGCCAACAGCATGTCTCTTCTTAAAAACATCATCATCTTATGCGGACACTATAAAGGGGTTGATCAAAGAGTACGCGATCATTTTATTACAAAAGAAATTTCTATTGGTGATTATGTCTTATCCGGTGGTGAACTCGGAGCTGCGATACTCTGCGACACCATTATCCGATTGATACCCGGAGTACTGAGTAATGAAACATCTGCCCTGACAGATAGTTTTCAGGACAATTTACTCGCACCGCCCATTTATACGCGACCAGCAGAATATAAAGGATGGAAAGTACCTGATATTCTCTTAAGCGGTAATTTTCCTGAAATAGAAAAATGGAGAGAGCAAAAAGCGTATGACCATACCAAAACAAGACGTCCTGATTTACTGGATGAGTAAAAAGTTTATCTCTGATAAGCTTTTATTTTTTTACAATTTCTGACATTAATTAAAGCGATTGAATCAATTTAAGTCCTCGTTTATCATTTATTTTTTTTAGTATCTTTATGACCATTACTATTATTAAACCATCAAACTTATGACTCTGATTAAAAAAGCATCCTTTGGTATTCTATTATTTTTAGTACAACTACTGAGCTATAATGCAAAAGCTCAGGAAGGGCAAAACAGCCTTTTATGGAAAATTTCCGGCAATGGTCTTGAACAACCATCTTATCTATTCGGAACCATTCATATGATTTGCAAGTCAGATTATTTTATGCTGCCTCAGGTACAAAAAGCATTGAAAGAATCAAAAGCATTCTACGGAGAATTAAATTTTGCGGATATACAGGAAATGAAAAAAATGCAGGAAATGATCAAAAGTGAAACACCCCTTTCACAGAGAATTTCTTCTGATCAATATCAAATAGCAGCCAAACTTCTTAAAAGCAATCTTAATATCGACATTGAAGAGTTTGAAAACATGTCTGATTTGGGAATTCTAAGTACCATTACATACAAATCATTTCCATGCAAGGATATAAAAATGTATGAAATAGAATTACTTCAAATGGCAGCTGGTAAAAAAACAGGCGGGTTGGAAACTGTTGCTGAGCAGGCAGAAATTATGTCTTCAATGGCAGGTATAGACACCATCATAAAAATGCTGCAAGATCTGAATGATAAAGACCAAAATTTGACGGCTAAAATGGTGGAAGTATATAAAAAACAGGATATTCAGGAAATGATTAAAATCATGAATGAAACGTCTTATATGGATACGGATAACTACGACCTGTTATTAAGCAACAGAAACCACAGATGGATTGAAAAAATACCAGCTATAATGAAAAAACAATCTACATTTTTTGCCGTTGGAGCCGGTCACTTAGCTGGCGAAACAGGTGTATTAAATTTATTGAAATTACAGGGTTATACCATAGAACCTGTTACCAAATAATATCAACAGTACCGATAAATATAAAATTTCTGGAATATTATTTCTATAAAAACAAAAAAAACTTTATATTTGCCCCACTTTTAGACTAACCTCTGGCGATAACCGTGAACGTTGCTCTAAATATAACATAAAAATAGTTACAAAATGTCTTTAGATTTAGTAAAATTCGTTCAGGACGAACTCGTTACAAAAAAAGATTTTCCAGATTTCAAAGCCGGAGATACAATTACGGTTTATTATGAAATTAAAGAGGGTGAAAAAACAAGAACACAGTTTTTCAAAGGAGTTGTAATCCAAAGAAGAGGTGCTGGAGCAACTGAAACTTTCACTATTCGTAAAATGTCAGGAAACGTTGGTGTAGAGCGTATCTTCCCAATCAATATGCCTGCTTTACAAAAAGTAGAACTTAACCAAAGAGGTAAAGTTCGCAGAGCTCGTATTTTCTACTTCAGAGAACTTACTGGTAAAAAAGCTAAAATCAAAGAATTACGTAGAAAATAAACTACTCTGTTCTATAATACAAAAACACCTTCTATACAGAAGGTGTTTTTTTGTTTAACAAAGGTTTAAAAATTATCTGAAGAATATTTAATAATTTTGCACTTCATTTGATCTATATGCAAAAAGAAAGTTTCGGAGAAAAAGAGAAATACCTTCCATGGATAGCTGCAATGGCAATTTTTATGCAATCATTAGACGGTACTATTCTGAATACATCATTACCCAGCATTGCTAAGGATATGAATTATTCTCCGTTAGAAATGCAATCGATCATTGTAAGTTACACACTTACTCTTGCCATATTAATACCCCTCAGCGGATGGCTTTCTGACAAATTCGGAACCAAAAGAACGTTTACATTTGCTCTGGCTGTTTTTACTCTGGGCTCACTATTCTGCGCTATATCACCAAGCTTATCCACTCTTATCATTTCGAGAATAATTCAGGCCATAGGAGGTTCCATGATGGTCCCGGTAGCACGGCTTGCTATTCTATACAAGTATCCGAAAAATGAATTGCTGAGAGTCATTAATTTTATGACCATCCCCGGCTTAATCGGACCAGTTATAGGTCCCAGCTTAGGCGGGTGGTTGTCAGACAACCTTTCATGGCACTGGGTTTTCCTTGTCAATTTACCCATCGGTATCGCAGGAATTTATCTTACACAAAAAGTAATGCCTAATTTCAAAAATACGGTAAGCAAATTTGACACTACCGGATTGATTTATTTCAGTTTAACCATTGTTTTAATTACCCTTGTAATGGAACTTACCAGTGTAGGAATAACAAGCTTTACTATGATTCTGATATTTGTAGCTCTGGCAATGATCTGTTTTTTATTATACGTAAGACATTCGAAACGCACCAAAGCTCCTATTATTGATCTGAAATTGTTGGAGATACGAACCCTTCGCATAGGACTTTCAGGCAGTTTATTTACCCGACTTGGTATCGGTGGTATTCCCTTTTTATTGCCATTGATGCTTCAGGTAGGATTTGGCTATTCTGCCTCTACAGCAGGTCTTATGTTACTCCCATCAGCTGTTACTACAGTTCTGATTAAACCCTGGGTAGTACCTCTGGTTAAAAGACTTGGTTATAAAAAAGTACTCGTAAGTAATACCCTTATTCTGGCCACTATCATTGGTATGTTTAGTCTCGCAACGTCACAAACACCACTGCTGTATATGATTATACTGATGATTTTTTACGGAGCTTTCAATTCGATACAAATGGCTTCTATGAATACGATCTCTCTTTCTGATCTCGACAATGATAATGCAAGTGCAGGAAACAGTCTCTTAGCCATTATGCAGCAATTATCCATAAGTTTTGGTATCTCAGTAGCAGCGTTAATCCTGTCTTACTTTAAAGATGCCGGTAATTTCTTCCATGGAGAAACAGCTAATGCCTTTAAATACACTTTTATTTCGCTCGGAGCTATCACTGCGCTGTCTTCTCTAATCTTTTTCAGATTAAAGAATAATGACGGTCACCTTCTATCCGGAAATGAACAAAAAAGGTCAGCATAAAGCTGACCTGTTATAGCAAAGGATGACATTTTTATTTTTTAAAAAATCCTCCTAATAAATCTCCAAAACCGCCTTTTTTTATAGCGTCCATTGCATCATCCATTCCAAGTTTACCATCGCCGTTCTGATCTAAAGCTGCAGTAAGTCCGCCTGATCCCATAAGTTCGCCAATATTGAAATTTCCGTTTTTCACACTTTCAACAACAGTGGTCAGAATCTGCGGAATTACAGATCCTGCAAAACCTGAAGCTGTGCCCGCATCCAAACCTACATTTGTACTCAGTTTACTGCTTAACGAATCAATGATATTTTTCACAACAGGATTAGAAGTAAGCGAACTAACATCTAAATTACCTGCCATTCCCATTAAATCAGAGATATTGCCTCCTGAGACAGCTGATTTTAGTCCTTCAACCAAAGAATTTCCTGTTTCTTTTGCTACAGAACCTGCCAGATTATTATCAATCTGAGCATTTGCAGCCACTTCTTTTTGTGTAAATTGTTCAACAATTTTAGTCAGTTGGTCCAGCATACTTTACTTATTTATAATGTTCTATTAAAGGTACACAATTATTTTACAAGTTCAGTAAAAATTTCAGAGTGTCAACATCATCTGCATAATCCCATAAAGCTGGCTTCTGTGTAGTACCAAACGGAATACTTTTTTCTGTAAGCTGATCTGAAACCACACACTGTATATGCTCCTTATCGGCATTCAGCCGCTGTTCAACTTCTTTAATATCCGTATAGTATTCATAAAATACAGATGAAATCGGCGAAGCATGATTTTTATCTTCCCGGATGGTCAGAAAACCATTATCAAGAATCGAATAGTTACTCATGAGAAAAACAGCTTTATTATAATCATAGTTGTTGGCATATTTTTCATACTCAATTACTTCTCTATAAGCATACATAGCTTCAAAAAATGAAGTAAAATCATAACCTTGCGGTACAAAAAGTTTTGAAACATTTCTGCAGCCCAAACCATAATATCTAAAGATATCTTCTCCTAATGCTTCTAACTGCTGTTGTGATTCTTCTCCGGTTAAGACAGCAACAGAATTTCTGTTTTTTCGGATGATATTGGGCACTTTATTAAAATAATATTCAAAATATCTCGATGTATTATTACTGCCTGTAGCTATCACGGCATCAAAGGAGTCGAATTTTTCTTCTGTAATCGTAATTCTCTCTTTAAAATCCGGAGCAACTTCTGTCAAATAGCGCAATAAAAGAGGTAGTAATTTTTGATCGTTGGAAGAGAGTTTAATAAGGGCTTTATTCCCGGAAACCAAAACCGCAATCACATCATGAAATCCTACCAAAGGAATATTTCCTGCTAAAATAAGACCAATCGTTTTGAGTGATTCATTGCTCAAATCATACGCAGAAAGCCATTTTTCTATGTTTTCCTTTACAAGGGCTTCACTCCATGAACCAAAAGAAAAAAGCACCTGATCTTTCGTAAACCAGCCATTATGACTGACAGACTGATCAATAAGTGTTTTACAGGTGTCAAAATACAGATCATTAAAAGGCAGATTTTCATTTTTTTTGTATT
This sequence comes from Flavobacterium sp., assembly GCA_032096595.1. Taxonomy (GTDB): domain Bacteria; phylum Bacteroidota; class Bacteroidia; order Flavobacteriales; family Flavobacteriaceae; genus Flavobacterium. Next base: position 88,124 of record DAMCXY010000008.1, on the reverse strand, counting down.
CATTTGATGAAAACTGTTTCATAAATTCCCCTAAAAGAACAAAGGCATTTATTTTCTCTTCTAAAACCATATCTATATTGTTTCTAATTTTATTATACCGTATTTTTGCAACAACAAAGTTACTATATATTTAAATACAAATTAGCCATGGCTATCATAATAACAGACGAATGTATCAACTGCGGTGCTTGCGAGCCAGAATGTCCGAATACCGCTATTTATGAAGGTGCTGATGACTGGCGTTATAAAGACGGAACCAGTCTTACAGGAAAGATCACGTTACCTGACGGAACTACTGCTGATGCAGAGACACCAAATGAACCTATTTCTGATGACTACTATTACATTGTACCGAGCAAATGTACAGAATGTAAAGGCTTTCATGAAGAGCCTCAATGTGCTGCTGTTTGCCCTGTAGATTGCTGTGTTCCGGATGACAACCATGTGGAATCGGAAGCAATATTATTAGAAAGACAAGCCTTTTTACACAACCAATAATTTCATAGCCTTGCCATTGCAAGGCTTTTTTTTTACCTTTATAAAAAAAAATTAATCCCATGAAGAACAAAATTTTCAAATCGTTGGCTGTTATCGGGGTTGTTATCGGGCTTACCGGTTGCGCCGCTAAAAAAGACAGTGCCCAAAGTCAGGAACTCATAAACGGAACCTGGCAATTGGTAGAACAAAGTGATGTGAAGGATATTAACAAAGCATTCCCACAAGGTGTACCTACTTTGACTTTCGAATCTGGAAAAGAAGTCAAAATATATGGAAAAGACGGATGTAACGGTATTAATACTACTGCAAAATTAAAGAAAAACAATTCGATTGAAGTAAATCCGAATTATGTTTCAACCCTGATGTATTGTGATAAAGTAAAAGATACTGAATTCAAAATGCTTTTTACCACAACATCTTCCTATGAAGTAACAGAGAATGTCCTTATCCTGAAAAGCGACAAGGGTTCGCTTAAATTTCACAAGGTTTCTCTTAATGGAAAATGGGTTTTAGATAAAATATTTACGGTAAAAGAAAAAGTAAGTACTCTTTACCCTTACAAAAAACCTTTTATCAATATTGACATCAACTCCACTCAGATTTCAGGTAACACAGCTTGTAACAGTATCAATGGTAAAATGTTGATTCATCAAAACACCATTAAATTTAACCATCTCGCAATGACAAAAATGTTTTGCGAAGGAATCAATGAACAAGCCTTTACCAATGCTCTATCAAAAACCTCACATTATAAACTCGACGGTACCCGTTTGACATTACTGGAAAACGATAAACCTCTTTTAGAATTTGTAAGAGAATTTGAAAAATAAAAAATCCGGCAATCGCCGGATTTTTTATTGATATCGCAACGCCTTAACCGGGGTTATCTTCGTAATAATATAAGATGGAATAATCATGATCAGATAACAAATAACAATCAAAGCAAGATTAAGTCCAACGATATAGAAAACATTGAGGTATACAGGAGCTTCGGTCACATAATACTGTGTCGGATCCAGCTTTACAATTCCAAAATAGTGTTGTAGAAGTAGCACACCTATACCGATTATATTTCCCCAGATCAGTCCGTTAAATACAATATGAGATGCCTGCAATAAAAATATTTTTCGGATCGTCCAGTTTCCGGCTCCGAGAGATTTCAACAGACCTATCATCTTGGTACGCTCTAAAATCAATACCAGCAAAGCTACAATCATATTGATCGTTGCCACAAGAATCATAATACCCAGAATAACATAAATATTGAAATCGAATAATGATAACCAATCAAAAATGTTGAAAAATTTATCTACAATTGAAACGCTGTTCAGAGAGGCAGGAATTTTGGTATATAAGCTATCATTAACTGCATTGATGTTGGAAAAATTTTCCACATACACTTCGAAAGCCCCCACTTCATCTTTTGACCATTTATTAAGTCTCTGAATCTGTTTCAAATCTCCGACCACGTACGTTTCATCAAATGATTTAAATCCCGAATTATAAATTCCGACAACCTCAAAAGCCCGGATGTTCGGCATACCGTTTCCGGAATCTTTCATAAAAAAAGTCTCTATTTTATCATTCAGTTTAATAGCAAGCCTTTTGGCCAGATATTCTGATATGAGCACTTCATTAGTCATTCCTTCTTTCTTAATTTCCGGTGACCTGCCCTCAACAATATAATCTTCTAAATAACTCCAGTTATAATCATCTCCTACCCCTTTATAAATGACTCCTTCAAAGGTTTCCAGTGTTCGGATAACACCTGCTTTTGAAGCATAAGGATGAATTTCTTTAACACCTGAAAAGGAAGTATAGTCAGGATAAAAATCCTGCTTTATGTTTATGGGCTCTAAAGTAATATCGGACTGGTTATTATCGTAATTAGAAATGATGATATGTCCGTTAAAGGACGTTATTTTATCCCTAATTTTGTTTTGTAATCCCAAACCTGTTGCTATGGAAACCAACATCATAATAGTACTGATCGCTACTGCTATGACGGCAATTTTCATAATTGGCGCAGAAACACTATTTTTATACTCTTTAGAAGTAACTAATCGTTTTGATATAAAATATTCTAATTTCAACAGCTATGATAAATAAAATGAAATTCAAAAATACATTATTATTTGCTGCAATAACATTAATTTCATTCGGAATTTGGAATTGCCATGCGAAAAAAAGTGAAATTAAAGGTATATATACCTTTGTGTCACAATCCAAAAACGGCGGTATCAAAACAGGTGCTGATGACTATGCGACGTATCTGCCGATGCTGAAAGATAAAAAAGTAGGTGTTTTAACCAATCAGACAGGTATTGTTACTACGGATAAAGAAACGGTACATTTAGTAGACTTTTTAGTTTCACAAAAAATAAAGATTCAAAAGATATTTGCTCCGGAACACGGTTTCAGAGGTACTGCAGATGCAGGAGAACTGATTAAAGACGGAAAAGACACTAAAACAGGTTTACCTATTATTTCATTATACGGAAACAATAAAAAACCTTCAAAAGAACAACTCAAAAATATTGATATCATTGTTTTTGATTTGCAGGATGTAGGTGCCCGCTTTTATACCTATATATCTTCCCTGCACTATCTTATGGAAGCCTGTGCGGAGCAAAACATTCCGGTAATCATATTAGACCGCCCGAACCCTAACGGAAGCACTGTAGACGGACCTGTTCTGGAAATGGAATATAAAAGTTTTGTAGGCATGCATCCGATCCCTGTTTTACATGGAATGACAATTGGAGAGTATGCTCAGATGATCAATGGAGAAAAATGGCTTGCCAAAGGAGTTCAATGTGATATTACAGTCATTAAATGTCTTAATTATCAAAAATCCATGCCCTATAATCTTCCTGTAAAGCCATCACCCAATTTACCCAACGACCAGTCTATTAATCTGTATGCGAGTCTATGCTTTTTTGAAGGAACCAATGTAAGTTGCGGACGCGGTACAGATAAGCAATTTCAGATATACGGTTCTCCATTTCTTAAAAACATGCCTTACAGTTTCACGCCAAAACCGAATGAAGGAGCTAAAGACCCTATGCATAACGGAAAAAAATGCTTTGGAGAAGATCTCTCAAAAATTGAAAAAATAGACGGCATTCAATTAAAATGGCTTTTAAAAGCGTATAAAGAAAGCTCCGGTAAGGAAAAGTTCTTTATTAATTTCTTTACTACTCTTGCCGGAACAAAACAATTACAGCAACAAATTGAAAAGGGGATGACTGAAGCGGAAATAAAAAAGACCTGGCAAAACGGAATAGAAAAATTCAAACAGAGAAGAAGTCCTTATCTGCTTTATAAAAGTTAGTTTTGCTGTGTTAGATTTTTCTTAAAAAAGCTTTGAAAATCCCCGTGTTTTGTTATATTTGGTTACAAATGTAAATTGATATGGATTACACAGAAATCATCATTGGAATTATAGATCGTGTGCAGATCGCATACGAATGGTTAGTAAAATTATTTGGTCAGATTGTTGGTTTATTCGAACGATTCAGAGATTATATTCTCGATTTGGTTTATACCATTAAGCACAAGTTTTTTTCTCAGGATGAAATCGATAATTTTATTAAGAATTATATAGACAACGAACATTATTTTATATAAAAAAATGCCTTTACTATAAAGGCATTTTCTTTTTCATCTCTTCAACTGCCTGAAAAGCTGCAGGACAGATTTCTGTGTTTTTCAGAGTCAATGCTGTGATCTGATTGAATTTTTTCCGGTCAAGATGCGGATATTCTCTACAGGCTTTGGGCCTGACATCGTAAATCATACAATAGTTTTCATGATCCAAAAAAGTACAGGGAACCTGCTGAAGTACATAATCTTTGTCTTCATCTATTTTGAGATACGTATCAATAAACTGTTGTGGTTTTAACTTTAAAAATTTAGAAATCCTTTCAATATCTGCAGTCGTAAATAAAGGTCCGGTTGTCTTACAGCAATTGGCACAGGATAAACAGTCAATTTTCTTAAAAACAGCATTGTGTATTTCCTGCATCTGGTAATCCAGATTCTTAGGTGGCTTCTTTTTCAGCTTATCAAAATACTTTTTATTTTCATTATGTTTATCTTTGGCAAGCTTTGGAAGCTGTTTTAAATAGTTTTCCATAGGATCGATATCAGGTAACAAAAATACAAAATACTATATCAAGAATGAAAGACCTTTTTGGCAAAGCCATTTTAGATTATCAGACACAGCATAAAGCAGCACCTATCATTACAGAAACAAATATTTCGGAAGCAGATGAAATGGAAGTTGCCTATCTGTTTCGGAAGTTTGACAAAATGCCTGACATTGAGCAGCAGGCCTTGAAACTTGCTAAAGGCAGAATATTGGATGTCGGTTGTGGAGCCGGAAGCCATTCGCTATATTTAAAAGAAAAAAATCATGAAGTTTTCCCTATAGACATCTCTGAAAATGCTGTTAAAGCATGCCACATGAGAGGGTTAGGCGAGGCTAAAGTAATGAACATTTTAGACGTGAAAGATGAAAAATTTGATACCATCTATTTACTGATGAATGGTACTGGTATTTTCGGAAAGCTAAAAAATTGTACTACTTACCTTTCACACCTTAAAACATTGCTAAATGATAATGGACAAATTCTGATTGACAGTTCGGATCTTATTTATATGTTTGAAGAAGATGAAGACGGTGGTAAATGGATTCCGATGGAAAACGATTATTATGGAGAATTACAGTTCATAATTACTTATGAAAATGAACAGGAAGAACCTTTTGACTGGCTTTTTTTAGATTATAATACACTACAAAATGCCTGTCACGCAAATGGTTTGCAATGTGAACTATTGCTGGAAGGGGATAATTATGATTATTTAGCCCGTATTACACTATAAAAAAACACTCTTAAAGAGTGTTTTTTTACATCATATATTTCATTATTATTCCCTGTAATTCTAAATTAATCGCTTCATCCTGTTCCATATTATTCAAATCAATTTGTGCTTTTTTCTTTACAAAAGAAGCTCCAAGTGATGATTTAAAAAATTCAGTCAATCGAACTACTTCATCCTGAGTTAGTACTTTCGAATAATCATCAATCTGCTTATTTCTTACTCTGGTAAGCAATCCCTGCATATCTTTTTTAAAAGCTGCCCGTTTATCTTCAGAAATCTGCTCTTCTATCTGATTGACAATATTCTGATATGGATTGATAATACCGCTCACTTCTAAAAGCACTCTCACATCTTCTTTATTTGCCTGTGCAGCACCATGATATGAAGTCACTATCAAAGCAAAAAATAGTAAATATTTTTTCATAAGACCTTATTATTTTTATATCAAATATATAATTTTTTATGGAATATCCAAATATTTATGTGTTTGTGTTGAAATACGCCATTTAGGATTATTTTTAACATATTCCACTACCAATGGAAGCATTTCATCACGTTTGCTCCATTCTACCTGCAAAAACAATAGTGCTTTATCATTTACCATAGCGGCTTGTTCTTCTGCAAACTTAAAATCGTTTTTATTGTATATAATGCATTTCAGTTCATGAGCAGCATCAAATACACTTTGTGTAGGAAGTTTTGTTTTTTTGGGAGAAAGACAAATCCAATCCCATTCACCCGATAATTCGTAAGCCCCTGAAGTTTCCATATTGGTTTGTATTCCTTTTTTATGGAGTTCTGCTGTAAGCACATCAAGATTCCACATCAAAGGTTCTCCCCCCGTTATAACCGCTAATTTTCCATGCTGCTGTGCATGACTTACAATATGGTCAACAGGAGTAAGCGGATGAAGATTTTCGTCCCAGCTTTCTTTTACATCACACCAGTGACATCCTACATCACATCCTCCCAAACGAATAAAATATGCTGCCGAACCGGTATAATATCCCTCGCCCTGAATGGTATAAAATTGTTCCATCAGCGGTAAAACTAAACCAGTCTTTAATTCTGGATTTTGCATTACGTTATTCATCATATTTACTATTAAGGTACAAAGATACTACACAAAACTCTATTAATACAATAAAAAAAGGCTGGCAAAGCCAACCTCTTTTGATTATAGTATAAACCTTTCTTATAGTTGAGCGGCTTTATCTAAATTTACTTTTGCTTTTTCCACATTCTTATCTTTATTAAAAACTCCGATATATGTGTACGATTCTTTCACAGCTTCCTGCAATTCTTTATCATTGATCAACTTTTTAGTTTTCAAAAGATTAATAAAGTTTTCATATGCTTTTTCTGCCTGCATTTTACTCGCATCAGTATTGATCAATAAGTTGATTCTTGCCTGTAGTAAATACGCTTCATGTGTAGATGGCGATACTTTTATCAATTCATCTAATGTACTTAAGGCAGTTTGCAGCTGATTATTGAATAATGGTTTATTATGTGTCAGATAGAGCGCGTTTGCCTTATAGTATAAATCATACACATAATTTTCATTTTCTTTATTTGTAGTTCCTAAATTGAATAAGTGATACGACTGTGCATATTTTTCATCTTTGAACAATTTAAGCCCATGCTCGTATAATTCGGAAGCTAAATCTTTATCAAGATCAAGTCCTTTCTTGATATTGGCTACTGCCAACTGATATTTGGCATCATCAAGGGTACCATCCTGCTTTTTAGCTTTTTCAATTTCTGCAAGTCCCAAATAAAGGTAATCTACTCCTACAATCTGCTGTGGTTTGTCTTGTACGTCAAAATATTTTGTGATAAAGGTATAAGCATCATCATATTTTCCGTTATTATAAGCAGAAATTGCAGCATATTTATACACTTTAAAATTATCTCCTCTGCTCAACCATTTATCTTTCATCAAAGTTTCAAGACCTTTGAAATCTCTTACTTTAACAAGAAAATCGGCATAAGCATTGTCAGAGTCCACTGATTCTCCGATCATGGAATGGAATTTAGCATAATTGCTTACTGCCTGTATATTTTTTGTCTTATCAAAAGAGAAACGTGCGTAAGCTGCATAAGTTTGCGCCAGTTCTTTGTATACCAACTCATAATCAGGATGCTCATTTACCACTTCATTCAGGGTTTTGAGAGCATCTTCATAATTATTGTTAAAACGGAATACGTTTGCAATCTTAATTTTTGCCAGCGGATTTGTTTTATCAATTTCCAACGCTTCTCTGTAAGCAGAAGTCGCCAGTTTTGAACTTCTGTCTGCCATATATGCATCTCCAAGCGCAATATAACCTTCAACGCGTTTTGGATTTGCTTTTATTGCTTTTTTCGCTGCCTCCATTGCCTTTTCAGGATCTGGTTTTGTTGATTCAATATACGCTTTCGAAACCAACAGATAGGTTTCTATATCGTTTTTTGGTAATCGGATCTGAGCAGCGTTAAATTTTGAGCGTGCTTCTTTATCTTTACCTTCGTTCAAGGACAATTGTCCTATTCCGATATTATTGATATTAAAGTTTTTAGTAGCTTTTAGACCCTGCTTAAAATAAATCATTGCTGAATCACTCTGATTTTCTTTAAGATGAATACTACCTAAATTAAAAAAATGTTTTCCCTGATTAGGTTCCACTTTTATCAACTGATATAAATCATGCTTGGCTACATCATATTGTTCAAACTTCATAGCTGTTTCTACCTCTTCAATACTTTGTGCTTGAATAGAGGAAACGGTTATGACAGAAAACAATAAGCTAAAAGTAATAGTTTTATTCATATGGATACTATAAAATATTATTATTGGTTATTTACAATCACTTCTCTTGGAGGCAACGTAACAGGCAATAAACCTGATTTTAAGACAATGCGCTGTCCTTTATCTCCAGCAGCAAAGGAAGCAATTCCTCTTCCAAGTCCCATTTTACCCTGCAAATCTAAAATATAGATTTCACGTACTAATGGATAAGTACCATCTGCAATTGTTGATTGGGAAGCTTTAAAATACTTATTTTCTTTTTTATTAAAAACGCTTAATGTTTTGATGTCTTTTTTCAAGGCATCGATATTTTTATCAGGCTGCATCAACCAATTGATTCCCACTACTCCAACAGCATTCTTATTTTTAGCCACATAAGCAATTACTTCAGCTGTTGTAGGAAAAAAATACACATTGGTACTCATATCTGTAACTCCGGCATCGTTGCGAAACTGACGAACCAAACTTGAATTGATGTTATCAAATACAAATACTTTTTCTTTATCTTTTTTCTGCTCTTTAATAAAAGCAACTACATCTTCATATTTGATAAGAGAATCCGCAGCTGTTTTATTAGCAATAAAAATAATGGCATCTTTTGCAAACGGCGTTTCAACCGGCGCTACTTTTCCTTTAAAATGATTTACTTCCTTTTCATCAAGCTTCTTTGGCAAAACAGCCAAACGTGTAGAATCTTCATAAATCATTTTAAGAATTTTATTTTCCGTAGCAGGAATAATCTCAATTTCCGCCTCAGTATAGACCGATTTAAAAACCGTAACAATATCTTCAAAAATAGGAACTACTGATTCTTCTACCAAAACAGAAACTTTTCCACTGGAATATGTCTCTTTTGTTTCTTTATCTTCTTCCTTAGTTTTATCACAGGAAATAACTGTTACAAAAGAAAGCATCAAAACGATAAAAGCTGCAATTTTTTTCATATTCATATCAGAGATGCGTAAGTATCTTATTAATTTCGATAAAGCTATAAAAAATATTTAAAAAAATGATATTATTCCTTGTTAATTGTAAAATAGTTCTGCATTTTTATTCTCATAATTATAAAGATCACGACGCTTCAGATCAATTATTGAATAACGAAAAAAGAAAATGTTTCTTTAAAGTGAAAGAATAAGAATAATTACTGTTTATCTAAAAATTATTTGCTGGTAATTAGACAAAAAAGGATTATTTAAAAAACGCAAAAAAATCGCCATCAAAGCGATTTTTATAATTGTTTAATTAGCTACCTTAAGTGTTATGGGCAAAGTAAAAGTTGACCGGACAGCCTTTCCGTTTTGTTCCGCAGGTTTCCATTTCGGCATCGTTTTTAGAACTCTGACAGCTTCCTGTCCTACTCCGTTTTGGTCATTTATTACCTGAATATTGGAAAAAGAACCATCTTTCTCTACAACGAATTTCAGTGTTACTTTGATCTGTGTTGCCGAACCTGTAACGTCAGTTGCTTTAAATTTGTTTATATAACGGGCATAAAAAGCTTCTTTTCCTTCGATTGGTTCTGCTTTAACCTGTACAAAATTATGAATTTTATTTGCACTTGTATCTGTAGCTCCAGGTCCAACCTCAGTACCAGAACCAGTACCGCCTTGGTTTACTTCAGCATCACCGGTCTGAGTACCATCTGTATGTAGCTGTCCATTACTATTAGCTTGTCTGTCTTTAACACCAGAAGTGATCCTGTCGTTAAAATCATCTTGAGCAGTTGTCACTTGTCTGCTAACATTTACATCTTCTTTTATGATAACATCTGTCAGTGATTTTTCCTGTACTACAGATGCAGCTGCACTACCCCCCAATGTTTTGTCTTTATTATCTTCTGTCAATGCAGTCTCAGGTGCTTTTTTAGGCTGAAAAACAACATCAGTTACTATAGTTCCAGTATTATCCGGTACCTCCGTTGTAAAAGGTATAGAGCTATAATTATTATAAAAAGTACTTATTACAAAGACAGATCCAATCATACCCAAACCAATAATCAACGCTAAAAAAGTATTTTTATCACTATCCTGACGAAGTTTGTAAGCACCGTAACTTTTGTTGCGATTCTCAAAGACTATATTCGTCCAGTCTTTCCCAAGGATGTTTATGTTTGCCATCTTCTACAATTTTTATTAGGTTTTACATTTTCTATCACTATCAATATAACACTTTTATACAAAAAAAGCTATTACACAACAGTATTTAAAATAAAAACGTTTAATTACCTTGAAAATTGCAGGTCAAAATGTTAAATTAAAAAATAATCCGAATAAACAATTATAATACACCAACTACACAACCTAAAACCATTCTAAAAATAACAAAAGGCAATCCGTATCAATAATGCTATACGATAAAAAAAGGTATTGAACGTCATACGATCAACACCTTTAAATATTTTATTATACAGGCTTCTTCTCTTTCAAAAAAACCGTATTGCTTTCTCATTTAATAATCCGAAAGAATCGGATAATACTGTATACAATAAGAATAACGCCGAAAGCGAGTCTATTGGTATAAGGAATTGTAAAAGGAAGATCTTTCTTCACAATAAAAAGCAGTCCCAATGTGAAATATAAGATGAGAAAGACCAATCCAATAATGAAGAAAAATCGCTGTAAAAGCGATTTTTCTTTAAACTTATTAATAAAATTACTCATTATTAATTTGCTACTTTAATTGTAATCGGTAAAGTGAAGCTTGAACGTACGGTTTTTCCGTTTTGTTCTGCAGGTTTCCATTTAGGCATTGTTTTCAATACACGGATTGCTTCTTTCCCCATTCCATTCTGATCGTTTACAACCTGAATGTCTGTAAAAGAGCCGTCTCTCTCTACAACGAACTTCAATGTTACCTTTATCTGATTCACTCCTGAACCTAAATCCGGTGCATTAAATTTCCCGCTGTATCGTGTATAGAACGCTTTAATACCTTCTACCGGAGCTGCTTTTACCTGAACAAAAGTGTGTACTTTATTGTCATCATCGGTAAATTTATTTCCGGTACCTGTACCTTGTGAGCCTTTTTCAGCTCCTCCGGTTTGTTTACCATCAGATTTAAAATCACCGCTTTTATCAGCTTCTCTGTCCTGACGACCTGAAGTTGTATTGTCCGTAAATTCTTCCTGAGCTGTTTTTACTTCTTTTTTAACTTCATTATCTTTTTTAACTTTTACTTCTGTAAGCTCTTTTTCTTCCTGAACGGATTTTGAAGCATCTTTTGGTGGTTCCGGAACCGGTTCCTCCTTTTTGATTTCTTCGATCGGTGGCTCTTCTTCGATCGGCGGAGGTAAAACAATTTCTGTTATTTTTTCTCCTTCATCGTTCAGTTCTTTTGCCTTGCGATCTTTATAATTTCCGTATAAGGAACTTGCTCCAAAAACAATTCCTATAAAAGCAATACCCAGAATCAAAGCTAAAAAAGTATTTTTACCGTTATCTTGACGAAGTTTATAAGCGCCATAACTTTTGTTACGCCCCTCAAAGACAATATTCGTCCAGTCTTTTCCGAAAATGTTTATGTTTGCCATTTCGTTACTTTTTTTTATGCTATTGCATAATTGCTTTTTCTGCGTCCGTAATATCACTAATCATGTATACTTTTACTCCTGTGATAGACATTTCATCTAAAATATCAATCATATTCGTATAAGTTGCATCTTCTGTAGCTTTGATCAAAACTACAAGACCTTCTTTTCCTTCAAGTCCTTTTGACTTAAGATTGGAAACTTTTTGTAAAATAATTTTACGGATTCCGTCTTTACCATAGGTTTGGTCAATAGGACCTTCTCCTTCGTATGGTTCTTCAAAACGTCCCATATAGTATTTCATTTTTCCATCCTTCCCGAGTAAAATTGTCATTGTTTTAGACTCTTTAGACTCTACTTTATCAGTATCCTGAACGTCTTTTTTATCGGGCATAGTCAAATCCATTGACTGAGGTTTGGATAAAGAGGTGGTCAACATAAAGAAAGTAATCAATAAGAATGCCAGATCCACCATTGCAGTTAAATCTACTCCGGAATTCTGTTTTTTACTTCTTACTTTTTTGCCTTTCTTGCCTGAGTCGCCACCACCAGTATTTAATTCTGCCATGTACTTTTCTTAATTTGAATTAGAAATTTGCATCTCTTAATCCTGTTACTAAATAAAAACGGTTTTGACGTTGCTCCTGCATAATATCGATAATCTTTTTAACCGTACCAAACTGTTCATTTGCGTCACCTTTAATAGCCACCTTTAAGAAGGATTCTTTACGTTGCCATGATGATTCACGCGCATTGCGCACCCATGAAGCCAACTGGTTGTTCAAAGAATCTTTATAAGGTATACCGGTCTGGTGATTATCTACCTTCATCAATTCACTTGCCGGTTTTGCCAACAGTTGTTTTAATTCTCGTATGTCAACACCAAAGTTTTCCATACCAGCAAATTTTTCTGTCTCTTGCGGGGTAAATTCAATTTTATATTCATTACCCATACGTTGAAGTATATCTTTTTTGTCTTCTCTTCCTGCAATTCCAAAATATACTTTTTCTTCATCTACAGAAATCGTTACGATATCATCTGTAGGAATTTTAGTCTCTTTTGTAGAATTTGGTAAGTCAACCGGATGTACTTCTGGAGTTTTAGCTGTAGAGGTTAAAACGAAGAATGTTAGCAGTAAGAACGACACGTCACACATTGCGGTCATGTCAATTCTTGTACTCGATTTTTTCATTTTTGCCATATTCTTTCCTTTTTAACCAGAAATTAATCTGGAATTATTAATCTTACTTCTTATCTGTTGTTTCTTCTGTAAGATTGAGTAATAGCAAATCCAGCTTCATCAATAAAATGTGTTAACTTATCGATTTTTGTTGTAAACAGGTTATAAAATACAATCGCTAATGTAGAAGTACCAATACCTGTCGCTGTATTCATCAATGCCTCAGAAATACCTGTTGCCAATGCTGAAGAGTCAGGTGAACCTGAAGTTGATAAAGCCGAGAATGCTTTGATCATCCCTGTTACTGTACCTAATAAACCTACTAATGTACCGATAGATACTAATGTTGCCAAAATGATCATGTTTTTTTCCAACATTGGCATTTCTAATACAGTAGCTTCTTCAATTTCGTTTTGAATAACTTCTGTTGCTTTGTCTGTATCAAATCCTTCTCTTTTTACTTCCTGGAATTTGATTAAAGCAGCTTTTACTACGTTTGCAACAGAACCTTTTTGAGTATCACATGCAGCAATAGCTTCATCAATTTGGTTTGCATTTACCAAAGATTGAACTTTAGCAACAAATTCTTTGATATTACCAGTTCCTGATGCTTTGCTAATTACGATAAATCTTTCGATACCGAATACAATTGTAGTTGTTAATAATCCGATCAAAACTGCAATTACATAACCACCTTTATACATCATCCCCCATAAATTTCCTGGAAGTGGTTCTCCGTTCGGATCTCCGTTTTGAAAGTTGGAAGCACTACCTAAAACAAAATTCCAGATAATATAACCAAAAATTAAACATATAGCTACTGTAATCCCAGCCATAATGTTAGATAATCCTGAACTAGATGTGTTTTTTTCAACCGATTCATTAGATACGTTTGTCATCTTTTTACTTTTTTTTAAAATGTTTACTCAATTATTATTATTCAATTTTTTTGCTTGGTCGTTTATTCAAGCATCGCAAATTTATGTTTTTAGATTAAATAAAAAAATAAATTTTCGTTTTTAGAATGTGTGAAGTTACAAAATTAACAGTAAATAAATGTTGTTTTTACATTTATTTAGCATTCACAACAGTAGCTATACTTGCAATAACGCTGGGATTATTTCGTTTATTGTTATTGTAATTAAATTTATTTTATATTATTAATTGTTCGCAATTGCAGGATTTTATCTTCATTTAATTCATTATATTTACTTTAAAATAGCCAAAAAAATGAGTTCTGAAAATTTTGAAAAAAGTATAAAAGAAGGGTATACTTTTAAAGGGGATTATATTACCATTGGTAGCTGTATCTATGACAATCAGGTAGTTGCCGACTGTCCCATAAACATTCCTTTAAAAACACTCAACCGCCACGGTCTGATTGCCGGAGCTACGGGTACCGGAAAAACCAAAACCATTCAGGTTCTTTCCGAGCAATTATCCGGCAAAGGAATTCCGGTTCTGATGATGGATATTAAAGGTGATTTTAGTGGAATTGCAGCAGCAGGTGCTATCAATGATTTTATTAAAGAACGGCATGATAAGATGAATCTGCCATTTGACCCTAAAGGTTTTCCCGTAGAATTGTTAACCATTTCGAAACAAAACGGTATTCGCCTGCGCGCAACGGTTTCTGAATTCGGACCTGTATTATTGTCCCGTATTCTGGACCTTAACGACACTCAGGGAGGTGTATTAGCCGTTGCTTTCAAATATTGCGATGACCACAAAATCCCATTACTCGACATAAAAGACCTAAAAAAGGTTCTTAATTATCTTACTAATGAAGGGAAAAATGAAATTGAAGCTGATTATGGACGCTTATCTACTTCGACTACAGGAGCAATTCTCAGAAAAATTGTAGAACTGGAACAACAGGATGCCAATCTGTTTTTTGGAGAAGTTTCTTTCGACATTCATGACCTTATCCGTATTGATGAAAACGGGAATGGTTATGTCAACATTTTACGTCTGACCGACATACAGGACAAGCCTAAACTGTTTTCTACCTTTATGCTTTGTTTGCTTGCTGAAATTTATAATCAGATGCCGGAACTGGGAGACAGTGGTCAACCGGAATTGGTTATTTTTATCGACGAAGCACATCTTATATTTAAAGAAGCCAGCAAAGCGCTTTTGGATCAGATTGAAACTATTGTAAAACTGATTCGCTCAAAAGGTATTGGTATCTATTTTATTACTCAAAATCCTACAGATGTACCCAACGGTGTTCTGGCACAGTTAGGACTTAAAATTCAGCATGCTTTAAGGGCTTTCACAGAGAAAGACCGTAAAGCTATAAAAACCGCTTCTGAAAACTTTCCTGCAACAGCGTTTTATAAAACTGATGAAATCATTACACAGCTTGGAACCGGAGAAGCCCTTATCACGGTTTTGAATGAAAAAGGCATACCTACTCCACTGGTGGTTGGTATGATGCGCGCACCAGTCAGCAGAATGGATGTTTTATCACCATCTGAGATTGATACCATTATCAGCCATTCTTCTCTGAAAGATAAATACAATGAGGTGGTGGATCGCGACAGCGCTTACGAAATTCTGAACCGCAAACTGGCTGAATCTGCGACAGTATCCGATAATGATAAAAAAACAAGTCCTTCCAAGCCTGCTACGCCTACTAAAGAAACCGATTATATGAAACCTATTATCAAAGTACTTACAAGTGCTACTTTTATCAGGGGAGCATTTGGTGTTTTGACCAAACTATTTAAAAACACAAAATCTGTCAAATGACAGATTTTGTTTTATACAATGTTACAATTGCCGTAATACAATTATTGTTTTGCTATAATGAAACGGCGATAACAATACTAAAACGAATCGTGGAAGCAACTTGCCCATATATTATTTTTTACGCTTTTTGTACCATAATTTCAAAACGATATACCTTCCTAAAACGCCTCCGATGACGCCTATTATAATTGCTTGAATATATGTTCCAATATCAGTCATAAATTTATAGTGTAAAGAATAGAATAATCTAAAGCAATTTTGAAAGGATCAGTTGCTCAATCTCTTCTGAATCCCATTTCTCTTCGATATCCGGTAGCAGCATCACTTCATCCATAATGCTTTTTTGCAAATCACCAATGGCCAGTGCATCTACGTATGGATTTAAACTGAATGTGACCCGATCATATAAGGGAAGCCATTTTCCAGGATATTTTTCCGTAAAACGGGCTTCAATCTTTTTTTGAAGGTGAAATTGTTTGTCTGCCGTTTTGGTACTCATTTCCATGAAATTCCGAAAAGACAATTCTGCAATTGCATCAGCATTTGGTTTTCTTTTTTCCTGATAATTTTTAAAAACTTCGATCCAATTGTCTCCCCAATTCATCATTTGATTATACAATTCCGTAATATCTTCGAAGCCTGCATTCATTCCCTGTCCATAAAACGGTACAATAGCATGAGCGGCATCACCGATAAGAGCTACTTTATCTTTGTATGTCCACGGATAGCACTGAGTTGTAACCAATGAACTTGTTGGGTTGCTAAAATAATCTTTCAGGAGTTCTGGTATTAACTCCTTTGTATCAGGGAAATTTTTCTCAAAAAAAGCAGTTACTTTTTCTTCTGTATCGATTTGTTCAAATGAATTTTCTCCTTCAAAAGGCATGAACAAGGTACAGGTAAAACTTCCGTCTTCATTAGCAAGCGCTATGAGCATATATTCTCCCCGTGGCCAGATGTGAAAAGAATTTTTATCAATTTTATGCGTATGATCTGCGTTTGCAGGAATTTTGAGTTCTTTATAACCGATCGGTAAGAAATTCTGGGAATAATTAAACCTGTTTTGTCTCTGCATACGATGTCTTACACGCGAAAATGCTCCATCTGCACCAAATATGATGTCGTATGTATGAGCCTGCCAATCTCCTTTTTCGGTTTCACCTATATAAATAGTCGCATCTTCTAATGAGACGTCCCATATCTTTTGATTAAAGAAGAACTGTACGCCTCTCTCTTCCGCAATATCAATAATTTTTCTATTAAGTCCACCTCTTGAAATGGAGTAAATGCTCTCCCCTTTCATACCGTATTTCTGATAATTGAGTTCACCGTTTATGGTGTGAATTGCCCGTTTATCCATTGGTATTGCGATAGCTCTGATTTCATCACCTATAGATACATCATCAAGTGTTTTCCAACCCCGTGTAGAAATTGCCAGGTTGATGGAACGTCCTGAAAATTCTATAGTGCGTATATCATCACTTCTGTCAAATACATGAACGGTATGACCGGCCTTTTTTAAATATATCGCTAATAGTGTGCCTACCAATCCGGCTCCTATGATCCCTATCTTCTTTTGTGCGTGTTGCATTATGTTGTTTTTTTGTAGAGAACTACAATCTTTTGGTAAAAATAACGAATTAAAATGGTTTTACTTATAATCCCTCTGATAATAAGATTTTTTGGGGTTGCATAACGCCTTTATTTTTATTCTCTGAGATTAGTTTATCTTTTATTATTTATTTTATTTTTTAGAAAAAAGTTTTATAATCTATTTTTTTCACAGTCAGATTATTAAGTTAAAAAGATGTATAAATCATTTTCTTTTTATTTTTTTTAACATTTTTAATTAGACCTTTTTTTTATTAATTACTATTTTTAAATAAATATTAAAATCTAAAAGGCTATGAGAGATTTAATTTGGTTAATCGCTGTTATTTTACTTGTTTTATGGGCTGTCGGCTACTTTGGTTTTGGACAGGCCGTTGGACAATTTATTCACATTTTATTAGTGTTGGCTATTATTGCCATACTTTACCGACTCATTACAGGTAGAAAACCTTAATAAAAAAATCCCGTTTTTCAACGGGATTTTTTTATTAGAAAATTATCTTTTCACCTACAGTGAGGCCGTTGTTTTTTGCAAACACACCGCACATATGAAACAACAATCTCGCGCCGACATTTCCATCCCAATCATCCTCTCCGGGTGCTACTTCAACCAAATCCATTCCTATGATGTTTTTATCTGATGCTGCGAGTCTGCTCAATAAATAAGCAGCCTGTTCATACGATAAACCTCCGGGAACCGGAGTTCCTGTATTTGGGCAATACCATCTGTATAAAGCATCAATATCAAAACTTACACATACATTTTGAGGCAATTCATTAAGAATTTCATCACATTGCTGCTTCCATGTTTTTCCTTCAAAAGCGGCTGCTTTCAAATCAGTATCCGTGTGAACAATTACCTTTTTTGAGCTTTGAACAACCTCAACTTCACCTTCTGAAAAATCACGTATTCCTACCTGAACAATTTTCTCTATCTGAGGTATTTGTAAAGCATTGTACATGATAGACGCATGAGAATAGGTAAATCCTTCATAGGCTTTTCTCAAATCCATATGAGCATCAAAATGTAAAATGCCAAAAGAATTATTTTTTTCAGCCAATGCCTGATAATACCCTAAAGGAGTGGAATGATCTCCTCCTAACAGAATGACTTTTTTACCTTGATTCTGCCAAAACAAGGTACGCTCTTTTACTTCACTGTTTAATTGCTTGCAGGCTTTGTTTATTTTATCTAAATCTGATTGCAATACAGGAAACGTTTCAATATCTTCTCCGTTTTCCAGAGCTTCAATAATAGGTTGTGCAAGACCTTTGAATTTTTCACTGTTTGCCGACCATTGCTCAGGAGCTTCATCAAAATGGATTCCAAGTTTCCATAGTTCCGGAAATTCCTGATGTAATAAATCTACCTGAAAGGAAGCTTCTAATATTGCTTCAGGTCCTTCAGACGCTCCTGCTCCATAACTTACGGTAACTTCCCAGGGAATCGGTAAAATTACAATATCACTCTCTTCCGCATTAAAAGGTAATCCGTAAATATTAGCATCTGCTAATCCCGGTTGTGACGGGTCAAAATTGTCTATTTTTTTTTGCTTTGTTGACATTCTGGTTTATTTTACACAAATTTAGAATTTATTCTTTTGTTTGTAATCGGTTTTGAAAGATATTAATCATTTTTTAATAGAAGAAATTTCAGAGGTTTTATATGGTATTCTTTTTAAAAGGCAGTCATAAAGGAGCCACAAAACGGATTATAATTTATCCAAAGGTATCACCACATTTTATTTGAAAGTCCATATAATAAAAAAACCATCTTTTCTAAGATGGTTTTTTTTTAGCTTTATTGTATTTCCCGGATAAGATATACCCAACCCGTTTTTTGGGTACCATCTTTCATATCTATTACATAAAAGTATGTAGCACTCGGTAAAAGATTTCCGTTTTGAGATTGACCTGACCATTCATATTTATAATTAGCCTTACTATAGACTTCACGTCCATCTCTGTTAAAAATTGTCAGACGCAATACATGAAGCCCTACCAAGTCAAAATTGTCGTTCAATCCGTCTCCGTTGGGAGAAATTCCTTTTGGGATATCACAAATAACAGATTCAACTACAAATTTTACTGAGGTTTCACATCCGTTGGCAGTTTGCAAGGTAACCTCAAATTCTAAAGGATAATCAAACACTGAGATAGATCGCTCACTAACATATTCGCTTACATTAAAACTTGGCTTATTCTCTCCGACAATAGTTCCCGCACTATTGGTCCAGATATAAGTTACCCCGGAAAGATTATCAGTACCATTTACCGCAATGGCTTCTAACATATATATTTTGCCTGAAGGTGTTTCAATACAACCCTGACTGCCTGTTATCGCTATTTGCTGATCAGAAGGAATAATTATAACTGAATCGCTTTCAGCAATACAACCATCATTGTTTTTTACATATACTCTGTAGGTACCGGGAATTACATTCTCAAAGTTCTTTGAATTCTGATAATTTGTTCCGTCAATACTATAGGTTAATCCATTTCCTGATGGTGTCAGTACAACAATTGTTGCTGTAGGATGCGTGCAATCAGGCTGTGTAATCTGTACTGTAGGCTTAGGAGGAAAATTACTTATCTGATTAACTACAAAGGTATGTGTAGAAATACATCCTCCTGCATTCTTTACAGTCATTGTGTACGTACCCGGCTGTAGATTGTTGAAAACGGGCTGACTCTGAAAAGTAACGCCATCTATACTGTATTGATATCCGTTTACTAAAGGAGAAAGTACCTGAACAGTAGCATTCGGAGCAGCACAGGTAGGCTGAGTGATTTTAACAACAGCTTCTAACGGATACTCTGTTATTTCGTTTACTACAATAACTTTTGTAGTAATACAGCCTGCTGTATTTTTCACTGATAAAGTATAAGTTCCCGGTTGAATATTAGTAAATGTATTCTGGTTTTGAAAAGTAACTCCGTCAAGACTATACGTCAACCCATTTCCAACAGGTGTCGTTATTTGCAGGGCGCCCAGAGGTGCATTACATGTCGGTTGTGTTATCACAACGACAGGTACATCCGGAGAACCGGGTGCATTTTGTATTACAATATTTACTTCTGAGATACATCCTGCTGCATTTTTTACCTGAAGGGTATGATTGCCGGCAGCAATACCTGAAAAAACAGGAGAAGTCTGAAAAGTTCCTCCATCAATACTGTAACTGAATCCACTTCCTAAAGGTGCTGTGACCTGAATAGCAGCTGTAGGATTGGTACACGTAGGCTGGGTTATAGTCGTTGCTGCCTGAGCTGGTGTAGCCGGCTGATTTTGTATAGTTACATTTATTTCTGAAGTACACCCTTCTGCGTTTTTCACTTTTATGATATGTGCTCCGGGAGTTACATTAGAAAATGTAGTTGATGACTGATAAGTACCGTTATCCAGACTATAAGTAAGTCCGGCACCAACTGGTGCTGTCACAACAACTGTAGCCGTAGATATTGAACACGTAGGTTGGGTCACCGTTACTACTGGTGTAGCCGGAGCTGCTGGTGGATTCTGTACTGTAAAAGAAATTTCAGCAATACAACCTTCGCTATTTTTTACTCGAATCTGATGAACGCCAGGATTAATGTTAGAAAAAACAGCTGCACTCTGAAATGTACCTCCATCTATACTATAGGTAAGTCCATTTCCGGAAACCGGGGTAACCGTCAGTGTTCCTGTAAGAATTGTACAGGTAGGCTGAGTTATTTGCAAAGTTACTTCCGGTAGAGCGCTCACAGTTATCTGAACCGTATTAGAAATTAAAAAACACGATGCGTAAGAAATCTGACAGTAAAACTGTGTATTGTTTAATGCTATATCCGATGTCACTGTCAATGAATTTGTCTGAGCTCCTGAAAAGCCGCTACCGCTTACGTTTATCCAGTTGCCGGAGCTATCAAGCATTTTCCATTGAAAAGTGGCCTGAGAAGCATTGGTAACCGCAACTGTAAAAACAGTCTCACTGCCTGTACATACCTGAGCATTTGAAGGCTGACTTGTAATAACTTCACCAGAAACTACTGTTGATGTGTGACTTCCTAAATCAGCACACGACTGAGTGGCAAACGACCAGTCTGCCTGAGCATAAGTTGCTGCAGGTGCTATTGCACTGGCGACTCTTTTTACGGTATACCCTACATGATTAGGAGCTCTCGCAATATCAATCTGAGTACCGTTCTTTAAAAGCCGGAATTCATCGTTTTCATTGATACCACTTGTAAGAGCCATATTCGCTGTTATAGGACAAGAATTAGCACCTGTTGCTACTGCAAGAAAAGTACTGTTCGCAGGAATAGTTCCGGTTAAAGGAAGCGTCCATGAAATGGCATTGTTTCCAATCTCGCCATAGCGCACCAATTCATAAGTTCCGTTTAAAACAATTGCTGCATTGGTTGGATTATAAAACTCTACTACTCCATACGCACCGGTAGGGGCATCGTATAATTCCGATATAAAAATGTCACCTCCCTGATTGGCACAAGTGGAATTTAATACATTGAATACAGTTACAGAAGTTGCGGTACAAGAGCTTGTGCTCACCGTAATCGTTCCCGAAACTGCTGTAACAGGCACTGTTGCTTTAATAAGTGTAGTGGAAACAACTGAAAAAGTGGCATTGACACCGTTGAATTTTACAGAAGTGATCGCATTGCTAAATCCGTTTCCAGTGATCGAAATTACGGCATTGGCAGAACCTGAAGCAGGACTTATTGCACTGATCTGATGTGAAGCACAGTCCATAACATTATTAGTACTCAGTAAGGTGTTCTGCGAAGATTGGGCAATGAGAGAAGTAGAAAAAAACAATGTCATCAAAAGGATGAATGTCTGATTCAGTTTGTTTTTTAGATGTTTTTGTACTATCATTTGTCTTATAAAAATGGAAATGCAAAGTTATATGGTAACAGTTTAACAAATCATTATCTTTTTACATGGAATGTTAGATGAACATTAACAACCAATAAAAAGCATTCTATTTATTAACCGCTTCAATAAAAACAGCTGTGTTTTTACCGGCGCCAAATATAGTAAGAAAAACAAGTTTATTACAGAAAAAAGATACAGAGATATAAATAGCGTAAATGCCGCATTATTCCTTTATAAATTCATGAAGCCTACAAGACATTCCGCATTAAATTCAAATTGTATTGCTTCTTTTTTATTATTTTCTACCACCAACAGGTCATGTAATTCTATAATATGTTCTATACCCATGACCTTAACAGTTGTTGCAGATAAAGCAAATAATATAATTATTGAATCGGAGATGTTTTGTTGTTCCTTCGTTATTTTCATGCCATGATTTCTAATTTTGTCAGAAATCATCCAATTAAAATCAGTGCCTTTGCTATAAGAAATAACGGTATCACATGAAGCAAACTGCATTATTTCATCTTTTTGATACACTCGCTGTTCACCATTTATCGTAACTGTTAAC
The DNA here is from genome assembly GCA_032096595.1 of Flavobacterium sp. GTDB lineage: Bacteria > Bacteroidota > Bacteroidia > Flavobacteriales > Flavobacteriaceae > Flavobacterium. The sequence continues at coordinate 65,426 of DAMCXY010000008.1, read as the reverse complement.
GTATTGTCCAACATTACCAGATAACGATGAAACCCTTTAAAAGCCGTAAACTCTGACGGTATCTGGTCTATAGTAGCACTGCTTATGCGGAATATAAAATTTCGGGTGTTGTATTCTGCATTCAAAGGAGAAATTACATACTCATACGTTAATCCTCCACTCCATACAGCGGGTATCAATTCTTTTTTAGAAAAAGTTCGTAGATGCATTTTTAGTTATAATAAAAAACAAATGTAGCTTTTTTAGCTTTTTTAGCTTTTGTACTATATAAAATATTGCTGATAGAATAAAAAAAAAAACAGCTTACTATGAAGCTGCTTCTTTACCTATCAGGGGTCAGTAGTCTGTTGTTTACTTGATTTTATGGCATTAATACTTTATTAATTACATGAATTACACCATTTGACTGATTGACATCTGATATCGTAATTTTTGAATCATTTCCTTTGGCATCCTTAACATATAAATCATCTCCTTTTACCCAGAAAGTAAGTTCTTCTCCCTGTAAAGTTTTCATTTTTGCCATACCTTTATTTTTTTTAACCGCTGCAAGAATATCTTTTGCATTATATTTACCTGAAAGCACATGATATTTTAGTATTCCTGTAAGCATAGCTTTATTCTCCGGTAATAATAATTTATCAACAGTCCCTTTAGGAAGCATATTAAACGCTTCATTTGTTGGAGCTAAAACCGTAAAAGGCCCTTTTCCAGACAATGCATCTACTAAACCAGCCGCTTTGACTGCAGCAACCAAAGTGGTATGATCTTTAGAGTTGACTGCATTTTCAATAATGTTTTTACTTGGGTACATAGGAGCCCCTCCAACCATTACTGTTTTCTCTTTTTTAGACATGCTTTGAGCATTCATCGGATTTGTTCCCATAGTGAAAAGAAGTAATCCGGCAACTAAAACTTTTAAAGTCATTTTCATAATTTGTTTATTTTTAGATTTATAAATTGTTTATAGTATGATATACGATAAGAAATGATATTCTGGATTTATTATTTTTTATTTTTTATTTCATCGGTACAAAATCAAGACAAACTGAATTCATACAAAATCGTTTGCCTGTAGGTTCAGGTCCGTCATCAAAAATGTGCCCGAGATGCGAATCACAGCGTCCGCAAAGCACTTCTGTACGTTCCATATTGTATGACAAATCCTTTTTATAGATCACACTCGTTTTGCTCAGTGGCTGATAAAAGGATGGCCAACCGCATGAAGAAGCAAATTTTGCTGTTGACTGAAATAGTTTGTTTCCACATACAGCACAATAGTAGGTTCCTTTAATATCGAATTCATAGTACTTACCGGTAAAAGCTCGTTCTGTTTTAGCTTCCCGGGCAACCGCATATAATTCTGGACTCAGAATTTTTTTCCATTCTTTATTGCTTACCTGTAATTTTTCTGTATCGGTTCTTGAATAATAAGGATTGCTGTGCTTTTGAGCCTGCATGAGCCCTGCAAAGAGCAATAGAACATATAGAAAAAATTTATTTGTTAAAAAAGTTTTCATATTGATGATTTTATAATGATTTACGATAAAAATTAAAAATTGGATTTAATTATTTTTACATTTGTAAAAAAAATAACCATTGAAAATTCCATCAAACACACTTACTGAAGAAGAATTAATTGTCTTACTGAAAAAGAAAGATGAGAAAAGTTATCATTACCTATATGATCACTATTCGCCTGCTCTGTATGGAGTAGCTTTGCGTGTTTTAGGCTCAAAAGAATACGCAGAAGAAGTTTTACAGGATGCTTTTATAAAAATCTGGAAAAATATTGAACATTATGATTCGGAAAAAGGTAGACTGTATACCTGGATGATCAACATTGTCAGAAATACGGCAATCGATTATTTAAAATCAAAAGGATATAAAAGGGATCAAATGAACCAACCGCTTCCAAAATTCGTACATAATAGTAAAGAATTTTCAGAAAGTGAAAAAGAAGAAAATATGGGATTGGATACAATCGTTTCCCGATTAAAAACAGAATGGAGAGAACTTATTGAACTGGCCTATTACAAAGGTTACACTCAAAAAGAAATTGCTGAACAGTTGAATATTCCTTTGGGAACTGTTAAGACAAGGACAAAGAGTGCTTTATTACAATTAAAAAGTTTTCTCAAAGATTTTAGATAATGAATATTAAAGAATACATATCATCCGGAATTATTGAAAGCTATGTTCTTGGTCTTGCTACACCAGAAGAAGCAAGTATTCTCGAATGTATACAGAAAAATAATGAAGAAGTAAGGCTTCTTATTGCGGAAACACAAAAGAGTCTCGAAGAACTGGCGACAAGACAAGCTGAAGTACCTGCCACAGGCTTAAAATCAGCTATCTGGGACGCTATACAAAAAAGTGAATCAACCCAAGATACCTCATCATCTTTTACAACGAATAGTAAACCTATACAGCTTTCAGATACAGTAACAGCACAGGCAGTTTCTGAACAGAAAAACAATTCGTCATTATTTATGAAAATAGCTGCTTCCTTACTATTGGTTGCCAGTATCGGATATAATTTTGTTCAGATGAACGACCGGGCAGCAAGTAAATCAGTTCAATTGGCAATGGAAGAAGAAAATGCTGTTTTATTACGTGACAAGAATGCACTGGAAGAAAAATGGAATATGATGAATGATCCGAATATGACTATGATTGCTCTAAAAGGTGTAGAAAAACATCCGGAAATGAAAGCGCATGTTTTCTGGAAAAAAGATACAAAAGAAACCTATCTTTCTCTCGAAAACCTACCAAAACCACCTGAAAATATGCAGTATCAGCTTTGGGCAATTGTGGACGGAAAACCAGTTGACATCGGAACGTATGCATTGAACAGTACCCATGTTGAAAAGATGAAAAAGGTAGAAAATGCTCAGGCTTTTGCAATTACATTGGAAAAAGAAGGTGGAAATGCAACTCCGACAATGGAAAACATGTATGTAATGGGAGGCGTATAGTAACTCTTTCTATAAAAAAATAAGGGCGCAAAAATAACAATTGCGCCCTTATTATAAACTCCGGTTATTTCTTTATGAAACTTGTATACAACTATTTCTGAATCGATCAGAACCGTATACTAACGTCTCTTATTTAGTTACATTAAAAAAAGTGTATTCCAGTTTTAAAAACACTCCGTCAGCTACCGGACGATGCATCGAAGCATATAGCTGTTTCCGATAAGCGAGATCAATACGTGCCTGACTGTTAATGATAAATTGTATAGAAGGAACAATATCCATATATGAACGTCCGTTTTCCGTAATGGTCTGCCCCAGCAGTTCAATCATAGCATTAATATTCGTTTGTTTATAGCTTACATAACGCTTTGGATGCATAAGCCTTCCCACAGAAAAGGTATAATTCAAAGCACTTTTGCCTTGGAATTCAGGAAAATCATTTCCGTCATTATCCCATGCCTGTCCATAGCTTACACTGGAACTGATCGCTACTTTTTTTAGAAGCTGTGTCGCTACCAACCCGGCCTCAAAACCAGAATTTCTTCCCATGAGGTCTATAGGTTCCTGCTTGATAGGTGTTTTATTCCAGCTGTATCTTCCAAAAGCAGCCATTCTGAAATGACTTTGCAAATCATCTACTGAGAAAAAACGATATTTTACATAAGCTCCAGCTCCGGCTATATCAAGAGAATTTACGGAATTGTCAAGATAAGCCGATGCGCGCACCATGAAATTTTTACTGATTCCCCACGTTACTTCCGGAGAAAGACTATACATATTACTATCGGTAAGGTCATTTTTCATTAAAGACTGTCCAACACGTACACTGAGCGATCCGGCCGGAGCATTACTGGCGGGTTCCGTTACTACAAATAATTCCTGCGCATATATCCCAAAAGAGGTGAACATGCAAAACACTATTAATATATGTTTCATTTTATAGTGCTATTAAATGGTACATCTGGCTGTTTTCTGAAGAATAGCTTCCATGTTTTGCATAGGTTTTTGATAGTTTTTTATATTCTTTTTGAGTTACAAATCCCTTGTCAACTACTTTATATTGAACTTGGGCAGAATTCATCTTTTTTTCATCCATAAAAACAAAAGACGTATCTCCTATTTTCGCTTTATAATTATCTACTTTTAGATTTTCAGGTTCCAAAGTTAGTACCATTGAGCCAACGAAAAAACCTGCTTTTTCCACAGCATCTTTTAGAACTTTAGGACTCACCATCTGGTTATTATTAAAGGAAACCGTAAAAGTATTGGTATTTAGATCTGTAGTAATATCGGATACCTGTGACAGTGATTTTAATTGTTTATTGATGGCATTGGAACACATCGAACATGTAAGCCCTGTAGCAATTATGTCGACTTTTGAAATTTGTGAATAACCTGTAAGGCCTGTCATTAATAATAACAAGCTTGTAACTATTGTATATATATTGAACGTTTTCATGTTTATCTTTTTTATTTTTTAATATTTGAAATAATCTGTGCTTCAGTAGGATTGATTGCTATTAATTTTCCCGAACTATCGAACAAATAGGATGCAGGTAAAGCATCTGCTCCGAAAAGAACAGCAGATCTGGCATCAAATCCTTTAGGATCTATTAATTGCGGGTTTTTTAATCCATCTTTTTTTATGGCTTTGAGCCATTTATCTTTATCTGTATCTATGGATATTCCTACAATCTCAAAATTTTTGCTTTTGTATTTATCGTATAATTTTACAAGGCTTTTATTAGCCTTACGACATGGTAAACACCACGATGCCCAAAAATCTACCAAGACAACTTTTCCTTTAAAAGACTGAAGCTTTACACTCACATTTTTATCATTCTGAAGCGTTATATCAGGAAGAATACTTCCTTTTTTTAATTGTGCATAAGCACCATTCATAGTCAGTAACAAAATTGTTACTACCCATAATTTATATATAGATTTCATTTTTTAGGTATTAGGTATCAAAAGTCTGATAAGAAAACCTACTGCATGTCAGGTTTATTTCTTAAAAGACCTTTGATGTTTAATAGGATAATTATACCTGAAACGGTATTTAAAAAGACAGACCTGTGGCTGTCAGGAGAATGGTTTTAGCTTATTTTAGGAGGAAGCCATATTGCACGAGAATCATTGGAATGACTGATTTCTACGTAAAAGTAATTTTGCTTTGTTTCTGAAAAATCAAAAAGAGTACTGTTATCTACCGCGTAAGTAACAAAAGATACCGTTACATAAGCCGTAGGACAAGCACAGGAAACGCTTTTACAGCTTCCTTCACAATCGTGTTTCTTTTGCTTCGCTTGCTTTTTCTCTTTACAACATGACATTTCAGAAGGCATATTTTTACAACAAACCTTGGTTGCTTCTGCATTATGAGCCATAGCTGACTGTGGACCTATTAGAAGTCCTATCACAACCAATATCAGTATGTAAACTTTTTTTGCCATAGTAAAGTACAAATATAATTTTTTTATTAATATAATCTTTAAATTAAATGTTATAAGCAGTGTTAAACAATTCACAATATCGTTAATACATGCTGTTTAGCTATATATAATCTGTTTCAGTTTACAATATTAGTTATCTATTTAAATGTTCATTTATCTTTTATATTTCTTTACATATTTTACTTTTACCTTTGTTACTATAAAAGAATAAATGCTTATGTATTTACCGAATGATAATTCCAAAATTTTTTGCCTGGAAAGTGTTGCTGATATAAATAAGGAAGAAGACAGCAAAATGTTTCCTTACCTGGAACACATTGCGATGCGTTATGGAATTACAAATGTATACAAAGCGTGTGACAGCATTGAAAGCTTTGAAGAAAGCATGAATGTATTATTATATGAAGACCGTAATTTTAAAGATTATGAAATTCTGTATTTTGTATTTTCAGGAACAGATGAAGCCATTCAGATTGATCAGTATTTTTATTCTCTAGAAGAAATTGCGGAGTTGTTTGAAGGTAAATTAACGGATAAAATTATTCATTTTGCCAATACCAAATCTCTGAATCTTGATTCAGAAACTGCTCAGTTTTTTCTTAGTATTACAGGAGCAAAAGCAATTTCCGGCTATACCCACCCCCATGCTCCTTTTAGCGGTGTGCTGGACTCAACCTTTTTCGGGTTTTATCAGGAAATTGACGATGTTACGGAACTCGTAGAAACACTGTTTGAAGAACACTACGAATTATGCCAACACTTGGGGTTCCGATTGTATTATTAATATTCACAAAAATAGCTTTTATTAGTTTTTCAGAATATCATCGACAATCTTTAAATGATGGTTGGTATGAATTTTTAAAAATTTTAAGGTTTTTGATTTATTCAAATGCCCAAGAAAGGGATGAGCGATATAAGCATTTTTTGATAAATGTGCTATTTGATTTAATTGATGTCTTGCTTTACTCATGAGTTGTATTATACTTTCCTGTGTTGGAATTTCAACAGGGATAAAAGGCTTTGGCGCCTCTATTTTTCCTTTTGGTACATATTCAAAAGTTAAAAACAGCCACTTCTTAATACTAAATACCGGTTGATAAGCAGATGGATCAGTAGTGGTAAGTCCTTTCAAACTACTGTTTATAATGAGTAATGAATGTTCAAGATGCCAGCCAACAGATGCTTTAGACACTTTGAGATTATTATGATCAATTTCAGGTAGTCGTTTTTCTATTCGTTCCAAAATGCGCTCTATCTTCTCTACTGTATTCATATTTACTGAGTATCGTTTTTAATATCTATAGTAAAGATATTAAATTACCGTAAGTAATTTAATATTGGTTTGAATAAACAATAGATAAGAAAGCCTGTTAATTGCTTAAAATTTTAATGAGATGATATATAATATTGTTGGAGAAGAGATATTCTACCGGCATAACTTCCAATCTCGATAAAGAATTGAAGAACATATGTCCGGTAAATTTTTGAATTTCTATACGTATCTGAGTGATTTTTGTGAAAGTAAAATTATATTGATAAAATATAAACCTAATACTTCCAGGCGAGAATGCGGCTTATTTTATTTCCCTGTTGCATATCAATCACACGTACTTCAGCCACACCAACTTTCTTTAACAACCGTTTTAAAGGATGTAAATGATCTTTATTTGCAATCAAAGAAGTAAACCAGTTCACCTGATTTTTATATTCCTTACTTTCTTTGATATAATTAGATATAAATTCCAGTTCACCACCCTCATACCAAAGCTCATTGCTCAATCCTCCAAAATTATGCAGGGTTTGCTTTGGTTTTTTGCCTTGTAAATTTTTGAGCTTGCGAAAAGTTTGTTTATAAGCCTCTTCTTTTGATTTAAAAAAAGGAGGATTGCATAATACTACGTGAAATTTTTCCGTGTCAGAGATGATATTTTTTAGTATATTTTTTTTGTTTGGTTGTAAACGTAAACTAATATTCGAAATTAAATTCGGATTATTGTTAATAATATAAGAGGCTGCCTCCAGTGAAACCGGATTTACATCAGAACCCACAAATTGCCAACCATATTCCGAAACTCCAATGAGAGGGTAAATTGTATTGGCTCCAACTCCGAGATCCAACACACGTACCTCACTACCTGTAGGAATGCTATTATGGTTTGATTCTGCCAATAGATCCGCTATATAATGAATATAGTCTGCTCTTCCCGGAATAGGCGGGCATAAATTATCTTTAGGCAATTCCCAGTAAGTAAGTTTGTAAACACTCATCAGCAGGGCCTTGTTCAATAGCCTTACCGCTTTCGGATCAGAGAAATCAATTGTAGCATCCCCAGAAGGATTTTTAATAATATAAAAAGACAAATCAGGAACATATATTTTCAGTTCATCAAAATCATATAATGTATTATGTTTATTACGCGGATGTAATTTCTTTTTTGATTCTTCCGTTTTTTTCATCCCTTAACTCTTTTTTACAAAATTAGCTTTTTTGCTCTTATCTTGCTTATTTATTGGATTTATCGATTTCATTAATTTCACCTCTGCTAAAATTCTCACTATCCAATTAAAAAATTAGGTTATTAAAATATTAATAATATATTTGCCACATCATTAACTAATAATATCTTATTATTCATTAAATTTTTACATAAAAAATTATGAAAAAAGCATTATTTATTTTATCCTTCATTGCTGTAGGATTTGTTTCTTGTGATAAGAGCGACGATAACACCACCGATTCACAATCTAAACTGGTAGGTAAATGGAAAGTTACTTCTCATACTTATTCTGCTACTGTCAACAATCAGCCCATTCCTGATGAAGATATTGATTTAGGTAACATCAACGGAACTATATTTGAGTTTAAAGCCAATAATCAAATGTCTGTGACCCTATTAGATGAAGATACGAATCAATGGGTTACCACACAAGGTACTTACGTGTACAATCCAAGCGAAAATAAAATTACGACAACCCAAACCGAACCAGGTACGACCAATACATATACTGAAGTAATGTATATCAGAGATCTGAATGCAACTGTTTTTAATTTCAGAATGACACAAGAGGAAACCGAAGGAACAAATGTATATAAATTGGTTTTAGATGCTAATTGTACCAAACAATAAGTAGATGGAATCACTTAAACAATTTAAAGGATCAGATTTTTGTCTGGTCCTTTTTCATGTCTTTATATTCTCTATTTTTGTAAACTTAAAGATGAATATAACCCTATTTTTAAATTGCTGATTCAGATGAAAAATACGATTAGCTTACTCCTCATTCTCTCTTTGATTATGGTTTCTTGTGGTAAAGAAGACGAAACAACCGATCCGGAAGGAATTTACAAACAGAGAATGCGCGAATTTGTAATGAATATCAGCCAATATTCAAAAACTCTAAAACCTGATTTTAATGTTATTCCACAAAACGGTTTAGAACTTATATCTGATAACGGAAACGAGTCTGGTCAGCCACATATAGCCTATCTCAATGCCATTGATGCCAACGGTCAGGAAGATTTATTTTTTGGATATAATGCAGATGATCAGATCACACCATATCAGGATAACACTTATCTCAGAACATTTTTAGATATGTCAAAAAAAGCGGGCAATGTAATATTGGTGATTGATTATTGTTTTACACCAGAAAAAGTTCTGACTTCATATAATCAAAATACCAATGCTGGCTATATTTCATTCGCTGCCAACAAACGTGAATTAAATACCATTCCTACTTTTCCTACTCCTATTCCAATGGAAAATGCAAATGTTATTACGAAAATGTCAGAAGTAAAAAACTTTCTGTATCTCTTAAATTTATCTGCCTATAACAGCAAAACTGATTTCATACATGCCGTTACAGCTACTAATTACGATTTATTAATTACAGATCTTTTTTTTAACGATAGCAGTAGTTTTACCACTGAGGAAATCAATCAGCTGAAAAAGAAAGCAAACGGCGGTAAAAGACTGGTGATTTCGTATATGTCTATTGGAGAAGCAGAGGATTACAGATATTACTGGAAAAGCACTTGGAGCACACTACCTCCGGAATGGTTAGCCGCTGAAAACCCTAACTGGAAAGGAAACTATAAAGTAAAATACTGGAACAGGGAATGGCAGAACATCATTTATGGCAATGATACTTCGTATACAAAAAGAATTATCGATGCCGGTTTTGACGGTGTTTATCTGGATATTATCGATGCCTTTGAGTTTTTTGAAGAATAAAATCCTTTTTCTGTCTTTATTGTAAAAAACAATTATTCTCTTTTTTGGATTTTATAAAATGTTGTTTTTATTCAATATTACTAACAACAAATGCCCATTTCTACTATTATGCGAATGGACATTTGTTATTTTATATTCTCTCAATACAAACTATTGAGAAAATAAATCAGGAAACATACTAATTCATTTTTACAATGCTCAGATAGGTACTTCCATCTACAGTAAAGCTGATGGCACAAGTCGCACAGTTAGAGTTAGAGCCTGTACGGTAGAAAACTTTGATTTTATCACCTTCCTGTAACGGAATCATAAAGTTTCCTGAGCCTCTGGCATAAGATATTGGAGCTCCGGGTGTACCTACTGCAGGGCTATCTGTAGAATTACCTTGCAACAGAACACTTGCGGCACTTCCGGTACCATAATAATAAGTTGTATTGTTACCAGATATAACATGAACTTCCGGAAAAACCAATACCGGAGACGAAAATGCTCCAAAATCGTTTTCTACCATTGACAGACTGATATTATACAATCCTCCTTTTCCGGTTGGAACAGTAAAGGTATTGTTTGCTGTCCATGCAGAAGCACTAACTCCGGTTATCACAGTGTTAAAAGCAAATGTATAACGGCCATATGCAAATGGTCTGTTTGTTTGTGGAATTGTACTCGTCGCGAATAATTCTAAAATCGCACCTCCACCAGCATTCATCACTGGCGTTGTCCATTGTGTGTTATAGTTAGTTCCATCAACTTTTGTCAATATTTGTCCTGTTGTTCCCCCTTGAGGAACTCCAAATCCTTGCATTCCCTGTGGACCAGATGGACCTGTTAATCCCTGTTCACCTGTTTGTCCCTGTATCCCCTGTGGACCAGCTGGACCTGTCAAACCAATTGGTCCCTTTTCACCTGTCTCTCCCTGTATTCCCTGTGGACCAGATGGACCTGTTAAACCAATTGAACCTTGTGCACCTGTCTCTCCCTGAATTCCCTGTGGACCAGCTGGACCTGTCAAACCAATTGGTCCCTGTTCACCTCTTTCTCCCTGTATTCCCTGTGGACCAACTGGACCTGTTAATCCCTGTTCACCTGTCTCTCCCTGTATTCCCTGTATTCCCTGTGGACCAACTGGACCTGTTAACCCGATTGGTCCCTGTGGACCTTCAGGACCTGTCAATCCTATCGGACCTTGTGCTCCTGTTTCACCCTGAATTCCCTGCGGACCAGCAGGGCCTGTCAAACCAATTGGTCCCTGTCCACCTGTTTCTCCCTGAATTCCCTGCGGACCAACAGGACCCGTTAATCCTATCGGGCCTTGAGGGCCTGTCTCTCCCTGAATTCCCTGCGGACCAACAGGACCCGTTAATCCTATCGGGCCTTGAGGGCCTGTCTCTCCCTGAATTCCCTGCGGACCAACAGGACCCGTTAATCCTATCTCACCAGCTGGTCCGGCCGGACCTTGAGGACCAGGAACTGAACTTCCTGAAGTCTTCGCATAAAGAGCGTAAGGCACGGTAAGCATCTGACTGGTACCCGTAATGGTATAGTTAGTTCCACCTGATACATCTGTTTCTGATTTTATAAAATAGGGACCGTTAGCCCAATCTATTTGTTCAAAAGTTCCGGATACAGGTGTCCCCCCACCAAATTGAAGTGTAATTAAACCATTTCCGTTGGATAAAAGTGTATGGGTTTCGCTGTAAACAGTGTTTCCTTCCGGATTTCCCTGCAAAACGCTAAGGCGAACACCCACCTGCTGATTGACAATCAAATGGTTGGCAGAATTCCTGATAACAGCCTGATAACTCATCATTTCAGGAGATTGTGAGTAAGCAGCTGAAAAACTGAACGCTAAAAATGCACTAAGTAAAATTTTTTTCATGTTTAATGTTTATTTTTTTATGAGTTTGAAGACTTTAACACTCACTGAATTATTCTTCAGTAAAAGAAAATACATAGCGGCTGGTAGATCATCCATATTTAAAGTGGACAACTGTTCTGAGAATGCCCCTTTACGAACTGTTCTCCCCAGAGCATCATAAAGTGTATAAGAAAGCTTTTTGTTTTCTGCCCCCATATTCACATATAATACATCAACTACGGGATTCGGATAGATTTCAAGTTTATGATCTATATTTTCCTCTTTAACTGACAGTACTTCCGATACCTCAAAGGGCTGTTGCACTCCTGCCCAAACGGTATTATCTGTATCGTTGATATCAGTATATAAGACCTGACCAATACTGTAATTTACTACTCCGTCCTGTGATGCCATATCAGCACCAGATGCAACAATTGTTTGCTGGGCATGCATGGATAGTGTTCCTAATAGAACGCTTAAATACCTTTTTTTTATCATAGTATAGACTGTGTGTTTTACAAATTGAACTTCTATTTACAAAACTGTTGATAATAGTTGAAAAGATAAAAGCACAGTTAGGTAGTTATAGGGTAGTAGTTCCTTTATTAATTACTACTCTAAAGGGTAGTCAACAAGAAAAAAATGATTATCAACTATTTACGATTTTATTAAAAACATCTTAAAAAACATCTCACATTACTAATATGATTGTTTAAAAAAAACAGATTTTATTGTTTATAAGTGCAAATGGATTTTTATTTTTGCAAGAAACAACACCTGATGAAAAACCTACTGCTCCTATTTGCCCTGTTGATTAGCGGTTTTATATATGCCAATAACATCACCATAGATTCTTTAAAAAAACAGATTGCAGCTGCTAACAATTCTGAGAATTATGATTTTTCAATACAATTGTTATCGACCTTTCTATCAGATAAAAATGTTTCTGCTTCTGATAAGTATCAGGCCTATCTCATCAAAGCCAATATTTACAGAAAATTATTCAAATATGAGCATGCTCTCCATCATCTGGATCTGGCATTGGAAGAAGGAATCAAAGGAAGTAATATTTTTACGGTACAACAGGAAATCAAAGCAGAAAGATCGTTTATTTATTTTGATAAACAGGAGTTTGACAAGGCTGAGAAACTGTTGAAAGAACTGGAAAAAACAACTTATCATTCGCTAAATCCAAAATACCTTTTGTTTCTATATACTCAAAAAGGCTACTTCTTGCTCAAAGATCAAAAATATGAGGCTTCAGAAAAAATATTAAATGAAGCATTGAAAATTGCAATGCTTCACTTTCCAACAGAATCGCCTATTGTTTATGGAAAACAAATTGAGCTATACAATCTTATAAACGATCCCATTAAAAGAGATCAAGCGTATCATTCAGGTATTGAAGCAGCTCAAAAAGCAAATAATCTAAAGTATGAATTCTATGTGCATGAAATCATGAAAAATGTTTTCAGCAGTAACAATGATTATAAAAATGCTTTTTATCATCAGAAAAAATGTGACTCCGTATTCTCGCTCTACAATTCAAATATCAAAAGCAGCAGAATAGAATTGCTGGAACAGCAGTTAAAAGAACAGCAATATGAATATGAACTGAATCATAAACAGAATTTTCTCTTTTGGCTTATTTTATTCTCTGTTGTACTCATGCTTGTCGTTTTTTTACTGATAAAGCTGTATATGAATTCCAAAGAAAAGCAACTGCTTATGGAAGAAGAAAACCAACGCATACATGAAGAAATAAGATATCATGTAAAGCTCGCAAAAACCGCCGGAGAACGTAAAACGAACCTTTCCTCTTTTAACCTTACCGAACGTCAGTTAGCCATCATTGAACTCGTACAAAAAGGTAAAAGCAATAAAGAAATTGCTGCTGAACTTTTTATTTCAAGCAATACAGTAAAGTATCATCTAAAGACAATTTACACACTGCTTAATATAAAGCAGAGAAACGAATTATTGATTTTATATTCTTCCTAAGTTACTGAAGAGTGTATGTTGAAATACCAAAGCTCGGCACCAATGGTATCTCTGCACAAATTGATTAGTAATTCAAAACGATCACGTGGATTCAATTTCCAATGCTTTTCTCCAATTTCTAATAACCAGCCTTCAGGTATTAGACCATCGAAAAATGGAAAAAGTACTTTACTATGATAAGGCTGTTCTGTTAGAGGTAAGGTTAGACTAACTACTTTGGGATTTATAGTTTCTACATATGCTTTCTCATAAATAAAAGTATATCCATCATCCCCTTCAGTTAAAATACCCGCTAATTGATCTTGAAAATATATTTTTGCCTCTCGTGCCATTATTATCGTAGTTTATCAATTACTCCAACTTCTTTTCCAAACAAAGCTAGCACATCATTCACTTTGTCTAAGCGAAGCGTTTTCTTTCCTTGTTCCAAATCACGCACAAAACGCAAACCGACACCAGCATTTAACGCTAAATCTTCTTGGGTCAGTTTTAGTTCTTTGCGCTTTTGTTTTACAAATAATCGCAATCCAAGAATATATCGAATCAAATTACTATTCAATTACATTATTAGTCGATTCAAAGAATGAAATTCCCGAAGAATATAAAACTACTGATCCTAAAAATGGTAAAACAATGAAAACGTATGGTGCTTTTTATAGTAAGCTACAAGAAGAGCATTTTAAAAATCAAAGTCAGCCCTATTTTGCGATCGTATCTATTGACGGAAAAATTTTGAAGACACAAGGTTTCACCATGAAGAAAAAAGAATTTCAAAAATTTTTAAAGTAAATATCACAAACAATACTATTCATTTGCTCCGCCAACAAACGACGTTCTAAAAACGGCTCAAGATTATTTTAGTTCGAAATATCCTGAGTCATATTTTTTTGGGCTGCAAACTATCAAAATGTAACATGGAGGTATTAATCCTTTAACTATTAAAGCATTAAAACTGTCAGATATAGTATTTATCATGAAAAATGTTCATAAACAAAGTGGAAAATTTTATTAACGATCGGTTTAAATTATTATCAATGAATTATAATCTATACTTAAGACCTATCAAAAAAAAACGTTGTAGCACTTACTACAACGTTCCCTCTTTTATTTCTTAACTATATTACTTTCCGATACAAAAATTCGCAAAAATATTTCCGAGCAGCTCATCATTGGTTACCTGTCCTGTAATTTCTCCAAAATAATACAGTGCTTGACGGATATCGATCGCCATAAGATCAGCCGGTAAATTGGATTGTAAACCGTAATTTACCTTTTGAATTTCTTCAAGTGCTTTAAGCAAAGAATCATAATGTCGGGTATTGGTGACAATCGTTTCATTATTACGCAAAGCTCCCGTATTGACAAAAGAATACAGACGTTCTTTCAGCTCCTCTACTCCGGCTTTATTTTTAGCCGCGATAAAAAGTGTTGAAAGTTGTAAATCAGCTGAAGACAAACGCTGTTTGATTTCCTCTAAAGCAGTTTCCGACAGTAAATCCATTTTATTGATGACAATGACCAAAGGTTTTAACGGAAACTTATTTTTTATTTTTTCAATCTCACTGAGGTATTCATATCCGAGTTCCTGAAACT
Organism: Flavobacterium sp.; assembly: GCA_032096595.1. Taxonomy (GTDB): domain Bacteria; phylum Bacteroidota; class Bacteroidia; order Flavobacteriales; family Flavobacteriaceae; genus Flavobacterium. Next base: position 50,308 of record DAMCXY010000008.1, on the reverse strand, counting down.
TGGTCCCTTCAAACAGATACAGCACCACCTGAGCCTGTTCCATCTTTTCAAACGTTTTCTGAATACCGATGCTTTCCACTACATCTTTCGTTTCGCGAATCCCTGCTGTATCAATAAAACGGAATCCCACGCCATTGATGACCAGTTCATCTTCAATTGTGTCTCTCGTAGTTCCGGCTATATCTGATACAATGGCCCGTTCTTCATTGAGCAATGCATTTAATAAAGTCGATTTTCCTACATTGGGTTCCCCTACAATAGCAACCGGAATTCCGTTTTTAATAACATTCCCTACGGCAAACGAATCGATAAGGCGTTTTAAAACAAATTCAATACGGTTCAACAGCTCTTTGAATTGTGTACGGTCTGCAAACTCAACATCTTCTTCCGAAAAGTCGAGTTCCAGCTCAATCAGTGAAGCAAAATTCAAAAGTTCCTCCCGCAGTTTGGCAATCTCATTGCTAAATCCGCCGCGCATCTGTTGCATGGCAATCTGATGAGAAGCTTCGTTATCTGAATTGATCAGATCGGCTACAGCTTCTGCCTGTGACAGATCCATTTTGCCGTTTAAAAAAGAACGCAGTGTAAACTCTCCGGCAGTCGCCATACGGGCTCCTTTACGCAACAGCAGCTGGATAATCTGTTGCTGAATAAACGTTGAACCGTGACAGGAAATTTCTACTACATCCTCCCCTGTATAGGAATTCGGATTTTTGAATAGAGAAACCAATACCTGATCGAGTACCTTATCGCCATCTACGATGTGCCCCAGATGAATGGTATGCGTCTTCAGGCGGTTCAGATCTTTGCTGCGAACCGAACGAAACACGTCATTGGCAATGGGAATTGCTTCATTACCTGAAAGTCTGATTATGGCAACCGCTCCGGCTCCTGATGGAGTTGCCAAAGCCACGATGGTATCCTGTAATATCATATCCAAATTATTTAAAGCAAAAATACGATATGTTTTCGCGAGAAAAAAATCTTAAAAACCGCGGTTTTATTTGCCTAATCTCTTTTTCTTCGTAACTTTAGTGAAGACTATAAGAGTTATCATTATGAAAAAAATATTATTTCCAACTGATTTTTCAGAAACGGCAGACAATGCGTTTATCTATGCATTGCACTTTGCCAAATCGGTAAATGCTGATTTATACGTTTTACATACGTATGACATGCCGGTCATATCAAGTACCAGTGCCGGACAACCCGATCTTATCCAGGAAGTATACAACACTATTGAATTCGGACATTTTGATGCCTATAAGGAAAAAGTGCCTCAGATGCGTGAAATTGCTGAACAGCATCAGTTAGGTGATGTAAACATGACCTTTATTTTTGAAGAAGGATCTTTACTATACACCATACAACGCATCATCAAAGATGAGAATATAGAGCTTGTAGTCATGGGTACCAACGGTAAAAGTGGTTGGGATAAAAAAATTCTGGGGTCCAATACAAGCAATGTAATACGCAATGTGGACATCCCTATACTGAGTGTGCCGTTTAAGGCAAAATTTAAACGTCTGGAACGTTTCGGATTTGCAACGTTACTAAAACCTTCTGACCGAAAAGGATTGCGCCAGATTTTCAATTTTACCAAAGGTCTGAATGCCGAAGTAAAATGCCTGCACATTTTAAGAAAGGAAAATCCTGAAGTTGAAATGCTTGTAAAAGAATGGCAAAACTTCTTTATTGATGATAAATTGGAAATCACTACAGTATTAAACAGAGATCTGGAACAAAGTGTTTACTACTTTATTGACGAGCATCTGATCGATGTAATGTGTATTGTAAAAAGACAAATGGGCTTCTTTGAGCGATTGTTCAGCTCCAGTCTGAGTCAGAAATTATCGTATCACGCAGATGTACCTGTTTTGGTACTGCAGGAAGGCGAAAAAATTGATGACTAATGATATAATATAAAAACAAAAAAGCAACTCTTTTGAGTTGCTTTTTTTATGACTATATAAAATCTTAGTTATTAAGCATAACCGGCATTACAAGCATGGTTACGGTTTCACCTTCGTCAAGACCGTCAACAGGCGTCAGGATACCTGCTCTGTTTGGTAAAGACATTTCTAAAAGAATCTCGTCTGACTGCAGGTTATTCAGCATTTCAATAAGGAAACGCGAATTGAATCCGATCTGCATATCATCTCCCTGATAATCACAGGTAAGGCGTTCGTCTGCTTTATTTGAATAATCGATATCTTCTGCAGAAATATTCAATTCCGTTCCGGCAACCTTTAAACGGATCTGATGTGTCGTTTTATTGGCATAAATAGCTACACGTCTTACCGAACTTAAGAATTGAGTTCTGGCAATAATCAGCTTATTCGGATTCTCTTTTGGAATTACCGCCTCATAGTTCGGATATTTTCCGTCAATAAGTCGACATACCAATATATAATTATCAAATGAGAACATTGCATTTGAATCATTGTACTCAATTTTCACTTCAGCATCAGAAGTCCCCAAAATATTTTTTAAAATATTCAAAGGTTTTTTAGGCATGATAAAATTAGCTTCTGCGCTCGAAGTGATATCCGTGCGGGAATATTTTACTAATTTATGAGCATCTGTTGCCACGAAAATAATTCCTGAAGGAGAAAACTGAAAATAAACGCCTGACATTACAGGGCGTAAATCATCGTTTCCGGCAGCAAATATCGTTTTACTTACAGCGGTAGCCAATACTTCAGCAGGAATATGTGCTGTAGAAGGGTCTTCCAGTAATTCTGCTTTTGGAAATTCATCTCCCGGTAAATAGGCCAATACATACTTTCCTAAATCAGAGCTGATTTCAATGGTATTGTTTTCCTTAACCGTAAAAGTCAACGGCTGTTCCGGAAATGTTTTCAGGGTTTCTAACAACAAACGGGCAGGAACTGCAATGCTGCCAGTATCAGTAGATTCTATTTCTAACGTTGCAGACATCGTAGTCTCTAAATCTGAAGCGGATACTTTTAATTGATTGTTATCCAGTTCAAATAAAAAGTTATCAAGAATATGTAAGGTGTTACTACTATTGATTACACTTCCTAATACTTGTAATTGTTTTAATAAATACGAGCTCGATACGATAAATTTCATATATCTTTTTTTATTATCCGTAAATTAACGGAAGTTTTTACAAATATATCTTTTTAGTAGCAATAAAAAAAGGATTTTTTAGCTATTATGTTCTATATTTTTTCTTTCTCAAAAAGGTAAATATCCAACCAAATAAAATAATCACTGCAACGGGTAATACTACAATGAGAATCTGTATCTGAGTATAATCATTATGTACTTTCTCTTTATCCAGCAATGCCAGCTTTACATCTTTTGTGCGTAACTGAATCAATCCTGTGTCGTCTAACAGATAGTTAACCGTATTCAGCAAGAATTCTTTATTGCCAAATAGATTATTGGTCCATTTGTCATACCCCAGTTCCATCGGAGCTCCGTTTTGGTCCAGTTGGTTTCTGATCAGATCTCCATCAGAAATCACTACCATCTTATTGGCTACCCCCGAATCCTTGTAATCCGGTTCTTTAAACGGCAGTATTCTGTTTTTATAAGCTGAAGTAAAAGTTCCTTCCAGCAATACCGCCAAAGGTATATTCCCCTTTCCCTGATAGCTTTCAAGAGGTGTTTTGTCGATTCCTTTTTTCAGATCAATCTCCAGCGGAGTTCCCAACGGTTTAGAGTATTCAGACGAACGCAGCAAAACAGTTTTGCGAATGTTGTTCTTCAGCGTATCAATTCCATTAGCGAAATCAAATTTTACTCCTTCAATGTTTTTTGTAATCGGATGTCCCGGATTTCCTAAGGCATAAGGTGCGAATTTCCACATGTACTCCTGATAGGTGGTTTCTGAACCCTGCTGTCCTGTGGCAAGCTTAATCGGTGTAGCCACCTCATCCATAATCAAAGTAGGATTTACCCGAATCCCGTATTTGAACAGCAGTTCGCTAAGGCTAAAATCTTTTGGATATGCCAGCATACCTCCTGTTTTAGTTAAGCTATCCATATCAGCCTGCACCTGATCAATAAGCCATATTGTTTTACCACCATTCATTACAAACTGGTCTAACACCTGTATTTTATCTTCTGTAATCGACTTAGTTGGCTTGGCAATGATGGCCAGATCATATTCTTTTAATTGTTGCAGCGTTTTATTCGGATTTTGTGCAACACTGTCCAGTGTAAAAGGTGCGATATAATAATTTTCACGAACTGATTTTAAGAAATCAGCCATATACACATCTTCAAGTTCACCGATACCTTTGATGACAGCTATTTTTTTCGTTTTTTCATGAATAACAGTATTTACGGCATCTGCAATAGCATATTCTAGATGCTGCACAGAGCTTAGTACCTTATCTTCTGTACTGATACCCATGATGTTTTTAAGTAAAGGAATTTTTGCATGGCGATCACCATACGTTGCTACAGCCCATGGAAAAACCATTTCCTGAGATTGCTTTCCTTTATCGTTCAAAGTCATCGAAATCGGCTTCATCCCATTCGCATACAGCTGTTCAGCAATCTGCATCTGATCGGCCTGATTTTCCAGCGGATTTACAAACTGAAAACTGATATTGGAATTATAAGCCGTAAATTCTTCCAGCAATTGACGGGTTTCTTCCTGCAATCTTCTCAAATCTGCCGGAAACTGTCCTTCTAAATACACATCAATAAACAAAGGCTCTTTTACTTGCTCCACAATCGAAAGTGTGGTAGAAGAAAGCGTATAACGGCGATCCTGTGTTAGATCAAATCGCTTGAAAACAAACTGTCCTGCCAGATTGATAAAAATCAATGCCAGAAGTATTCCGGTAAACGATACTAAATATTTGCGTTTCATTGCTGCCATTATTTTTTCATGGATTTTAGATTAAACACTGTAGCACTTACAAAAAGGAAGGCAACACTGATAAAATAAAGCACATCACGTGTATCTAAAACGCCTCTGCTCATACTCTTAAAATGAAAATCCATACCAATGCGTTCCAAAAAAGGCAGTTTCAGCATTGCTGACAACTGATCAAATCCCATATAAAAAATGAGAGATAAAACAATGGCACAGATAAAGGCCACAATCTGATTATCGGACAAGGTAGATGAAAAAATTCCGATAGCAGTATAACCCGCAATCAGGAAAAGCAATCCGATATAAGATCCTATTGTACTTCCAATATCCATATTATTCATCGGATTACCGTACGGATTCAGAATGATTACATATAAAACTGTAGGTATAATTGCAATAAGAATCAGCACAAAAGCCCCTAAAAATTTCCCTGAGACAATTTCGTAAATACTTAGAGGCTTGGTCAGCAACAATTCTATAGTTCCCTGTTTACGCTCATCAGAAAAGCTGCGCATGGTCACTGCCGGAATAAGCAATAACAAAATCCACGGAGCCAGTTTAAAAAAAGGTGTCAGATCATTATAGCCGCTTTGCAATATGTTGTAAGAACCGTCAAACACCCATAAAAACAAACCGTTTAAAACCAAAAACACCACCACCACAAGATAACCGATGATAGAGCCGAAAAAGGATTTAATTTCACGTAGTAAAATAGCTTTCATACAAATATATTAAGGGAGAGATTCCAGTTTATCAACACTCCACGCCTGTGGTTTATCATTGAAAAAAGGTTTGGTATTGGCCCAGACACTTTTAAAAAGTTCAGATTGTCTATAGTTTTCCAAATCAGTTTCTTCATTCCATACAGAATACGTAAAAAATATGTTGGGCTGCTGTTTATCGCGATACAGCTCCAGAAAATTATTCCCGGGATAATGTCTTATTTTTTCTTTTACTGTCTGAAAATGTTCCAAAAAGACCGGTATTTTATCTTCCTGAAAACTCATTTTAACAATTCTTATAAACATTTTTATTCGTTTTTTGATTCAAATTCAATGATAATCGGATCGTGATATCCCAATCCCAGTAATGATTTCACACTGCCACTGGTTGCGGGATTGGTTTTATAAAGAGAAACCTGCAACATTTCCAGATCATTAAAGATAAGCAAGGAACTGCCATGGTATTCACTCAAAGCTCTGGTCTCTGTATTGAAATCTGCATAGTATTTATTGATGCGCGTCATCTTATATTTACTGCCGGTAAATAAAAACGGACGGCCTTTACCCACTTCTTCAAACAGTTTTTTGCTCACATTGCTTACTGCATTTCCATAATGGTCTTCATACACAATATTCGCAAAAATCACATTTCCGTCCTCAGATATACGAGGTCTTAATTCGGTCATTCCCACATAATCTTCACTGCCAATAAGCTCACCCAGACTTTCCGCATCTGCCCCTCCATTAATTGCGGCACACACATCGGCAAACAAATCCATACACGAAAGATGTTCGGGTTTATTTTGCAGAAGGACTACTTTTTCTACAGCATCTTCCCTTTCCTGAGTCAGCAGACTGCATATACCATTATCTGCTGCGAGAAAAAAATGACCGTCAAAGCGCATCAAAAGAAAGCGACTGTTTTCATGCAGTTCTGCATCTACACAAATGATATGAATCGTGTTTTTCGGAAATGAAGCATACGCACCGGAAACGACATAACTGGCATTGCCTACATTATATAAATCAATGCAATGGGAAACATCTACAAGCTGACAATGCGGAATTTTAGACAACAGTTTACCTTTAGCTATTGCTACAAAATGGTCTTTGATTCCGAAATCAGTTGTTAGTGTAATTATTGACATTAATTAATCAAATTGTTATTGCGTTTTTACTTAATTTTTTTTAGATTTGATTGAATACAAAACTAATTTATTTTAATTAAATCTAATAGCTTTTGAACGAAAGAATCATTGAATTGGAACATATCACTCCTAAAGATTTTTGGGGAGCTCAGGATATTCATTTGGAAATCATCAAAAAACTCTATCCTAAACTAAAAATCGTTGCACGCGATACTATTGTAAAAGTGTTTGGAGAAAACGAAGTATTAGACTTATTTGAAGATCGGTTTGACCGTATTATCAAGTACTACCAAAAGTACAATACCTTAAACGAAAATATCATTGAACGCCTGATCATCGATGATCAGCCCCAGCAACACATGAAGTCCAGTGACGAAATTCTGGTACATGGTCTCGGTGGCAAACTCATAAAAGCCATGACACCAAACCAGCAAAAACTGGTCGATAATGTCAATAAAAATGATATGGTTTTTGCCATAGGACCTGCAGGAACCGGAAAAACATATACGGGAGTGGCACTCGCTGTAAAAGCGCTGAAAGAAAAACAGGTGAAACGTATCATTCTAACACGTCCTGCTGTTGAAGCAGGAGAAAATTTGGGTTTTTTACCCGGAGATATGAAAGAAAAGCTCGATCCTTATATGCAGCCTTTATATGATGCCTTACGGGATATGTTGCCTCCAACTACACTGGAAGATTATTTACTTAAAGGCATTATACAGATTGCGCCTCTTGCGTTTATGAGAGGACGAACACTCGATCATGCGTTTGTAATTCTGGATGAGGCACAGAACACAACTCATTCCCAAATGAAGATGTTTTTGACCCGTATGGGTAAAAATGCCAAATTTATCATCACCGGAGACCCTGGTCAGGTAGATTTACCGCGTAAAGTAACTTCAGGTTTAAAAGAAGCTCTTAATATTCTTTCCGGTATTGAAGGCATAGGCATTATCTATCTCGATGACAAAGACATCGTAAGACACCGTTTGGTTAAACGAATTGTAGATGCCTACAAAATCGTTGAAACATCTAATGAGTTCTCTACAAAACAATTTAATTATAACAGAGACCATCATACGAATGAGCCACCAAATGTATAAATATAACGCATAAAAAAGTCCCGGAAATCCGGGACTTTTTTTATTTCTTAAATAACATTTTCAATTGCTGACCTGCATAAAGGCGCAATTCATTTTCTTCGATTTCAAACCTCGTGACCTGTTCTATAACTTCGAGAAACTCCTGTTCTACATTTTCATTGACACACATCATCAGAGTGGTTGCCATATGGGGAAATTTGATAAGAGAACCTTCAGTGATAACTGAACCGCTGATACCATTACAACTGGTATTGCCGGACACTCTGTTTTCCGTCGTATCAAACTCCAGATAAGGAGTTGCATAACTTCCGTCCTCGCTGATTTTTTTATGATTCAATTGCTTTAAAATCCATTTACCTTCCAATTCAGGATGTAACAAATAATGTGCACACCCCTTGTGTTCCCAAACTATCTTACCGTTTTCTTTTAACTGCATATCCGCCTTGTAAGCAGAATCTTTGTCAGACATTCCGTCTGTACAATACCCTTCAACAATATGAATGGTTAAATCATAGCCACCACTCAAAAGATGGTAGGTTTTAGTCATGTTTTCTTTATCTTCAGAAGGAACTGCATATTTAAAAGTTACCACCTTTCCCTCAACATCCTTAAAAACTACTATATCTTCCGCTATATCAATATTCCAAAACGGCTCTACACCAAAAATTTTTAGAAAAACTTCTTCCTCAGAGTCGGTGTTTTGCTCTATTTGCATTTTATCAACCGAAGGTTGCCGGGTAGATTTACAACTACTCAAAAAAACGGCTCCGATAGCTGCTGTTAACAATACAATCTTTTTCATCTTATCTATTTAATTATTAATTTTCCCTAATGCTTGTTCCTCTTTACTATTCAACAAAATAACATTTTGATCATTCCAGTACTTTGTTGTATAGTTTTTTCCCAACGGTTGTAAAGTCGGATGATAATAAATAAGATCTGGCTTAGGCTTTTCAGAACTTACAGCAGAATTTACTGTAATCAGCTCGTGAATACCACCGATCAGATACTGGTGCCTCTCTCCTACTTTAACCATTGCCTGAACTCTGCGCGTGTCATACACCAAAAAATATTTTCCATCCACAGCATTGAATATTTGTTTGTAACGGATCTCTGAAAATTTAATGCGGTACAGCACTCTATCTTCAAATTTAATGTTTTTTAAATGTTTGCGGGATAGTTGTATGTTGATTTCCAGAATAAGTTTGGCTTCATCATCAAATACTACAGTTCCTTCAAAAATCTCATCCTTAGCTGTTTCAGAAGGCTCAAAATACAACGTAGTCAGTTCTTTACCTTCAGCATTCTTTTTAAGGGTAAGATACATTTCATAGTTTTTATTTTTTACTATTTTAGACAATCGTTCAAACTGAAAAGCATTGGTGACGATTTCCTGTAAATTCAACAAATAAAAATTAACAGGATTATTTTCATAGCTTTCAAATTCTTTCGACTGAAATTTTATTGCACGACTTTCATTTACGGTAATATTACTGGTTGATTTATTCTTATAAAAATAATCAAGCATACCGTCTGCGTAGGAGTAAACTTCATTGTTGATGTTCATCATTTCCCGGTAGTAGGTACTCAGTTTAATATCTTTTGAAAATTTAGATTTGGAGTTTTTAATAATCTCATTCATCACCTCTCTCAGAGAACGGTTCAGAATAACCATTTCTTCCATTTCATAAGCAGAAGAATTTAAATAAACAACCATTTCCTTGCGTTCAGGAACGAGTACATATTCTAAAACATCGTAGTTTAAGTGGCTGAATTTTATTTTTTTTATCTCTTGTGGTACAGTAAGACGAAAACGCCCATCGGCATTGGTCATGGTACTGATATTAGAATTCACTCCGGTAATACTTACATATTCAACCGGCAGATTGGTGTTTCTGTCTTTTATAATACCGGAGTAAGTGGCTGTTTGTGCCTGAATACCAAAACTGATGAAAAGAAAGACTAACCCAATGTACAACTGTTTCATAATAGTGTCTGTTTTTTTTTAAATAAAAATAAAATACATATTGCGCCACTTCAACCGGAATAGTTTTAAAATTTTATCCTGAGAAGGGAATTTACTATAACAAAAAAAGTGATTACAAAAACCTAACCACTTTTTTATTTCTTCTATTTTCATTTTTTTATTTATAATCTGTCAAATGCTGAACATTTGGCTTTTTCCAGAATTCCGTTGTATAATTTTTTCCTAATTTATACAAAGCAGTCTCTTTTATAAGTTTATTTTTGGGAGGAAAAACACTCACTGGAGTAAAGCTAAACACATACATCTGAGCGTTTCCGGTAAAGCGATCATCCAACTTAGCCATTTTGGAGGTGGCTGAAATATCATAAGCGTACTCAAAATAGGTAATATAATATACTCCGTTTACATAAGCATAACGGGCTTTTCTTTTAAAATCGTTGATTTTTATTTTAGCCACAATTACATTCATCATTTTATTGTTTCCTTTATATTTCTCAGCGAATTGTAAGTCCATATCCAGAATCAGTTTCTTCTCTTCATTAAAAACCACTTTTCCTTCAATAAGATTTTCCGCTTTTGAATTTTCTACCGGCTCAATATACAATGTATGTAGAATCTCTCCATTAGCGGACTGCTGCATGGTAATATAAAATTCCTGATCCTTGTTTTTTATGAGTTTTTTTAAAAATTTAAACTGAAGAGCATTTTCAATGGCATCTTCCATATTCATATTTACTGTACTCAATGATTTTGCCTGTTCATCCACCATTCCGGTATCTACACTACGGCTTTCATTGACTACAATATCAATCTTAGACGTCTTATTTTTGATATAAAAGTCAACAAGACCGTCCGCATAAAAAGATTTCCATGTATTGCTTTTGTAATTCTCTTTGTAAAAAGTACTCAGTTGAATATTGGTTTTAAATGATTTTTCAGAGTTTTTAATTACCTCATCAAACACATCCCTTATAGGCCGGTCATATAAGACCATTTCTTCCATCTGAAAAGAAATAGCTTCTAAACCAACAGTGAATGGCTTGGTATCATTTACTTTATAGCGCAATTCCTCATAATGCACATTAGAAAAAATGAGTTGTTTTCCTATTACATCGGATACATTGAGATAAAACTCACCTTTTTCATTAGTTGAAGCTGTCAGCTGCCCTCCTTCTAAAATTACAGAAACAAATTCAAGTGGTGCATTTGTTTCTTTATCCACAACCACTCCCTGAATACCCTGAGCCTGCATAACCATGCCTGTGATTAATAGCAGCAGTGTAACGTATTTTTTCATATTTACCTTTTTAGTTTTAGGTAAAAATAAAAAAAGTAGATGAAATTCATCTACTTTTTTATGATACTCAGCTATTTACTAAAAAACAAACATTGCTCTTTCTCCCATCATCTCATTCACCTCAGTTGCTACTTCTTCTATAATATCTTCATCAGTATGATGCATAAGTACCTTATCAATCATTTCCACTATTTTATCCATATCACTTTCAACAAGACCACGGGTAGTAATAGCAGGTGTACCGATACGGATTCCAGAAGTTACAAATGGTGATTTATCATCAAAAGGAACCATATTTTTGTTAACCGTTATTTCTGCTTTTACCAAAGCATTTTCAGCTTCTTTCCCTGAAATATTTTTATTGCGCAAATCAATAAGCATCATATGATTATCCGTTCCTCCGGAAATAATATTATAGCCTCTGTCCATAAACGCTTTCGCCATGGCCTGTGCATTTTTCTGCACCTGTAATGCATAACGGAAAAATTCATCCGTAAGCGCTTCTCCAAATGCTACTGCTTTTGCCGCAATGATATGCATCAATGGTCCTCCCTGATTTCCAGGAAATACAGCGCTATCTAACAGAGAAGACATCATTCTGGTTTCTCCTTTCGGCGTTTTTAATCCGAACGGATTTTCGAAATCTTTACCCATTAATATTATACCTCCTCTTGGACCTCTGAGGGTTTTATGAGTAGTTGTAGTAATGATATGGCAATAAGGCACCGGATCAGACAACAGCCCTTTTACAATAAGCCCTGCAGGATGTGAAATATCTCCCATCAAAATAGCTCCTACACTATCCGCAATTTCTCTGAATCGTTTAAAATCCATATCACGTGAATACGCTGAAGCCCCAGCAATAATGAGTTTTGGCTGTTCTTTGGTTGCTATTTCCTGAATCTTATCATAATTTAAACGTCCCGTTTCCTGATCTACTCCATAAAAAACCGGATTGTATAATTTTCCTGAAAAATTCACCGGAGATCCGTGTGTAAGGTGTCCTCCGTGAGACAGATCAAAACCTAATATTTTATCTCCGGGCTGTAAGCAAGCTGCAAAAACGGCTGTATTGGCCTGCGAGCCGGAATGAGGCTGCACATTTACATAAGCCGCATTAAACAGTGCTTTGGCTCTGTCAATAGCAATCTGCTCTACAACATCCACTACTTCACATCCGCCATAATATCTTTTATTAGGATACCCTTCTGCATATTTATTTGTTAAAACTGAACCTGCAGCTTCCATTACCTGGTCGCTTACAAAATTTTCAGAAGCAATCAGTTCAAGTCCGTGAACCTGTCTGTCCTGCTCATCTAAAATCAAATCAAAAATTTGTTCGTCTCGTTGCATTTTCTAATATTTCGTTAAAATGAATCCAAATTTACAAAAATGGTTTGTTAAATAATAGGTAAATGATATATTTGATTAAATTTTATAGTACAAACAGCTAACAACAATAGTTATGATAATTACAGCTAATAATCCTTCTTTAAAATCATGGATTACAGTTTCTGAAAATAATGATTTCCCCATTCAAAATATTCCTTTCGGTGTTTTTTTAACTAAAGAAAATGTGATTACAATCGGTTCCCGTATCGGTGATTACGCCATTGATTTGAGTGCTTTACAACAGCTTGGCTATTTTAAAGGTATTGATCTGCACGAAGATATTTTTCTTCAGGACACGCTTAACGAATTCATCACTTTAGGAAAACCCATATGGAGAATGGTAAGAAACCGTATTGCAGATATTTTTGAAGAGAATAACAGCGAATTACGCGACAATGAAGACCATAGAAAAAATGTATTATTTCCGGTTGACGAAGTTGAAATGCAACTTCCGGTTTTTATCGGAGACTATACCGATTTCTATTCAAGCAGAGAGCATGCTACCAACGTTGGTAAAATGTTCCGTGATCCGGAAAATGCATTATTACCAAACTGGCTTCACATCCCAGTAGGATACCATGGAAGAAGTTCTACGATCGTTCCTTCAGGTGTAGCAGTTCACCGTCCGCTTGGACAAACTTTACCTAAAGGAGAAACACAACCTGTTTTTGGACCTTCTCAGCGTGTAGATTTTGAATTAGAAACCGCTTTTATAACTACTGATGCCAATAAAATGGGAGAACGTATTGCAGTTGAAAATGCAGAAGATCACATTTTCGGTATGGTATTATTAAACGACTGGAGTGCACGTGATGTACAGACATGGGAATATGTACCATTAGGACCATTTCTGGCAAAAAACTTTGCTTCATCAATTTCATGTTGGATTGTAACCATGGATGCACTGGAGCCTTTCCGTTGTGAAAGTCCAAAGCAGGAAGACCCAAAACCACTTCCTTATTTACAGCAAACCGGAAAACATGCTTTCGATATTCATTTACAGGTAGCTATTACACCGGATAACGGAACTGAGAATATCATTTGTAATTCCAACCTGAAGTATATGTACTGGACCATGAGCCAGCAGCTGGCACACCATGCTGTAAACGGATGTCAGATAAATGCAGGTGATTTATTAGGATCAGGAACTATTTCGGGACCAACTCCGGACAGTTTTGGTTCCATGCTTGAGCTTACATGGGCTGGACAAAATCCATTAGAAATGAACGACGGTACAAAACGCACTTTTATACAGGACAATGATACCGTAATCATGAGAGGTTATTGTAAAAACGATCAGGTACGCATCGGTTTTGGAGAAGTTTCTTCAAAATTATTGCCAGCGATTCCTTTTGAAAAATAAATATCACAGTTAAAAAAATCCACTCAAAATGAGTGGATTTTTTATATATATTCTTTTAAAATGGAGGCATCTATACCTTCATGCGATTCGTGATAGACGACTTCTGCATTCTTTATTACCAATAATTGCGGAGATTGGTGCTGAACATTAAAATCATCCGCAATAGCATTAGAAAGAGCTCTGTGTGCTATTAAATCGAGAAAATAAGGAATAATTTTTCCTTCCAAATCAAATTCTGACTCAAAATTTTTCAACGCCATTTTACTGATAATACATCGCGTACTGTGCTTAAAAATAAGTACAGGCTGTGTTTTTGACATGGCTGTAAGTTCCTCAAGTTGTTCTTGCCGGGTTAGTTCAATCCATTTCATGGTTTATTTTTTTTTTACAAAAATACTCTTTTTTGCCTGTCAAAAAAGCAAAAAACAATCATAACAACAATAAAACAAGACAAAAAGTCAGCTTTTGTAATTTTTAAAAACCTATAAAGAGACATTTTGTCTGTTTTTAATATATGGAATATATATTGTAAATTAACATATCGTAAAAATCTAATAAAAATAAACCCATATATACTATGAATCCAAACAATTTCACCATCAAATCTCAGGAAGCTTTGCAACAGGCACAGGTTTTAGTGCAAATGCATGGGCAACAGCAAATTGAGAATGAACACATTTTCAAGGCGATCTTGGAAGTGGATGAAAATGTAACACCTTTTATTTTAAAAAAGGTAAACGTAAATATTGATCTGTTCAAACAGTTGCTCGATGCTACTATTGAAAACTTTCCTAAAGTACAGGGAGCACAAATAGGGCTTTCGCGTGAGGCGAGTATATCTATCAATGAAGCACAGGCAATTGCTAAAAAAATGAACGATGAATACGTTTCTGTAGAGCATTTGCTACTGGCCATTTTTAAATCAAAAAGCAAAGTAGCACAAATATTAAAAGACCAGGGCGTTAATGAAAAAGATCTGGAAGCAGCTATAAAAGAAATACGCAAAGGAGAACGCGTAACCTCTGCATCAGCAGAAGAGAATTACAATGCTTTGAACAAATATGCAAAGAACTTAAATCAGCTTGCCAACGACGGTAAACTTGACCCTGTAATTGGCCGAGATGAAGAAATCAGACGTGTATTGCAGATTTTATCGAGAAGAACAAAAAACAACCCGATGTTGGTCGGAGAACCCGGAGTCGGAAAAACAGCTATTGCAGAAGGACTTGCTCACCGTATTGTTCAAGGTGATGTACCTGAAAATCTGAAAGACAAACTTGTTTTCTCTTTAGACATGGGAGCCTTGATTGCCGGAGCAAAATACAAAGGAGAGTTTGAAGAACGACTCAAATCTGTAGTCAAAGAAGTAACATCTTCTGATGGCAGTATCATATTATTCATTGATGAAATCCATACGCTTGTCGGAGCCGGAGGCGGTGAAGGTGCCATGGACGCTGCCAACATTCTCAAACCTGCATTGGCAAGAGGCGAGCTCAGAGCAATAGGAGCAACAACTCTGGATGAATATCAAAAATACTTTGAAAAAGATAAAGCACTGGAGCGTCGTTTTCAAAAAATTATGGTCGACGAACCCGATACAGAAAGTGCCATATCGATTCTGAGAGGTATTAAAGAAAAATACGAAACACACCATAAAGTACGCATCAAAGATGAGGCGATTATAGGTGCAGTAGAGTTATCACAGCGTTATATTACCAATCGTTTCTTACCGGATAAGGCTATTGATTTAATGGATGAGGCAGCTTCTAAACTGCGTATGGAAATCAATTCCAAACCTGAAGAACTCGATGTACTGGATCGTAAAATAATGCAACTGGAAATTGAGATTGAAGCCATCAAACGTGAAAATGATGAAAATAAGCTCAAAATATTAGGCATTGATCTGGCGAACTTAAAAGAAGAGCGCAACGCCATTTTTACCAAATGGAAATCAGAAAAAGAAGTAGTCGATAATATTCAGAACATCAAGCTGGATATAGAAAATTTCAAACTGGAAGCAGAACGCGCAGAACGCAACGGAGATTACGGAAAAGTAGCCGAAATACGTTACGGCAAAATTCAGGAAGCTGAAGCAGCATTAGCAGCTTTACAGAAAGAAGTAGATGAAAACCAGAAAGGTCACTCTCTTATAAAAGAGGAGGTAACCTATGACGACATCGCAGAAGTGGTAGCCAAATGGACCGGAGTTCCTGTTACAAAAATGATTCAGTCTGAGCGCGAAAAACTATTAAAACTCGAAGATGAATTACACAAAAGAGTGGTAGGTCAGGAAGAAGCGATTCACGCTATCAGCGATGCGGTAAGAAGAAGCCGTGCCGGCTTACAGGATCCGAAAAAACCTATCGGTTCTTTCCTTTTCCTCGGAACTACCGGAGTCGGAAAAACAGAACTTGCCAAAGCTCTGGCAGAATATCTTTTTGATGATGAAAATGCCATGACACGTATTGACATGAGTGAATATTCTGAAAGACACAGCGTAAGCCGACTTGTGGGAGCACCTCCGGGATATGTCGGATATGATGAAGGCGGGCAGCTTACCGAAGCCGTGAGAAGACGCCCGTATTCGGTTATTCTTCTGGATGAAATTGAAAAAGCCCATCCGGATACTTTCAATATTTTATTGCAGGTACTTGATGAAGGAAGGCTCACAGATAACAAAGGACGCCTTGCCGATTTTAAAAATACCATCATCATCATGACTTCTAATATGGGAAGTCATATCATACAGGAAGCTTTTGACAATAACACATCAGAAGAAGCTGCAGAAAAGGCAAAAACAGCCGTTCTAAATGTTCTGAAAGAATCTGTTCGCCCGGAATTTTTAAACCGTATTGATGAAATAGTAATGTTTACTCCTTTAACACAGGACAATATAAAACAAATTGTTTCGTTACAATTAAACAGCGTGTTCAAAATGCTGGCAGCACAACATATCACAATGGATGCTACTCCGGAAGCAATTTCTTATCTGGCAGACAAAGGATATGATGCGCATTTTGGAGCAAGACCTGTAAAACGGGTAGTACAAAGAGAGGTTCTTAACGAATTGTCTAAACAAATATTAGCAGGTGAAGTAAAAACGGACAGTATCATCCTTTTAGACAGCTTTGAAGGGAAACTTGTCTTTAGAAATCAATAAGTCTTCATAATTATTTTTTTTACTGAATGAGGGTATTCCATTTACATGGAATACCCTCATTTTTTTAACTATATTTTATTCATCTCCGAGTCTGTCGTGTAATATCTTAAAATATTCAAAGGCTTTAAAAAGGCGTACTCCATGCCATGAAAACATTTCGCCATCTACAAAAACCGTTTTGGCATGATGCGTACTTCTTCCGATTTCAAAAGCATGTTCTTCTTTAAAAGGATAGGGTTCAGAAGACAAAAAAACGATATCCGGGTCACCCTGAATACGCATTTTACGAATTTCTACTTCGGGATATCTTCCGGGTCTGTTGGCATAAATATTCTGAAATTTATTCAACGTCAGCATTTCATCTATAAAAGTATCTTTACCTGCTGCCATATAAGGCTCTCTCCAGATCAGATAAGCAGCTTTTCGCTCCGGTCTGTTTGCCACAAAACGAATAAAATCTTTATAAGCATACTGGAGTTTCTGAACCCATTTATCTGCATCTGTTCGTTTATTAAAGAGTTCACCAAAATCCTTTATCATCCGTAACGCGTCATCAAAAGAGCGTACATCGGTCACCCATACCGGACATATCCCCTGCAGACTTTCTACAATCTCAAGGGTATTTTCCTCTTTATTGGCTATGATAATATCCGGATTTAGTGCTTTAATTTTTTCGACATGAACGTTTTTTGTTCCTCCTATTTTTATTTTGGTAGGACGCAGATGATAAGGATGTACACAAAATTTTGTAATTCCCATCAACTGTTCTTCAAGTCCTAACTCAAACAAGGTTTCTGTTTGTGAAGGAACCAGTGAAATGATTCGCTTAGGTGTGGATGCGAATTGGTGTACCTGCCCTATTTGATCAGTGAGTTCGAACATATCAATTTACAGAAAGGATGACTTCCATTTCTTTTTGTAATTTATGAGCTTCTTTTCTTGCCGCTTCTGCAAAATCCAATCCGTCAGAAGCGTATATAACACCTCTGGAAGAATTGATAAGCAAACCTATATTTTTATTCAAACCAAATTTGCATACCTCTGAAAGACTTCCGCCCTGCGCTCCAACACCAGGAACCAACAGAAAACTATCCGGCACTATATCTCTTATTTCTTTAAAATATTCTGCTTTGGTTGCGCCTGCCACATACATAAGATTCTTGGCATTCTGCCATTTTTTAGAAGTCTCTAATACTTTTTTATAAACCTCATCTTCACCTGTTTTCAACGTTTGAAAATCAAAAGCTCCCGGATTTGAGGTCAGTGCCAACAGAATGGTTATTTTGTCTTTATAAGCCAGAAAAGGTTCCACCGAATCTTTTCCCATATAAGGAGCCACCGTTACAGAATCAAAAGCCAAGTCTTCAAAAAAAGCCTTTGCATACATACCGGAAGTATTTCCGATATCGCCTCTTTTAGCATCGGCAATGGTAAATATTTCAGGATGGTTGGTGTTAAGATATGCAATGGTTTTTGCCAGTGCCTGCCATCCTTTTATACCCTGAGCTTCATAAAAAGCGGTATTGGGTTTATAAGAAACCACATAATCATGTGTGGCATCAATAATTGCTTTATTAAATTCGAAAATCGGATCTTCGGTCTGTAATAAATGAGCAGGTATTTTATCCATATCTACATCTAATCCTACGCATAAAAACGATTTCTTTTTGCGTATTTGCGCTACCAATTCACTTATTTTCACGGGTTATCTAATTTAATATTATTTTACAATTTCATTATATACACTGTCCCAAAGAAGTTTTCGCTGTTTCAGCGCTTCTATCGCAGCGTTTTCCGCTTCTTTCCAGAACACAGGATTATCTCCACAGAGGGTTGCCGTCATATCGAGTGCCAAATGGCTGTGATGATCGCCATCTACTTCAATATGTCGCTCCAGATAGTATTTAAACACTGCAATTTCTTCGGGATTGGTTTTGTATAAATCGGCTACCATGACATGAAACATATCCGGAATCAGATCTTCTCTACCAAATGTAAAGACAGCCGCTTGTACATGAGGTTTATTGCTGTAAATAACAGAAAATGTAAAATTGAGAAAATGAATAACTTCTATCGGCAGACTGGCTTTTTTGTAAGCTGTTTCTAACTCCCCACAGCTTTTTAATGTTTCAATGAACAGATCAATCTGTGCAGTGCTTGCCCCACTTTGATGCATTGCTTCGAGATACAGCTGATAATGGCTTTTTCTGTTTCCATAAGCATCGACATCGGATTCTTCTCCTGTTACAATTTCATTGATCAGATACACAGCATCAGCATCTTCTTTGGGAAACCATGGCACCGTAGTGCAGGTTAAAGAATTTTGAAGTGCTTTTAGTAATGACATAAAATCCCAGACAGCATATACATGATGCTGCATGAACACTTGTACATCAGTTAAACTTTTTAATGCATGGTAGACCTTATGCTTTACAATTTCCTGACGATAAGGCTCTATGGCATTTTTTAGATTTTCTAAATTTGGATTCATTGGTTGTACTGATAAATGATTATTTAGAATACATCGCTTTCTTTTAGCTTTTCAGTATTGGCTACCAATTGTAATTCATCAATTACTTTTTGTATATTTCCATTCATCACACCATCCAAATCATAGATGGTAAGACCTATTCTATGATCTGTCACACGACCTTGCGGATAATTGTAGGTACGGATTTTAGCAGAACGGTCTCCCGAGCTTACCTGTGAATTACGTTTTTTTGCATCTTCTTCCTGTTTCTTTGCTAATTCCATTTCATATAAACGGGAACGAAGTACTGTAAGTGCTTTATCTTTATTTTTGTGCTGAGATTTCTCATCCTGACACTGAGCGACCAATCCCGTTGGAATGTGTGTCATACGAACTGCTGATTTTGTTGTATTTACAGACTGTCCACCCGGACCCGATGAACAGAAAAAGTCAATACGCACATCGTTCATATCAATCTGTACATCAAATTCCTCCGCTTCCGGCAACACCATTACAGTAGCAGCCGATGTATGTACACGGCCCTGTGTTTCTGTTTGTGGCACACGCTGTACCCGGTGTACACCTGCTTCATATTTTAACGTTCCGTACACATCCTCTCCGGTTACTTCAAAAATAACCTCTTTGAATCCGCCTGAGGTTCCGTCGTTCATATCTACCACAGATGTTCTCCATCCTTTAGCTTCACAGTATTTTGTATACATTCTGAAAAGATCTCCTGCAAAAATTGACGCTTCATCACCTCCGGTTCCTGCACGGATTTCCACCATCACATTTTTAGCATCTTCCGGATCTTTAGGAATCAGCATAAATTTTATTTCGTCTTCCAGTTCCGGTAAACGTTCTTTTGCTTCCTCCAATTGCATTTTTGCCATTTCTACCATTTCCGCATCACTCCCATCATTGATGATTTCGTTTGCTTCTTCGATATTTCCAACAACATTGATATATTCTTCGCGTTTGTCTACCAACGCTTTCAAATCTTTATATTCCTTGTTTAACTGTACATAACGCTTTTGATCGGCGATGACATCCGGCTGAATGATCAGGTCCGAAATTTCATCAAAACGCTGTTTTACATATTGCAATCTATCTAGCATCATAATCTTTAGATTTTTCGAGTTGCAAATGTACAAAAAAAGAGGAACTTTTTCATTAAAGTTCCTCTTTTATAAAGCATTAATCGTCAATTACTTTTACTGACTACTGCTTTTATTTCAACATCTGTCCATGTTTTTCCCATGTGCAGTTCTTTGCATAATTCATGCAAACTGTTAAAGGCTTTTGTCCCCTGAAAATCAGCAATGATGTCTATAGATCCTGAAATGGTAATCATATCATCTGTTGCAGTATAACCAAATTCTTTTTCCTTGGTCACATTATTCATTGTGATTTCAACTGTAACTTTTCCATCCTTAAAATCAATGAATTTTCCATGAATATTGCCTGACATAACAGCAAAAAAAGCCGTTCTCAGCTTTTCGTCTCTTAAGCCGTCTGTTGTATTTACAGTAGATGTTTCTATCTGGAACGTTGCTTCTTTTAAATCGGAGAGTAAATTACCTGAGTCTTTTACATTATTCAGTTTAATGTCATTAAAAGTACCTTTAACACCTATTTTTTCAGGTGTCTTAAAAGCCGTCCATTCTAATGTCTGTGTATAAGCTACCTTTTCTTCTAAAGGCACTTCTTCTAATTTGTTATGTTCTGATGGTTTTACTTCTTCTTTTTTACAGCCTGTAAAAGCAAGAGCTAAAAAGGAAAGAACAATAATCGATTTTTTCATTTGTAATTGATTTAACGTTCAAATGTATCATTTTTAACAAGTGTAAAGACTTAAATAAGTGTTAAGATTATAAAAAGAAATAGCTATCCTACGGCAGTAAATGATATATAAAAAAACGTACAGTTGCTAAATTTACACTTCCACATAAAAATATTAAACACAACAATTGTTAATTTTTAACATTTTAAAGCAAATAATAATTCGTTTAATGATATATATTAAATATATTTGTTCTTATATTTATTGAAAAATTCACTGAAAAATAACCTTTTTTCCCTTAAGAAAATATTGAGAAGTTATCATCAGGTGAGTTTTATTATTTTTTGAAACAAATATTCAGATATATGGAGGCAAACGAATCTAATGAAAAACCTAAAAAAGTACGTAAAGTTTCACAGGGACCAATCCGTGAAAAAGCACGTACAATGAGAAAACTCATTGATGCAGTAGGAAAAGTTTTAGAAGAAAAAGGATATTCCGGGTTAAACATTGCAAACATTTCTAAAGAAGCAAAAGTAGATCGCAAGTTGGTATATGTATATTTTGGGGGAATTGATCCTTTAGTAGAAACCTACATAAGGGATAAAGACTTTTGGAAGAGCGACTCCAAGGAATATATAACAAATCTGATGGAAAATCCGGATCAGATCAACAAAGAGGTCGTGAACGAACTCTTACAGATGCAATTTGATACCTTATTGGATAATGTAGAACTTCAAAAAATAATTCATTGGGAAATTGGCGAGAAAAATGATGTATTGCGAAAAATAATTGATGAGCGCGAAGAAATCGGTAAAACATTATTTGAGCATGCAGAAAAAGATTTTGCCAATTCAGATATTGATCTTCGGGCAATCATGGCACTTCAGATAGGAGGTATTTATTATTTATCTTTGCATGCAAAAAGCAATGGTAACAAATTTTGTGGTATCGACCTCAATACTCCGGAAGGAGAAAAACGAATTGAAAAAGCGATAAAGCAGGTTATTGATCTAACCTATAGCTTAAAGCCTAAAAAGGCATGGAAATAAAAAAAAGGTTCGTTTCACGAACCTTTTTTATTTTATTTCTGCGGGATGTTTTCCAAAATTTCCAACACAAATTTCCAGTATTTCTGTACAGAACTAATAGAAACCCTCTCAACTGGAGAGTGCGCTCCGCGAATGGTCGGACCAAAAGAAATCATATCCATATCCGGATAGTTAGTTCCTAAAATTCCACATTCCAATCCGGCGTGACAAGCTACAACATTTGCCTGATGTCCATTTTGTTTTTCGTAAATAGATGTCAGTACATCCAGAATTTCAGATTTCGGATTTGGAGTCCAGCCCGGATAAGATCCAGAAAATGTAACTTCACATCCCATCAGTTCAAATGTAGCACGCAATGCATTTGCCAAATCCATTTTCGAACTTTCAACAGAAGAACGCGTCAGACACTGAATACTCAGTTTACCATTACCAACTTCTACTTTTGCTATGTTGTTTGAAGTTTCTACCAAATCATCGAAATCAGCGCTCATTCTATACACACCGTTATGCGCTGCATACATTGCTCTTACAAAATAAAACTGTGCTACAGGCGGCATTACTTTAGCGGGTAGTTTTTCCTGTTTCTCAAAGATAATTTCCAAAGCCGGCTCTGTTGTAGCAAGTTCAGTTTTTATTTCATTGACAATTTGCTGCATATCATATACAAAAGCATCATCATATACCTGAGCAATGATAACCTGCGCAACACTCTCTCTCGGAATAGCGTTTCTCAGACTTCCCCCTTTTATTTGAGAGATCTGCAATCCAAAATTGTCAAATCCTTCAAATAAAAGACGGTTCATTATTTTATTGGCATTTCCTAACCCTTTGTGAATATCCATACCTGAATGTCCTCCGTTCAATCCCTTCACGGTTATGGTATACGCAACAGAACTTTCGGGTACTTCTTCTTCATCATACTCCGCTTCAGCAGTCACATCTATTCCACCAGCACAACCGATATCAATTTCATCATCCTCTTCTGTATCAAGATTCAACAGTATTTCACCTTCCAGCATACCGCCTTCTAATCCCATGGCTCCTGTCATACCTGTTTCTTCATCTATTGTAAACAATGCTTCAATAGCCGGATGCTTGATTTCTGTACTTTCAAGAATAGCCATAATTGTTGCTACTCCAATTCCATTATCTGCACCTAAAGTTGTTCCTTTTGCGCGTACCCAGTCTTCATCCACATACATCTCAATTCCCTGAGTGTCAAAATCAAAATCGGTATCATTGTTTTTTTGATGTACCATATCAAGATGAGATTGCAAAACAACTGTTTTTCTGTTCTCCATTCCTGAAGAAGCAGGTTTTTTAATAATTACATTCCCTACTTTATCCTGAATAGTATCCAACCCGAGTTTTTTTCCGAATTCCATCATAAATGCAATAACCCTTTCTTC
Organism: Flavobacterium sp.; assembly: GCA_032096595.1. Taxonomy (GTDB): domain Bacteria; phylum Bacteroidota; class Bacteroidia; order Flavobacteriales; family Flavobacteriaceae; genus Flavobacterium. The sequence continues at coordinate 26,561 of DAMCXY010000008.1, read as the reverse complement.
CTTTTTTGAAGGGCGTGGTACCGCATTTAAATCTGAAAATTTATTCCATAAAGCTTTAGGCTCTAAATTTCTTATTTCATGACTCATACGTATCGTTGTTTATTGATGTCCAAATTTACAAATTACTCTATAAAAAAAGTACAACTTCAGATATTAAATCCAAAATCGTACTTTATTACAAAATAAAACAATAATTAATTAACAGCTATGGCGATGTATTTTTCAAAAATCTTCATCGCTTTCTTTTTGGTCACTTCTTTTTTATATTTCTTTTTAGAATCTAAATAAAAAACCGGAGCTTTTTTACACATCCCCTGACATTTCATTTTTTCCAAAGAAACAAGCGACTCCATACCGGCATCCGCTACTAAAGCCTTAAAACAGGATTTTGGTTCTTCATTATAGCGGCAACATTTTTTTCCGTCACAGAAATATACTATTTCTGCAGCTGATTTTCCCATTTTGTATGCTTTAAATTTCAGAAACAAATATAATAAGTTATTTTTATTAATTCTAAATAAATATTCATTTTTTATTCAAAAAAATTTTAGTACTTTGAAAATAAAAAATGCGCCTTGTTCTAAAGTATCTGTTTTCTTTACTTTTTTTATATCTCATTTTATACCTGCTAAAGTCAAAAGCATCATGGGTAGATACAATCTATGTAAAATTGTTTTACAACCCTTATAATGCTTTTCTGACAAAACTATTTGGATGGATTCCTTTCTCAGCGGGAGATATCATATACTTTGTTGTTATTTGTTATTTATTGTACCGATTCATCAGAATAATGAGATTAAAAGAAAACAGAGGCATTAAAATCATACAGTTCATTATTGCAGGCATCTGTATTTTTCTTATGACTTTTAATATTTCGTGGGCCATAAACAATTATCGCACACCATTAGACAAAGAACTAAGAATAGAGCTGGTGTATACACAAGACGAACTACTTGCTACAACCCAAAAGCTCATCGGCCTTACCAATGCCTACCAATATGAAATTACCCATGACAGTCTTCAAAAAGTTGTCATTGAAAAAGATTTAGATTATTTTAATGAAATCTCCCGAAACGGCTATCATAAAATGGCTACAGAAACAGATCTTCCCATACAGAATATTGCTTCTGCAAAGCCTTCGCTGTTTAGTTATGTATTGACAAAGATGGGATTCAGTGGTTATTTTAATCCGTTTACGCATGAAGCTCAGGTAAACGACCTGATTCCGGCAATCGGTCTTCCCGTTACAACCGCCCACGAAATAGCACATCAACTGGGTATTGCCAAAGAGAGCGAAGCCAATATGCTGGCCTTTTTGGTCATGACAAGGCAGGACAATAATACGTTTCGCTATGCGGGCTATCTTTACGCCTTAAAATATTGTTTAAAAGAAGTAAGCAATATAAACGAAGAAAAGTTTTTACATTTTCACCAGCAGCTGCATCCCGGAGTTAAAGAGAACATCCTGGAAACAGAATTATTTTGGGAAAAACATAAAAACTACTCTTCAAAATTCTTTAAAGTCTTTTATGGAAATTTCTTAAAAATTAATAACCAAAAAGACGGTATGTATTCCTACAATCGCTTTGTAGATTTAATAGTCAACTATGATAAAAAATATCACAATCTGGATCAATCCTGAGCCATAGAATTTTTTTTATACATTCTGAACGGTCTGATAATAACACGCGATTCTCTGTCAAATACAAAATAGTTATACACCCAGCTCCAGAATACCAACGCTTTATTTTTGAATCCGATCAGCGACAATAAATGTACAAACATCCAAACAAACCATGCAAATACGCCATTAAAATGGAATTTTGGTAAGTCCACTACCGCTTTATTTCTACCGATAGTTGCCATAGATCCTTTATCATTATACGTAAATGCTTTTAAGGCCATCTTGTTTTGAATGCGTTCAAGATTTTCAGCCAGTAATTCTCCTTGCTGTATAGCAGGCTGAGCCATCATGGGATGTCCGAATTTATATTTGTCTCCATACATTGCCGCAACATCACCAATAGCAAACACATCTTTAATTCCCTCAACTTCATTAAAACTATTGACACGAATACGTGAAGCCTTATCTACAGCAGTTTCCACTCCGTTTACTGCAGCTCCTTTTACACCAGCAGACCATATCACAGCCTGTGAATGAAACTGAAGATCAGTTGCCGTTTCAATAACTTTACCGTCATAATTGGTCACTCTGACATTCGTATGTATTTTGACACCGAGGTCTTTTAAGTATTTTTCTGCTGCCCTGGATGATTTTACTGACATGGCATCAAGCACACGATCTACTCCCTGAACCAGATTGATCTGCATACGATTCGCAATATCGAGATCCGGATAATCTTTAGGCAAGACAGCTTTTTTTAATTCTGCCAATGCTCCCGCCAATTCAACTCCCGTTGGTCCGGCACCTACAATGACAAAATTCATCAGTTCTCTCTGAGCAGCTTCATCATTGGTCTGTAAGGCCAGTTCTAAATTCTCAATCAGCAGACTGCGTATGTTTAAAGCTTCTGGTATGGTTTTCATTACCATACTGTGCTTTTCTATTTCTTTGTTTCCAAAAAAATTGTTAGTAGAACCGGTCGCTATTACCAGATAGTGATAATAGATGGTTCCGATATTGGTAACGACTTTTTTATTTTCAGTATCAACTTTTTCCACAACAGCCATCCTAAAAAAAGTTTCCTTGTGATCCTGTACCACTTTACGGATCGGATAAGCAATAGATCCTGCTTCTAATCCGCCTGTAGCTACCTGATACATCAACGGCTGAAAATTATGGTAGTTGTGCTTGTCTAACAATACTACTTGAAAATTTTTACCTTTCAGTTTTCGAGCCAGTGATAAACCGCCAAAACCGCCACCGATTATTACAACTCTGGGATGAGCAGAGTCTGGAATATTCATCATTTTTTTGTACTTTTTGTATTATGCAAAATTACGAACTTATAAACAATAAAAGTTATAATTTTTTGACTTAACTTACATTTAATATTTTTAAAAAATGCAGTAGGGTGTAACAATTGTAACACAAATACTACTTATATCGTATGAATAAAGATTTAGAGCAGCATTTTATCGTTCAGTTAGAAGAACATCAGAATATAATCCATAAAATATGCAGGATTTATACATCTGATGCTGATGCGCATAAAGATCTTTTTCAGGAGATTTCTATTCAGTTATGGAAAGCATTTCCCAATTTCAGAGGCGATTCCAAATTTACTACCTGGGCATATCGTGTAGCGCTTAATACAGCTATTTCATTATACCGAAAATCAACGAAGAGTATTGCTACTTCTGACATCGAAATTACTTCCTATAAAATAAAATATGAGGAGTATAATGATGAGGAAGAACAACAGTTGAAATTGTTGTACGATGCCGTTCGACAGCTCAATGATATTGAAAAAGCACTGGTATATATGTATCTGGAGGATAAAGATTATACCGAAATTGCAGAAACGCTGGGAATCAGTGAAGTAAATGCCCGTGTAAAAATGAATAGAATAAAAACCAAATTAAAGAAAATTGTAAATCCTTAATATAGTGGGAAAAGAGAATGGAAGAATTAGATTTACTTAAAAAACACTGGAAGAAAAATGAAAATTTTCCTAAATTTTCAAAAGATGAAATCCAGCATATCATACACAAAAGGTCCTCTTCAATTGTAAAATGGATTTTTTATATAAGTGTAATTGAATTTGCTTTGGGTATTGTCGGCAGTTTCTTTATCACCAGTTTTATCAGCAAAGAGGAAATGATTCCCAACAAAATATATGAAAAAATGGACACCTATAGTCCGATAATCACTATTTTGTTTTATATGGTACTGGTCTATTTTATCTTTAACTTTTATAAGATGTACCGTAAAATAGCCGTTGATTCGTCGACACGCGAACTCATGAAGAATATTCTTAAAACACGTAAAATAGTAAATAAGTATATTGTATTTAATGTGGTGGTAGTCATGATAAGTTTTATGGTTGGCGGTATTATCGGTATGCTCTCTATTGATCACAGCGACGATCTTAAAGTCAATGCACTTTTATTTAATGGTATTTTATCCGCAATACTATTAGTAATGAGTTGTGTACTGGCTTTGTTTATCTGGCTATTTTACAGAATAATTTACGGATTGCTGTTGAAAAAGCTCGACAAAAACTATCAGGAATTGAAAAAAATAGATTTATAAAAAAAGTGAGGCGCTGCCTCACTTTTTTCATTCATACAAATTAACCTAAAAAAGCTTTCATCATCCAGATATCCTTTTCCTGTTCCGTGATGAGATCACTCATCATGGAATTCGTTCCTTCATCATTGATATCTCCTGTTTTTATTAATAAATCTCTTTCTAAAACCAATAATTTTGTGAGAGAATCAATAATTAATTCTACCGCAGATTCGTCCTGCGAAATATTTTTACCTACTTTGAGTTTGTTGTGAGCCATGTAGTCTTCAAAGCAATGAAGAGGCGTTCCACCCAAAGTGAGTACGCGTTCTGCAATTTCGTCTATACGTAGCTGAGCATTGTTATACAACTCTTCAAATTTTACATGCAGATCAAAAAAGCGTTTCCCACGTATGTTCCAGTGCAGTCCTCTTAAATTTTGATAATACACTTGAAAATTAGCCAATAATACGTTTAATGATTCAATGTTTTGCTTCGTTTCCTTTTCTGGCAATCCAAAATAATTCATATCTCTATTTGTTTTTATATTAATAACTATTACTATAAAGTTACGATTAAAAACCCGATATTTGAATCAATAAAATTGATAATTTCAATTTAGCAATAGATAAAACCTTTTGTTATGACCATTACACAACTTCAATATGTACTTGCTGTAGCTGAATATAAAAACTTTACCCTTGCTGCAGAAAAATGTTTTGTTACCCAGCCCACGCTCAGTATGCAGATTCAAAAACTCGAAGAAGAACTGGATATAAAGATTTTTGACAGAAACAGCAAACCCATTAAGCTTACTGAAGTTGGAGAACAGATTGTACATCAGGCAAAAAACATCATTAACGAATCGGACCGTATCAAAGATATTGTAGATCAACAGAAAGGATTTATCGGCGGTAATTTCAAATTGGGTATCATTCCAACCATTACCCCTACTCTGTTACCGATGTTTCTTACCAATTTTATCAATAAATATCCAAAAGTCAATCTTATTATTGAAGAATATAATACTGAGGATATGATGGCACGACTCCGCAACGGATTACTGGATGCGGGTATTGCTGCCACTCCACTTCTGGAGCCGGATATTAAGGAATACACGTTATATTATGAACCTTTTGTGGGTTATTTTCCGGATTCTTTCCGCAAAAATAAAGAAGAGCTTATACCTGAAGATCTGGAAATTAACCAGATTTTATTGCTTAAAGACGGTCATTGTTTTAAAAACGGCATTCTCAATATCTGTAAAAATTTTAAAACAGCCAATGATAAAAATTTTGAGTTCAGCAGCGGTAGCTTTGAAACCCTTATAAAACTATCTAATGAAGGTCTCGGAGTAACGCTTTTACCCTACTTACACACACTGGACCTGAATGAAAAAAATAAAAAAAATATCCTACACTTCAAAGATCCGAAACCTTCGCGAGAAGTAAGTCTGATTTTTGCCAAGAGTGAATTAAAGCTTCATATTATTGAAGCCCTCAGAGCCACCATTCTCGGAGTTGTCAAAGGCGCTATTACTTTTCAGGATGTAGAAATCATCAGTCCTAAGATTCATAAAAAAGGGATTGTTTAAAAACAATCCCTTTTTATTATATACTTATTTCAAGTGCCAGAGTATCCAGTTCCGGTTTTGTCTTAACAAAATCCTTTACCCAATAATACAATTGCTCTAAATCATAAGGCAGTAAATATTTACTGGCTTTCTGAAATTCTTTGTAAAACAAATTCTTATCAAAACATACATTTTCTAATACACGTTTTGCAAAACTCAATGTATTCGACATAGCTAATTTTTTATACTTTTTATTTAATTAATTTGTATACCTAAAAATAAGAAATTAACATTTATACGAATGTTAAAGAAATCCAAAATATTATTTTTTAACTAAAATTGCCCTCGTCATTTCTCTTTTTCCAGGTGGTCCCTTCAATTTATGCACTTCAAATCCCAAATTCTTTAATATTTTATTAACAGCTGCTTTACAGGCATAGGTTACAAGTATACCACCGGGGTATAGTAAATCTTTCATTTGCTCAAAAATAGCTTCCGTCCATAATTCCGGTTGGTATTTATACCCAAAAACATCAAAATAGATTAAATCAAAGGTTCCTTCCACACACAAAGTCTCAAACCGCTGCTGGGTTTTCGTAAGTGTAAAAAAGGGTGTCAGTGGTATTGCTGTTTCCCAGACAGCTTCATGTACTTTATATAACAGTGTCTCCTGAGTCGGCAGATGGTCTGTATAGTTTAGTGTTTTCCATTCTCCTTCTGTCAACGGAAAAGCTTCTATACCGGTATAATTTACCTTTTTTAAGGCGTCCGCTGCATTTAGAGCTGTAAGCAAAGCTGTGAGTCCGGTTCCGAATCCCATTTCGAGTACAGCATATTCCTCTTTTTTATTTTGAGAAAAAAGAAAACGCAACCCGTTTTCAATATAAACATGTTGCGTTTCCTGTACAGCACCGTGAACGGAATGATAGGTTTCTCCCCAATCCTGCATCAGAAGGGAAGACGATCCGTCTTCTGTGATAATGACTTTTCTATTCACTCTGTGGTGCTATTAATAGTTTTTTAATTCTTGGAATTGGTCCCCCGCATTTTTTTGCATGGCATGCAAGACACGATTGCACCATTGCATCAAAATTTTTCTCCGCATTTTCAGGATCTGTATAAATTCGTTTCTGGGCTTTTAAAAACTCTTGGGCGTGTTCTTCAAAAAATAAATCCCTGTCATCGACATCCGTTGTCATTGCTACCGTTATTTTTTCAAAATGCTCCGGAAATTCCCCGAGCTCCTCCCCCGATAATATCCGATTTCTCAAATGCACGTTGTAGGAAAACATCTGTTCCATTAACATTGCCATTTCAGACATCTCATACATTTTAAATTCAGCTTCACCGGTTGCAGATTTCTCCGGCTTTACCTCAGCTTTTTTTTCATTACATCCCACACAAAAAAGTGCCAAGAAAAAAAATCCAAAAAAATAATTCATATTACTGTTTCGCAATTAATACTCCGTCAGCCATAAACTGCAAAGTACGCTTAGGTTCTGTTATTTTTTCAATTTCTTCGGCTGATTTCCCTTCATCTTTTGCATAGTGCTTTAATTCATCTACAGAAATTTCAGAAACAAATGCTTTTCCGGAAACAACAGCTTTATGCTTTTGAGCATTCATCGGTACGAAAAACTTATAATCTTTAAATTTTACAAAACTCTCTTTACCATCTGCCAAATCCATACTCATCCAACATCCTTTTTTCTGACATATTTCTTTAATATCAGATGCAAATTTTACATTCAGGGTATCACCCGGCTTTAATGTTTCATATTTTGCAAGCATTGCTTCTTTGGTCAATGCCCCTTCAGCAGACAAGCTATCTCCAAACGTTTCATACGTGATTTGTTCTGTTGATTCAGAAGTTGGTTCTGTGGCTTTCTCCTTTTTATCACAACTTACTAATGCTAAAAAGCTTAGGGAAATTATCAAATATTTTTTCATAAATAACGCGTATAAATTTGTGACAAAGATACACTATTTAGGTATTTTATAATCATTCTATATAATATACTTCTAATTTTTAATCGTTTAGCGGATTTGTTCTATTAATAAAAATACAAATAATATACTTCAAAAGCCTTTATGAGGGATTTTTTTGCTAATTTTACAGCCTATTGACAAAAAAACTATTATTACAACAAAATAACTTATAATGGAAGTAGATGTTATGAGCAATATATCAATTACCACTGTTGATAAATCTAAAATTGATTCATTCGATTTTGAAAACGTAAAGTTCGGAGCCAAGTTCACAGATCATATGCTGGTGTGCGAATATAAAAATAACGCATGGCAACAAATGGAAATCAAACCTTACAGCGCTATTGAGCTTGATCCTTCTGCACGCGTTTTTCATTACGGACAAGCAATATTTGAGGGAATGAAAGCCTACAAAGATGATAATGATGATGTATGGTTATTCAGACCGGATCAGAATTTTGAACGCTTTAATAAATCAGCTGTCCGATTGGCTATGCCTGAAATCGATGAAGAACGTTTTATCGGAGGTTTAAAAGCTTTGATTGATCTGGAAAGAGCATGGGTTCGAAAAGGTCAGGGTAATTCTCTATACATCCGTCCGTTTATGATTGCTACAGAAAGCGGTGTTATTGCAAGTCCGTCAAATGAATTCCTGTTCTGTATTTTATTATCTCCGGCAAAATCTTATTATTCCGGAAAGATAAAAGTTCAGATTGCTGAGCATTTCAGCCGTGCAGCCAATGGCGGTATCGGAGCAGCAAAAGCTGCAGGTAATTATTCGGCTCAGTTTTATCCGACCAAACTGGCTCAGGAAGCAGGTTTTAATCAGGTCATCTGGACTGACTCTGCCACTCATACCAAACTGGAAGAAGCAGGAACTATGAATGTGTTTTTCAGAATTAATGATACGTTATATACGGCTCCTACCTCTGAAAGAATTCTGGATGGTGTAACGCGAAAAAGTTTGATCGAACTCGCAAAAAGCGAAGGTTATCAGGTAGAAGTACGCCCGGTATTGGTCGAAGAGATTACCAAAGCAGCAGCAGATGGAACTCTGAAAGAGATTTTTGGTGCCGGTACTGCCGCAGTGATTAACCAGATTGAAGGTTTTTCTTATAAGGAACAATACTACCAGCTACCTGAATTGAAAGATGAAGAGTGTTTTGCTCTTGATTTGAAAAACAAGCTGACCAGAATTCAGAATAAGTTAGCTAATGATCCTTTTGAATGGACAGTAAAAATATAAAGCACAAAAAGCCGTTACTCAATGTAACGGCTTTTTTATTTAAGATCAGATGCTTAAGCAACCAGTGTTGTGACAATACTGTTATTCTTTAGAGAGTCGCTGCATCATTTTGCTCATCACTCGTTTGTAATACACTTCTTTAAAATTTTCCGCTCCATATTGTTCTGCGAAAAAATTTTCTGCTTTTTCAATAGCTGCTTTTCCATCCGCTATTTTTTTATATAACATTTCACGTTCCCCGAATAAAGTCATTGCTTCTTGTTTATTGACAAACGTGGTTTTCTCAAGATTGGTTTCAAGCCACTTTGCAAATGCTTCTGTATCGCGGTCTGTATAAGCGGTCTGTACTTTTTGCTGAAAGAGGCGTTCACATTTACTGTAGGCAGCATATTCTTCAGAGGAATAATAGGCTAAAACTTTTTCTTCAAAAGCCTGATATTGTTCATCAGCGAGCAGGACTTGTTCTGTAAACTTTTCCTCATCTGTTTCTTCTCTCTTATTGTTATACTCTTCCGGCAACATATCAGCTATCTTCATGTCTGAAAAATATCCGCCAAAATAAAGCGCATCGGGTTTTTCTAAAATTCCAAAAGCATTGATCTGCAAACATTCATCCGTAAAATACAAAAGCGATTGTTTCTCAGTTTTTTTATTCATGACTACAAAAGGCACTTCTTCCATTGTATATTCTTTAACCGAAGACGGATCAAATGTACCGTTAATAAAGTTTTTTTGGGTGACCACAGGTTTTCTACTCCTTGCTTTTTTGAGAACACAAAGCGTATAAACTCCTTCTTCCTTTTTTTCTATTTTAAAATAATCTTCAGATTTTATTTGTACACCATTGGCCATCAGGTAAAAAGGATTGTGATGTTTGTTGGGTACAATGAGATTTTTCAGAAACCATCCCGATGAATTTTCGTAAGTCTGTAAACGGTTTTTTAAAATCTGCTCATTCTGGTTACCCGTATCTTCGTATTGCGTATAGCCCAATATAAGGCTGTTTTCATATTTTTTTGGATCTAATGTACGTTCCCTGAACCGTACTGAAAAACGCTCCATATGAAACAGCACTGTATATCCCAGGTTGGTATTCAATACTTTTACCGGTTTGTCTGCATACGCAATTAACGTATTGGCATCGGTATCAAAAACAAGGATCAGGTCTTTTTCATTCTGTATTTTAGCATTTTTAGCATTGTTGGTGTTGCCTAAAAAGAAATAGCGAAAGGCTTTTAAAAGCTGTTCTCTTGAAAATACTTTCTTATGAACAACCAGTTCTTCCATACGATTCTCTTCCAGTTGTAAAGCAACTTTTAGCTGTGTTTGTGCGACTGGCTCACGCATTACGTAATACTCATATCCAAAAGCACTGACGATAAGACTATTTTTATTGTTTTGAGGAAGTCGTATTGTAAAACTCCCGTCAGATTTTGTATAAACAGCGGTTGTTGAATTATCAAAAAAAACCGAAGCATCTTCAATCGGGTGTCCAGTGCTTTTATCCGTTACAATACCCGAAATGGTCTGGGCGTTTACCGTTACCATTGTCAGAAGAAAAAGAAAAAGGTATAAATACTTCATATCGTACAGGTTATATGACGTAATATACAAAAAAAGAAATAACTGTTTTATTTTACATTAAAAACAGCTCTCCTTATTTTGTCAGCAATTTTATTTATTCTGATTTGTCTTAAAAACGGGAAAGGTTACCAAACCATCTGATCTGCAGAAAAAATTGATTAAGTATTGATCTTGTAAGTCGGGTTATTTCATAAAGTTAATTTAGTTATTCTTAGAATAATCTGATGTAAGGTTCATACATAAACACTTGCCCTCTTTTGCCGCCTGTTACTTCTTTTAGAATTCCATATTGTTGTAGCTCATCTAATATTTTGTAAGCTGTAGGAGTAGAAACTCCTGTAATTTCTACAACTTGTATAGCATTGATAATTGGTTTTTGATACAGTTTTTCTAATATGTTCAATAAATGATGCCTACGTGTACTCTTTTTTTGAATAATTTCTTCTTTCTCTTTCTTTAATTTCAAAATAGCATCGAATGTCTCGATACCATTTTTAGCTGTTTCAATTACCCCTACCAAGAAAAACTTAAGCCATTGTTTTATATCGTTATGTGTACGTACACGCATTAAGTTATCATAATATAATGTTCTATTACGTTCAAAAAAATCTGACAAATACAATATTGGTTTTTTAAGAATTTGTTTATCGACTAAGTATAGTGTGATTAATAATCTACCTACACGACCATTACCATCTAAGAACGGGTGTATTGTCTCAAATTGATAATGTATTAATGCTATTTTTAATATATCAGGAAAGTATATTTCATCATTATGTGCAAATTTTTCTATATCAGCCATCATTTCGGGTACAGAAGTATGAATCGGAGGTACAAAAGTTGCGTCATTTATACTTGCACCACCTATCCAATTTTGACTACTTCTATACTCACCAGGAAGCTTATGTTGACCACGAACACTTTGTAAAAGTATGCGGTGTGTGTCTCTAATTAAACGAGAAGAAAATGGCAATTCGTTTAATTGTTGAATAGCCTGATTCATCGCTAAGATATAATTATGAACTTCTTCCCAATCATCTCGACGTTCTTCTCTTAAATCTTCCTTATCAAAAAAGGCATCTTCTATATTGGTTCGTGTACCTTCTATCTTACTACTTTGGGTTGCTTCTTTGGCCACATGCATACTAATAAACAGATCAATATTAGGAATATATTCTGAATACATATCTAATCTACCTATTTGTCGATCTGCTTTCGATAAGAGTTGTTGTATTTCCATATCGTCTAACAACCATTGCTTATTAAGCTCCGTTGGTTGAAAGCTTTTGTAATAGCCTTGGTTGATATAGGTTCCTGATTTGAAATTTTTCATATTTTTTTCTGACTTAAAATAGTGCCTTTCTTAATTAAAAATTGAAAGACTAATTTAAATAAAAAAATTATTATTTAAAATTTAGATTGATTTTTTAAATAAGGATCTTGCTTTTAAAAAGAAGAGTAGATTTTTATTTATATATTACTACTATACACTTCACTTTCTATTGTAACATTGAGCCAAGCGTTTCTACGTATTTGTATTTCGGACTTATGTTTTCAATGCCGTATGTTAATTCAATATTCTTGGGTTTTATATCTTTTATAGGTCTATAAATGAATTGGAAACTACAATGAGCCCTTGGATATATAAAATCAAATAATGAAAATAATTAATAACTAATTTTTATATTTTTAACTTGTCCGAAAAAGGGGAAACCTACAAAAATGGGGAAGTTTACCTTTTGTATAAAGAAATAAACCTATTGATATACAGATAGACCTTTTTTCTCATACTCAATTTAAATCAGAATGAAACAGACTTATATCAGTTGGTATTTTTATTAGCGGAGAAAAATCTGTTTTCCAAATATCTAATTCAAATAAATTTCCATTGGTATCTATATTTAATGACACTATAACTTTGACTCCATCAGAATCAAAGAAAGAGCATTCAGAAATCTGTTTACCAAAAAATCTATATTCATCAAAATCATCATTGACAAATAATTCCAAACTTCCCATATTACCATCATTTAGAAATTTAACTCTTATTTTTTCTTTCCAATTTTGATCTATTGAATAATTCGATATATTAATTAAGTGATTTAGTAATATTTCTTCTTGAATTGTTATCTGTCTTAATTTATTTAACTCCATAAATCCTTCATGCGTTTAAAATTTTCCCCTTACTCAAAGATGATGAAGGGGAATATTTGGATTAGTCTATTACCACTACTTTTTTAAATATTTGTTGCCTTTTTCTATCGAAATATACGGAATCACGCACACCTTTTTTATTATAATGGTTATACATAATTTGATCAAAAATCAACCCACAAAAGACAAACTCTCCTGTTTCTTTAAATAAAATATTTTCAATTACAAATTTTTTATTAAGCACAAAAGTTGAATCCTTTATAATTAAATTACCTTGAGATTCCATTGGAGATTTTACTGGAAAAAAATTATAGAAAGTTATTAATCTTGTTTTGGTAGTATCATTTAATGCCTTACCAACTTGAATTGGGTCAATAATAGTATCAAAATCGCTCTCGAACTCAATTATTGCTTTATAAGTTTTATTGACAAAAATAGTTTCAGGTAATATCATCTTGTATTTAAGTTGTTTATAAGATGTATTTGAGGTTTTTGATGAGAAACTAATATCATCATTATTTGCTTTTATTTTTACCTCTTTTGTACAAGAAAATAATAGTACTAAAATTAGAAAAGCTAAAATCTTATTTTTCATACCTGTTTTACCTTAGTTATTTCTATACCTTTTTTGTATATATGATTCTATTTTTGCTACCACTCTCTCTCCGGAATCACAAAAAATTATGAATAAAAATTTTCATCTACTTTACGACTACAATTCTTTTTGAAACACGCGTTTCTTCTATCTTCATAGGTAAAGGTTCTGAATCTTTTCTACCTTTTATCGTATCAAAAATCACCATATCTTTTATGAGCCAATTTAACTGATATTTACCGGGTTCCTTAAATTGGACATTTCTAATAGGTACTTCAGGTAGCTTATATGTAAATGTTGTATCTGTAATTATTTCTGTAAATTGATTTTTATCCTTATCTAAATTATAAGGTTCATAGTAGATTAACATAATATATCTTGTTATTTCTCCATCAGCATTCAGCTTAGTGGTTATGCTATCAAATGCTGATGTATAGATTATATTTCCTTCATATATTTTATTTATATGTATCGTATCAGGAAAATTCACATTTGCTATTTGTGTTTCAATTTCATTTGAAACATTTGCTTCCAATAATTTAGTTTCTTTCTTATTACAGGATAAAAAGGAAATAAAAATGAGAGTAATTATTTTTTTCATTATTTAACATATTTTAAAGAATCCTTCATGTCTTCTTCTCCTACATACTATTACATAGTATCTATGCATCTGGAATAATAAATACTGAAGGATAGTTACATTTTCTAATTACATTTTTTTTCAAATTTATCTCATATATAACTTCATTACCACCAGATTCATTATTTTCTGTTCCTATTCGAACTAATTCATCACATGATTCATTATTAAATAATTCATAGATATATTTATAATATTCTTCATCAAAAACATTTAATTCATTAATTGAAATAATTTTTTTTGAGAAGAAACTTTTATTTTGTAAATAATAATACTTTTTATGATCTACATCAAAGACGATTATGTTTATTCTATTAAAATCATTGTGAATATAAGTAGGCTGTATAAAATAATAAATATGAGAAGTATTCTTCAATTCTTTTTTTAAGAATGAAAAAACATATTTATCAATATCAATTTTTTTATTTTTAATATAGTGTATTGCTATTTCTTCCTTAGAACTTGCCTCATTTATTTTATCCATCTCTTTTATTTTTTCATAAAATAAAGAAGATGAACATCCTGTAAAAAAGGTGCTTAATAAAATAATGAGTCGTAAATTTAATCTTTTCATTGTATTCCTTTATTTTGATTTTTTTATCATCAGCATTAACCCAACGCCTGATCATACTGTCGGAAATCCATGGCGGTCATATTCAGCCCCCAATTGTCCTGAAACTCCCGATCTATAGATATACATTTTATAGAATCGTCTATTCTTAGATTATTTTTTTAAAAAGCCCCAAAACTCATGTAATGGGGCTCTTTATAATTTAGCAAATATTATCTATCGCTCTAATACCACAACTTTTTTAGTAAGATATGAACGAAATAAATATCCTGGAAGTTTACCTTTTTTGATGTCTCTATTTAAACTATTTATCAATATTTCATCATCAATATATCCGCTGATATACTTTATACCGGGAAAAATATAATTCTTACTTAATAAAAATAGTATGGTCAATAATCATTATAGGGACATTTTCTTTTGGGTCAGTTTCATCAATATTCATTATATATCCTCTAAGAGGATAAGAACCTTCTATATTCTTAGTATCTAACTCAAAATATATTTCAGTTGAATAAGATCCAAATGTATCTTTTTGCACTTCTAACATATTTGAAAAATCTTGTTTGATATTCTTAGATAAAAGTAATAATAAGAAGTTTCCTTCTTTATATGGGGCATTATATATTATTTTCCCAATATGTTTACCTCTATTCAAGGTGTCTTCTATAAGTACCTCTGCATAAAAACTTTTATTTCTATCTATTAGTCCATTTTCTTTATAATACTTAACTTGTTTTCCTTCTTCATTAATAATGAACATTTCTTCTTCTAAACTTCCGTCATTGCGATATTTTTTCTCCCAACCTATTTTTTTCTCATTAACTGCATAGTAAGTTGATTTTATTACCCCATCACCATCATAATTAATTATATATTGTTTATCCTTTTCTAAAAATATTTTTCTTTGTTTTATAGCATTATTTTCAAAAAAACTAATACTTATTGGTTTTCCATCAAAAATTTTTATTGTCCTAATTATTATATTATTCTGTTTATAAATATATTCAACCGTATCATTTTTTAATAAATGTTTCTCCTTAATAATTTTATTCTTATTACATCCTAAAATGATTATAAAAATCAAAAGAAATATTATTTTTTCTATAAATTTCATTTTTTTAATATTTAGAATTATCTAATTTTCTTAG
Organism: Flavobacterium sp.; assembly: GCA_032096595.1. Taxonomy (GTDB): domain Bacteria; phylum Bacteroidota; class Bacteroidia; order Flavobacteriales; family Flavobacteriaceae; genus Flavobacterium. Next base: position 10,866 of record DAMCXY010000008.1, on the reverse strand, counting down.
CCTTATATTATTTTGGTCAATTCTATTATATCTATCGCTTGGTATTGTTTCCTTATTTTTAACAGGTACTGAATCAAGTATATATAATGTTCTATATCCATAATGGATGGCTTCTTTTACAAAAATAGAATCAGTAACTTTACTGTCAGAGTCACTATAAGAATCTATATTTTCCAAAATTGAAACACCAGCACTAGTGCTTGTCGTAGCTGTTTGTATTGCTTTACCTAACTCAAAAATAAGACCTGTGCTTTTCAAAGAGGTTCCGCCAGCTCCAATATTCCCCATATTAGTTGCATCAATGGACTTATGATTACCTTTTTGTTTTGTCCCTTGGTCCTCATCGCCTACGCCCCATATTAAATATCCATCTGTTTTAAGAAAAACAATATTAATAGGCTGACCATTTTCTACCATCCCATCATGATGGCATTTCACACAAGGGACAGGGGTTCCATTACTCCCTCCACCTCTTTTACTCGTTGTGTCAATGACCATATCTTCCATTACCTCACTAAAATCATAAAACTGAGTACCGTCAAACTCTCCTCCTTGAACCGTTACCACATAACCGTTAAAATCCTGATTATAAGTGATACTTCCGTTTAATCCGTTATCCGATAAAAACTTTGCCGCCTGTTTTTCCGTTTCAAACAAGCCCGAAGGATCTTTCCAAAACACCGGATTATTAAATCCATAACGATATGGTGTCTGGTCATATGCCAATTCACTTAACGCATCCATTACGTTAAACCTACCCAATGCCTGATCATACTATCTGAAATCCATAGCGGTCATATTCAGCCCCCAATCGTCCTGAAATTCCTGACCTACATACGTGTATTTATAGAACGGATGCGGACTCGACCGAACACTTTATGCCTTTAGAGTTTAACTATTTTATAGAAATTGTTTCAAAAAAAAGTAATTTAAGATATTGAGTAAAACCTGGATTATACTTTATTATTTTAAGTGGCAAAGCATTGTTTATTTCATCAAAATTTTTATAATGCAATCCCATTATTTTAAAAGAAGTTTTACGTTTCGTATTAATTAAATATACTGTTTTATAACTTCCACGAGTTCCAACCTCAGTTAAAATAATTTTTCCTATATAATCGGACAAGTCTAAAGTTTTTCCAAATGGTTGCAATATTGAATAGTATTTCAATTTTTTTTCCGAAATTTTTATACTCTTAATATGTTTTAGAAAATTTATTAATAAATAAAATAAGATAATAAATAACAACAGAATTAAAATCTGTCCAATATTACCTGAATAGTTTTTGATAATTTTTATTGAAAAAATAATAAAAGAAGCTAAGGGTACTAACATAAAAATACCCCAGAAAATTGTATCACCTGAAAATTTACTTTTTATCAATTTTGTTATTTATTTTTTTTTAATGCTTTTTGAGCTTCTTCTCTTATAACTTTATCCTCTTCATTAACCAACTTAAGCAGCACTTCTTTTACTTTTTCAGTTTTTATTTTACCTAATGCAGCTACAAACATTTGCCTTGACAAACCATTTTTTTTATCTAATACAATAGGAAATATGTCTGCAACTTCATTTTTTGTAATTGTTACATTTACAGCATTTCCAATAACCCATTTCAAATCATCTTTGTCATTAGGCAATTTTAAATATTCCTTTAATAGTTGAGGCACTACAATTCCTTTTGCTTCTGGAACAGTTAAAGCTCTTACAATTCCTTCTTTTATTTTATCTGAATAATTGAATTCTAAATGCTTTAACAAAATAGGAATAGCAATAGAATATTTACTTTTAGTATTAACTAAATCCCAAATTGTAGTAATATTAATTCCTACATTAGCTAATTCATTTGTTAAACCTTGATGTTCCTTTGCTCGTTCTACAGCTATCTGTTTAGCAAGAGAAAGAACTTCTTCTGTATATTCTTTTAATTCTTTTTCAGATTTATCCTTACTTTTATTAGCAAGTAATTCATCCCATCTCTTTTCTAATATTTCAATATTTGTCATATTTAGATAATTTAAAAACCAGGAACTTTATTGTGAATGATCGTTCCATTATTAATTAATTGTTGTAACGGTTTAGAAAATGTAGTTGTTGAACGTGTATGTAAAATCATTATCAAGCCATTATTCTGTGAATAATTTAAATAATCTCTCAATTGTCCTGTAAGATTAAGATGCTTAACATTTTTAGACTCTTCTAATAAATACTCATTAAATCTAATCTGTCAGGAAACCTTATTCTTCCACCAACATTGATAGCTGTTTTAGAATTGGTCATACCTAAAGCCTGCTCCATAGCATTTCCCATTGCTTTAGAGTTAGCAATTGCTACAATTCTGTTTTTTTTGTGTTTTAACAGCAGTCGCTGCATAACCTCCTATAGGTATCATTGCAGCAAGACTTAATGCAGCAGCCCCATAATTTCCTCTTAGAGCTGATATAGCGGCATTTATCATATCAATAGGCTCTCCAAGTACTAGTATGGCTCCCGCATAATCTAAACCTCCCTGAAAACGATCCCACTGAGCACTTCGTAAACCATCCCGATATCCCTGGTATGATTTACCATATCTGTAGGTATGATCCTGAATTCTTTTTCCTATATCAAATCCTCCTTCTGAAGAATAATTCAGAGCTCCTCCTCCTCCTTTAGTAGCATCCACATACATCATTGGTAATGTCTCTCCAATTGTACCATCATACAATGTTGCAATTGAATTTCCAAAAGCATTCACATGATTACTTACAAAATATCCTCCCATATTCTCCCAATACGTTCTGGATTTATCTGGTGAATTGTTCCAGATCGAACCAATAAATGAATCCGATAGTAAACCGGAAGAATCACTCCAATAAACTGGATTGTTATAACCATAATGATAAGGAGTGCTATAAACGGATGCCTCTGCCAATACATCCATTCCATAAAACCTTCCCAACGCCTGATCATATTGTCTGAAATCCATAGCGGTCATATTCAGTCCCCAATCGTCCTGAAATTCCTGACCTACATACGTGTATTTATAGAACGTGTTTCTCTTAAATGATTATTTTTAAATAAAGCCCCATTAAATCATTATGTGGAGCTTTTAATTTTTTAATTCATCTTAAATACTAATCGCCATTGTATTCAATCTTCCAATTCAGACTATCTAATACATCCATATCTAATAAATACTTTTTATTATAGATATTATGTTTATATATTCCCTCCCATCCATATTTATCTACGCTATCTTTATTAATAATATACAGGCGAATGTTATTATCAAGTATTTTTGAATAGCTTTTCCAATCAGATGGTCTATTAATTTCCTTCTTAGTATTAAGAAGAAGTGAATCCTTAAATAACCCTGAAAACTCATAAGGGCTAGATTTATAAACATTTAATTCATCATAATATATAAGTGTATAAATATTTTCTTTAGAATTGTTTTCTACTAACAAAACTCTATTATCATATTTATCCATACAAGAAATATTGATTATAGATATAGTTATGAATATGAATATTTTTCTCATAGTTTTAAGTTTATTTAGACTTGTATCAGTCTTGAAAAAAAACTATCAATCTTTATCACCTTTTTTTATTTTAAGAAGTAATAATAAAAATAAAAAAATGAGAATAATTGCGACTACTATTTGCAATTTAATATTATATTCTTGTAATCTAATTTCTTTAGCCTTTATCTCCGCTTTTTTAATTAATACATCAGACTTTGTTATGCCTTCTAATTGTGTTTCATATTTTTTACTTACCTGAAGATCAATATAAACACAAGATCTTATTCCAATAAATGCAATAAGAAGTAGTATCGCAACTACTATTACTTTTCTATATTTCATAACTTTCATATTTTATCTTTTGGGTACCCATAGACCAGGATTAAAACCATTTTTCATAGCAGTAACATTAAATAAAAACTGATTCAGTGAACTAGGACTTTGAAATATGCCTATATCATAATTTCCTTTTTGTAATGCTCTTGATACAATAGTTGCACAATTATTACCTCCAGGTCCAACCAAACTATATGTATCAATCGCTCGTCCTTGTCTTAAATTTCCTTCTCTATCTCTTAGTAATTTCCCTCCATTATATAGATCATTTAAATAAGAATAAGCTGCTGAACTATTTAACTGAACCTTATAAGATGTGGTGGGAAAAGTAGAATTTCTTTCATTTATAAAATCAATAGCTTCTTGCCCTTCTTTTTTGAGTAAAATTCCATCTCCATATGGACCAAAAGCTCCAGACGAAGGAGAATAACTTCCATTATACCTTCCATAAGAAAAAATTATTCCATTCAATTCAATATAAACATGTCCAATTCCATCTGTTTCAATATAAACAGTCGCAGTACTTAACTTACCTTTTGGTTGATTTTGATTCTTTCCATCTCCACCGCCACCATTACCATCATTCTCTTCAGATGTAGTAAATTCATACATCTTTTGAACTTCTTCTTCACTCTTTTTAGAGCTGCTGTTTAGATACTGATTAAAAGATTTATAGCATCTTGTCCATCAAAACTACCCGCAACAACATTACCATTCTTATCTTTATACAACTGTGAATCAGCACCACTTGGATCACTCCAATACACCGGATTGTTGTCAAAAGCACTATAAGGCGAGTAATCATGATGGATTACAGGATCCTGAACCACCCATCTGCCCATAGCAGGATCATACTGACGAAGATCCATTTCATAGACGTTTAATCCAAAATGGTCATCATATTCTTTACCGTTGTATTTGTACTTTTGCGCCTGTTCATTACTGTTATTTAATGCCAGATCATAGCTTCTTTTATTGTAAAAATAAGATATTAAAAGCCTCAGTTATAACTAAGGCTTTTATCTAAGTTTTATTCAAAATCAGGATAGACGAAATCATATTTTCCTGTTTGCATTCTGTATACTATGCTATCAGGCGGTATAATACTTCCTATTTCGGCATTCCGATTTTCTCCTTTCAACTTACCTACTCTTGTAAAATCATTATCATTAATTTTCCATACATACCAATTATGAGATACTTTTATTTGCTCTCCTGGTTTTGTCCCGGAATCATTTGTTCATCTGAATATAATATTTTTCGTAGTTCCTATATCACGAATATTTCCTGCACTTTCCCAATAACCCATTTTTAACCCAAGTTTTGTAACACAATGAGCATAAAATTGAACTTCTCCTTTTATTATTTCTGATAATTCAGGAGTGATATCAATTGAATATGTTTTTTCAAAAGCTCTGATTACATCACTATTCATCTGTGTTATATCAAAAGCTATTAATTGAAAATATTTCTTGTGACTATCATCTATTTTAACTGAAAATACATCTCCTATTTTTGTTGTTATTCCTGCCATAATTATTTTGAATAAGAATTTTAATTCTCTTCTACAAATACTTTACTTGATAGAATCAATTACAACTATTTTTTTCTTTACTCGAAGCTTTATTTCAGACATATTGAAAATATATTCTCCTTCTTTATCTTTTTTAAACGTATTACAATATAATCGATCTAAAATAATTCCATCAATATAGAAAGTACCCGTTTCTTTAAAAGATACATCATAGAACGGAATGGTTTTATAATCTGTAGCACTAAAATAATTATCTGTGTCTAATAAGTATTCATTGTCATAATCTAAATTATCTGTAAGATTCATATAAAATTTCAGTCTTCTTATTGTATCTTTTTTAATAAAATTCTTAGTAAGCTTCTCAAAATGACTTGAATAATATATTTCCCCATTAACTGATTTCCCTTTATAAATTGTATCAGGAAATTTTATATAGTAAAGTACTTGATCTTTTATATTTTCTTTTACATTTTCTTTTTTAGTGCATGAACTGAGAACAAATAGAGTCCCTAAAAAAAACAATATTGATTTCATTTTATAAAATTTCCGCTATTGCTTATTAATATTTTACAACAATTAAAAGTCTAACTTTCAACTCCATCAATTATTTCTTTTTGAATAATTAATAAATTTCTTTTCCGATCCATTATCAAAAAATTGAACACTTTTTGTGGAACTCCATTGTAATAATAATCTAAATAATTATAATAATAGTTATTTTCATCTTTTATGTCTTTTACATCAAATAAAATTTGTACTCTCTTTTTTAGAAATTCATTTTTTGAAGAATATTCATTTAGTCTTTTATATATAAAATTACTTTTATTAAGAAAAATCTTTCCTTCCTCAGTAATTTCAGATTCAGAAAAAAATATATTCTTTTTTTGTGCCTTACTTCTTTCAGTTAAAATTTCTAAATAATTATTATAATTTTCAATTTCACTATTCATATTATTAAGCAAAGTATCAAATCTCATATTTGAATCATACTTTTTTTCTTTAATTTCTGCTTCTAATATTTTACAATCTTCTCTTATTTTATCTTCTTGAATAGAAAAAGTCATTTCTAAATTAATATCATAATTTTCGTAATTAATTTTATCATTACATGAAAAATTAAAAAATATTAATACTAAAAAAACAAGTGAAATTATTAATCTATTCATGTTATTTCGCTTTACAATCATTTGTTATCATTTTTTAATTTGTATGCTCTTATCTTTACTCCAACAGGATTTTTTGTATAGAACCAAATAGTATCATTGTTTTCATTTATCATATCATTTTTATCTTCTTTTGAATTAACTCCAATAGCACTAGATAAATATTGCATAATTCCTAAAAGACTATTCTTTTTGGTAGCAAAACCTCCAGCTCCAATGTTCCCCATATTAGTTGCATCAATGGACTTATGATTACCTTTTTGTTTTGTCCCTTGGTCCTCATCGCCTACGCCCCATATTAAATATCCATCTGTTTTAAGAAAAACAATATTAATAGGCTGACCATTTTCTACCATCCCATCATGATGGCATTTCACACAAGGGACAGGGGTTCCATTACTCCCTCCACCTCTTTTACTCGTTGTGTCAATGACCATATCTTCCATTACCTCACTAAAATCATAAAACTGAGTACCGTCAAACTCTCCTCCTTGAACCGTTACCACATAACCGTTAAAATCCTGATTATAAGTGATACTTCCGTTTAATCCGTTATCCGATAAAAACTTTGCCGCCTGTTTTTCCGTTTCAAACAAGCCTGAAGGATCTTTCCAAAACACCGGATTATTAAATCCATAACGATACGGTGTCTGGTCATACGCCATTTCACTTAACGCATCCATCACGTTAAATCGTCCTAACGCCTGATCATATTGTCGGAAATCCATAGCGGTCATGTTAAGTCCCCATTCGTCCTGAAATTCCTGACCTACATACGTGTATTTATAGAACGGATGCGGACTCGACAGATCATTATACCCCTCTTGTTTTAATCCAAACGGGTAATAGTTGTTTTCTTCAAGGATTTCGATAGGCTGGATGCTGCCGTCTCCATTAACGTTGCCTAACCAAACGCGACTTTACTTAAATGATATTTGTAGTAGAATTTAACTTATCGACTTTAATTATATCAAGTCTAGATATAACAAAATATACATATTTGTTAATTATATTTATCCAGTTTCCAAATGAAAAAGTATTATTCTATTTTATAAGTAAACTCTTGTTTTTTAACTATAGATTGGTACATTTTTGCTTATAAATACACGGTTAACTAAATTAAAATTGTTATCAATATAATAAAATAAGTCAGTTACTAACACTAACTGACTTAAAAATATCATGATTCCAATTTAATCTACTTCTATAGGAATTTCAAAAAATATTGGTCTAATTATGTGTAAATCATCTCCAACACCTTTTTTACTTTCTGTAAAAAAATACCCTTGTATTTTGTGCCTACCTCTTGTTTTAAATTCTGAAACAAATTCAAATTGATTATTTCTTACTAATAAACTATCTCTATTTTGACTTTTGTAATTACAAAAATCATTTATATAATTCTCTTTAAAAAAATAAATTTTTATAATATCAGTGTAAATATTTTTATCATAATGAAATTGTATTTTTATATTTACTTCTTCATCCTGATTATATTTATTTTTATCTAATGAGATAGTATAATAATAGCTTTTAACCACATCCATTTTATTTTCATTAAAAATTTTCTTGGTATTGATATTTTTCCTGCCACAGAAATTTATATAGTTTATTATACTATCAGTCATTATTCCATCGATAGTTTTTGATTCATAATACCAATCTCCAATAAAGACATCTTTATACATCCATCCCCTGTTGATTTTATCACCTAAATGGAAAACAATATAGGTGGAATCAATATTATTTTTTATTTTATATGTCTCTAAATAATCATCTTTCTCATCTAGCTTAATATTTTCTTTCTCTGAAAATAGATATATATCATCTATCTCATTGAATCCTGTAACAATGATTTTGTCTTTATTACAACTTGTAATAAAAACAAAACTAATTATTATTAATAATATTTTTCTCATTTAAGGCTTAATATAGGTATTAAATTTATATTTCTTATGTAATGAATCTTTGAATCCATTATCATTAGTTGGATCATTCAATCTTTTATATTGATTACTATTTAATTTAATTGGAACTGAATCAACTCCCGTTCCTGAATTAAGTAAAATAACCTCAATAAATTCAGACACATTTTTATCTTCAATTATTGAAACACCAGCACTAGTACTTGTCGTAGCTGTTTGTATTGCTTTACCTAACTCAAAAATAAGACCTGTGCTTTTCAAAGAGGTTCCGCCAGCTCCAATATTCCCCATATTAGTTGCATCAATGGACTTATGATTACCTTTTTGTTTTGTCCCTTGGTCCTCATCGCCTACGCCCCATATTAAATATCCATCTGTTTTAAGAAAAACAATATTAATAGGCTGACCATTTTCTACCATCCCATCATGATGGCATTTCACACAAGGGACAGGGGTTCCATTACTCCCTCCACCTCTTTTACTCGTTGTGTCAATGACCATATCTTCCATTACCTCACTAAAATCATAAAACTGAGTACCGTCAAACTCTCCTCCTTGAACCGTTACCACATAACCGTTAAAATCCTGATTATAAGTGATACTTCCGTTTAATCCGTTATCCGATAAAAACTTTGCCGCCTGTTTATGGGTTTCAAACAAGCCTGAAGGATCTTTCCAAAACACCGGATTATTAAATCCATAACGATACGGTGTCTGCTCATACGCCATTTCACTTAACGCATCCATCACGTTAAACCTACCCAATGCCTGATCATATTGTCTGAAATCCATAGCGGTCATATTCAGCCCCCAATCGTCCTGAAATTCCCGATCTATAGATATACATTTTATAGAATCGTCTATTCTTAGATTATTTATTTAAAAAGCCCCAAAACACTTGTGCATAGAGGCTTTCTATTTTATAAATCAAAGTATAGATGTATATGGAAAAAATATAAAAATCTAACAAAGAAAAAATATGTTCTATAAGAGTATAAAAAATCCATTTTATCTCTTTCTTTTTTCATTTTTTTGAATGTTTCTAAAATCCCTTTTTAAAATCTATAAAAAATACATTCCAAATGAATAGATTATTCAATCTTTTTATTATTAATTCTTATAACTTGTATAATTTAATACATTTGATCCCTTTTTAAGGTTAATATTTATACTTTCTCTTAATTGATCATATTCTATATCATAAGAAAAACCTTTTAAAATCAACGTATCAACCTTTGTTTCATAATATTTGAAAAGATGCTTATTGTTTTTTAAAATCTGTTGTATCTCCTGTGGACTTAAATCAATAGTAATGCTTGTGATTAAAGAACTAAAATCTTGATTCTGTTCCAAAATAATCCGTTCATCTTTATAATCAAAATTAGTCCCTATCAGTTGATTAAGCCTGTCTACATATTCTTTCCTATCATTAGTACAACCAGTTAATGATAGGAAAAATAATATTATTAACGATAATTTTTTCATTTAGTTTTAATTTTAGCTGTTCCTTGAAAATATATATGATATGAGTTTCCTGCTCCATTATATAAGCTTCCCATAAAAGTTAAGATATTTCTTTTTGTTAATATATTTCCTTTATGTATTTCAAAATTATATTCGTCTGGTAGTGCCATAATTTTATTATTTCCTAAATATACTAAAGTAATATTTCCATATATTAATCCTTGCTCTTTCCTATCACCCTTATAATCAGACCCTAAAAAGTTAACAGTAATTGAAGGATGATTTTGATATCTTTTTTCGGATTTTAAAAATCGTTCGACAGTTATATCATCAAAGTTTAGGGTGTTTAGATTCACAGTAACTGATTCTCCTTTACCAAAATTATAATGATAAATAGCATCTTCAAATGTAAAATTTTTCAAAAACTTATGACGAAGAACTTTTTGATAATAATCATTATAACTTTTATATTTTCTACTATCTTTTGATTTTCCATCTCCACCGCCACCATTACCATCATTCTCTTCAGATGTAGTGAATTCATACATCTTTTGAACTTCTTCTTCACTCTTTTTAGAACTGCTGTTTAGATACTGATTAAAAAGATTTTGAGCATCTTGTCCATCAAAACTACCCGCAACAACATTACCGTTTTTATCTTTATACAACTGCGAATCAGCACCACTTGGATCACTCCAATATACCGGATTGTTGTCAAAAGCACTATAAGGCGAGTAATCATGATGGATTACAGGATCCTGAACCACCCATCTGCCCATAGCAGGATCATACTGACGAAGATCCATTTCATAGACGTTTAATCCAAAATGGTCGTCATATTCTTTACCATTGTACTTATATTTTTGCGCCTGTTCATTACCATTATTTAATGCCAGATCATTATACCCCTCTTGTTTTAATCCAAACGGGTAATAGT
>DAMCXY010000007.1:0-134325 GCA_032096595.1 Flavobacterium sp. | reverse complement strand
TCATCGGGTTTCGTAAAAACTAAGGCAGCGGTAGAAGGAAAACTGCCTTTACGTTAATATTTTGTAAAAATGAATCATTTATATTAAAAAACAAAACATAAAACACTCTTTTTTTAAATTGTTACAACATTGTAACACGTTTTTATGACAAAAACACAAGGTTTTAAAGGCGTGAGAGGATACAAAAAAAACCGTTACTGAGTAACGGTTTTTAAGCATTCAACAACCTAATAATTTTGTACCTTTGATTTTAGACAGATTTCAGGCTTCTTTTTTGATGGTAATAGTAATTCAAAAGGTAAAAAAGCGGTACTGCTACAGGAAAAATCAGAAAGCTGACCAACCAAAGCAGTTTCCCAATACCCGGTGTATTTGTATTTTTGATCAGTAAAAAACTGCTCCATATAAAAGGAATTACGCAAAACACAATTATGAGAAGCAGATATTCATGTAAATAAAGTCCGAACGAAAAATCATTCAATAGTAAATCCATTATTTTATTTTTTTTAAATATACACATTTTATGGTACAATTTTTACCCCTGCAAAAAGAGCATATCGAAAAAGCGGTTGCTTTGATGACCGATTTTTATGCTATAGACCACTATCCTATTGATCCGGTAGTAAGTGCTAAAAATTTTGACTATTTTATCGACCATCCGAAATTGGGGAATGCATTTCTCATCACCTACGAACAACAGATCGTAGGATATATTATACTTGCAAAGATGTTTAGTTTTGAATTTGGAGGTACCATTGCCTTTTTTGACGAACTCTATATTGACGGCAGCATGCGGGGAAAAGGTTTAGGAAAAAAAGCCGTTGCTTTTGTACAGGAATACGCCAAAAAAGAAGACTTAAAAGTATTGTATCTCGAGGTAGAGCCTCATAATATGTCTGCTCAGGAATTGTATAAGAAGATGAATTTTCAGATGCATCACCGCCACCTGATGATACATAAGAACCAATAAGTGGCTATTTTTTTGTAACTTGCCGTTTTTCAAAAAAATATTAACCATAAAGTTGTAAATTGATGAAATTACTAAGACTTATTTTAGTAGTAGTATGTTCCCTGCCTATGTTTGCCCAACAGGGCGGAATGTGGATTCCTTCTTTACTGAAAGGAATGAACGAAACAGAAATGAAAAATCTGGGAATGAAAATTTCTGTTTCAGACATCTATGATGTCAATAACTCCAGTCTGAAAGACGCTATTGTACATTTTGACGGAGGATGTACTTCAGAAATCATTTCTCCTAAAGGTCTGTTACTGACCAATCATCACTGCGGGTATGGTGAAATTCAAATGCATTCTACTGTAGAGCATGATTATTTGACCAACGGTTTTTGGGCTAAAAACTTCAGTGAAGAATTACCCAATCCGGATCTCACGGTTACTTTTATTATAAAAATAGAAGATGTAACGTCAAAAATATTGGCAGGAGTAAATGAATTGAGCACTGAAGCGGCAAAAAATGCTAAAATTCAATCTAATATTTCTTCTGTACAAAACGAATATAAAAAAGAATCGTGGCAGGAAAACAAAATCAAAACTTTCTTTGACGGAAATCAGTATATTTTGTTTGTTACTGAAACCTTTAAAGACGTACGTCTGGTAGGAACACCACCCTCTTCTATAGGTAAGTTTGGTTCGGATACGGATAACTGGGTATGGCCGAGACATACAGGAGATTTTTCACTTTTCCGTATTTATGCCGATAAAAACAACCGCCCGGCAGCGTATTCAAAAGACAATGTACCTTATACCCCAAAACACTTCTTGCCAATTTCTGTTGGCGGCGTAGAAGAAAATGATTTTACACTGGTTTTTGGTTTTCCGGGACGTACTCAGGAATATCTTCCTTCCTATGCCGTAGAGCAGATTATTAATGATCTGAATCCTGCAAAAATAGAGATCCGTGATGCCTCCCTGAAAGTAGCAGACAGCTATATGCGTCAGGACGCGGCTATCAAAATTCAATATGCATCTAAATATGCAAGCATTGCCAATGCATGGAAAAAATGGATTGGTGAAATTCAGGGATTAAAAAAATCGGATGCTGTAAAAGTAAAACAGGCTTTTGAAAAAGATTTCACTGCGCGTGCTGCTACAAAAAACAAACAAAAGGAATACGGAACGCTATTGCCGGAATTCGAAAAACTATATAAGGAAATCACACCTTATGCTCTTGCAAGAGATTATTTTCAGGAAGTGGCCTTGCGAAACAATGAGCTGCTACAGGTAGGATTTCAACTTTACCAGCTTGAAAATGCTTACAAAAACCGGGGCGAACAATCTTTTAACGATCGAAAAGCGAATCTGATCTCTTCTTTAGAAACACTTTATAAAGATCTGAATACCGATGTAGATAAAGGTATTTTTGAAAAAGCGGTTGCTCTTTATGGTAAAAAAGCACCTAAAGAACTTACTCCTGCTTCGATTCAAAACATCAATTATGAAGCTCTCGCCGAAAAAATATACAGTACCTCAGCGCTGACTGATTATAATAAATTAAAAGCTTTATTGGACGGAAAGGCAGAAGATGTCATCAAAAAACTCAACAAAGATGCCGGATTTATATTGGCAAAAGAAATGGGAGACAATTACTTTTCAAAGATCGCTCCTGCTTATGATGCCTTAAATGAGCAAATCAATGCTTTGCAGCGTACCTATATGAAAGCGCAGCTGGAACTGTATCCGGAAGCACGAATTTTTCCGGATGCCAACAGTACTTTGCGTCTGACCTATGGAAAAGTAAAAGGATATGAACCAAGAGATGCGGTTTCTTACAGCCATATTACCTATCTGGACGGCGTTATGGAAAAATATGTACCCGGAGATTATGAATTTGATGTTCCTCAAAAACTAATGGATTTATACAATGCAAAAGATTTTGGAATTTATGCAGATAAAAATGGTAAACTGCCTGTAAACTTTATCGGTACCAATCATACTACGGGTGGTAACTCAGGTTCTCCTGCCATTGATGCCTATGGAAATCTTATCGGCTTGAATTTTGACCGCGTATGGGAAGGAACGATGAGTGATATTTATTACGATCCGGAGATTTGCAGAAACATTATGGTAGACAGCAGATATATTTTATTCATCATTGACAAGTTTGCCGACGCAAAACATCTGATTGATGAAATAAAAATCGTAAATCCGAAACAAAAAACCAAAACAAAGCGTTAACAATCAATATGTTAATCTTTTTTAAAAAAAATATCACATTTTTATCATCGAATCAAAAATTTCATATCTTTGTTTCGAATTAATAATTAACTTTTATAATTAAAAAAATGAAAAAAATCGCATTAAGCTTAGCATTCGTTGCTTCATTAGCATTCGTATCTTGTAAAGAAACTAACAAAGAAGCAGCAGTTGAAGAAACTCCAGCAGTTGAAACTCCAGCAGTTGAAGAGGCTCCAGCAGTTGAGGAAGCTCCAGCAGTTGAAACTCCAGCTACTGAAACTCCAGCTACTGAGACTCCAGCTAACGAAACAGCTCCAGCTACTCCAGCTAACTAATTTTTAGCTTTGGAAATAAAATCAGCCTCGCATTGCGGGGCTTTTTTTATTTCTTTATTTTTGTTTCTGACACTGCTGTGATTTCATCTTACTGAAATCTATATTATATTTGTATAAACTAAAATACACCCCTAAAAAAATGTCTGCTAAAGTAAAAACGCCGAAAGAAGTAAAAGAAACCCCTTTAATGAAACAGTACAACGAGATTAAAAATAAGTATCCCGATGCGTGCTTGCTTTTCAGAGTAGGTGACTTTTATGAAACATTTGGTGAGGATGCAGTGCGGGCGGCAGGTATTTTAGGCATTACACTCACTAAAAGAGGAGCCGGAAGCCCGAGCGAAACTGCTCTGGCAGGTTTTCCGCATCACTCCCTGAATGTGTATCTGCCAAAATTAGTAAAAGCAGGTCTCAGGGTAGCCATCTGTGATCAGCTTGAAGATCCAAAAACCACAAAAACGATCGTCAAACGCGGAGTTACAGAGCTTGTGACGCCAGGGGTATCGATGAATGATGAAGTATTGCAGGCAAAAACGAATAATTTTCTTGCTGCCTTACATTTTGGAAAAAAAACAATCGGGATTTCTTTTTTAGATGTTTCTACCGGGGAGTTTCTTACCTCACAAGGAAATGAAGAATATATAGATAAACTGCTTCAAAACTTTCAACCCAGCGAAGTACTGGTTCAAAAAGGAACAAAGAATAACTTTTTGCATCATTTTGGAAGTGATTTCAATTTGTTTTACCTCGAAGACTGGATTTTCAAAGAAGATTATGCAAACGAAAGCCTGACCCAACACTTTAAAACCACTTCTTTGAAAGGATTTGGTATAGAAGAACTTACTGAAGGTATCATTTCTTCAGGAGCCATTCTGTATTATCTATCGGAAACACAGCATAACAAAATTCAGCATATTTCCAATATTCAGCGTATTGCCGAGAATGCCTATGTGTGGATGGACCGTTTTACCATACGAAATCTGGAATTACACCATAGTAATAACCACAATGCTACAACACTGCTTGATGTAATTGACAAAACCCTGTCGCCTATGGGCGGACGTTTATTAAAACGGTGGCTTGCGTTGCCTCTAAAGGAAATCAATGCGATCAACCATCGCCTTGAAGTAGTTGATTATCTGAAAACGAATCCTGAAACACTACATACATTTCAATATCAGATCAAGCAAATTTCTGATCTCGAAAGGCTGATCTCTAAACTGGCTACAGGCAAAATTTCTCCGCGCGAAATCAATTATCTCAAAGAATCTCTTGATGCGATTATTCCGATGAAAGAGTTGGCATTAAAAAGTAAAAATGAAGCGTTGCGTATAATTGGCGACAATCTTCATGCATGTGAGCTTCTACGCGAAAAAATCACGGCTACCATTACCGCTGATGCTCCGGTTGCCTTAAATAAAGGAAATGCTATCGCACGCGGAGTGAATGAAGAACTTGATGAACTGCGGGATATCTCCCAGTCGGGCAAATCATATCTGGAAGCTCTGGAAGCACGGGAAAGTAAAAACACCGGAATTCCTTCTTTAAAAGTAGCTTTCAACAATGTATTTGGCTATTATATCGAGGTGCGCAACACCCACAAAGATAAAGTACCTGAAAACTGGATTCGCAAACAGACATTAGTAAATGCGGAACGCTATATAACGGAAGAGCTCAAGGAATACGAAACCAAAATTTTAGGTGCAGAAGAACGCATTTACAAAATAGAATCTGAGCTCTACGAAAAATTCATCATGTGGTGCGCACAATACATACAGCCTGTACAACTCAATGCCAATCTGGTCGCACAGCTCGACTGTCTTCAGTCGTTTACCCAAATGGCAATTGATCATAATTATGTACGTCCGGAATTTAAAGATGATTTTATTCTTGACATCAAAGACGGCCGACATCCTGTAATTGAAAAACAATTACCACCCGGAACTCCCTACATCTCAAACGATGTATATCTGGACAATGAAAATCAGCAGATTATCATGATCACCGGTCCTAATATGTCGGGTAAATCAGCTATATTAAGACAAACCGCCCTCATTGTATTGTTGGCTCAAATGGGTAGTTTTGTACCTGCAAAATCCGCAACTATGGGGATTACAGACAAGATCTTTACCAGAGTAGGTGCTTCAGACAATATCTCTATGGGAGAGTCTACGTTTATGGTAGAGATGAATGAAACCGCATCGATTCTGAACAATCTTACCGACCGCAGTTTGGTTTTACTGGACGAGATCGGACGGGGAACCTCTACTTATGACGGAATTTCGATTGCATGGGCGATTGCAGAATATTTGCATGAGCATCCGGCAAAAGCAAAAACACTGTTTGCTACTCATTATCATGAGCTCAATGATATGCATGAGCAATTTCACAGAATCAAAAATTTCAATGTTTCTGTAAAAGAACTCAAAGACACTGTACTGTTTTTACGAAAACTTATACCCGGTGGCAGTGCACACAGTTTTGGTATTCATGTAGCCAAGATGGCAGGAATGCCGCAAATGGTCATTCAAAAAGCACAAAAAGTATTGAAAAAGCTCGAAAAAAGCCATAAATCAGAAGGTTCGGTTGATCTTACAACAAATGATGAACTGCAACTCAGTATTTTTAATATGGATGATCCCCTGCTCGAAGAAATAAAAGAAGAAATTCTGAATTTAGACATTAATACATTGACTCCGGTTGAAGCATTGATGAAACTGAATGAGATTAAAAAGATGGTCAGCAAAAAGTAGCTTTTCCCATGAATAAATTAAAGAAAAACCGAACTTTTCGAAAAACAAAGTACGTTTTATATAAAGAAACTCTTGTCGATTTCAATGAACATTTTTGGGCTTTTGTAGGTTCATTTGTCGGTTTGGGAACGATCTGCTATTTACAATATGAAAAATTCAGTCCGGCTGAACTCACATTACTTATTGGTTCGTTCGGAGCCTCGTGTGTACTGATTTACGGCGTTATCTCCAGTCCGCTGGCACAACCGAGAAATCTGATCGGTGGCCATCTCATCGCAGCGTTTATAGGAGTTTCAATAACAAAACTATTGCCTGATCTGGTATGGGTAGCAGCGCCTTTGGCAGTTTCACTGTCTATTATTCTGATGCAGATTACGAAAACGCTGCATCCGCCTGGTGGAGCAACAGCCTTAATCGCTGTGACGGGCGGAACTTCTGTACGGGAATTAGGTTATTTTTATATGCTGTCGCCTGTTTTGAGCGGTGTACTTATTTTATTGCTGGCAGCGCTGATCTTTAACAACATTCCGCATGGACGGCAATACCCATCCCGTGCCATGAGTCTCAAAAAGATTTTTATTAAAAAATAAATGCGCTCCTGAGAGCGCATCTGTCTATTCTGTTTTAGCGGATAATTCAAACCAGCGTTCTTCTTTTTGTTCCAGTGTTTCTATAATTTTTTGCAATTCCGTTGCCTTTTTATTCAAATCGGCATCTGAAACTTTTCCATCAGAAAACTCTTTTTCAATCTGTGCTTTTTTGTGTTCCAGATCTTTTATCTCGCGCTCTATTTTCTGAAATTCTTTTTGTTCGTTAAAAGAGAGTCCTTCTTTTTTAACCTGATTTTCTTTCCAGTTTACTTTTTCTTTTACTGCTTCCTCTTTTACAGGTTCTACAGAATCTTCAT
Organism: Flavobacterium sp.; assembly: GCA_032096595.1. Taxonomy (GTDB): domain Bacteria; phylum Bacteroidota; class Bacteroidia; order Flavobacteriales; family Flavobacteriaceae; genus Flavobacterium. The sequence goes on along the minus strand of DAMCXY010000007.1, from coordinate 127,136 downwards.
AGGCTCTGAAATCAGAGTAGTTACCCGGAAAATCTTCTATCACCCCTTCACCTCTGAAAACAAACAAGTGATCTACAATCTTATCCATAAAATAGCGGTCGTGAGATACCACAAGTAAACAACCCGGATAATCGAGCAGAAAACTTTCCAGTACATTCAGCGTTACAATATCCAAATCGTTTGTTGGCTCATCCAATATCAGAAAATTAGGATTCTGAATGAGTACGGTACACAGATATAAACGTTTGAGTTCTCCTCCACTGAGTTTTTCTACAAAGTCATATTGTTTTTTACGATCAAATAGAAAGCGCTCAAGCAGTTGGGCTGCAGAAATTAAGCGTCCTTTTGTCAGAGGGATGTATTCTCCGTATTCTTTAATGATATCAATTACTTTTTGTTCGGGTTTCGGGTTGATACCACTTTGTGTGTAATATCCCAGCTTAATGGTATCTCCTACGACTACCTTTCCGCTATCAGGAGGCATTGTTTGTGTTAGTATATTGAGGAAGGTAGATTTTCCTGTTCCGTTTTTGCCGATAATACCGATACGTTCCCCTTTGTTAAAGGTGTAACTGTAGTTTTTGAGAATAACTTTGTCCTGAAATGTTTTGCTGACATTGTGTAACTCCACAATTTTGCTTCCCATCCGTTCCATGTTGATTTCCAACTCTATCTGATGTTCTTTTCTACGGGAATGCGCTTTTTCTTTAATAACATAAAAATCATCCTGACGCGATTTTGATTTGGTAGTACGCGCTTTAGGCTGACGGCGCATCCAGTCTAATTCTTTTACAAAAAGGTTTTTTGCCTTGTCAATAGAAGCATTCTCAGCAGCAATCCGTTCTTCCTTTTTCTGAAGATAATAAGAATAGTTTCCTTTGTACTGATAGATCTTACCATGATCGAGCTCAATGATTTCATTGCACACCCGCTCCAGAAAAAAACGATCGTGAGTGACCATAAACAGGGTTATATTTTCTTTTGCAAAATAGCTTTCAAGCCATTCTATCATTTCCAGATCAAGATGGTTGGTTGGCTCATCTAAAATCAGAAGGTCGGGCTTATTAATCAGAATAATGGCCAATGCCAGACGTTTTTTCTGACCTCCGGAAAGATTTTTTACTTTTAGTTTTAAATCTTCGAGCTTCAGTTTGAATAAGATCTGTTTGTACTGTGTTTCAAAATCCCATGCATTATGCATGTCCATACGATCAAAAGCTTTCTGATACGCTTCTTCATCATTCGGATTTTCAAGGGCTTTTTCGTACTGCTCAATTACTTTGAGGGTTTCATTGTCAGAAGCAAAGATACTTTCTTCAATTGTGAGTTCTCCCTGTAAATTGGGTTCCTGAGAAAGAAATTCCATACGAATGCCTTTTCTGATTACTACCTGCCCGGAATCTGCCGTATCCAATCCGTTAATGATTTTAAGAATCGATGTTTTTCCCGATCCGTTTTTGGCGATAAAAGCAATTTTCTGATCTTTATTAATTCCAAAAGAAACGTTTTCAAATAATGTATGGGCTCCAAAAGACTTGGATATATTTTCAACTGAAAGGTAATTCATATACTGTGTGTCAAATTTTATGGCTCAAAAATAGTTTGATGGCTTTGTATAGCAACAAAAAGACATAACTATTATTATCACTGCAAACTTAACCATTTAAAATGAGAATTATATGCAAAACACATACAGTGCATGTTGAGAATTCTTCCAATTTATTTTTTAACATTTCATCCCACCCTTTCCAAAGTCCTCATCAAATCCTGTCTAACCCTTTGATAAATCTATAAAAATCATTTTTTTCAGAATCTTTTTAAGCAATTTTTAAAAAAATCATAAGAGATAAAAAGGGTTATCTATTTGTTTCTTAATAGTTTTTTGTTTTCTTTGCACTTTAACCATAATCACAAAATAATGAAAAGAATCTTTACACTTCTGGCACTTACTACCTTAACTTTTTCAACTTTTTCATGCAGTAGCGATGACAGCAGCCCTGTTGTAGTTGATCCACCTGTGGTAAAAGATAAATTAATAGGTAAATGGGATTTAAAGACGTTTTCTATGGAGATGACTGCTGAAGGGCAAGAACCACAAATAATAGAAGATCAATCTGTAGAGGGTTTATTAGTCATGCAGTATGACTTTAAAGAAGACAATACCATTGATTTTTTAATTCAGCAAGGACAACAAGCTGAGCAAAGCGGTACAGGTACTTATACAAAATCAGGTAACTCTGTAACCATCACTTTAGCTCAAACACCTCAGACGTTTACCCTGAGTAATCTGGGAGATACGAAGATGTCTCTAAAAATGACAGAGCAAGTTCCTGTAAACGGAGTTACATACACAACGGTAATCAGTTATAATTTCGAAAAAATGTAAAATTTAACATTCCCTCATAAAATGAAAAAAATAATTACTTTGGCTGCCTTATTGGTATTCACACTTTCCAGTTTGTCCTGCAGCAGTGATGACAGCAGTACCACAGAAACTCCTGCACCGGTTGATTTATTAATCGGTAAATGGGATTTAAAGATGACTGATCTTAAAACAACCAAAGATGGTAAAGTTACCGAATCTTATGAAAACCAGCCTTCTTTGAACAAACTGATCATGCAGTTCAATTTCAAAGCAGATAAAACGGTAGTATATACGATGAAAAATGTTACTACAGGATCAGCTCAAACATTAAAAGGTACTTATGTAAGAAATGGTGACAGTGTAGTGCTTTCTTTTGAAAATGTACCGGATCCTGTGACTTATAAGATTCTGAACCTGCAAAAAATCAAATTATCATTCCACCGCCTTCAGGAGTTTACAACGAAAGAGGTAAAAAATGGAGTGGAAGTTGAAGTTAAAACAAAGATTGAAAATACGTACCATTTAGAAAGAATGTATTACTAAAATACAATCCCTTTTGTATAAAATTTTATTGAGTACACTATGTTAATAGGTACTCAATAATTTTTTAGTTTCTGTTTTACCCCAATCCGGAGACAGTGCAGAAGAGGCTTTATATTCTTTATATTTGACAAGTGCTTTTTCCAGATAGGGTTTTGCCTTCTTTTTTCCGCCGCCAAATATAGCCGGCGTATTATAAATCCCCATGCCTCTCACATAATAATATCTCGGATTATCAGGATTGGCTTTTTGTGCCAGATCTAACTGTTTCTTACTGGCTTTCCCCATACTCGCTCCTCTCATCATCGGATTTACCTGTATCCTCGCACTGAGTAAATAGGCTTTTAATACATAGTTTTCAGATGATGCCTTTTCTATAGCAAAGGCATTGTTGAGATAGGTTTCTGCTTTATCACACCAGGCATCTTTATCTTTCTCCGATGCATTTGCCAAAGCGATATACGCATACGAAGTATAGTATTGAGCATACCAGTTTTTTGGAGCTTCTTTGGCTATTTTTTCAAATTCTTTGGCAAGTTCCAACCAGGCTTTCTCGGTTGTTGTTTTTTCAATTTTCACGATCTGTCTCGTCAGAAGCTCAGTAGTGTTTTGCGAAAAAGAAACAAGTGTGCTTAAGAAGAAGCCGATAAGGGCAATATATTTCATAGAATTATAAATTTCGACTGTGAAGATATCGTTTATTTTTTTTGTTTATACACGGTTTTCAAATTCAACAGATTCATCGGATTGGTATCCAGCCCCATAACTTCTTTACGTGTAAAACGGGCTACTTTATCATAAAACAGAACAATTACCGGTACTTCGTTCAAAATAATCTCATCCATTTTTTCATAGTGTTTTTTTCTCTCAGACAAATCAATTATTTCAAAAGATTTTTGATACATCTGATCAAACTGTTCATTTTTAAAATGGGTATAATTCGGTCCGTTTGGTGTAAAGTTAGCGCTGTTAAACAAAGAGAGATAGTTCTCTGCATCCGGATAATCAGCAATCCAGCTTGCTCTGAAAAAAGTAAGCTTATTAGTAGCAATTGACTGTCGTAATGTAGAAGGAGGCATTACATCAATGGTTACGTCCACTCCTATTTTCTGCCATTCGCGTTGGAGATATTCTGCAATATCAATATAAGTAGCATTTGTAGAAAGCGTGAGCTTTACTGGCTGTTTGTGTGTTTTCTTTACTTCATTAATGAGTTCTCTTGCCTTCACCGGATCGAACCGCACTGCCTTATCAGCATTATAGCCCGGCAATCCATCCGGAATGATTCCTGTTACTTTTGCATTCCCCATACCGTTTCTGAGGTAAGCAAGCATTTTCTTACGGTCAAATCCTATATTTAGAGCCATACGCAACTTTTTATCCTTTACCATAGCACTATTCATATTAAACCCCAGATATTCCGTATTGAGATAAGACCCTGTAAGCATTTTGAGATTGTGTTGGTATTTTGGCTGTAATGTACCCTGTGGTGTAAGCAATTCATCTTTATATGAAGGATCTAAACCTGAGATAAAATCCAGTTTTCCCTGAATAAACTGTAAAAAACCACTCTGCTTATCCGGTAGAAAAGAGATGGCAACGGCCTCTAAATAAGGTAATCGTTTGCCCTGAGCATCTGTTTCATGATAATGCTGGTTTTTTCTTAAGACTAATTTTACGTTTTCTTCCCAGATTTTAAAATAGAAAGGTCCCGTACCTATCGGATGGGAACGGAAATCTATTGCAGGGTCTTCTGTAATCTCTCTGGGAACAACAGAAGCATATTTCATTGAAAGCAATCCTATAAAAGCAGGAAAAGGTCTTTTTAAACGTATATGAAAGGTGCTGTCATTAACCGCTCTGTAATTTTCTACCGACTGAAATACCCAGGTGCCCGGAGATGCCAATTTTTCGCTTAATAGACGATCAAAACTGTATTGAAAATCATAAGCCGTAACCAACCGGGTGCTGTCTTTACCGAAATTGATGTGTTTGTGAAAATAGACATCTTTTCTCAATATAAACTCATACTCCAGTCCGTCTTCAGAAATCGTCCATGACTTGGCTATATCCGGAGCTACCTGCAATGAATCGTCAAGCTGCACCAGCCCGTTAAACAATTGGTTGGTTGGCCATATAATAGACATATTGCGGGCAAAAGCTGGATCAAGCGTCTGTATATTGCCACTTTCATTGTATCTGAAAACCATAGACTCATCATAAACAGCTGTTTTCTTCTGGCAGGAAACAAATGTTAAAACAATATAAAATAATGATAGGCAATAAATTATAGATTTCATCAATCCGATTTTTGTTTATAAATTTGCAAGTTCGATCCATCAACATACAGATGGTAAATATAATTCAAAATTACTACTCTTAAGTAGCTAATTACTATGGAAAACACGAAAAGAGTCGCTTTTTATACTTTGGGATGTAAACTGAATTTTTCAGAAACCTCGACCATTGCCCGTAATTTTTCAGATGAAGGCTTTCAGAAAGTACCATTTGAAGAAAAGGCAGATATTTATGTCATCAATACCTGTTCGGTAACGGACAATGCAGATAAACAATTTAAACAGATTGTAAAAAAGGCCCTCAAAATAAACGATAAAGCCTTTATTGCTGCTGTTGGCTGTTATGCACAGCTGAAACCGGAAGAACTCGCTGCTGTTGATGGCGTGGATCTGGTATTAGGTGCTACCGAAAAATTCAAGATTACGGATTACATCAATGATCTGTCAAAAAATGATATGGGTGAAGTACACTCCTGTGAAATCGGAGAAGCTGATTTTTATGTCGGCAGTTATTCTATTGGAGACAGAACGCGTGCTTTCCTAAAAGTACAGGACGGATGTGACTATAAATGTACGTATTGTACCATTCCATTAGCACGTGGTATTTCACGTTCAGATACTATGGACAATGTGCTCCGCAATGCTGGCGAAATTGCCGCTAAAGGAATAAAGGAAATTGTATTGACAGGCGTAAATATCGGAGATTACGGAAAAGGTGAATTCGGCAATAAAAAACACGAACATACTTTTCTGGAACTTGTTCAAAATCTGGACAAGGTGGAAGGAATTGAGCGTTTACGAATTTCATCTATTGAACCTAATTTATTAAAAAATGAAACGATTGACTTTGTAGCTACCAGCAAAACTTTTGTACCTCATTTTCACATTCCTCTGCAATCGGGCAGTAATACCATTCTAAAAAAAATGAAACGCCGGTATCTGCGTGAACTTTATCAGAACCGCGTTTCCAAAATCAGAGAGGTAATGCCTGATGCCTGTATCGGAGTAGATGTTATTGTAGGATTTCCCGGAGAAACAGACGAACTCTTTCTGGAAACCTATCACTTTCTGAATGATTTGGATATTTCGTATCTGCACGTGTTTACTTATTCTGAAAGAGATGATACTGAAGCTGCCATCATGGAAGGTGTAGTTCCTGCCAACGTAAGAGCCAAACGCAGTAAAATGTTGCGCGGTTTGTCGGTAAAAAAAAGAAGGGCTTTTTATGAGGCACAATTAAACAGTTCTCATACCGTTTTATTTGAGAGTGAAAACAAAGAAGGTTATATTCACGGTTTTACAGAAAATTATGTAAAAGTAAAAACCCCATGGAACCCGGAACTTGTAAATACACTACACCCTATACACCTTACAAAAATTGATGAAGACGGAATTGTTCGATTTGACTTTATTGAACAACCCGTATTTTCATAAAAAAGAAAAAGCGCAGAAAAATTTCTGCGCTTTCTATTTTCTGAAGTTAGATTTTTATACCTGTAGCCAATTGCTCTTTGTAGCTCGGATTTTTTTTAAAGAAACCTACAATACCTGAGTTAACCGGAACAATACGCAATTTGCTTTCCTCTGCTTTATTTAAGATCTGTTTGATAAAATCATTAATCAACTCTTCATCTTCACAACCGTTGGTGTTCAACTTTGTCAAAAACAACTTTCTTTCCTGAATGGAATACTCAATTATAATCTGATTATCACCGCATTTACATTCATACTGTCTTAATAATTCATTATTTTTAAATTCCATTATTAATAATTTTCTATATTTATACTGAGTTATATCTTATTTTTACTGGTTAAAATTAAATTTTAATCAAATAAGTTTAGATGAAATTTATATATCATCAATTAAAATCTAAATTTAGACCTAAATTGAACACAAAATAACCACTTTTTTTTGAATATTACAAATGGATTCAACCGCAATCAATGCTCAAAATAAAACAGCAATCTACTTTATGCCGGGCATGGCTGCCAATTCTTTGATTTTTGAAAAATTACGTTTTGATCCGCATTTTTTTGAATGTTACTACCTGGAATGGTTAGAGCCCAACAAAAATGAGTCCCTGAAAGACTATTGCAAAAGACTGGCAGAAGCTATTCAACACAAAAATCCTGTTTTGATAGGAGTCTCTTTTGGAGGAATCATTGTACAGGAAATTGCAAAACTGATTAAAGTACAACAGGTAGTCATAATTTCCAGTGTCAAAGATCCTTCTGAGTTTCCGTGGAGGATGAAACTCGCCCGCAAATATAAATTATACCATTTATTCCCTACCCGCTATATAAATTTTATTGAACGCATTTCAAAAAAAATTGTATCTTCAAAAAAAATAGTTCATCGGATTGATATGTATCAAAAATACCTTACAGTCCGTTCCAACAACTATTTAAAATGGGCTTTCAAAAATACGATTGAATGGACAAACGACCATCCGGTTTCCAATATCATTCATATCCATGGAAGCAAAGACCATATTTTCCCTGTCAACAGGATTAAAGATGCGATCATTCTGAAAAATGCAACACATATACTCATATTGTTACAGGCAAAGTGGATCAATGAAAATTTACCGGAATTACTTAAAAAAAATGGCTTACATGAAAACAACCTGGATTAAAAACACTTTAGCGCTTACTGGTATTGTATCAACCAGTCTTTTATTATTTCAATTTACATCTGAAGGCACCAATCACGTAAGTGTAGATGTAAGAAACCATGCTTATCTGCCCAATAATATGGCTTTCTGTGAAGAACGCGTTCCTCTTTCAATTATTGACGTAAAAGAACGTTTAGACCGTGAAATGACGGTAAACATTAATTTACATTCAGCCACTACTCTCATCATCAAAAGAGCCAACCGGTACTTTCCGACCATAGAACCTATTTTGAAAAAAAATGGTATTCCGGATGATTTTAAATACCTCGCAGTTATTGAAAGCAGCCTTACCAATGCTACTTCTTCTGCAGGAGCTAAAGGTTTCTGGCAGTTTATGCCAGAAACAGCAAAAGAATACAATCTGGAAGTGAGCTCCACAGTAGATGAACGCTATGATGTTGTCAAAGCTACAGAAGCAGCCTGCAGGTATCTGAAAAGTGCTTATAATAGATTTGGCAACTGGACTTTGGTAGCTGCAGCCTATAACAGAGGTATGGCGGGTGTACAAAGACAGATGGATGCGCAAAGTGTTACAGATTATTATGATCTGTATCTCAATGAAGAAACATCACGTTATGTATTCCGCATACTGGCACTTAAAGAAATCATGCAAAATGCCTCTAAATACGGTTATGATTTACCAAAAGATGTATTGTACCGTCCTATTAAAACCAAAACGGTACCGGTGAATTATGATATTTTTGATCTGGCAACGTTTGCTAACGAACAGGGTATTAATTACAAAATTCTCAAACTTCACAACCCGTGGCTTCAGAACACCAATCTCACAGTAAGTCCGGGCAAGACGTACTCTATTGAGATTCCGACAGAAGGGTATAAAAAATAAAAAAAAGCGATAATATCGCTTTTTTTTATTTTTTATATTTTCTTCATCTGTTCTTTCATCATTCTCACCTGCTCTTTCAACATATTGTTTTTATCGAGCTTCTGAGCTTCTGCCAATAATTTTTGTGCTTCTATTTTTCTTCTCTTCGTCATTGCAATTCCGGCTAACTGCAATTTTGCAACGGCCATATCCTGATCCATATTCAAACCAAGCTCTACAGCCTTTCTGAAATATTTCTCTGCCTGTGTAAGATTGGTCTGAGACACTACAATACCATTTAAGTAATTATAATATCCGTATTGTTTTTTCAGCAAAGCGCCTTCCGGATTTTTGATGCGATCCAAAACTTTTTTCGTTCCTTCCATGTCCTGCTTTCTCAACTTGAAAAGCGCCATAATCAAAAATTCATTTTTAAAATACAAAAGCACTACAATAGCTGCAATTAATAATAAAAAGATTCCGTTTCCAATATTGTTTTCAGTAAATTGCCAAACAGCGGTTGCTACAATAAGAGCAGCTAAAATTATTTTAATATTTTTATGAAACATTCTTCCTGTTTTATTTTTTAACTTTGCAAATGTAGAAAAAATATGACGAGGAATAAAACCGGTTCTATCAAATCATTCCTTTTTTATGGAAAGAAATGTATTTTTTCAAAAAAGGATTTGTAAAAATAAAAAGGTTTCCTATATTTGCACTCGGTTTTGAAACTAGTCTTTTTCAAAGCTGGACATTTGTAAAATTTATTTAGAATTAAAGATAATAGCAATGAGTAAGAGAACGTTTCAACCATCAAAAAGAAAAAGAAGAAACAAACATGGTTTCATGGACAGAATGGCAAGTGCTAACGGAAGAAAAGTGTTGGCTCGCAGAAGAGCGAAAGGAAGACACAAATTGACTGTTTCTTGCGAACCAAGACATAAAAAATAATGATGTTTCCATCATAAATAAAGGTGTTACTTTACGTGTAACGCCTTTTTTTATACTCATTTTTTATAACTATATTTAGCTTACTAAACCACCAACTCGTAATTTTTATTAAAACAACACAACGTAATAATGCCAAAAGATAATTCAATAAAAACGGTTTTGATTATTGGGTCCGGTCCCATTATCATCGGTCAGGCCTGTGAGTTTGATTACGCAGGATCTCAATCTGCACGCTCTTTAAAGGAAGAAGGAATTAAAGTAATCCTTATCAATTCCAATCCGGCTACTATCATGACGGATCCTACTATGGCGGATCATGTATATCTGAAACCGTTGACTACAAAATCAATCATTGAGATTTTGACTGCACATCCGGATATTGATGCTGTATTGCCTACTATGGGTGGACAAACAGCTTTGAATCTGTGTCTGGAAGCAGATGAAAAAGGAATCTGGCAGGATTTCAACGTACGCTTGATTGGGGTTGACATCAATGCCATCAATATTACAGAAGACAGAGAACAGTTCAAACAGCTTTTAAGTAAAATTGGCGTACCATTTGCTCCGGCAAAAACCGCAACCTCTTTTTTAGAAGGAAAAGAAATAGCTCAGGAGTTTGGTTTTCCATTAGTGATTCGCCCTTCCTTTACACTCGGAGGTACCGGAGCAGCTTTTGTACACAAAGAGGAAGATTTTGACAATCTGCTTACTATGGGGCTTGAAGCTTCTCCAATACACGAAGTACTTATTGATAAAGCCTTACTGGGATGGAAAGAATATGAACTGGAACTGTTACGCGATAAGAATGATAATGTAGTCATCATCTGTACCATAGAAAATATGGACCCGATGGGTATTCATACAGGCGACAGTATTACGGTGGCACCAGCTATGACTTTATCGGACAGAACATTCCAAAAACTACGTGATATGGCCATCCTGATGATGCGCAGTATCGGTAATTTTTCAGGAGGATGTAACGTTCAGTTTGCCGTTTCACCAGATGAAAACGAAGATATTGTTGCCATTGAGATCAATCCGCGTGTTTCCAGATCATCTGCACTGGCTTCTAAAGCTACAGGATACCCGATTGCAAAAATAGCGACAAAACTTGCTTTGGGATATTCACTGGATGAATTACAAAATCAAATTACAAAATCTACTTCTGCTCTCTTTGAACCGACGCTTGATTATGTAATTGTGAAAATACCACGATGGAATTTTGACAAGTTCGAAGGTGCAGACAGAACATTGGGTCTGCAGATGAAATCAGTCGGAGAAGTAATGGGTATCGGCCGTTCTTTTCAGGAAGCATTACATAAAGCTACACAATCTCTGGAGATTAAGCGAAATGGTTTAGGAGCAGACGGAAAAGGATACACCAATTACGATCAGATCATTGAAAAGCTTACGTATGCAAGCTGGGACCGTGTATTTGTCATCTATGATGCCATTGCATTGGGAATTCCGCTAAGCCGTATCCATGAGATCACCAAAATAGATATGTGGTTCCTGAAGCAATATGAAGAATTATATGCTTTGGAACAGGAAATATCAAAATACAGCATTGAAAGCCTTCCAAAGGAACTTTTACTCGAAGCAAAACAACGTGGATTTGCGGACAGACAGATCGCTCATATGCTGAATACACTGGAGAGTAAAGTACATGAATTGCGTGATCGTATGAACATCAACCGTGTATTTAAACTGGTAGATACGTGCGCAGCTGAATTCGTAGCACAAACTCCTTACTACTACTCTACTTTTGAGGAAGAAATAAAAAAACCAGATGGAACTGTTTATACTTCCAATGAAAGTGTAAGCAGCGATAGAAAGAAAATAGTAGTTCTTGGATCAGGTCCAAACCGTATCGGACAGGGAATAGAATTTGATTACTCCTGCGTACACGGTGTATTGGCTGCTAAAGAATGTGGATATGAAACCATTATGATTAACTGTAATCCTGAAACGGTTTCTACAGATTTTGACACGGCAGACAAATTATATTTTGAACCGGTTTTCTGGGAACATATTTATGATATCATTCAACATGAAAAACCGGAAGGTGTTATTGTACAGCTTGGAGGTCAGACCGCATTAAAACTCGCAGAAAAACTCGACAAGTATGGTATTAAAATTATCGGTACAAGCTTTGAAGCACTTGATCTTGCAGAAGACAGAGGTCGTTTTTCAGAACTGCTTACTCAGTTGAACATTCCGTTCCCTCAATTCGGAATTGCTCAGACAGCCGATGAAGCTTCTGCTCTGGCAGACGAACTCGATTTCCCTTTATTAGTGAGACCTTCGTATGTATTGGGTGGTCAGGGAATGAAAATTGTTATCAATAAAAAAGAATTGGAAGAACACGTAATTGATTTGTTGCGTACAATTCCGGGTAATAAACTCTTGTTAGATCATTATCTTGCGGGTGCTATTGAAGCGGAAGCGGATGCTATCTGTGACGGGGAAAATGTTTATATCATAGGTATTATGGAACATATAGAACCTTGTGGTGTACACTCAGGAGACAGTAATGCTACATTACCTCCTTTCAATTTAGGTGAGTTTGTCATCCAGCAGATAAAGGATCACACTAAGAAAATTGCCGTAGCTCTAAAAACAGTAGGTCTGATCAATATACAATTTGCGATAAAAGATGATACGGTGTATATTATTGAAGCCAATCCGCGTGCGTCACGTACTGTGCCTTTTATTGCTAAAGCCTATGGTGAACCTTATGTAAACTATGCGACCAAGATAATGCTGGGCGAAAAGAAAGTCACAGACTTTACCTTTAATCCGCAATTAAACGGATTTGCGATCAAACAACCTGTTTTCTCTTTCAACAAGTTCCCGAAAGTAAACAAAGCTTTAGGGCCGGAAATGAAATCTACAGGCGAAAGTATATTATTCATAGACAGTCTCAAAGATGATGCTTTCTATGACTTATACTCCAGAAGAAAAATGTATTTAAGCAAATAAAAAAAAGCCTCGCAATGCGAGGCTTTTTTTATCATTTTTTCCATCAATTAATTTACCTGAGCGTTTAATGGAATCGCTAAATCTTCTTTGATAAATTCTCCGTTGATCATTGGAATAACCAGTTTGTTATGTTTCATACCTTCTGTTTTTGCATGCAATACACCACGGGCTGTATTCATGGTAAAAAACGCTAATTGTTCGAGTAAACCTTTTGGTAAAATCAATTGGTCTCCCTTAACAAAAAACTGCCAACCTGCTGGTTCAAACTCAAATTCACAAGAAACCGCGATTTTCAAAACTTCCTGTTTTTCCAATTGAAAAACAAATTTAGAAATAGCTTTGATAAATTTTTTCTCATTATTAACACCAAACTGAAAATCAAAATTCAGGTCTAAAGTCCCGTTTTCCTGATTGATATCTGCTGCATTAAAATCTTCTGTGTTAATACTAATTAAGCGATAATTAATATTCGCCGGCTGTTGTTCACTCATAATTTAATTTTTATTTAATTCTAATAGTTGTTCTACATACTCACGGTCATTAGACAAGCGAGGTATTTTATTCTGTCCGCCCAGTTTGTCTTTTTTACTGAGCCAATCATGGAAAAGTCCGTGTCTGGCTATATTTAAAACTAACGGATTTAAGGTCATATTATTATATCGCTTTGCTTCATAATCTGAATTGATAGCCTGAATATTTTTATCGAGTGTTTCAGCAAATTCTTCGATATTTATCGGATCTTTTCTAAATTCGATGATCCATTCATGCGCTCCTTTTTCACGATCTTTCATAAACACCGGGGCTACTGTGTATTCGACAAGTTCAACATTAAAAGTCTCACATGTTTTAGCAATTGCCTTATCCGTATTCTCAATCATCAGCTCTTCTCCGAAAACATTGATATGATGCTTTGTTCTGCCTGTAATACGAATGCGATAAGGATATAAAGAGGTAAACCTTACCGTATCCCCTATCAGATAACGCCATAATCCTGAATTAGTGGTTATCACTAAAGCATAATTTTTATTAAGTTGTACTTCTGACAGTGGAATTGCCTTTTGTTTGGAAGTACCAAAAACATCCATGGGAATGAATTCGTAAAAAACACCATAATCCAACATCAGTAATAAATCAGAAGAATTATTTAAATCCTGAATCCCGAAAAATCCTTCTGAAGCATTATAGATTTCATAGTATTTAAAAAGATCACTCGGAAACATTTTTTTATATTGTTCCCGGTAAGGCTCAAAACTTACTCCACCGTGAAAATAAACTTCTGCATTAGGCCACACTTCTAACAAATTGTCTGTACCTGTTTCATTAAGTACATTGTTAAATAACACCATCATCCACGAAGGTACTCCTGCAAAACTGGTGACATTTATGTTTTTTGTCTCCTCTACAATGGCCTGCATCTTTTCATTCCATTCACTCATCAAGGAAACCTTGTTACTTGGTGTGGAACTGTATTCTGCCCAAAATGGGAGATTATCTATGATAATAGCTGACAAATCTCCAAAGAACGTATTGTTATCTTCATACAGCTGCTTGCTGCCACCCAAACGAAGACTTTTTCCGGTAAACAGTTGCGAGTCTTCATTATTATTCAAATATAAGCATAACATATCTTTTCCAGCCTTGAAATGGCAATTTTCTAAGGCTTCGTTGCTTACCGGAATAAATTTACTTTTCGCATTTGTGGTTCCGCTGGATTTAGCAAACCATTTGATAGGTGTATTCCAAAAAACATTCTGTTCCCCTTTTCTGGCTCTTTCTATCAGTGGTTCAAACTGTTCATAGGTAGAGATTGGAACCCGTTCTGCAAATCGCTCATAATTATACAGAGTTGAAAAATCATATTTTTTTCCAAACTCCGTGTTTTGGGCTACGGCAATTAAATTTAACAATAATTCATTTTGTACTTCATTGGGAAACTTCTGAAAGAGTTCAATCTGGTGAATTCTTTTTTTCAGGATCCAGGAAGCAATGGAGTTTATGATAGTTAATGCCATAGGTGTATAAACTTTGCGGGATAAATTTACTAAAATTCAAATTTATAATTATTTTTAAAAGTATTAATTTTACTTGGTTAAAACTAAAAAACATCATAAGATAATGGAATTTGAAGGACTATTAAAAAAAATGCAAACAGAATTAGGAAATCCAATTCAGTATTTCGGAATCTTTCAACAGGATGTTTTAAATTACAATCAATTACTCAATAAACAAATAGAAATACAACATACGGGATATGAATGTCTGAACTGTGGAAAACAAAAAAAAATTTTCAGACAGGGTTTTTGTTATGATTGCTTTATGTCAAGTCCGGCAGTTGGCGATTGGATTATGAGACCCGAACTGAGTACCGCACATTTAGATATTGAAGACCGTGATCTCATCTACGAAAAAAAGGTTCAATTGCAACCTCATGTCGTCTATCTGGCTGCTTCCAGTGATATTAAGGTAGGCGTTACCCGAAAAACACAGATTCCCACGCGTTGGATTGATCAGGGAGCAAGTAGTGCAATCTCTATTGTAGAAGTACCCAACCGCTATCTGGCCGGTATTACAGAGGTGCATCTGAAAAATCTGTTTACAGATAAAACAAGCTGGCAAAAGATGTTGAAAAACGAAGTAATAGCTACCGATCTTCAGGAAATAAAAAATTCGGTCAAAAGCAGACTTCCGGAAGAAGTATTACCCTATTTTACAACTGATGCCACATTGTTTTATGAAATGCATTATCCTGTGTTGTACTACCCTCAAAAAGTGAGCAGTCTCAATTTAGAAAAAACAGCTGTGTTTACTGGTAAACTGATTGGTATTAAAGGTCAATATCTGATTTTTGAAGACGGAACGGTTTTTAATATCCGAACCTATGAAGGCTATAGAGTGAAAATTTCCTTATAAAAAAAAACGGGACGTTGTCCCGTTTCTTTTTTTAAACAGCATTTTTTTCCTGCTGTCTGTCAGTAACTGATTTATCTTCTGCTACTCCGGCTTTCCAATATGAGTAGGCATAAAGTTCCTCTTTGGTCCATTGGAGTTCTTTTCTGAAATACGTTCTCAATTCTTTTACAGAAGAGAATTCTGCTGCTACATAGGCAAACCGGGTACTGTCAGGTATGCTTACCTGTCGGGCAACATCAGCCAGGTTACTCCCCTTTTCCGGATGCGGATTAACAATCCATTCAATATTAAAATTCTCTGGCATTTCTAATTTCTGAATATCAGCTTCCGTAGGCACTTCCAAAATACAGGTTCCTTGTTTATCTTTTGGCAGCGATTCCATAATGGCTCCCAATACCGGAATAGCTGTAGCATCTCCGATTAAAAAATACCAGTCAACCTCCGGATACAAGGCAGAACTTCCGAGTTTCATAGCAACTCCCAACGGATCGCCTACAGCTGCATTCAGGGCCCAGCTTGAAGCCGGTCCGGTTTCTCCATGATTGACAAAATCAATAATAATTTCATTATTAATTACATCTATTCCGCGATGTGTATAGGTGCGTACCAAAGGCTTAACAGAAGGATCCTGTTCCAGCCATTCCTTTTTTTCCTCATCAAATTCAGGAAAATACACCGTATCTACACCTGAGGGAGGAATGAATATTTTATTATTGACACCAATAGTACAGGCTTCTAATTTCGATACATCTTCCGGTGCTCCGGATAAAGTAATGCGAATAAAATGAGGTGTTATAAATTCTCTTTTCTTTAAGTGAAATAAGGCTCTTGCTACTTCCATAAATTTCTTGTCTTTTTCAGCTATTTTACAGCTGTTACGATTTCGTCAATCATTTTATTTGTTGAAAGTAAGCCTCCACCTGACAAGTACCATACCTGAGGATCAAGGTATACAATTTTACCGTTTTTATAGGCATTCGTTTTCTGTATGAGTACATTTTCAATATCTTTTTTATCAGCTCCCTTATCGGTTACCGCCGCATTTCTGTCGATGATGAAGAGAATATCCGGATTGGCCTCTGCAATAAATTCGTTAGATACTTTTTGACCGTGGGTAGAAACCTCAATATCTTTTACAGCTGGCTCCAAAGGCAATACATCATGAATGAATCCGAAACGGGATCCTTTTCCGTATGCACTGAATTTCCCATTATTATGCAATACAATAAGTGCTTTTTCAGGTTTAGCAACCAGATTTTGCTGTGCCTCGGCAATTTTATTTTTTATGGCTTCAACAGCCGTTTTTATGTCTGCCTCTTTACCGAATATCTGTCCTAATTTAGTAGCATTTGCTTCAAAAGAGCCCATATAGTCTTTATTATCTACAGCCATATAAACAGTTGGAGCAATTTTGGACAGTTCAGGATAAGCGGATTGTAAACGTGCAGAAATGATAATCAAATCCGGATTCAAAGCGTTGATTTTTTCATAATTAGGTTCCTTTAAAGTTCCTACATTTTCAATACTGCTGTCATTTTTATATTTTGACAAATAATCCGGAAGATTGTCTTTTGCTACTCCGGCTACTTTAATCCCCAATTGATCCAGTGTTTCCAAAGATCCGATATCAAAAACGACTACGGTCTTTGGATTTTTAACCACTTTAGTTGTACCAAGCTGATCGGTTATTTCTATTGTTTCAGAAGAAGCATCTGCCGCTTTTTGCTCTTCTGTTTTTTTATTGCAACTCATAAAAGTTACCAATACTACCATTGAGGTAATTCTTAAAATATTTTTCATATACTGAAAGGTTTATAGGTTAAAATAATTACAAATTTTCTTTTTATTTTTTTCAATGATGTCAAACTCTATATCGAATATATCTGCTAATTTTTCAGCTGTAATCATCTCACTGGTTTCTTCATGGTATAGAATACGACCATTTTTCATGGCTAAAATAAAATCAGAGTAACCAGAAGCAAAATTGATTTCATGGATGACAATGACTACTGTTTTTTGCAGTTCATCTACCAGACGTCTTAATGTTTTCATTACCTGAACCGCATGTTTCATATCTAAATTATTGAGCGGTTCATCTAATAGAATATATTCTGTATCCTGAGCTATAATCATCGCCAGAAAGGCTCGTTGCCGCTGACCTCCGCTTAATTCATCTATATATGTATCTTTCAACTCTTCAAGTTCAGAAAAAGCAAGTGCCGTAGCTATCTTTTCTTCATCAGTTGCATTGAGCCTGCCTTTGGAATACGGAAACCTGCCAAACGAAACCAGTTCTTTAACTGTGAGTTTCAGTTCGAGATGGTTGGATTGTTTGAGTATAGACAGTTTTTTTGCCAGCTCATTATTTTTGTAGGCTGTAAGCTCTTTGTCAAACACACTTACAGAGCCAGAATCCTGCACAATGAGACGGCTAATAATCGACAGAAGGGTACTTTTTCCTGCGCCATTGGGTCCGATCAGCGATGTGATCTTACCTTTTGCAATAGTGTCAGACAAATTATCAAGTACGATCTTGTCTCCGTATTTTTTTTGTATGTTTTTAAATGTTATCATATTTTTCTGCGTGATGTCAACATGAGATACATAAAATAAAATCCTCCGATAAAATTGATCACAATGCTTACCGTTGTTGAAAAATTAAACAAATGCTCAATCAGAATCTGCCCCGTAACTAAAGCTATACAGGCTATAAGCGCACATATAACTAACATAGAACGGTGTTTTGCCGTCGGAAAGAGCTGATAGGTAAGGTTGGTTATCAGTATTCCCAGAAACATCATAGGTCCAACCAAAGCAGTTGCTGTTGCTACCAAAACTGAAATGATGATCATATAAACCTGTAATAGCCGGTTGTAATTTAATCCCAGATTTATGGCATGATCACGCCCGAGTGCAATTACATCCAAATATTTGACATATCTGTGAGCTGTCATTAAAGTTGCCAACATGATAACAGTTGCTACAACCAATAAATCCGTATTCATTTTATTAAAGGATACGAACATAAAGCCTTCTATAATAGAGAATTCATTCGGGTCAATAACAATCTGAAAAAACTGGCTCATAGTCTGAAAAAGGGTTCCTAATACCAGACCGATCAGCAAAAGATGGTAGACATTTTTGCTTCCTTTTTTAAAGAGTAAAAAATACATAAAAAAGGAAAAAAGCATCATACAGACTATGGACACATAAAAATTGGTCTGATGGTTCAGCACCTGAAAAGTTTTATCTCCATATATGAATACGATTAAAGTCTGGAAAAGAATAAAAACAGATTCATACCCCATAATGGAAGGGGTGAGAATCTTATTGTTGGTTATGGTTTGAAAAATCAATGATGCATAAGCTGTACTGATCCCTACAACCAACATGGTAGCCAACCGGATACCTCTCTTTGGTATCACATAATCCAGATTTACTCCTGTATTATAGGTCATGAAAAGTGTCATCAACAGCAGTAACAGACCAATTATAATAATGATTTTTACAGCTGCTCTCATTTGTTCTTTTTTAATATCAGATATAAAAATATGATCCCACCGATTACCCCTACCATGAGTCCGATCGGAATTTCATACGGATAAATAATCAGCCTTCCCGCAATATCACAAAACAGCAAAAAGACAGCTCCGAATAAGGCAGTTGTCGGTAGCGTTTTTTTGAGATTATCCCCGCGAAACATACTCACAATATTAGGTACAATCAATCCTAAAAAAGGAATGGCACCTACTGTTATCACCGTAACACTTACCGTCAATGAAACACAAAACAATCCGAGTGTAACGATGGATTGATAGGGAAGTCCCAATGTTTTTGAAAAATTTTCGCCCATACCTACTAACGTAAACTGATTCGCATACAAATAGGTAATTATTACGGCAGGTAAAATGAAATAAAGGGTTTCATACTGTCCTTGCAAAATGGATGAAAAATCTCCCATAAGCCATCCCTGAACATTTTGTATGATGTTATTTTTATAAGCAAAAAAAGTAGAAATGGCAGTGAGGATATTCCCCAGCATGATCCCAATAAGCGGTATGAATACCAGACTCTTGAATCGGATTTTACGCACCATAAAGATGAAGAGCAAACTCGTCATAAATGTGAATAATAAAGCGAATAACATTTTACTTATCATGCTTTGCTGTGGCATCCATAAGAGGCTGAACAGTATTCCCATTTTGGCAGCATCCAATGTTCCTGCTGTTGTGGGAGAAACAAATTTATTTTGAGAAATCTGTTGCATAATAAAACCTGCGATACTGATTCCGGCGCCCACCAGTACTAATGCAATGGTTCTGGGAATACGGCTGATCGTAAAAACCAAAACCTCATCTTCAGACATTTTCAGAATGTCTGATAGGGATATGTCTTTTACTCCGATGAATAAGGACGTAAAAACCAAAAGGATGAGTAAGAGTAGTAAATATTTATTCAAAACTTATTATTAAGACTAAATAAAAACAAAGATACTTTTATAATTTTGGTTTTACAAAAAAAGAGGCTCTAAAAAACTTAGAACCTCTCTCTTTGAATAATAATTTGAGTATAACGGGTAATTAAATTCTTACCTACCGAATGATGATTTGATAAGGAAGCAATGCCTGAATTCCTTCTGTTTGTTTAAGATAATTCATTCGTTGCAGCATTTCATAATTATCGTATCCGATTTTTCCTGCGATTAATTCATCTTGCGTTTCTTTAATTGAAATACCTAAAAATTTTCTAAACAAGTCTTCTAATTTAATTTCATACTCGGGATAAGAAACCAAACGGTAATCTTTTATTTCTGCTTTTTTGGCAGCATATGCAATTGCCTGATCCAATCCGCCTAATTCATCTACCAAGCCTATTTCTTTTGCCATTTTACCAGTCCATACGCGTCCCTGACCAATAGCATCTACCTGCTCGTAAGTCATCTTTCTTCCTGCTGCCACATGGTTTACAAAGGTTGTATAAACACGTTCTATGTCTTCCAGAATAAGACCTCTCATTTTAGGATCCAGTTTTTTGAATGGAGAATAACTCACAGAGTTTTCGTGTGTTTTTACCTGCTCGGCATTTACTCCGAATTTTGTAGCCACTTCTTCAAAATTAGGCAGCATTCCAAATACACCTATTGATCCTGTGATAGTTCCTGGTTCAGCAAATATATAATCTGCTTTCGAAGAAATATAGTAACCTCCTGAAGCTGCCATCGCTCCCATTGACACGATAACCGGTTTTACTTTTTTAGTCAGTTCAATTTCACGTAAAATAAGATCTGATGTTAGAGCACTACCCCCCGGGCTGTTAACTCTTAAAACGACTGCCTTTACATTATCATCATTACGCGCTTCAAATAACGCTCTGTTTACGGATCCTTCACCGATAACGTCAACACTTCCTTCTCCGCCTCTGATTTCACCCTGTGCATATACTACAGCAATACGGTCTTTTGCTTTGGATAATTTCATTTTTCCGTCTGTCGCTTTTACATAATCCAGTATGCTTATTTCATTGTACTCTTTATCATAGTCGACGCCCAATGCTTTGCGAATTCCATTCGAAAATTGATCAACATAAGCTACTTTATCTACCAGTTTATGCTCTTTCGCAAGTTCTGGTGTTCTTGCTGCCAGGTTATTTGCAATAGCATTTAAGGTATCTACCGGTATTTTTCTTGTAGCCGCTATATCTGTAACATAGGTATCCCATATAGAATTCAAAAGAACAGTTATTTGTTCTCTGTTTTCAGGACTCATGTGCTGTTCCAGATAAGGTTCTACAGCACTTTTATATTTTCCATGACGGATTACTTCCATCTTCACACCTGTTTTTTGCTGTAATTCTTTCATATAAAGAATTTCTGATGCGAGGCCTTTAAAATCAAAACCACCAACCGGATTTACATATACAGTATCTGCCACAGAACTCACATAATATTCGCCCTGAGTATAATTGTCTGAATAAGCAACTACAAATTTCCCTGTCTTTTTGAACTCATCCAGTTTTTCACGCACTTCTCTTAGCTGAGTAATTCCCAGAGAAGTCTTGATATTAAACAAAGTGATTCCCTTTATATTATCATCTGTTTTAGCATATTCGATGGCATTCAATACATTTACAAGTCCATTTTTATTAACTTCTCTGTACTGAAAATCTTCAATATAAACTTTTCCACCATAATCATTATACACTTTTTCCAGATCCAGATCAATTACAGAATTGTTTTTTACAGCTACATTCTCAGACGTACCAGCCGAAAAAGCCATACTTACAATGATCAGCAAAAAGAAACTTACAAACGAAAAAACGATTAATCCAACGATAGTTGCTAAAACATTTTTTAAAAAATTCATTTTTATTTTATTTATTGTTCTTAGTATAAGTAGGTAAAAAACGCATAATGTTACATTTAAATAAAAATTTATTTAAAATGGAACCAATATCCTGTTTTCAGAGGCAATTTTAGTTACTTTGCAGGATGATTACACAAAACCATGTTTTATTATCGTTGGGAAGCAATTTAGGAAACCGGCTACAGTATCTTCAGCAAGCTGTAGATGCTGTTCACTGTAAATTGGGTACGGTGATCCGGCTTTCTTCTGTATATGAAACACCGCCCTGGGGTTTTGAAAGTACACCATTTTATAACTGTCTTATCAGCATACACACATATAAAACACCTGAAGAAGTACTCAAAGGCGTTTTAGCGATTGAAAAAAAACTGGGTCGTGTTCGCTCCGGAGAAAATGGATATAGTGCCAGAACCATTGATATTGACATCATTGCTTTTAATGAAGAAACCATCGTGACTAAAGATCTCATAATCCCGCATCCGAGATTGCATGAACGAAACTTTGTAATGGTACCGTTAGCTGAAATAGTTCCCGATTGGCAACATCCGGAATTGAATGAAAGCATCGGCTCAATGCTAAATAAAGGAACAGATGCCTCGGTATGTGTAAAAACAGCTGTTTTAGAAAATCCGTTGAGTGCTTACACATTTGATCACATCCGATTTATGGCAATTGAAGGGAATATCGGTGCAGGAAAAACTACGTTAGCCAATAAAATAGCAGAAGATTTTAATGCCAAACCTTTATTGGAACGCTTTGCAGATAATCCGTTTCTTCCAAAGTTTTATAAAGATCCGCAACGTTATGCTTTTTCTCTTGAGATGTCTTTTCTGGCAGATCGATACTCTCAATTAGCAGAAGATCTCAATCAGCTTGATTTGTTTCACGATTTCATTATATCGGATTATTATATTTATAAATCCTTGATTTTTGCAGAAGTCACTTTAGAAGAAGAAGAGTTTACACTCTACCGGAATATCTTTAATGTGATGTATAAAGAAACACCGAAACCGGATTTGTATGTTTATCTGAATCAGCAGACACATCAACTCGTTAAAAATATTGAAAAAAGAGGACGTGATTATGAAAATGAAATCAACCTGGATTATTTTGAAAAAATCAATCTGAGTTACCGAAGATTTATGGACAGTGCCAAAGATCACTCTGTCTTACTCATCAATATGGAAGGCCGCGATTTTGTAAACAACCAACAAGATTATCTCTACATACTGGACCAGATTCAGAAAAAAATCACAGATAAATAAGCTTTTTGAAACGTTTTATTATCTAACTAATGCAACTGCAAAAGTATTTTTGAGATAACATTTTCCTGTCTCTGCTCTATACTAATGCCTGAAGTTTCTGAAATACGTCCCATATTACTATTCCTGCACTTACCGAAACATTTAATGAATGCTTGGTTCCGAGTTGCGGAATTTCCAATACACCATCTGCATTATTAACCACTGATTGCGCTACTCCTTTGACTTCATTTCCAAAAACAACTGCATATTTTACTCCGGCAGTTACTTTAAAATCATGTAACATAGTAGCATTTTCTACTTGTTCAACCGCATACACTTTAATGTTTTGCTGCTTCAACTGGCTTACCACTTCATCCACTTCTTTGACATATTCCCAGGCAACTGTTTCCGTAGCTCCGAGTGCCGTCTTGTGAATTTCTTTATTAGGTGGTGTTGCCGTAATCCCGCATAAGTATATTTTTTCGATCAAAAAGGCATCTGAACTTCTAAAAATGGCTCCGATATTATGCAAACTACGAATATCATCAAGTACAACAATAATCGGTGTTTTTTCTGCTTGTTTAAATTCTTGTACATTTTTACGGTTCAACTCGTCTAAAACTAACTTTTTCATGATCTGCTATCTTACGGCACAAAGATACTTTTTAAGTTATTATTGTTCCAAAAGTTTTTTGTTGGAAACCGTAAACAAAATAATTTGTAAGCTTATCCGATTAAGGCTATAAAAAACCCTCAACAACTTGGCTATAAGATATGCTTTGATTCAAAACTTGTACTAAATTTGTAAAAAACAAGGTATAATGTGGTATAAAAATGCAACTAAATTAATTGAATCTCAATTTATTGTATATGTAACCCGGTGTTTATTAGGCTTTGTAATCGGGTATTTGTTGACACTTGCCTTTCCTAAATTCGATTTATTCTGGACATTGCTTACCATTATTTTAGTCATTTCACCTGAAGAGGATCAGGCCCGTAAGCTTTCCATTGAACGGTTTAAGTCAAATTTTATTGGTTCAATCAGTGGTTTACTGGTATTTTTTCTTCCGTTTGAAGATGTCTATAAAGTAATTATCGGAATCGTTTTGGCTTGCTTTATCTGCAAGCTGTTTAACTTACTCAATGTTGCCCGTAGTGCCATTGTAGCGCTTATCATTATCCTTATTGAGCATAAAAATGATGTTATTTTTTCACCTGTTGCCCGTTTTCTTGCAGTTGCTGTCGGTTGTATCATAGGACTCGGTGTAACATTGACTACCTCTTCCCTGCTGAAGTTTTTAAGCAATGTTATCAGAATTAAAAAGATTAGAGATGAATAAAGAAATTTCATCACTGATGGCATTCATACGCTAATAACTTTTTATTTACATATCAGAAAAGATAGTAAAGCTTTATTGACTTTAAAGTAACATTCATTTGATTTAGCCAAAGTTTCTTTGCACGAAACAAACAACTAACCTCATGAAACAAATTTATGTAGTCGTTGCTTCACTTATCGGAATGGGTGCCTTTGCTCAAAGTGGAGTAATTTCAGGAAAGATTATCGATGCACAAGACAACTTATCTCTACCCGGAGCTTCCATCAAAGTTGAAAATTCTAACCGGTACACCATATCGGATCAGAACGGAGGATACCAGTTTCTGGATTTACCCGAAGGAACTTATTCCGTATATGTAGAATATATTGGATATGTGAGCGAAACACAAGAAGTTGTAGTCGATAAAAATAAAACAACACATCTTACTTTTAGTCTTTCTCCTGCCAGCAATGAAATGGAAGAGATGGTTATCATCGGGAATTTCCTAAGCGGACAGGCAAAAGCACTGAATAAACAGAAAAACAATCAAAATATTACAAATGTGATTTCTTCGGATCAGGTAGGTCGTTTCCCGGATGCCAATATTGGTGATGCTCTCAAAAGAGTTTCGGGAATTACCATGCAAAATGATCAGGGTGAAGCAAGAAACATCATCATTCGTGGTTTGGCTCCTAACCTGAATTCCGTTACCATAAATGGTGACCGAATACCATCGGCTGAAGGAGATAACAGAAATGTACAAATGGATTTGATTCCTTCTGATATGATTTCTACCATCGAAGTCAATAAAACACTTACTCCGGATATGGATGCTGATGCAATCGGAGGTTCTGTTAACCTTATTACGAGAGCCAATCCGAATGGAGAAAGAATTTCTGCTACTTTAGCAGGCGGTTATGCACCAATCCGTGACAAGGGTAATTATACAGCAGGTCTCGTTTACGGAAATCGCTATCTGAATGACAAATTAGGAGCTGTATTCAGCGCTTCTTACAATAATAATAATTTTGGTTCTGATAATATTGAAGCTGTATGGAGCTTAGGCAATAAAGATCAGGCTTATATTTCTGAATTCGATATTCGTAAATATGATGTTCAAAGAATACGGACGAGTTTTGCACTCGCATTGGATTATGAGTTTAATGACAACAATAAAATCTATGCAAATGCCATGTATAACCAGCGTTATGACCGTGAAAACCGTTACCGCGTAAGATACAGGGATATCGAAGCATTATATGATGCCGATGATAACATTACAGGTTTTGAAGGAAGTATCAGACGAGAAACAAAAGGTGGTATTGACAATAATAAAAATAAAAACACCCGTTTAGAAAATCAAAAGGTACAAAATTATGCTTTGGGCGGTGAACATCTTTTAAGTTCAAAAATTGATTTGGACTGGTCTGTAAATTATGCAACGGCAAGTGAAGATCGCCCAAATGAACGCTATATCGATTTTCAGTTAAAAGATGTAGCCATGCAGCAAAACCCAAACGATACCAATAATCCGTTGGTTACTTCTGAAGCTGATGTACCTGACCGTTTTACTTTGAGAAAAATAACAGAAAACCACAATTTTACAGAGGAAAAAGAATTAGGAGCTAAAATCAA
Organism: Flavobacterium sp.; assembly: GCA_032096595.1. Taxonomy (GTDB): domain Bacteria; phylum Bacteroidota; class Bacteroidia; order Flavobacteriales; family Flavobacteriaceae; genus Flavobacterium. The sequence continues at coordinate 101,030 of DAMCXY010000007.1, read as the reverse complement.
TATCCGTTTTCCGTTTTCTGTTATAGAAAATCAAAAGGGTAGAATCAGAACCGGTCTCAGAACTCGTATTAAAGACAAAGAAAGAAATAATATTTTTTATGAATATAAGCCTGTAGATGCAATGGGTAATCTGTCACAGATTCCCAACAATTTTTACAGCGGTAAAGGATGGCAACAGGGTTCACAGTATGTACCGGGCTATTTTGCTGACAATCAATATCTGGGTGGTCTTGACCTGAAAAATCCAAATAAATTTGAGGAAGAAGCAGCTCCTGGTGAATTTTTAGCGGTGAATTATAAAGCTAAAGAAAAAATTTATGCAGGGTATGTAAGATGGGATCAGGATTTCAGTGACCGTTTGTCCATGATTACCGGAGTGCGTATTGAAAATACCGAAATTGACTATACCGGAAATTATGTGGTTAATGAAGAAGATCTGGAAGGTCAGGTTACAACTACTAATTCCTATACGAATGTATTGCCAAGTCTCGCCTTCAAATTTAATGTGCAGGATGACTTCATTTTACGTGCTGCTTTTTCAACTGCATTGGCACGTCCGAATTATTATGCACTGGCTCCGTTTGTAAATGCACTGCCGGATGATACGCAAATTTCTGCCGGAAATCCTGATTTGAAAGCTACATATGCCTATAATTATGATTTTATGGCAGAAAAGTATTTCCAGTCTATCGGAATCGTTTCCGGAGGAGTGTTTTACAAACGTTTGAATAATTTCATCTACAACCACAGAGACAATCTATACAATAATGCCAAATTTGCAAATGATTTCCCAGGTATTGCCAATCCGATTCCGGTGGATGAGCAATGGCGCTTTGTACAATCAAGAAACGGAAAACATGTAAATGTATATGGATTTGAAGTTGCTGTACAACGTCAGTTAGATTTTATTCCGGGAGCATTCTTTAAAGGACTCGGTGTTTATTTAAACTATACTTATACCAAATCTGAAGCAAAAGGAATTACCAATTCAGAAGGAGAAGAACGAACCGATGTAGGTTTACCAGGTACTGCTCCGCATATGTTTAATGCTTCATTATCATGGGAAAACAAAAAATTCTCTGCACGTGTTTCTCTGAATTATGCTTCTGATTATATTGATGAATTGGGTGGAACCGCTTTTGAAGATCGATATTATGATAAACAAACTTTTGTAGATGCCAATGCGTCTTACAAAATCACCAATAATTTCAGAATCTTTTTAGAAGCAAATAACCTGACCAATCAACCTTTGAGATACTATCAGGGAATTTCTTCCAGAACGATGCAATCTGAATATTATCAGGGAAGATTTAATCTGGGAGTAAAACTGGATTTCTAAGACCAATAATTAATAAAAAATCCTGCAAATAATTTTTTTGCAGGATTTATCTTATCAATCATGAAAATACAAAAAATAGTTTTTTTATTATGGCTGCTTCCCAGCAGTATTTATTTATTTGCCCAGCAAAAAACCAGTCCTTTTGAAAGTGAAAAAAGTACCGGATACCGCGGAAATGATATTCCGGAGCTCCGCTATTATGACGATGGATTTAGCTTTTTGGTTCTCGGAGATTTCGGACGTGTAGGAGATTATTATCAGAAAGATGTTGCCAGGGAACTGGGAAATGCTGCTATTGTCAGCAATGCCGAATGTATTATTTCCGTAGGAGACAACTTTTATCCGAATGGTATTGCCAGTACTCAGGATCATCATTGGAAAGCTTCATTTGAGGAAATCTATAACAATCCCGGTCTGTATACCGATTGGTTTGTAGCTTTGGGAAATCACGATTATCAGGGCAGCATTCAGGCGCAGATAGAGTATAGTTCTGTGAGCCGACGCTGGAATATGCCTGCAACATATTACAGTAAAACCTTTACAACCGCTAAAGGAGAAAAACTGCTCATGCTTTTTATAGATACAAATCCGTTTATTGACAGTTACTATAAAAATCCTCAAAAATATCCTGATCTTGCAAAGCAGGATACCATAACGCAAAGAAAATGGATAGAAGAAACGCTTAATACATCAGATCCGGCTATAAAATGGAAAATAGTAGTAGGTCATCATCCGCTGTATTCCGGAGGTAAAAGAAAAAATAACAAGGACACAGCTTCTTTTGAATCTAAATTTGCAGATTTATTTGACCAATATAAGGTTGAGGCTTATATCTGCGGACATGAACATGATTTACAGATTGTTAAACCCAAAAAACGTTATACGACACAGTTTCTGTCCGGTGCGGGAAGCGAAGTGCGTGAAACAGGAAATCGTGAAGGAACTGTTTTTGCAGCTGCTGAACCCGGCTTTATGACGTTTACTATAGTGAAAAATAAAATGATTGTACAAACCGTAAAAGCAAATCCTGCATCTGCCAGTGTTTTGCATACGTATGAAATAACAAAATAATAAAATGAAAAAATATTTTTTAGCCGTTTTATCCGGTCTTTTCCTCATAACTGCCTGTTCTGACAAATTGGCTCCGGTAGCAAAAAATGCCGTGATACCAACCATCATTACAGAGAAAACTCCTAATGATACTGATGATCCTGCAATATGGATTGATCATCAAAATCCGTCTAACAGTTTGATTATTGGTACTGATAAAGAAATGGGAGGCGGATTGTATGCCTATAATCTCGATGGTAAAATTGTACGTAAGTTTATTGATATGAAACGTCCCAACAATGTTGACATTGCGTATGGAATGCTGATCAATGGTAAGAAAACGGATATTGCCGTGGCTACAGAACGTAAAACACAAAAGATACGTATCTTTAGTCTTCCTGATTTATTACCTGTTGATAATGGCGGAATTGATATTTTTACTGGTGAAACCGGCGAAGATGAGAGAGATGGTATGGGAATCGCGCTTTATACCAAAAAAGACGGAACTACAACTACCATTTATGCTATTGTGGGCAGAAAAACAGGTCCTTCGGGCAGTTATCTATGGCAGTACAAACTGGAAGATACCGGTGATGGGAAGGTTACAGCAAAGGTGGTTCGCAAATTCGGAACTTATAGCGGAAAGAAAGAAATAGAAGCTATTGCGGTGGATGATGAAGCCGGATTTGTATATTATTCTGATGAAACTGCCGGTGTGCGTAAGTATTATGCAGATCCTGAACGCAATGACGATACAGAAGTGGCTTTTTTTGCCCGGAAAGATGCCAAACGCGACCATGAGGGTATTGCGCTATACAAAACAGGAGAAAAGGAAGGTTATATTCTGGTTTCCAATCAGCAGAAAAATACTTTTTTAGTCTATGCAAGAGAAGGTACTGACGGTAATATTCATCAACATGAGCTGTTAGCAGAAATTCCGGTTTCTACAATAGAGTGTGACGGAGCAGATGCTGTAAATTTTAATTTTGGTCCGAGATTTCCAAATGGTTTTTTAGTAGCAATGAGCAATGGTATGGTCTTTCATTTATATGAGTGGAGCACAATTCAGCAACGCATTGATGAACAGATTAAAAAATAGCATAAGCGGGAATATATATTCCCGCTTTTTTATTCAAAATTATGATCTCAAAACCATTTTGTTTATGATTCATTTATGAAAATATTCTAATTTTTTTTTCAGATATAATACTCAAAATACAAGAGAGAAATAAAATAAATAAGTATTTTAGATAAAACGAAAGAAATATAATTTCACCCCTACCCTATATGGATTTATTTTTAATCACATTTGCCGCTTTATTCTCCGTATTGAATCCAATCGGAACAGTGCCTATCTTTTTAGGTCTGACTCAGGATGACACTAAAGAAATGCGGAACCGCACAGCATTCTGGGCAGCTGTCAATGTATTCATTATTCTGCTGATCTCCTTTTTGATTGGCGAATATGTTTTAAAATTTTTCGGGATTAGTATTGATGTATTACGCATCGCCGGAGGAATAGTAATCTGTACTTCTGGTTTCGGATTGCTATCCGGATCGTTTGGTAAAAAAAGAGGCGTAAGCAAGAAAGTTACCAACGACGCTCAAAAACGCAGTGATATAGCAGTTACGCCTTTAGCGATACCGCTTATGGCAGGTCCGGGTGCGATGTCATTACTAATTGCAATGTATCAGGATTATCCTGAGATAGCAGATAAAAGCATTATTGCCACAGCAATTCTCGGTGCTGCTATAAGTATCTATCTTATTTTAAAAAGTGCTAATTATATTTCCAGATTATTAGGTGCTTCCGGTATTGTAGCGATTTCCAGAATTATTGGTTTTCTGGTTTTAGCGATCGGTGTTCAGTATATTATTAACTCACTATTGGTTATCTTCAGAATAAATGAGTAATAACTATAAGATAGAAGCTTACTTTAACAAAATCAACATCATACTCTCTCAAAGTATTGATTTTTAGTTAATTATAAGTTAAATAATCTGTATGTTATTTTAAAAAAAATAAGTTTATAATTACTATTAATTTTTAAATTGTAAAAATGAAGAAATTTATTTTTTTGTTTGTTTTAGTTTTATCCTGTTTATTTTTTTTATCGTGTACAGAAGATACAAGTTCTGATGAAATATTATTAAAGAACTCTTCTACAATATTAGAAAAAGGTTGGCCAAATAAAGGTTCTGTTACTGTTGCATGGAGTATAGGAAGAAAATCCAAAGATTGTGGAGGAATAGGAATTTGTAAGAGAACTAAAACAGAAGTTGATTTAGATGGATTAAAAATTGATGTCATCGAATTAGAGAAAACTTTAGAATTTTACTCGAGAGTTTCTAATTCATACGAATCAAATTCGGACAATTCTCAGCTATTTATAGAAGTTGATTCTATTAGTGCAGAGTTTCTAAAAAAACAAAATGGTGGTTACAAAATAATTCTTGAAGAGGATTTTGTATTTGAAAATGAATATAAGGAGCTGTTTTTGAACAAAGATTATATTGTTAAAAAAGGTATTTATGACCTTGTGTTAAATAAAAAAAGTGGTAAGTATGAAACCTATTTTTAAAATTATTTTTTCAATTATTGGTTGTATAAATATTAGCCTATGTGTTGCTCAGAAAAATGTAAAACTAAATCTGATAGATAATAGAACAATGATTGAAATTTTAAATAAAAACAAAATAGAATTTCAGCAATCTGATCTGGCTTTTCTCAAAGATTTAAAAAGTTTTATTAACTACAGTAAAAAAAAGCTTATTGTTCCTGATTATTTTATATTTAATAAAGAAGGATATTTAGTGAATCAAGGTCTGGATAAAGAGGAATGTAATTCTTTAATAAGAACTTTTGATCATCAGTTATTTAGAACTGATGAGACTGAAACATTGGAGTCTTTCATTAAAGAAATTGAATTCATTGACAAAGACCAAGAATTTAAGGACAAAGAATTTGTTGTATTTATAACTTGGGCAAATTTTGCTCACAAAAATAGCAATGAAGAATCTTTTGATAACTTTTCGTACATTAAGAAAAAATATGGTAATAATGTCAGGGTATTTCTTTTAAATTTGGATGTAAATACATCTTGGAATTTGACAGAAAAACAAAAACAATTATTAAAACTGTAATTTTAAGAAGGTGTTTTTTTAAACATCCTTTTTTAATTGACATCTTAATTAAGCCAAATGTTGAGATGAAAAATAAGGTACAACAATACCTCATCTCATATTACAGCTTCTTTTTATTGCCCTTTTGGTTTCTAAAAGTATTCTATTCATATTTTTTATAAGTACTATCAATTATAAAAGACAGGGCTTCTTTTATCTTATCGCGATCCTGGGGAGATTTCATATCTAATCCGCAAAAAACACTTCCGTTTTCATTACTATATAAATTAAGATAATAAATGCCTGATATCAATATCGCAATGACAGCTCTGTATTGCTCTGAATGTGACTTGAAATGAGGATCAGTAATGGTACTGAATAAATATTCTCCATTTGCTTCCTGACGATCTGAAAGTTTTTTTAATGTGGTCCGCTTTTCTGATAACCGCCAAAGCAATAGCTTTTGCAATTCTTTGTTTTTATCTACATAATCAAATTGTGATTGCAACATTTTTTGAGTGAGTACTTTCCCACCATCTTGAATTGGAATCGATGGATCGACCTTTACATTACTCCAAAAATCCTGTGATTGTATATAAGCATCCAAAAGCCCTTCAGTACCACCAAAGTAAGTATAAATCATTTTTTTATCTAAGCCCGCTGTTGCTGCAATGTTGTTTACTTTAAGAGCACTACACCCTTTTGTCATCAGAATTTGACCTACAGCATCTAAAAACTTCTTTTTGCTCCGTTCCTTGTTGCGTATGCTTCCTGCAGCTGGTTTTCTTTCCATCATCTTGTATTGAACATGCAATTTACTAAATTTTAAGAATAAATTAAAACACCAAATGGTGTCTTGTATATATATTTGTATCCGTTATTACATTATTCAGATACTATTAATCAAGAACGACATACTCAAATTGGAATACTTCTTGTAATCAGTCCATCTAAGGTGAAAATTTCAGCAATTATATCCTAATGAGAAAATTTTGAACTAAAAAAGATAATTTATATGTTGTATAATATACAGAAAATGTTCATTCAGAGTATGATATTTTTTATAGGATACCTGGGATACACACAAAATGACAATACTGAATTACAGCAGCTTGCAGATGCCGATCAGCGCGCAAGAAACATGTCAGACATTGATTGGCAAATGCTTAATAAAGAAGACAGTCTGAGACGTTTGAGGGTTCATGAACTGATGGCTCAGGGTAAAGTAAATACAGCCAAAGATCATTTTAATGCAGGAATTATATTTCAGCACGGTAATGATACGGTATCTTCTACCCTTGCTGTACAAAGTTTTAAAACGGCACTTGATCTCGACGGGAGTCTTAATCGGTGGTGGTATGCAGCAGCTGTTGACAGGGATCTGATGCGTAAAAACCAACCTCAGATTTACGGGACACAATTCATTCAGGATGCTACAACAAATGGTAAATGGAAACGCTATACAATAGATGCTTCAAAAGTGACAGATGAAGAGCGTCGCTATTACAGTGTAGAGACTCTGGCTGAACAGGAAGAAAAGGAACGTCTTATGAATCAAAAGACCATTGAAGCGTTTTATGCAGAGACACAGTCCATTGATCAGACCATTGCTGAAATTAAAAATCAACATAGTAATGGATCTCTTTCTGCCTATAATGCGAGCGAGGAGGCGATCAATAATTTCGGATATACATTGATGAATAAAAACTTGTATGAGGAAGCGCTCAAAGTATTGGAACTGAACACAAAACTGTATCGGTCTGCGTTCAATACTTTTGACAGCTACGGCGAAATTTTATTGAAGATGAATAAAAGAAAAGCCGCTTTGAAAGCCTATAAAAAATCGCTGTTGCTCAACCCAAAAAATGAGAATGCAGCAGAGATGATAAAAAAGCTTACTCAAAAGTAATTATTGATATAAAAATCCCGATGAAACACTTTATTATTTTTTTATTCTTTTTATCGTTTATTTCTTATAGGCAAAATACAAACATAATAGCTAAGACCACTGCCCACATAAATTCGTTAACAGCCTGTAGCGGTGAAATAACGGCAATTTTGTTTATCGGACATCCGAATGTAAATAAATGGCTACCATAATAGAATTCATATGAGACACTTCTTTTTACTCGGTTATTATTTTACATCGGTATTATTATTAAGTTGCCCGGCTGTAAAACGCGATATATATACTCCTAAAGCAAAAAAGATGAGGATATTAAAAAACAGGCGATTGACTCCGTATGTTTGGATCCCGATCACGCAAAATGTCAGTGTAGAATATTCAAGAAAATTAAGAATCACTGATTTTGATTTAAATGCTATTACAGCCGTAAATACTCCTGATAAAATAAATTCAGAAAACGAAGAGGTGACTGCTTTGGGGATATTGAGGAAAGCTGAAAAAGCAAAGCTTTCACATTAAAAACAGATTTAATGAACTCCTTTTACAACAGCTGATAGTCTTCGATAATCCATTTTTATAAGATCAAATTTTCTAACAGCCAGTAGAATCTCACACTGAAATTATTTTATAATAGTATTAAGAAAACAACAGTTTGAGTTTGAGTTCTAAAGTTTAAATTAGCTTATACAATTGGGGCAATAAATATAAGATATGAAACATTTATTATCATGCCTGCTGATCATGTTTGGATTGGTACAACAAATTGTATCGGCACAAAATAGACCACCGCTCGCAGAGGTATTTGATGTCAATGAAATGACATTTAACGGCAAAGTAAAACGTTTTTTCAGTTTTTCTGAATTTGAAAAATATTTTGGTACAAGTGACAGTATTCATCTTTTGGTTGACGTCCAGCCCTGTAGTTATATTTTTGAAAATGATGATGCTACAAAAGATCTTAAGGATAAATATTTATATAAAGACGGATCACGCTTTGAAAATAGCGGAGATAAAGTAGCTGTCGATGAATTCAGATTTACCGGAAGAAATTACATCCGATATAAAAACGTTAAACTCAATCGATTTACAAAACTGCGCAAATTAAAAAAGTTATTTCCAAACGCTGTACATCAGATAGCGGAAATAGAGGTTCAGGGCGAAGGTAGATTACAGATTATACAACTCAGAGAAGATGCTGACAATTTTTCTGACGGACATATCAATGTTTTTCTCAAAAATGGCAGGCTTTATTATATGCACTGGTGGTTTCCATGTTAATACAACAAGAGAATAGAATATCCGAATTACTGTTATCTCCCCAGACTATCCATAACTTCCGCATCGTTAAGTATATGAACAGATATGATCATTGCAATTCATGTGTACTGTATACATTATTAACTGTAGATCATTTTTATGCTCAAATACATGTGAATTTACGCCTAACTCAATAACAATAACCCTATGTATAAAAAACTCTTTTTAATGTTCTGTATGGTTGCAATCAACTATATGGCTAATGCGCAAACTACAATCCGTGGTACTGTAAAAAACCATAATGGAGAACCCATTTCTTATTGTTCTATCGGAATCAGAAATTCAGACACGGGTGCTGTATCCGATGAAAATGGAAATTATACGCTGACAATTTCTGATGATCTGAAGGAAGATATCATATTTAGTGCGTTTGGCTATCAAGATGAAAAGAAGCATAAAAACGAACTGCTAAAAAACAGTCATCTTATTTTGGAACCGGAATCTACCGTTATGGAAACGATGGTGATCAATCTGCAAAAAATGAAAGAAAAAACAATAGGCCAGAAAAAGAGACCTATGCTTACTTTCTCAAAAATGTTTGATAAAAATGTTCCGACTATAGAACAGGGAACTATTTTCAAACTCTATGAAAAGACTAAATTAAAATCGTATCAATTTCATATTATTCCCAGCTCAAGATATGCACAGATTACATTAAAGCTCAACATCTATGAAGTAAAAAATAATATACCCGGTAAAGTGCTTCTCGATGAAAACATTATTTTTAAAACGTCTGCTACCGGATGGCAAAAAATAGATTTATCATCTTACGGATTAGTGTTTAATAATAAAAATGAAATTGCTGTAACGATGCAGCTTGTAGATTATAAGCCACTCGAAAATGAGGCTTTTTCTTTCGGAATTTCAGCCAAAAAATCACTTGCAAAAAATCTGCTGTTCCGATATCAAAGCCAAGGTAATTGGGAGCGTAGCGAAGGTATATTTATTTCCAGTCTGGAAATTGCATACCTGAAAAAAAATAATGACAAGGAAGTTTTAAAGGATATTGAAGATGAAATTGTAAGTGCGGAAGATGCTCAAATAAAGATGCTTGCTACTTATTATCAAAGCAAAGAGCAGGCGGCAAAAACAATTTACGGGAAAAGTAAGAAAGGAAAATATGTTGATACCGGAGATGCTACAATATATTATGAATCTTATGGAAAAGGCACTCCGTTACTTCTCTTACACGGCAATAATGGCAACATATCTGACTTTTACAATCAGATTCCACTACTTTCTAAATACTTTGAAGTAATTGCAATAGATACACGCGGACAGGGAAGAAGTACCGATATGTCTACGGCCGATTACAGCTACGAATTATTTGCTGCTGATCTGCTAAAAGTAATTGAATCAAACGGGTGGAAAAAAGTAAGTATTATCGGATGGAGTGACGGTGGAAATACAGGATTGATTTTTAATTCTCAACATCCTGATAGGGTTAATAAATTGGTTACTATAGGATCGAATCTGGAACCTTCAGGTGTCAGTGAAGATTTGCTTGCTGAATTTGAAAAACAACTCGCAGAGAAAAAAGGAAACTTACGACTTGTGAGGCTGATGCTCAACCATCCGCATATCAATTCTGCCCAGCTTGCCTCAATACAAAATGAAGTATTAGTAATTGCGGGAAGCGAAGATGTGATTAAGAAAGAGCATACACAACTGATACATGAGTCAATTAAAGATTCAGAAATTGAGATTATCCCCGATGCAACGCATTATATTCCTTTTGAGCAACCAGAAAAGCTTAACAATATCCTTCTGACTTTTCTTTTAAAATAACATACTGTAACACTATTTAAGTCCCTAAAAAACAGAAAAGGTTTCCGTATGGAAACCTTTTCAAACTTAACAAAAAGTACTACTAAACTAACAACAATAAATCTATTTTAAGATTATTTTTTTCATCTCAGACTTATCACCTGATTTGAATTCAAGCATATACATACCGCTTGATAAATGGCTTAAGTCTAATGTTTGGCTGTAAAAACCATTTTGTGTATTCGCTTGTGCTTTATAAACTACTGCACCTGATAAACTATAAATAGCGATAGTATTCTGAGCTGAATTAGCTGTTTGTATATCATATACTACATTTATAATTTTGTCAGTTGAAGGGTTTGGATATACATCAAATGAAACGCCTGGTGCCACTTCTTCTACTGATAAAGTAGCCGTGTTATCTATATTAAATTTCACAATCCCCGTAGAAGAACCTGCGAACTGAGTAAAGTTTACCTTATAAACTACATCTGAATTATTACGTTTTACAAAATAATTTGTATTTGTATTTATTGTATATGACCCGCCAGTAAAAGTTTTCCAGTCATATCCTACGACACTGATATTAGCAGACAAATCTTCTACATTTGCAGTTGCATCCGTTGTTTTAGCAATTTTCACATTTGGCGATTGTAAAACTCCTGTTACTACATAAGGTATTGTAGTACCAGGTTGACCAGGATTTGGATAATCTGTTGTATACTGAGTAAACAAGAAATCCCATTCCGTTGCTACAGGCTCAAAATCCACTAAATCTTCGGTTGTAAAAGAGAAATAATTAAATGTTTTTCCTGTATTAGAAGTATTTGCTACAGTTTTTGTTACATCAGCTCCCCAAGCAGTTCCATCCCATTTTGCATACGTAAAAGTATAAGTTCCTCCTGCATACTGGTCTATTTTAACTTTAGTATATTGAGCAGGACTTCCTGTTGCTCCAGGTTTTTTTACTACAAAAATGACTGTTCCTGTCACAGCATGTGTCGTTGAATTATAATTTCCCCAACCAAAAGCAGCAGATCCTCTGTCAAAAGCACCTTCATTCCAGGCTGCATCACTGTTATAAAGCTGAGTCCAGTTTGCTTCATTCGTTACAGAAATAGTACTCCAGTCTGCTATGTTATTTGATGCTTCAAATACTGATAATTTGCCACCATCATTGATTCTGATCCCTTTATCAAGTGAAGAAACTCTGTAAAAAGCGATATCCCATGTATTGGATGCAATAGTGGTGTCATCCTGATCTGCCAGATTATAAAATACATTATTTGCATAACCAGCTCCCATAGTTACCTGCCCTTCTACCTGTGTCTGAGCGTTTGCAGAGAACATAATGCTTAATGCTCCTGCAATTGTAAGTAAAGATTTTTTCATATTGTTTACTATTTAATTAATTGATATTCAAATTTTGGAAATCCGCGTTCCCCATTATTGTTTAACATCTGAAGCATACGTATTTTAAAATAGTTACCTTCAATATCTTTAAGTATATAATAACGGTCTGCGTGTACTACTTTATCAAAAACATTTCTCCAGTCTACACCGATAACTCCCTGATTCTGTACAAAAAGATTATCCTGAATGTCCCCCTCAGAAAAGGCTTCATACGATTTGAAACCGGTGGAAACTTTGTATACTTTTACTCCGGCTTTCAGATTATTTATCACAAAATCTGAATAACCGTATGATCCTGAACCGTCGATAATGTCTGTAAATACAGTAAAGTTTAAATCCCATTTATCTTTTGCAGGCTCTACCTCTACAATATTATTGGTTGTAAAGCTGAAATGCGTAAAGTTATGCGATGGTGTTCTGTTTATTTTTACTGTTTTGAAAGTAGTTTCATTTAAATCTGCATATTGCAAGACATAGTTATCGCCTTCCAACAAAATACGCATCTTTTTAAACCCTCTTGGAGTACCACTGACAGCAACACTCCCGGTAGGAGGCGTTTCAGTACCCGGCTGAAATCCAAGATTTACGAGATAAACAAAGTTCTGACTGTTATCCGATGAAATTTCTGAAATAGCTGTCATTTGGATATCGCCTGAAGGATCGTCAACATAATTGGCATTGGCCGCATCAAAAGTACCTACGGCTACTTCAGACAACATGCTTTGAACAGATGCCTGTGTTACTGCATTCATATCCGTAGTCTCCAGTTTTTTTGCCGCCATATAAATAGATCCATTTATAGTGACTCTGTTCAGGTTGCCTGAATAGAATCCAAGATCCCAGCTGTCTCTTTTTATTTTGGTCATGCGTTCTGTACTCAAATCTACATATACATTATACGCTTGATTGGGTCCTCCTATTTCTGGCTCTAATACAGCTCCTAAAGTCCGTCCGAAAGAGATAACAGCCGTAGAATATCCCTGAATAGCTGTAGCGAAGGAATAATCAACTTTTTCTATTTTAAAAGTGATCATCTTATCTTCTCTGTCAAAAGGATAAATAAGGTTTTCAAATACAAAAGAGACCTCCGTATCATTATTATTAAAAGGTAATTCAATAATACGATCAATCTGTTGCGGTATTGTAGTGTAATCAATTCCTTGCGAAGCATTATCTTCTGATACGCGAATGTATACTTTACCAGCAGCTTTTGCCGGTTCAGAAAATACCAATCTCATATTATAATTATCCTGTATTGTAGAATAATCTATCGATTGACTTTTAAAAGCAACAACGAAAGGTTCCTGAGTAAATTCATTATCTTTCTCACATCCTAAAGTAAAAACCAAAGAAAGAACTGCTATTATTTTTAAGATTGATTTCATTTTATTTATATCGATAGTTTATATAATAGTTTTACAAAATAACTGCGCCCATATCCCATAAGAAGTGTATTGGCACCAGCAGTATGCGCTCCGGCTCCTTCTGATGAAGTTCGGATTCGGGTAACATCAAACAGGTTACGCACCCCAACCGTTACATCTAATTTATTGTTATAGAATCCCTGACGTACTGTTGCATCTACCCATGATATCTCCTGTCTCTTTCCTCTTATATAAGTTGGATTGATAATATCTGTACCTGTTTGAACATATTCATATTCCGGCCCGGTATATTTGAAAAGAAGGGAAGCTGTGGTATTGGTTTTTTCAATTTTATAAGACACATTGAAATTCAGGTTCATACTATACAGATAATCATTTGTATCTTCTGACTGATTTAAAGTTTTTAAAGTGGCTCCATAAGTAATACCAAAGCCTGCATCAAAATTCTTGTATCTGAAATTCCCCATATAAGAGATGTTTCTGTTTTTATAGGTATCAACATTCAGATATCTATATACAAGCGGATCTCCCGGTGCACTGGCAACGACTAAATCAATTCTGTCTTCAACCTCAAATAAACTCAATGATAATCTGTTGGTATAAGAACCTTCGTTAAATTCAAATCTTTTCTTCAAATGCAGAAAAGCAGATCGTCCTTTTTCGGTTGTCAGATTTTCATTTCCCTGTATATCATGATTTGCATCAAAATAGTAGCTGTATAATTCTTCATAATTAGGTAATCTTGGAGACATTCCATATACTGCTCTCAATTCATATCCTTGCGGAAGAATGTATTTTGCACTTACTGAATACGCGATTTCCTGATCAAAAAGATTAGAATTCAGCAGTCGCATACCTGGACGTATTGAAAATTTCGGGGTAATATTAAATTCAGCAGATCCGAAAATGTCATAAGAACCTATTTTTCGATCTATATTTTTTCCGTCAAAAAAACCTTTTCTGAAAGAAGTAAAACCATTCATTTCGCTGATTTCATATCCTATCTGAAAATCAAAAAAATCTGATTTTACGAAATTGGAAAATATCCCTTTGGAGTATAATACCTTTCTGCTTTCAAAATCATATTTCAGCACATTCGTTCTTTCATCCTTTTTAATCAGATATTTATATTCTTCAACAGAACGGGTTTGCTGCTGATAAGAAAGTGAAACATCATATTTGAACCAATTTGCATTTCCTGAAGCATTCAACAGATTGAAATAACGGTTAGTGGTAATGATTTCATCATTGGAAAATGGCTGGTAAGTTGCTGTTTCAGGATTATAACCCGGTGAAACGATTTCACTATACTTATTGATTTTCTCGTTATAATATTCCGATTTAAAAAAGATTCGGTAATTATCTCCTGTGTAAGCCATTGTCATTTTTGCCGACTGTTGCAGTTTAGGCAGCCATTCATAACCTCTGAGACTATCGTTTAGCGCATATTGTTCTCCTTTTCGATCAGCCCAGTGTCCTTTGAAATCATTACGGCTGAATGTAGCATCCATATACAATCTGTCTAACAACTGATGAGCAATTTTCAAAGATTGAATATGACGTCCTTTAGTATTTAAATTGTACTCATTACCAATAGTCTCTTCCTGCAAAACCGGCGTAATTTCCCAGCTACCCGGTATTGATTTTTTAGTGATGATATTGATAATACCTGCGGCTGCATTGGCACCGTATTCAACCCCCATAGCACCCTCTACAATTTCAATCTGAAGGATATCATCGAGATTGATTTGGGTTAAATCAGTATTGCTTCCAAAACTTTCATCATTTACCAAAGGAACATTATCTACCAATATCTTAAAGTACTGAGCATCCAAACCGAACATTTCAACACCTGATTTCCCAGTAGATGCATTAGGGCGTATATTTAAATTTAAGGTTTGATTCAAAACATCAGCCAGGTTGTTACCCGCCAAACGATCAATCATTTCTCTATTGATTACCCTAACCTCATAAATTGATTTATTTACTTCCTGAGGACTATATTGTCCTGAAATAACAATCTCTTCGAGTACAGTGTCATCCTGTTGCTGACCATCTTTATCTTCCTGAGCATTTACCGAGGTTATCCCGAATAAAGCGATCGCAAACAGTATATTTCTACGTATAAACATTATTTATAACTAATCTCATTTAATTCAATGGCAAATATAGTCATTAAATTTTTATTTAGAATTGATTAAAATAACAAATAATAATTGTTTTTTTTTATATGAAGTTTATAATGATAAGTATTATCTATAAAAAAAGCCGGCTTTTATACCGGCTTTTTGATTATTTCTTAGGCAGAAAGACTTCTGCCAACATACAGCGGGCACTACCACCGCCGCATGCTTCAATTGTATCTAATGATGAATGCAAAATTGGGCAATGCTTTTCAATGGCAGCAACCTGTGCTTTTGTTAAGCTATTATAGGCCTGAGTACTCATTACCAAATAGCTTTGATCATTTGCTCCTTTTACCTGAAGCATATTACCTGCAAAATTATTTACCTGCTCTTCAGTAATATAAATAACTTCTTTTCCAGAATCTTTTAAATGATTTATTACAATCTTGCGCTCTGCTTTATCGTCAATGCTATCAGCACAAATAACAGCAAAGTGATCAGCCAAACACATCATTACATTGGTGTGATAAATCAGCTTACGCTCTCCGTTTACAGTCTGGTAAGCTTCAAAAATCACAGGGTTAAATTCAAAATCTTCGCAGAATTCAATGACTAGTTCTTCATCAGCTCTTGGTGACAATGCGCAATAAGCGATTTCATTTTCACGATCTAAAAGCAAACTACCTGTTCCTTCCAAAAAGATATTATCTTCTTCAGCTGATGTATAATCAATGATGTTCTCTACTATAAAGCCTTCATCTTCCAAAAGATCTAATATTTCTTCTCTTCTTTCTAAACGTCGGTTTTCAGCAAACATAGGATACAGGGCCACATCACCGTTTTCATGAAATGAAATCCAGTTATTCGGAAAAATACTGTCCGGTGTATCAGGATCAAGTGTATCCTCTACAACAATTACATTTACACCTACACTTCGAAGTTTTTCAACAAAAGCATCAAACTCTTGCTGTGCCTTAGCATTTACTGAAGCCGGAGTAAGGTTATCTAATACTTTTTGATAATAGTTATTTACAGCCGTTTGCTCATTCATACGAAAAGCAACCGGACGAATCATTAATACAGTATTGGTTATCTGACTCATATTTTTTTATTTTTTATCTCTTATTAAAGGTAATGTTGAACATCTGAGCAATCCTTCCTGTTTAGATATTTCGGCATACGGAATCTCTTCTACAATAAAACCATTAGATCTCAACCATTCATTTAGTCTTGTAAATTTCTTCTCTGTCACAATAACATTGTGATCGATAGAAAACACATTTGAAAACATATGATACATCTCTTCTCTCTCAATATGAAAGAGGTTTTCTTTTCCAAATAGGTTTACAAGATAACCATAATCTTCTTCATCGATAAATCCGCCTTTATAAATGATTCCTTTATCAACCCCTATGGGCTGAAAACAGCAATCTAAATGTAACGCATTATCACGAGGTTCAGTTTTAGATTTAACAAGATTAAACTCTTTTACTATTTTATTCGGAAAAAGCTCTTTGATATACTGAACTCCTTCTTTATTAGTTCTTGCCGTAATAAAATCTTTATAATCAGCTCCTTTGTAAGTACCTATAAATATATGGTCATTCCAAGGCATTACATCCCCACCTTCAATATGCACTTCTTCAGGCGGTCTCTTTACTTTTGCAGGATCTATCTGATCTATTATATATTTAATTGCATCCAGCTCTCTCTCTCTGTCAGGCAATATATTTGCTTTGATAAATACATCTTCGATTACAAAACCGATGTCTCTTGTAAAGATCTGATTATAATTTTCGATCAATTCAGGACGATATACTTTTACATCATATTTTTCAAAAACCTTATTGAAGGCTTCCATTTCTTTTATCATATCTTCTTCTACAGGATAAGTACCTGCTTTGATATGCTCTAATGATTTTGGATCATATGCCTCTTCTATAGTTGGCGTTGGTCCGTTACTAATTGCAGTCCCCAGTACAACTGCTCGTAGCCTGGACGTTTCGTCATTTATATTTAACTGAATCATAAAAAGTATTTTAAACAAAGTTAAGACTTAAAAACATTTTTTTCTAATCCCTGCAACAATATTAGCATCTTAGCGAATTGAGACCAAAAAAAAAGCCGGAATTAAATCCGGCTTATCTATAAATAAAATGAGATTAACGCTCATTCATTGTTTTAAATTTACGCAATGGTTCTCCGATGTATATCTGTCTCGGACGTCCAATAGGTTCTTTGTTTTCACGCATTTCTTTCCATTGAGCAACCCATCCCGGAAGACGGCCAATAGCAAACATTACAGTAAACATCTCCGTAGGAATTCCTAAAGCACGATAAATAATACCTGAATAAAAATCTACATTCGGATATAAATTTCTGGATACGAAATATTCATCTTTCAATGCTTTTTCTTCTAATTGTTTAGCAATATTCAAGATAGGATCATCAACTCCAAGTTCGGCAAGAACATCGTCTGCTGCTTTTTTAATGATACGGGCACGCGGGTCAAAGTTTTTATAAACTCTGTGTCCGAATCCCATTAGACGGAACGGATCATTTCTATCTTTTGCTTTTTCGATAAATTTATCAGCATCTCCTCCATCTTTTTGAATTTCTTCCAACATTTCCAATACCGCCTGATTTGCACCTCCGTGTAATGGTCCCCAAAGTGCAGAAACACCTGAAGAGATAGAAGCAAACAATCCTGCATGAGAAGAACCTACCATTCTCACTGTAGAAGTGGAACAGTTTTGCTCATGATCAGCATGTAATATAAACAATTTGTCAATTGCATTCAAAACAGTCTGATTTACTTTATAAGGACCTGTTGGCAACTCAAACATCAAACGTAAAAAGTTTTCAACGTATGGTTTTGTATTGTCATAATAGTTCAAAGGGTATCCAATAGTTTTTCTATAAGTCCATGTGGCAATTACCAAAAATTTACCCATAATTTTACAGATTGCTTCATACATCTGATTCTCATTTTCAACGTTTACTACCGTTGGATTGAAAGCTGTCAAAGCGCAAGTCAATGAAGATAAAACACCCATTGGATGTGCATGCTTAGGAAAACCATCAATGATTCCCTTCATTTCTTCATTTACAAGTGTATGTTTACGAATATCGTTTTCAAATTTTTCTAATTGTTTTTCTGTCGGTAATTCACCAAAAATGATCAGATAAGAAACTTCCAGAAAGTGTGCATTATTTGCCAATTCTTCAATTGCATATCCTCTGTAACGTAATATTCCCTCTTCACCATCCAAAAAAGTAATAGCACTTTTGCATGAACCTGAGTTTTTATATCCCGGATCCAATGTAATAGCACCTGTTAAAGCTCTCAATTTTTCAATATCAATGGCAACTTCGTTTTCCGTTCCTACAAATACAGGAAGTTCTATTCTTTTACCATCTAACTCAATAGTTGCAGTTTTTGACATATATTTTAAAGTTTATTTTTTTTATAGCTAAATGCGAATTTAATAAAAATCTTTCATTACTTAAAGCTTAAAACTGTAAATAATTTCTTAATACTCACGCATTCAATTTACTAATAACACCTATTTAACACAAGGGTAACATTTATTTAAAAGAAGCCATCTTTTTTTTTTATTAACAATAAAATGTTTCATAAAAAAAGCCTGCAACTGCAAGCTTCTTAATTCGTTTTATTTTTCAGACTATTTTACCTTAAAAGCATTTTTTTGAGGAAAATAAGCTACCGTTCCTAATTCTTCTTCTATACGAAGCAACTGGTTGTACTTTGACATACGATCTGAACGTGAAGCAGACCCTGTTTTGATTTGTCCACAGTTGAGAGCTACTGCAAGATCAGCTATGGTATTGTCTTCAGTTTCACCTGAACGGTGAGACATTACAGAAGTATATCCCGCATTATGTGCCATGTTTACCGCTGCAATTGTTTCTGATAGCGTTCCGATCTGGTTTACTTTAATTAATATGGAATTAGCAATATGCTCATCAATTCCTCTTTTTAATCTTTTTACGTTGGTTACGAACAGGTCATCTCCAACTAACTGTACTTTATGACCAATTTTATCCGTCAGCATCTTCCATCCGTTCCAATCATCTTCATACATACCGTCTTCAATAGAAATAATAGGATATTTATCGCATAACTCTGCTAAATAATTTGCCTGTTCTTCAGAATTACGCACAATACCAGAAGTTCCTTCAAACTTTGTATAGTCATACACCCCGTTTACATAAAATTCAGAAGCCGCACAATCCAGTGCCAACATGATATCCTCTCCAAATTTGTACCCAGCGTTTTCTATTGCCAGTCGTATCGCATCTAATGCATCTTCTGTACCACCTGCAAGATTAGGAGCAAAACCACCTTCATCGCCAACAGCCGTACTTAGATTTCTATCATGCAATACTTTCTTTAAATGATGAAAAACCTCTGTTCCCATTTGCATCGCATGTGTAAAATCTTTTGCAGCAACGGGCATGATCATAAATTCCTGAAATGCAATAGGAGCATCAGAATGTGAACCTCCATTGATAATATTCATCATAGGAACCGGTAATGTATTTGCTGAAACACCACCTACATAACGATACAAAGGCATTCCCAATTCATTAGCAGCAGCTTTTGCAACCGCAAGCGAAACTCCTAAAATAGCATTCGCTCCGATGTTGGATTTATTGGGTGTTCCATCTACTTCGATCATTGTCTGATCAATAGCATTTTGTTCAAACACATTAAATCCTACTATATTTTCTGCAATAATTGTATTTACGTTGTGAACTGCATTTAAAACACCTTTCCCCATGAATGCTTTTCCGCCATCCCGCAATTCAACTGCTTCATGCTCTCCGGTAGAAGCTCCAGAAGGAACGGCTGCTCTTCCCATAATTCCGTTATCCGTATAAACATCTACTTCAACTGTAGGATTTCCTCTGGAATCCAAAATTTGTCTTGCGTGTATTTTTACAATGGTACTCATAAATAATTGTGTGGTTAGAATTTAATAGTTGTGCAAATGTAATAAAATATTAAAAGTAAAGGAACTGTTAAACAGTTCCTTTTGATGTTTTCATATAATTCACAAATTCATCAAAAAGATATTTTGAATCATTTGGTCCCGGACTCGATTCCGGATGATACTGTACAGAAAATACTGCTTTGTCTTTTAAACGGATTCCGGCTACGGTCTGATCATTGAGATGATAATGTGTAATTTCTAAATTCTCATTTGCTTCCACTTCTTCTCTATTGACTGCAAATCCATGATTCTGAGAGGTAATTTCACCACGATTTGTCAAAACGTTCATAATCGGATGGTTGATACCTCTGTGTCCGTTAAACATTTTATAAGTCGAAACTCCCTGTGAAAGTGCAATGATCTGGTGTCCCAGACAAATACCAAATACCGGCTTATCGCTTGCTATAAGCTCTTTTGCTACTTCTATAACATCATGAAGTGGTTGCGGATCTCCTGGTCCGTTTGACAAAAAGTAACCGTGAGGATTAAAGGCTTTAAGCTGATCATAGGTTGCATTATAAGGAAATACCTTTACGTAGCAATCTCTTTCCGCAAGACAACGCAAAATATTGGTTTTTATACCTAAATCTAAAGCTGCCACCTTATAGGTTGCATTCTCATTTCCGTAAAAATAAGGCTCTTTTACAGAAACTTTAGATGCCAGCTCTAGACCATTCATATCCGGAACAGCATTTAATATACTTTTTAATTCTTCAATACTCTTACCATCGGTGGAAATAACAGCATTCATAGCTCCATTATCCCGTATATAACTTACCAAGGCTCTGGTATCGACATCAGAAACCACTACAAGATTATTCTTTTCAAAATAGTCATATAGAGAACCCGAAGCCGCAGGTCTGGAGTAGTGAAAACTAAAGTTCTTACATACCAATCCAGCAATTTTTATCCCATCAGAATCTACTTCATCATCATGTACACCATAATTACCGATATGCGCATTTGTACTCAGCATAATCTGACCGAAATAAGAAGGATCTGTAAAAATTTCCTGATAACCGGTTACTCCAGTATTAAAACATAGTTCTCCATGTGTAGTTCCTTTAATACCGATTGATTTACCATAAAAAATGGTGCCGTCACTTAATAAGATAACCGCTTTATCTCTTGAAGTATATTTCATTATATGTGTGTTGTTATTTTCGTTGCAAAATTAGTATAAAAAAAATTGAGTTTAAAGTGAAAATAAAAAAAAGGACAAACTGTAAAAGTTTGTCCTTTTTTAAATATCAATTAATGTATAATTTTAAATTATTCATTAGTTTCTGTAGATTCTGTTGAAGTTGTTGGCTCTACAGTCTCAGTAGTAGTAGCATCAGCTTTCTTTCTACCTCTTCTTGTAGTTGCTTTTTTAACTTCTTTTTTACCAGGATTATATAAATCATTGAAATCTACCAATTCGATCATTGCCATTTCAGCATTATCTCCTAAACGATTTCCTAATTTAATAATACGTGTATATCCACCTGGTCTGTCTCCTACTTTTGGAGCAACCTCTCTGAATAACTCAGTAACCGCATATTTATCTCTTAAATAAGAGAAAACCACACGACGGTTGTTAGTGTCGTCAGTTTTTGATTTAGTAACCAAAGGCTCAACAAATTGTTTAAGAGCTTTTGCTTTAGCTACAGTAGTATTTATACGCTTGTGCTCAATTAATGAACAAGCCATATTGGCTAACATAGATTTTCTATGTCCTGTTTTTCTACTTAAGTGATTTACTTTTTTTCCGTGTCTCATTGCTTTCTAGAATTTAGACTTTTTGAGTCTAGATTATTCTTTATCTAATTTGTATTTTGATAGATCCATTCCGAAATTTAATCCTTTCACCTGAACCAGTTCTTCTAATTCAGTTAATGATTTTTTTCCGAAATTTCTAAATTTCATTAAATCATTTTTGTTATAAGAAACTAAATCACCTAATGTGTCTACTTCAGCCGCTTTTAAACAATTTAATGCTCTAACCGAAAGGTCTAAATCTACCAATTTAGTTTTTAGAAGCTGTCTCATATGTAAAGATTCTTCATCATATGAATCAGTTTGAGCAATTTCATCGGCCTCTAAAGTAATTCTCTCATCAGAGAATAGCATAAAATGATGAATCAATGTTTTAGCTGCTTCTGTCAATGCCTCTTTTGGATGTATGGAACCATCAGTCACGATATCAAAAACAAGTTTTTCGTAATCTGTTTTTTGTTCTACACGATAGTTTTCGATAGCATACTTTACATTTTTTACAGGTGTGTAAATTGAATCTGTAAAGATGGTACCTATTGGAGCATTTTGTTTTCTATTTTCTTCAGCCGGAACGTATCCTCTTCCTTTTTCGATAGTCAATTCCATATTGATATTGATTTTACTATCTAAGTTACAGATAACTAATTCAGGATTTAAAACCTGGAATCCAGAAATATATTTCTGAAAATCTCCAGCTGTCAATTGATCTTTTCCTGTGAACGAAATACTTACAGACTCATTATCAATATCTTCAATCTGACGTTTGAAACGTACTTGTTTAAGATTTAAGATAATTTCTGTAACATCCTCAACAACACCAGGAATAGTCGAAAACTCATGTTCAACACCATCAATGCGTACCGAGGTAATCGCATATCCTTCAAGTGAAGACAGAAGTACTCTTCTTAGTGCATTACCAATAGTCAATCCATAACCAGGTTCTAAAGGTCTAAATTCAAACTTACCTTTAAAATCGGTTGAATCGATCATGATAACTTTGTCGGGCTTTTGAAAATTGAATATTGCCATATTATTTCGACTGAATGTCAATTATTATTTGTTGTACAACTCTACGATTAACTGTTCTTTGATGTTTTCTGGAACTTGCATTCTTTGAGGTACAGAAACAAATGTTCCCTCTTTTGTGTCATTGTTCCAAGTAATCCACTCATAAACAGCACTAGAATTAGATAACGAACGTTCTATAGCATCAAGAGATTTTGATTTTTCACGAACAGCCACCTTATCACCAGCTTTCAATTGGTAAGAAGGGATATTTACTAGCTCACCATTTACAGTAACGTGTCTATGAGAAACTATTTGACGTGCAGCTCTACGAGAAGGAGCAATACCCATTCTGTAAACTACGTTGTCTAATCTTGATTCACATAATTGAATTAAAACTTCACCTGTTACTCCTCTGGAAGCAGATGCTTTTTTAAATAAATTACGGAATTGTTTTTCTAAAATACCGTAAGTATATTTAGCTTTTTGTTTTTCCATTAATTGGATAGCGTACTCAGATTTTTTACCTCTCTTTTTTGCTAAACCATGTTGCCCAGGAGGGTAACTTCTTTTATCGAAGGCTTTGTCTTCTCCGAAGATTGCTTCACCGAATTTACGAGCAATTTTTGTTTGTGGACCAGTATATCTTGCCATGTTAAAAATTAAAATAAGGTAGGGATTATGAATTCAGGTCTCATCCTCCGATAATCTCATTCCTACCTTTGGTTATACTTTATTATTATTAAACTCTTCGTCTTTTTGGAGGACGACATCCATTATGTGGCATAGGAGTAATATCGATAATCTCAGTTACTTCAACACCGCTGTTATGGAGTGAACGGATAGCAGATTCTCTACCGTTACCTGGTCCTTTAACGTAAACTTTTACTTTCTTTAAACCAGCTTCAATAGCTACTTTACTACAATCTTCAGCAGCCATTTGCGCAGCATAAGGAGTGTTCTTTTTAGAACCTCTGAATCCCATTTTACCTGCTGATGACCAAGAAATAACTTCACCTTTTTTGTTTGTCAACGAAATGATGATGTTGTTAAAGGTTGCACTAATATGAGCTTCGCCAGTTGACTCAACAATAACTTTACGTTTTTTTGTATTCGCTTTAGCCATACTACTAATTATTTAGTTGCTTTTTTCTTGTTAGCAACAGTTTTTCTTTTACCTTTTCTTGTTCTAGAGTTATTTTTAGTTCTTTGTCCTCTTAATGGAAGACCAGCTCTGTGACGAATACCTCTGTTACATCCGATATCCATTAAACGTTTGATGTTTAAAGATATTTCCGAACGCAACTCACCTTCAATCTTGAAATGAGAAACTGCCTCACGGATTGCTCCGATCTCGTCATCATTCCATTCTGAAACTTTTTTGTCTTCGCTTACATTAGCTTTTGCTAAAATCTCTTTTGATCTGCTTGAACCTACTCCGAAGATGTAAGTTAAAGCAATAATTCCTCTTTTATTTTTAGGTATATCTACCCCTGCGATTCTTGCCATAATTATCCTTGTCTTTGTTTAAATCTAGGATTTTTTTTGTTAATAACGTATAATCTTCCTTTTCTACGCACAATTATGCATTCTGCACTTCTTTTTTTAACTGATGCTCTTACTTTCATTTTAATAGCCTTTAATATCTATAAGTAATTCTTGCTTTTGACAAATCGTAAGGACTCATTTCCAGTTTCACTTTATCACCAGGTAATAACTTGATATAATGCATACGCATTTTTCCTGAAATATGAGCGATTACAATATGTCCATTTTCTAATTCTACACGGAACATCGCATTTGATAATGCTTCAATGATAGATCCGTCTTGTTCTATTGCTGATTGTTTTGCCATAAAGAACTAAGCTATTGCTTTTCTATTTTTACCACTCTTCATCAATCCATCATATTGTTTATTCAACAAATATGAATTCACTTGTTGAATCGTATCTATTGCTACACTCACTAAAATTAATAATGAAGTTCCTCCGTAAAACATTGCCCAACCTTGTTGAATACCAAGAAGAGATACGGCAATTGCAGGGAAAATTGCAATAAGCGCTAAAAACAATGATCCAGGGAATGTAATCAATGACATGATACGATCGAGATAGTCAGCTGTGTCCGATCCAGGGCGAATTCCCGGGATAAAACCTCCGCTGCGTTTCAAATCATCAGCCATTTTATTCGTAGGTACTGTAATTGCGGTGTAAAAGTACGTAAAAATTATGATTAACAAAGCAAAAACTAAATTATACTCCCAACCAAACACATTTCCGAACGTTGTAGCGATGGATTGTGCAGATTCAGATGTAGATAAACCAGCGATTGCAGGTGGTATGAACATAATTGCTTGAGCAAAAATAATCGGCATAACTCCAGAAGCGTTTAGCTTTAACGGAATCCATTGTCTGTTTCCTGCGATAGAAGTTGAATCGTATTCACCAGCTGTACTGCGACGTGCGTACTGAACTGCTATTTTACGAACTGCCATAGTAAGGAAGATACAAGATACAATGATGAGTAACCAAATGATTATTTCAATAACAATCATCATAGGACCTCCGTTATTTTCTGTCATACGAGACTGGAATTCCTGCATAAATGCCTGAGGCAAGTTTGCAATAATACCTACCATGATAAGTAGTGATATTCCGTTCCCGATTCCTTTATCAGTAATTTTTTCTCCTAACCACATCGCAAAAACGGTTCCTGTAGTTAAGATTAAAACTGATGAAAACAAGAATGAAAAAGAATCAAAACCTAAGATAAATGCATCAGATGGCAATTGTTTGTACAGGTTATAGATATAACCCGGACCTTGTACCAAGGTAATACCTATGGTAAGCCATCTGGTGATTTGGTTCATCTTCTTTCTACCACTTTCACCATCATTTTGAAGTTTTTGTAAATAAGGCACAGCGATACCCATTAACTGAACTACAATCGACGCAGAGATATAAGGCATAATTCCTAATGCAAATACAGATGCCTGCGAAAACGCACCTCCTGTAAATACATTAATCAACCACCCGATACCTTGATCTGTTTGGTCTGATAAAGCTTGCAATTTAGTAGTATCAATACCTGGTAGAGATACTTGTGCACCGAAACGATACACAAGTAATAATCCTAAAGTAACTAAGATTTTATTCTTAAGTTCTTCTATTTTCCAGATATTGGTCAATGTTTCAAAAAACTTCTTCATGCTTTATAAAGATTTATAAAGTTACGGCTTCTCCACCAGCAGCTTCAATAGCCGCTTTTGCAGTTGCAGTAAATTTGTGAGCAGTTACTTTTAATTTAGACTTAAGCTCTCCTCTACCCAAAATCTTTACTAAGCTATTTTTAGAAGTTAATCTATTTTCAACTAATACGTTAAAATCTACCGTATCATTGATTATTCCATTCTCAACTAATAACTGTAAAGTATCAAGGTTGATACCAACGTACTCTACTCTATTAATATTTTTGAAACCGTATTTAGGCACACGTCTCTGTAAAGGCATTTGCCCTCCTTCAAAACCAATTTTCTTTGAGTAACCAGAACGGGATTTAGCTCCTTTGTGACCTCTTGTAGAAGTACCACCTTTTCCTGAACCTTCTCCGCGCCCAACTCTTTTATTTTGATTATGTACAGAACCGTTTGCTGGTTGTAAATTACTTAAATTCATATTCAATAAATTAATTAATTTCTTCTACAGAAACCAAATGTTGAACTTTATTTACCATTCCTTTGATAGTAGGTGTATTATCATGCTCAACAACTTGTCCTAATTTACGAAGACCCAAAGCTGCTAATGTTCTTTTTTGGTCTTCCGGACAATTGATTTTGCTTCTTACTTGTTTTACTTTAATTTTAGACATAATTTCTCCAAATTAAGATTTAAATACTTTCTCTAAAGAAATTCCTCTTTGTTTTGCAATCGTAACTGCACTTCTCATTTGAAGTAAAGCATCAAAAGTAGCTTTTACCACATTGTGAGGGTTAGAAGAACCTTGAGATTTTGATAATACATTGTGAATTCCTACTGACTCCAATACTGCACGTACTGAACCACCTGCAATAACTCCGGTACCTAATGAAGCTGGCATTAAGAATACACGTGCTCCACTAAATTTACCTTTTTGCTCATGAGGAATAGTACTTCCATTTAAAGGAATACGAACTAAGTTTTTCTTTGCATCTTCTACAGCTTTCGCAATCGCTTCAGAAACATCTTTAGATTTACCTAAACCATGACCCACTACACCTTCTTCGTTACCAACAACTACGACAGCAGAGAATCCAAAAGCTCTACCCCCTTTAGTTACTTTGGTAACTCGGTTTACACTAACCAAACGATCTTTTAATTCAAGACCGCTCGGTTTTACAAATTCTACGTTTTTATAATTTTGATACATAACTAATTAGAATTTTAATCCAGCTTCTCTAGCTCCTTCAGCTAATGATTGTACACGTCCGTGGTATAAATATCCACCTCTGTCAAAAGAGATTGTATCGATACCCGCTTTCAAAGCCTTCTCTGCAATTAGTTTTCCAACCGATGCAGCAGTTTCAATTTTGGTTCCTCCGGTTACTCCTGCTTCTTTTGAAGATGCTGATGCTAGAGTTACTCCGTTTACGTCATCTATGATTTGAGCATAGATTTCTTTATTACTTCTAAATACAGACAGTCTAGGTCTTAATGCAGTACCGCTAACTGTTTTTCTGATTCTGTATTTGATTCTTTGTCTTCTTTCAGATTTGTTTAATGACATGATCTTAATTTTTAAGCTGATTTACCTGCTTTTCTTCTTAATACTTCACCTACAAACTTAATACCTTTTCCTTTGTAAGGTTCTGGTTTACGGAAAGAACGGATTTTTGCAGCAACCTGTCCTAACAATTGTTTGTCTGGTGAAGTTAATTTAACGATAGGATTTTTACCTTTTTCAGAAACTGTCTCTAAAGTAACTTCAGGAACAATGTCTAAAACGATGTTGTGAGAAAAACCTAGTGCCAAATCTAACTTTTGACCTTGATTAGATGCTCTGTAACCTACACCTACTAATTCAAGTTCTTTAGTGAATCCTTCTGATACACCAACAATCATGTTGTTGATTAAACTTCTGTATAAACCGTGTTTCGATCTCAAATCTTTTGCATCTGATGAACGTTCTACGATTACTTGACCGTCTTCTACTTTCACAGCAATATCACTATACTCCTGTGTAAGCTCTCCTAGTTTTCCTTTTACTGTAACTACAGCATCTTTAACCTCTACAGTTACTCCAGCTGGAATTGCAATTGGACTTTTACCTATTCTTGACATTTCTATAGTCTTTTATATTAGTATACGTAACAAACTACTTCACCACCAACATTAAGTTGTTTCGCTTTTTTACCTGTCATTAAACCTTTAGATGTTGAAACAATAGCAATACCTAAACCGTTTAAGATTCTTGGTAAATCTGCAGATGATGCATATTTACGTAAACCTGGTTTACTAATTCTTTGGATATCTCTGATAACAGACTCTTTAGTCTCTTTATCATATTTTAATGCAATTTTGATAGTACCTTGAACGGTAGAGTCATCAAATTTGTAGCTTAAAATATATCCTTGTTCGAATAAAATTTTTGTGATCTCTTTTTTGAAGTTAGAAGCAGGAATTTCAACCACTTTGTGGTTAGCACGCACTGCATTTCTAATTCTCGTTAAAAAATCTGCGATAGGATCTGTATACATATGTATTTATTTGCGGTTTTGGTTTTCGGTGAAACCACCGAACCTGAAACCAATTAAAATTTTACCAACTAGCTTTTCTAACTCCTGGGATTAATCCTTGGTTAGCCATTTCACGGAATGTAACACGTGAAATACCAAATTGACGCATATAACCTCTTGGTCTTCCAGTCAATTTACAACGATTGTGTAAGCGAACTGGAGAAGCGTTTTTTGGTAATTTTTGTAAACCTTCGTAGTCACCTGCTTCTAAAAGAGCTTTTCTTTTAGCAGCATATTTATCTACTAATGCTTGTCTTTTCACCTCGCGGGCTTTCATTGATTCTTTAGCCATAACTTAATTCTTTTTAAAAGGTACTCCTAGTTCAGCAAGTAATGATTTAGCCTCTTTATCTGTATTTGCAGATGTTACGAAAGTAATATCAAAACCAGCAATTTTGTTAACTTTATCAATATCGATCTCTGGGAAGATGATTTGCTCTACAACTCCTAAATTGTAGTTTCCTCTACCGTCAAATCCATTTGATTTAACTCCTCCGAAATCTCTAACACGTGGTAAAGCTGAAGTAATTAAACGGTCTAAAAATTCGTACATTTTTTCACCGCGTAAAGTTACTTTAGCACCAATTGGCATACCTTTTCTTAATTTGAAAGAAGCAACGTCTTTTTTAGAAATAGTAGAAACTGCTTTCTGTCCAGTAATTTTAGTCAATTCTTCAACTGCATAATCAACTAATTTTTTATCTGCAACAGCTGCTCCTACTCCACGGCTTACAACTATTTTTTCAAGTTTTGGAACCTGCATTACATTTTTGTAACCAAATTCGTTCTTAAGAGCAGAAACAACTCTCTCTCTATATTCTTGTTTAAGTCTTGGGATATAAGTCATGACTATAATACTTGATTAGATTTTTTAGAAACTCTAACTTTTTTATCACCTTCTACTTTGTAAGCTACTTTCGTAGCTTCTTTTGACTTAGGGTCAAGTAAAGTAAGGTTTGAAATATGAATTGGAGCTTCTTTTTTAACAATTCCTCCTTGAGGGTTTGTAGCACTAGGCTTAGTATGCTTAGAAACTACATTAATACCTTCAACGACTGCTTTGTTTTTATCACGTAATACACGTAAAACTTTTCCTTCAGATCCTTTGTGATCTCCGGCGATAACTCTTACAGTATCTCCTGTTTTAATTTTTAGCTTTGTCATCATTTAAGCGAATTAAAGCACTTCTGGTGCTAATGATACAATTTTCATGAATTGTTTTTCACGAAGTTCTCTTGCAACAGGACCAAAAACACGAGTTCCTCTCATCTCACCAGCAGCATTTAATAACACACATGCGTTGTCATCAAATCTGATGTATGATCCGTCAGCTCTTCTCACTTCTTTTTTGGTACGTACAACTACTGCAGTTGAAACTGCTCCTTTTTTAACGTTTCCGTTTGGAGTAGCTTCTTTGATTGAAACTACAATTTTATCTCCAACAGAGGCATAACGACGTTTCGTTCCCCCTAAAACACGAATGGTCAAAACTTCTTTTGCTCCCGTGTTGTCTGCTACTTTTAATCTAGATTCCTGTTGTACCATAATTATTTCGCTCTTTCAATGATTTCAACTAATCTCCAACATTTGTTTTTAGATAATGGACGTGTCTCCATAATTCTAACTGTATCACCAATGTTGCAGTCGTTTAATTCGTCGTGTGCAACATATTTCTTAGTTTTCAACACGAACTTACCATATAATGGGTGTTTTACTCTTTTAGTTTCTGAAACGACAATAGATTTTGTCATTTTATTACTGGTAACAACACCAACTCTTTCTTTTCTTAAATTTCTTTTTTCCATCTTTCAGCAGAATACAATTATTGTAACTCTTTTTTGCTTAGCTCAGTGTTAACTCTAGCAATCGATCTTCTCAAAGATCGGATTTGAAGAGGATTCTCGATAGGAGAAATAGCGTGAGCTGATTTTACTTCGGCATAAGTCTTCTTTAACTCACTAAGTTTTTCTTGTAACTCAGCTGCAGATAGATTATTTATTTCTGATTGTTTCATAATGATTTTAAATTATGCTTCGAAATCTCTAGCAACGATAAACTTAGTTTTCACAGGTAATTTTTGTGCAGCTAAACGTAATGCTTCTTTCGCAACAGCGATTGGCACACCTCCAACTTCAAACATAATTCTACCTGGTTTTACAACTGCAGCCCAATACTCAACTGCACCTTTACCTTTACCCATACGTACTTCAAGAGGTTTTTTAGTAATAGGCTTGTCTGGAAATATTTTAATCCATAGTTGCCCCTCTCTTTTCATAAAACGTGTTGCAGCAATACGAGCAGCTTCGATTTGACGAGAAGTAATGAATGAATAATCTAAAGATTTGATACCAAACATTCCGTTAGAAAGTTCATGTCCTCTTTGAGACACCCCTTTCATTTTACCTTTCTGTACCTTACGGTATTTTGTTCTTTTAGGCTGTAACATTTTTCTTCTTTAGTTTAAATTACTTTCTTTTGCGTTGTTGGTTTGGTCTTCCTGTTGGTTTTCCAGATCCTGCAGATTTAGATTGTTTTTTATCCATACCTGCTAACGGAGAAAGATCTCTCTTACCATAAACCTCACCTTTCATGATCCATACTTTAATACCCATTCTACCATAAGTAGTGTGAGCTTCTGCTAAAGCATAATCAATATCAGCTCGGAAAGTAGACAAAGGAATACGTCCTTCTTTGAAATTTTCAGAACGAGCCATCTCAGCTCCGTTTAAACGACCAGATATCATAACTTTGATACCTTCAGCATTCATTCTCATTGCAGCCGCAATTGCCATTTTAATAGCACGACGGTAAGAGATTCTGTTTTCAATCTGACGAGCGATGCTAGTTGCAACTAAATAAGCATCTAACTCAGGTCTTTTGATTTCAAAGATGTTGATTTGAACTTCTTTGTCAGTAATTTTCTTAAGTTCTTCTTTTAACTTGT
The DNA here is from genome assembly GCA_032096595.1 of Flavobacterium sp. Lineage (GTDB taxonomy): Bacteria > Bacteroidota > Bacteroidia > Flavobacteriales > Flavobacteriaceae > Flavobacterium. The sequence goes on along the minus strand of DAMCXY010000007.1, from coordinate 69,109 downwards.
CTACCTCCTGACCTCCTTTTCCGATGATGATCCCCGGACGAGCAGTAGTGATAGTAACGGTTACAAGTTTCAAAGTTCTCTCGATAATTATCTTTGATACACTAGCTTTTGATAAACGAGCATGGATATACTTTCTGATTTTTGCATCTTCAGCAAGTTTATCTCCATAGTCATTTCCACCGTACCAGTTTGAGTCCCATCCTCTGATGATCCCAAGGCGATTTCCGATTGGATTAGTCTTTTGTCCCATACTGTTTATTAATTGCTTTGTGTGTTATTATTAGCTCCTAAAACGATTGTTACGTGATTTGAGCGTTTTCTAATTCTGTGTGCGCGACCTTGTGGAGCCGGACGTAATCTTTTTAACATCATACCTCCGTCAACACGAATCTCTTTTACAAATAACTCTGCTTCTTCTAAATTAGCTTCTGCGTTTTTAGCTTGCCAGTTAGCAATCGCTGATAACAACAATTTTTCTAATTTATTTGAAGCTTCTTTTGTACTAAATTTCAATATATTAAGAGCGTTTTCAACTTTCTGACCTCTAACTAAATCTGCAACTAAGCGCATTTTTCTAGGTGAAGTTGGGCAATTATTAAGCTTAGCGAAAGCAACTTGCTTATTCGCTTCCTTAATCTGCTCGGCTCTTTCTCTTTTACGAACTCCCATAGCTTCTTATTATTTTTTACCTTTATTTTTTGCACCTGCATGACCTCTAAAAGATCTTGTTGGTGAAAATTCTCCTAATTTATGTCCTACCATATTTTCTGTAACGTAAACCGGTACGAATTGACGCCCGTTGTGTACTGCGATTGTTTGTCCAACGAAATCAGGAGTAATCATTGATGCTCTTGACCATGTTTTAACAACTGCTTTGTTTCCGTTTTCAGCATTCTCTAAAACTTTTTTCTCAAGTTTGTAGTGAACATAAGGTCCTTTTTTTAATGAACGTGCCATACTTACTTAATTATTTCTTTCTACGTTCTACGATATACTTGTTACTCGACTTAACTTTAGAACGGGTTCTATAACCTTTTGCAGGTAATCCTTTTCTAGAACGTGGGTGACCTCCTGAAGAGCGTCCTTCACCACCTCCCATTGGGTGATCAACTGGGTTCATAGCAACCGGTCTTGTTCTTGGTCTTCTACCTAACCATCTAGATCTACCAGCTTTACCAGAAACGATTAACTGATGATCAGAGTTAGATACTGCTCCGATAGTAGCCATACAGCTCAATAAGATCAAACGAATCTCACCAGAAGGCATTTTGATAGTAGCATACTTACCGTCTCTTGCAACTAACTGAGCAAAAGTACCCGCAGAACGTGCAATTACAGCACCTTGTCCCGGACGCAACTCGATACAAGAAATAATTGTACCAAGAGGTATATTAGCTAAAGGTAAAGCATTTCCTACTTCAGGCGCTGACTCAGGACCAGAAACAACTACTTGTCCTACTTTTAATCCTGCAGGGGCAACAATATATGTTTTTGCTCCATCTGCATACGCTACCAAAGAGATAAACGCTGAACGGTTTGGATCGTATTCGATTGTTTTAACAGTAGCTGGAATACCAACTTTGTTTCTTTTAAAATCAATGATACGATATTGTTGTTTATGACCACCACCGATATAACGCATGGTCATTTTTCCTTGACTATTTCTACCTCCAGTGTTTTTTTTCGGTGCTAATAAACTACGCTCCGGCTTATCAGTTGTAATAGTGTCAAAGCTATTCACAACTCTAAAACGCTGACCTGGGGTAATAGGTTTTAATTTTCTAACTGACATTTTCTATTAGATATTAGTATAAAAATCTATTGTTTCTCCTTCTTTCAGTTGTACTACTGCTTTTTTATACGCATTAGTTTTACCGCTAATAACACCACCTTTGGTATATTTAACAGTTCTGTCCGCTCTATATATCATTGTATTAACAGCCAAAACAGAAACTCCATAAGCAGCTTCAACCGCTTTTTTTATCTCTACCTTGTTTGCTTTTTTATCAACAATAAAACCAAAACGGTTGAATAATTCACCGTCTTTGGTTATTTTTTCGGTAATGATAGGTTTAATTATAATACTCATCGCCCTATTATTTACTTAAATTTTCTACAATTCCTTCTACAGAACCCTCAGTTAACACTAACGAATTAGTATTCAAAATACCGTAAGTACTTAATTCTGAGTTCATTACAACAGAAGCTCTCTCTAAGTTTCGAGATGACAAATATACATTTTTATTTGAATCACCCAACACAAACAAAGATTTTTTATTTTCTAACCCTAAAGCTTTCAATACATTAATGAAATTTTTAGTACTTGGTGCTTCAAAATTAAAATCCTCAACAATAATTAAATTTGATTCCTGAGCTTTTAAAGAGAAAGCAGATTTACGTGCTAAACGCTTTAAAGATTTGTTTAATTTGAAAGAATAACTTCTTGGTCTTGGTCCGAAAATAGTACCTCCACCTTTAAACAAAGGGTTTTTTGCAGAACCTGCACGAGCTGTACCCGTACCCTTTTGTTTTTTGATCTTACGAGTAGATCCCGTAACCTCATTTCTTTCTTTTGCTTTATGAGTACCTTGTCTTTGATTCGCTAAATATTGTTTAACATCTAAATAGATAGCGTGTTTGTTAGGCTCAATTGCGAATACTGAATCAGAAAGTTGAACTTTTCTACCAGTATCTTTTCCGTTGATATCTAAAACTTTTACTTCCATTACTTCTGAACGATTACATAAGAGTTTTTATGACCAGGAATAGCACCTTTAATAACAATTAAGTTTTTATCTGCTATTACTTTTAAAACTCTAAGGTTTTGTACTGTAACATTATCTCCACCTGTTCTTCCAGCCATGCGCATTCCTTTGAATACTCTTGACGGATAAGAAGAAGCACCAATAGAACCAGGAGCTCTCAAACGGTTATGTTGACCGTGTGTAGCTTGACCAACACCACCAAATCCGTGACGTTTTACAACCCCTTGAAATCCTTTTCCTTTAGATACTCCCTGAACATCCACAAACTCTCCTTCTTGAAATAAATCAACAGTGATTACATCCCCTAAATTATAAGTTTCATTAAAATCCTGGAATTCAACGACTTTTCTTTTAGCAGAAGTACCTGCTTTTTTAAAGTGACCTAACTCAGCTTTAATTGCAGATTTTTCTGATTTGTCATCGAAACCAAGTTGATACGCTTCATACCCGTCAACCTCTTTGGTTCTGACTTGGGTAACGACATTTGGACCTAATTCGATTACTGTACAAGGAATGTTTTTCCCGTTTTCATCGAAGATACTAGTCATGCCGATTTTTTTTCCAATTAACCCAGACATAAATATTTATTAATAATTAATATACATAAAATTTTCAAGCATTGGCAAAAGTAATACCAATGCTTGAAATAAACAAATTTATTTTTTCAACTAAAATATTATCACACTTTAATCTCAACTTCAACTCCTGAAGGCAACTCTAACTTCATTAGAGCATCAATTGTTTTTGAAGAAGATGAATAAATATCTAATAATCTTTTATATGAACTTACTTGAAACTGCTCTCTTGCTTTTTTGTTAACGTGCGGAGAACGCAATACAGTAAATAATTTTTTATGAGTTGGCAACGGAATTGGCCCGGTAACCACTGCTCCTGTACTTTTTACAGTTTTTACGATTTTCTCAGCAGATTTGTCTACTAAATTATAATCGTAAGATTTTAATTTTATTCTAATTTTTTGACTCATTTTCGTTGAAATTAAGCGTTAGTTACCTTTTGCTTTTTTAATTACTTCTTCCTGAATGTTAGAAGGCGTTTGCTCATAGTGAGAAAATTCCATAGTAGATGTAGCACGACCTGAAGATAAAGTTCTCAAGGTAGTTACATAACCAAACATTTCTGACAAAGGCACAGAAGCTTTTACAACTTTCGAACCTGCTCTGTCATCCATAGAATTGATCTGCCCTCTACGACGGTTCAAATCTCCTACGATATCACCCATGTTTTCCTCAGGAGTCAACACTTCTAATTTCATAATAGGCTCCAAGATAATAGCTCCAGCAGCTTTTGCTGATTCTTTATACCCTAATTTAGCAGCTAATTCAAATGATAAAGCATCCGAATCCACCGCGTGGTAAGAACCATCGACTAAAGTTACTTTTAAGCCATCCATCTCAAATCCAGCTAAAGGACCTTGCTTCATAGCTTCTCTAAATCCTTTCTCAACAGCAGGGATATATTCTTTTGGAACGTTACCACCTTTAACCTCATTAACGAATTGCAATCCAACAAATGGTTTTCCGTCAACTTCGTCAGCAGGACCAATTTTGAATACGATATCACCAAATTTACCACGACCTCCAGATTGCTTTTTATAAACTTCTCTGTGATCAGCCGTTTTAGTAAATGCTTCTTTGTATTCAACCTGTGGCTCACCTTGATTTACTTCAACTTTGAACTCACGTCTCATACGATCCACAATAATGTCTAAGTGAAGCTCACCCATACCAGAAATAATTGTTTGTCCGGATGCCTGATCAGTTCTCACTGTAAAAGTAGGATCTTCTTCAGCTAATTTAGCCAAAGCCATACCCATTTTATCAACGTCTGCTTTTGTTTTAGGCTCAATAGCAATACCAATTACAGGATCTGGGAAATCCATCGACTCAAGAACGATTGGGTGTTTCTCATCACATAATGTATCTCCTGTTTTGATATCTTTAAAACCTACTGCTGCTCCAATATCTCCAGCTTCGATGAACTCGATTGGATTTTGCTTGTTAGCATGCATTTGGTAAATACGGGAAATACGCTCTTTGTTTCCTGAACGAGCATTAAACACATAAGATCCCGCATCTAAACGTCCTGAATAAGCACGGAAGAAAGCCAAACGACCTACGAATGGATCGGTAGCAATTTTAAATGCCAATGCAGCAAACGGATCAGAAACAGATGGTTTACGTGTAATAGGCTCATCAGTGTCTGGATTAGTTCCTTCGATAGCCTCCTTATCCATTGGAGAAGGTAAGTAACGACAAACAGCATCCAACATGAACTGTACTCCTTTATTTTTAAAAGAAGAACCACATGTCATAGGAATAATACTCATATCCAAAGTAGCCGCACGCAATGCTTTGTGTACTTCTTCTTCAGTAATAGAGTTTTCATCCTCCATGTATTTCTCCAACAAGTTTTCATCATAAGCAGCGATTTCCTCGATCAATTGACTTCTGTATTGTTTTACATCATCAACCATATCTGCAGGAATCTCTACCACGTCAAAAGTAGCCCCATGGTTATCTTCATGCCATACAATTGCACGGTTTTTCACCAAATCAACTACCCCTTTGAAATCAGATTCATCTCCAATTGGCAATACAATCGGCACTGCATTTGATTTCAACATATCTTTAACCTGCTGACAAACATTTAAAAAGTTTGCTCCCTGACGATCCATTTTATTAACGAATCCCATACGAGGTACTTTATAGTTATCAGCTAATCTCCAGTTCGTTTCAGATTGAGGTTCTACTCCATCGACTGCAGAGAACAAGAAAACCAACCCATCAAGTACACGTAAAGAACGGTTTACTTCAACCGTAAAATCAACGTGTCCCGGAGTATCAATAATATTAAAGTGATATTCTTCAGATTCAGATATTTTTTTACCTTGATCTGTAGGGAAGTTCCATTTACATGTAGTTGCAGCAGAAGTAATAGTAATACCTCTTTCCGCTTCCTGCTCCATCCAGTCCATTGTAGAAGCACCATCATGCACCTCTCCAACTTTATGGTTTACTCCCGTATAGAAAAGGATACGCTCCGTTGTTGTTGTTTTACCAGCATCAATGTGAGCAGCAATACCTATGTTTCTAGTAAATCTTAAATCTCTAGCCATATATATTCTTTATCAAAAATTAAAATCTAAAATGAGAGAATGCTTTATTAGCCTCTGCCATTTTGTGAGTATCCATTCTTTTCTTAACAGCAGCACCTTCTTCTTTAGCAGCAGCTAAAATTTCAGCAGCCAATTTACCAGCCATAGATTTCTCATTTCTTCTTCTTGCATAAAGAATCAACCATTTAATAGCCATAGAAATTTTTCTATCCGGACGAATCTGCATAGGAATCTGGAATGTAGCTCCACCCACACGACGTGAACGAACTTCTACGTGAGGCATAACATTTGTTAATGCATCTTTCCACATTTCCAATGAAGTTTTCTCCTCATCTTGTTTTTTAGACTCTACAATATCTAAAGCATCATAAAATACTTTAAAAGCAGTCGATTTTTTACCATCCCACATTAAGTTGTTCACAAAACGTGTAACCAATTGATCGTTAAATCTTGGATCCGGTAAAAGAGGTCTTTTCTTTGCCTGTCTTTTTCTCATGTCTTTTTCTTAAAAGTTTTTTAAACTATTACTTTTTTGCTTCTTTAGGACGTTTAGCACCGTACTTAGATCTTCTTTGTGTTCTACCGTTTACTCCGGCAGTATCCAAAGCACCACGTACAATGTGGTATCTAACTCCTGGCAAATCTTTTACCCTTCCACCTCTAACTAATACTATCGAGTGCTCTTGTAAGTTATGTCCTTCTCCAGGAATGTAAGCGTTTACTTCATTACCGTTTGTCAAACGTACACGCGCTACTTTACGCATCGCAGAGTTTGGCTTTTTAGGTGTAGTAGTATAAACACGCGTACAAACCCCTCTTCTTTGAGGACATGAATCCAAAGCAACCGATTTACTCTTCTTAGTCAATTGGGTTCTCCCTTTTCTTACTAATTGTTGAATTGTTGGCATAATGTTTATTAAAAATTTTCTACATTTATTAATTACCCGCTATTTTCGGGGATGCAAATATATAAATTTTTATTTTCAAAACAAATACAATTCATTTATTTTCAAATTTATACTACTTTTACCTGACGCAAATATCATAAATCAGTTTTTTCTGCGTTGTGTAAAAAACATTCTTTCTGAAGACATTCCTTATATATTGCCTGTTATTTTTTAGTTGTCTGTGTCACAGCCAGCAACTCTATTTAGAGATAAAAGGCTTGAATCAAAAAGAAAATAATGTTATTGACAGCCTTTCGTATCAGAAAACACATGATAATGCAAAAGGTATTCAGGATGAAGTACTGCGGTTTTCTAATACACTCATTTCAAATGGCTATCTTTCTTCTTTTCAAAAAGAATATTCAAAAAAAAACGATTCCACCTTTTTATATGTTTTTATTCTGAATCAAAGAACCAAAGCTAATGTTATTCATTTAGATAAAATTGAAGAATCTACAAAGAAGCTACTCGGTATAGAACATAACAAGGTGATCATTGAAATACCACAGACACAACACTATATTAATAGTATACTACAAAATCTGGAACGAAAAGGATATGCCATAAGCCAGATAAAACTAAACAACCACCAAATCATTAACGATTCTTTACACACGGATCTGTCAATAACACTGGACAAAAAGCGTAAGATAGACCTCATTACCATACAGCCCTATCAGAATTTCCCGTCCGGCGTTAAAAAACAAATGCAGCACAGGTATGTAAAAAAAGATTTTAATCAGGAAACCATCAATCTGATCCAAAAAGAACTGACACAGTATCCGTTTATTAAAACAATGCGTCCTGCAGAAGTACTCTTTACAGAAGACAATACTATTCTTTATTTATATCTGGAGAAAGCCAATGTAAGCAGGTTTGACGGAATCGTCGGATTTACAAATGATGAAGAAGGAAATGTACGTTTCAACGGTAATATAGACCTTAATCTTATCAACCTGTTTAACAAAGGAGAACAGTTTACCATTTATTGGAAAAATGATGGTAATCAACAATCAACCTTTAAATTCAAAACAGAATTGCCTTATCTTTTCAAAACACCTTTTGGTATACAGGGAGATTTACAAATCTTCAAACAGGATAGTACGCAGCAAAACACTCAGCTTGGCCTCACCGCTTTGTACTATCTTAGTTATAACAACCGCTTAGGTGTTGGATATAAAAGTACATCCTCCGTTGCCGGCTCCGGTAATTTATATGGAGCGGAAAATTATAGTAACCGGTTTGTCACAGTAAACTATTCCTACCAAAAATGGAAAGATCATTTTCTTTTTCGTCAGCAAACCAATATAATGGCAAGCGCAGGTTATGGAAACAGAATTCAGGAATCAGACAAAGTGAAACAACAGTTTGTACAGATTATCGGGGGACATATTTTTTATTTAAATAACAGAAATAGTGTTCACCTCAAAACGGAATGGTATCATTTATTCAGCAAAAGTATCTTATATAATGAACTTTACAGGTTCGGGGGAATCAATTCTATCCGGGGCTTTAGCGAAAACAGCCTTATGGCAAAATCTCTGGCAGGCTTATATGCAGAATACCGGTATTCTCTTTCCTCAACCATTTATGCTCATACCATCACTGATTTTGCACATTACCGGGAACCACTCTCAAAATTCAAAGGAAATCTTTATTCTTTTGGTATTGGCGTAGGTCTGAATACTGCAGGCGGACTATTTAATCTGGTATATGCCAATGGAATTCAACCGGAACAAGATTTCAAACTCTCAAATTCTATTATCCATCTGAGCTATAAAACCCAGTTTTAATGGCACTCTAAGCTACACTATCTCCAATTCTTTCCAAGTATTAAAAAAATCTTTTCGAAGTATTTTTAAACGTTATATTGTCAAAACAAAATAAAAGAAGGATTTAAGGCTTTTTATCTTAAAAAACAATATATTTTTGCAATATGCAAAATGAACATCAAATATTTGGTATCCGTGCGATAATCGAAGCGATAAACGCAGGTAAAGAGATTGATAAGGTTTTTATCCAAAAAGAAGCTCAGGGCGAGCTGATGCAGGATTTATTGAAAACACTTAAGAGAAACAATGTGAATTTCTCTTATGTCCCGATTGAAAAATTAAATAAACTCACTAAAAATAATAATCACCAGGGAGCAGTTGCAACTATAGCACCTATCTCATTTGTATCTTTAGAAACACTGATTGAGGGTGTATTGGAACAGAAACAAAATCCATTGTTCTTAATTCTGGATCAGTTATCTGATGCCCGTAATTTCGGAGCCATCATACGTACAGCCGAATGCAGCGGAGTCGATGGTATTATCATACAAAAACAAGGATCTGCTCCTGTGAATGGCGATACGGTAAAAACTTCTGCAGGCGCTGTTTTCAACATTCCAATCTGCAAAGTAGATCATATTAAAGATGCTGTTTTTTATTTACAGGGATCCGGAATAAAAACTGTAGCAGCAACCGAAAAAACAGAAAATCATTTATATGATATTGATTTCAAACAGGGTGTTGCTATTATCATGGGATCAGAAGATAAGGGAGTAAATCCGTCTGTATTAAAAATCGTTGATGAAAAAGCCAAACTTCCTATGTATGGAACTATCTCTTCATTGAATGTCTCTGTAGCCTGTGGTGCTTTCTTATACGAAGTAGTTCGTCAACGCCTATAGAAAAACGTGAATGAAAGACGTAAAAATAGAATTCAGAAAGCCTATTTTTCCAATCAATATCAATTTGAGTCAATATCTGGAAAAATATAACAGAACTACTCAGACGAGGGTTTTCTATGATGATCTCATGCGTTTTTCTGGATATGTTGCTCTGGAGGATGTAAATGGTAACGACACTTTGTGGTTGCGGGTATATTATTCAGAATTCGAACATGCCGAAATTGAAGCAAGCCTCAACAAAATATATACTTTATTGCACTCTGATGGTGATGAAGCCACACTTCCTTTTTTAAAGGTAGATGCTATCGACTTTTGTACTTTTGGAAACTCCAAGCCATTTCGCATTAAAGTTAGAAACATACTCAACGACAATTACACCAATTTTTATATCAAAAAAGCGGATGCTTCCAGAATTTACGGTCTGGAATTAGAAGAAATGATCTCTCCTAATTCCATGAACTATCTGGTTTATAAAGACACGCTTATTGAAGAACATATTTTGGGCATTCCCGGCGATATCTTTATCAGCCAATATTTACACAAATGCAATGAACTTGAAAAAGCACAGCTTGCCAAAGAATTTGTAAAATTCAATGAACGCTGTATGGTAGGCTTACTTGGTGATATGCGTTCCTATAATTACGTCATCATTCCTACTCATGATTTCGATCAGGTTGTTTACAGAATACGTGCCCTGGATTTTGACCAGCAATCTTACGAAGGGAACCTACGAAACTATTTCCCACAGTATTTCAAAGAAAATTTCAAAATGGTTCAAATGGTATTAGACAAATTACTGCCCAGTTCTATTGAGCAATACCGCAAAGAGGCACGCTCTGTTATGGTAAGGAGAATTCTAAACAATCAGGACCGTTTTAATGATCTTATTAACGTTATGAAAAAGGATGCGATTGCTCCTCAAAGCCATGTTATAACCTTAAAAAAAGCCTTACAAAAATACACACATGATACTCATTTCAAATATTGCGAATCTATGGGTGATATTGTAGAAACAGGTATTAACTTTTTAATTAAAAATTATAAAAACGCGTATTAATGAAATCTCTACACCTATATACGGTATGCTTATTCAGTATTCTTTTGTCAGGATGCAATACAAAAACACCTGTTTCTGAAACAACTGAAGAAAAACATATAGCGGTATCTGACAGTCTCAATTCTGAACCACCTGTTCTCCAAAAGAAAGAACTAAAAGCAGGGACTAACGTTTTTGTTATTACAGCAAAAGGAGCTGCATTATATGATGAGCCCAATACCGAAACAAAATCCATCGGAACAATTTCTCACGGAACTCCAGTAAAGATTATCGCTATAAAAGATAATTTTGCTATGGTCAACGCCTATATACATCGGGTGATTGAAGATAATGGAAAAAAGAGCGAAAAGCACAGTTGGGAAGATGTCTATACACCTCTTCATAATTTAGGAAACAGAAATGAGCTACAAATTTTACCTGAATTGCTTTATGAAGCTCTGGATTTTGAAAACGCAGAGGAATTCACCTCAACAAAAAAAACATCCTCTATAAAACAATATTTAAACATAGAGATCATTTCTGAAAAGATCTTTAATGATGCTTTAAAAAATAAAAGTTCCGATTTTATTGATCATCAACCCGTTTCAAAGAAGGAAAACGGCAAACTGACCTTATCAGGGGATAATGAGCCGCTTGTTCTGACTGACAATGAGAATATAGAAAGCGACTATTACAGTATTAATGAATATATAGGCTTTGTTCCTTTTCTCAATGCATATCTTATAAGCGAAACGCTTTATGAAGGCCACAGTTATAATATGTATGACAAAAAGACTGCTAAAGTTATAAACAGTTTTTATGGATTTCCATATATATCACCAGATAAAAGATATGTGATAACCATTGATTTTGATCCTTATGAATCAGCAACAGAAATAAGTCTTTACTCCATTAAAAAAGGTAAAATAACAGCTCTTGAAAAAGGAACTGATTATATGACAGGTTTTAGTCCGTACTATGATGAAGATGAAAAAATAATCACTCGTTTTTGGTCTGAAAATGCTTTTTACCTAAAAGCAGTACAACCGGCTTTAGCACTCCAAAATGGAGAAGAACACAATACTCCTATAGTTCCGCAATACCTGAAAATAACGTTTAAATAATTACTCTTTAGTTTCAGTTTCAGTCTCATCAGCAGGCTTTTCCTGATAATGTATTTTAAAAGATAAAGGCAATGATGAACTGGTAAAAAAGGTATCTTCCTGTACTTGCTGTAACTGTTCCTCTTCTTCAGGCTTAGGATTAAAATGACCATTCTCATCAAAATGCTTCATAAAAGCATCTTTGGAAGCATCAAAATCCGGTCGTTGCCAGTCGTATTTATAATAAGGCTCATAGGTTTGTTTCTCAAATCCGAAAGCCAGTAATACACCTATTAGAAATCCAGACAAGTGCCCTTCCCATGAGACACCTTCTTTAACATCCGGAAACATATACCATACAGAACTTCCGTAAATCACCACTACAATGAAAGAGACTGCCATAAGCCGGTAATATTTTGTACGGATACCTGAAAAGAAAAGAAAACTTGTGAGCACATACACCAGCCCACTGGCACCAATATGAAAACTCGGTCTACCTATAAGCCAGGTTCCCAAACCCGACAATAACCACCCTAATAACAACACCTGTACATACCGATCTTTATAAAAAAAGACCAGAAGAGGCAGCAACACTAAAAGAGCAATCGAATTATTAACAATATGGCTGATATCTCCATGCAGAAAGGGAGAAAACAAGACGCCTTTCAGACCACTTAGGGTACGAGGATAAATACCATACTCATTGAGCTGTAAAAAGTATTTCCAGTTCAAAAAATAAACAGCCCAAATCGCCAAAAGCGATAAAAAAGGCACTAAAAATACGGCGTGATGATATTCAAATTTTTTTTCCTGCATAAAAACAAAATATCAAAAATGTAACCAACAAAAAAAGACTGCTATTCTGACAGCCTTATAATGAATATAATTAAAAAGTCAATTCGCAATGCATCCCCTATCATTTTCATTTTCTAAAGTAAATGTGTAATTTTACTGTATGGAAGCACCTTTAGCAGAACGTATTCGTCCTAAGCGATTAGAAGAGTATATTAGTCAGTCCCATTTGGTTGGAACTTCGGGAATATTGACTCAAAATATCAAACGTGGATTGATTCCATCTATGATCTTTTGGGGACCTCCCGGTACAGGAAAAACCACACTTGCTGAAATTATTGCAAAAGAAAGCGAACGCCCTTTTTTTGCTTTAAGCGCTATCAATGCCGGAGTAAAAGATATCCGGGAAGTAATTGATAAAGCGAAAAACAGCAGCGGTATTTTTACAGCTAAAAATCCTATCTTATTTATTGATGAGATTCATCGTTTTAGTAAATCTCAGCAAGATTCGCTCTTAGCAGCTGTAGAAAAAGGTTGGGTGACGCTTATCGGAGCCACTACAGAAAATCCCAGTTTTGAAGTTATCCCTGCCTTATTGTCACGTTGCCAGGTATACACACTAAAAGCTTTCACAAAAGAAGATTTACAGGCCTTACTCAATCGGGCATTAAAAACAGACGCCTTTCTTCAATCCAAAGACATTATTATAAAAGAAACAGAAGCTCTTTTTCGCTTGTCAGGCGGTGATGGCAGAAAATTGCTCAACACATTTGAACTGATTGTTAATTCACTGGACGAAAAACCGGTAGAAATTACCAATGACAAAGTAATGCAGATTGTACAAAAAAACACCGTGTTATATGATAAAACCGGAGAACAGCATTATGATATCATTTCTGCTTTTATAAAATCAATCCGCGGAAGCGATCCCAATGGGGCAGTTTACTGGTTGGCACGCATGATAGAAGGCGGAGAAGATTTAAAATTCATTGCTCGCAGATTGGTGATTTCAGCTTCTGAAGATATTGGTCTGGCAAATCCGACAGCTATTATTATGGCTAATAATATTTTTCAGGCAGTATCTGTAATCGGATACCCCGAAAGCCGCATCTTGCTGAGTCAATGTGCCATTTATCTCGCTACTTCACCAAAGAGTAATGCAAGCTATATGGCTATCGGAAAAGCGCAACAAATTGTTAAACAAACAGGGGATCTTTCCATACCCATACATTTACGCAATGCTCCAACCAAACTGATGAAAGAATTGGGCTATGGAGAAGATTACAAATACTCGCATGATTTCCCTGGAAATTTTGCCTATCAGGAATTTTTACCGGATGAAATAAGTAACATCCCTATTTATGAGCCCGGACAGAACAGCCGTGAAAATCAGACAAGAGAATTTTTAAAAGCCCGCTGGAAAGACAAGTACAATTATTAAGTTTTTTATTGTTATTTTTTTTCTTATTTTAGAAAAAAAATATACATCCATGAAGAAAAAATACATTTTATTGAGTTGTCTTTTCAGTCTCAATCTGATAAATGCCCAACAAAACTTAATTCCGAACCCGAGTTTCGAGAGTTATAACTCATGTCCCGATTTTATAACAATGCAATCACATGAATTCAGCTATAACGTGGAAAGCTGGAATGCAGACACGGATATGAGCGCTCAATCATCATATAATAATACTCCTGAATATTACAATGAATGCGACACCACTAATACTGTTGGAGTACCACAAAATTCAATAGGTTATCAGGCTGCAAGAACAGGGAGTGCTTATATTGGACTGAGTTATACTTACACCTTTGTTACAAATGAGTACAAAACAAAGAGTGAAGTTATATACGCTCAACTCACTGAGCCTTTGTTAGCAGGAGAATCGTATACTTTTAGTATGCATGCCTCACTTGCAGATATGATGAATCATTCTATCAATAAATTAGGTGCTGCCTTTGTCAGCAGCTTACCTGATCAGGGAATTTTCACAAAAGGCGAACCTCTTATAAAACATGGTATTATCCCTCAGATAGCAAGCTCAAGTATTATCAAGACTAAAAATATATGGTCAGAAATTAAGGGATCTTTTATCGCAGAAGGGGGTGAACGATATGTTATCATTGGTAATTTTCATGATTATGATGATCTGGAAATAGAACAATTTGAAAATGATTATGAGCCTGGAAGTAATCTTATTACTTATTATTATATCGACGATGTTTCTTTAAGAAAAGGGACTTTATCGAATTCTGATTTTGAAGATGCTTCTGTAACTATTTTTCCAAATCCTACTGATCAAAACGTTTTCATTTCCGGAATAAATTCTTCGGATATTAAGACGATAAAATTATACGATATGAGCGGTAAGGAATATCTTATTCCCCATCACAATGATACTTTAGATCTCGCAAATCTCTCTTCCGGTATTTATATACTAAAAATAGAAACTGTTGAAGGAGGAATCATCAAGAAGAAAATAATGAAAAAATAAAAAAAGGGATGTATATCCCTTTTTTTATTTTTTTAATGAATTCAAATTTGAATATTTAAAGGCTTTATCCAAAGCATCCATATAGGACTTTTTGTGTAGTTTCAGACGGCTTTCACCTTTTCCTTTAGCAACTTCAACACCTTTACAATTTACTAATTCAACATTTAAGATGGTAGCAAGTGAACTTTTTTCTTCGGTAAGATTACAAATCAATTCTTTACACGGATTGTTTTTTACTTCCTGAGGCACTTCTTCCCCATCAAAATATACTTTATACCCCAACTGTTCAAAACGAAATTTCATATTGCTGTTCAAACGGTATTCATTTTGTTCACCTTGGAAATCATACGTTTTTTTCAATTTGATGTATTCTACATCATTGGTTGATTGAGCATTCATCCCAAAGCTCATCATCATTACAAGAAAGGCAACTATTTTTTTCATTAAAGAAGATTTTTTAATTCTGTTAATTTATTTATTTCAGTAAAATTATAATCGTTTTTTATCTGATACTCATTAAAATGAATAACATTCATTCCTACCTGTTGGGCTCCTATGATATCAGCTTCTATATTGTCTCCAATCATTAAGCTTTTCATTGGGTTAGTATTAGCTGCGTTTAAAGCATATTCAAATATCTTTGGATTAGGCTTTTTGACTCCTGCTTTCTCCGAATTGGTTACTGTTTCAAAATAATGATCCAGTTTAGAATTGGTTAATTTTAATTCCTGAACTTTTTCGGGACCATTGGTAATAATATGCAACCTATATTTATCTTTCAGATAATCTAACGCCTCGTATGTTCCTTCAAAAACATGGTTATAATCTGCCAAATTATTGATAAAATAATCCGCTATATGGTAGATATGATCGTCTGTAATCTTTACATTGATGGCATCAAAAGTGTCTTTTAATCTTCCATAACGTAAAAAATCCTGCGTTATTTCTTCTTTTGCAAATCTGCTCCAATAATAATCATTAATGGGCTTAAACTGAATCATAAAATTTTCGGTTCCTTTCAGTCCTAATTCCTTAAAAACATCATTAAAGGTATGTGCAGAGTTTTTATCAAAATCATATAAAGTATGATCCAGATCAAAAAACACATCTGTTATTTTACTTTTTTCCAATTATTTACCTTTTACAATTACAGCATCTTCTATATGATAAATCCAGTCTTCGATATCCGCATCGTTATATCTGAACGTCCCTTCAATAGTAACGTACTGATCGGTTTTTAGACGAGGGGTTGCTCCTCTGAACTTAATTCCCATAATGGTTTCCGGTCCGGCATTACCACAGAAAAAACACTGTGCAAATACATTTTTACTCAATGCATACGTTTTGTTATCAATAGGCACAATAAAGCCCTTTGCGACAATACGTTTTTTTTGTTTTGCTTTTAATGTACTGTTAATTACCGGATACATTACTTCTCCATATACCGGACTCTTCTTTTTTACAAAATCTATTTTTCCCAACATACTCCATGTTACGGTATCTCTTGACTGATACAATATTTCTTTTGATTCAGAAGATACGTTTTGTTTTGGAGATGCTGTAAAGTTCATCAGCAACAATCCCAGGGCTCCTGCCCCGGCAATTACAATCTTATTAAGCATTGGCAAGCGTTTTTGATATGTTTAGATTATAGGCTTTTATCGCCGGAATTAATGCTGCTAATATACCCACTAAAAGTGTAACAATAAATATAATTCCCTCTTTATCCCAAATAAATTCAAAAGGATTAAAAGCAATTTTGAATTCCTCCTGAGAAGAAACGGAAATAAAATATAAAGCTACTCTACCAAAAATAGTACCAAAAATAAAGCCAATGGTGCATAAGAAAAGGCTCTCGATCAATACCAGCTGCAACAGTTGCAACCTGCTTGCGCCGTTTACGCGTAATAAAGCAAATTCATATTTTCGTTCTTTCAATGTATTGTAAAGTGCTACAAATATGCTGATACCTGAAATTAACATTATTCCATAAGCCAAATACTGTAAGGCCTGAATCCCTACACCGAATAATGCAAATAAGCGATTTATTTCTACCGCCGGTGATGCAGCCTGCATTTCTGTATTCTGAGGAATGATTCTGGGCCAGGTTACAATACCCATTTTGTTTCTGAATTTCAATAATACAGCCGTAATTTCTCTTTTTTGTTCTGATATTTCTTCATGGTCATGGTTGTGGTTGTTTTCTGCTTCACCTGTCTCTGTGTGCGCATGTTCATGCTCATGCATATGCCATACAGACTCAATATTAGACAAAATGACATTATCGATAAGTTTATCTGTTTTATTGATAATCCCTACAATTTTATACGGATGCTCTTCATGTACTTCCCCTTCTTCAGCATCTCCATGAGTTCCTAAGAAAGTATCCCCTACTTTTAGCTTTAAATTTTCAGCGATCTGTGCTCCGATGATAACTTCAAAATCTTTTTTAAACACATCTCCTGTAGCTATTTTTGCCTGAAAGCGTTCTAAATAATCTGTTGTTGTGCCTATGATTTTGTACCCTTTGTAATTGTCCCCATAAGCAAGCGGAATTGCTTTTGCTACAAACGGATTGTGCATCCATTTTTTTGCTTCTGCATAGTCAATATTACCGGGAGGGGCATCTATATGGTATACTGAAGATAAGATTAACTGTAACGGACTCCCTTTTGCTCCTAAAACCAAATCAATATTGTCCATAGAAGAGGAAAACTGTTCTTCAAATTGTTTTTGCAGTAAGATAAGAACTGAAATGATAGAAACTGAAGCAGTTAATAAAATAATACTTAAAATAGTATTCAATGGTTTAAACCAGGTATTTCTCCATGCTATTTTACCTATCATCACTATAAGTTTATTTGGTTATTAAAGTGTTTTTTTAATCGCTGATCATGAGTAACGATTAATAGGGCTGCATGATATTTTCTTGCCAGCTCACTCAGCATAAAAGCAACTTTTTCTGTATTGATATCATCAAGACTTGACGTAGGCTCATCAGCTAATATAAGTTTAGGCTCATTAATCAGAGCTCTGGCAATACTTACCCTTTGCTGCTGACCGATACTCAATCTGGATGGTAATTTATGCAATTGTTCTCCCAAATCTAACTGTTGCAGTAACTCCACAGCCTTTTCTACAGCTTTTTGACCTGTAGCAAGCCAAGACGCCAATACAACATTGTCCAAAACACTGAGTGCTTCAACAAAATAAGATTTTTGTAACACAATACCGATATGCCGTCCACGGAATTCATCCAGTTTTTTACTGGATAGGGTTGTAATATTTTCATCATCTATAAAAACGCTTCCCGATTGCGGTCGCAGTAAACCTCCCAAAAGGTGCAATAAAGTTGTTTTTCCTTTTCCTGAAATCCCGGTTATGAGTAAAGTATCTTCCGCTTCACAATATAAATCGGGAAAGTGAAAATCTATCTTATTCTCAAAAGAAAAACGTAGTTCTTTTGTTGTCAACATGTTCAAATGTTTTTATTGGATGAAATTAATTATGAATGTAAAAATAGTAATTCTTTAAAACGCAACAAAGTTGAATTTATAATTTTATTTTATTTAGAAAATAAAGACAGGTGATTATCCCTGCCTTTACCTTCATTCAAATATAAAACAAATCTATTATTCTTTAATCTTGCAATACTGTCCTTTTTGGATATCGGTATTATACTATTATTGCCTTTTCTTATTTATTTCTTTAATGCTTGTGATTTTTAAAGTTGATGAGATGTCCCAATATCAGACCCAATGCTCCTAAATAAATAAAATTGGAATGATAATGAAATACTAAAGTAATGATTACACACGCGGTAATCAAAAGAATAGAACTCCATAGCAATATTCGGAGGCTCTTAGAGTCTATATTTTTAGTTATCTTTGCTACAGCATAAATTCCAATAGAAGCAAAGAGCAAATCAATCCAGTGGTTATGGCTCAAACCTATAGGTAGTATGGTTATCAACGGAAAAACCAAACAATGTATTAAACATAAAACGGCTGATGAAATTCCAAGAACATCAAACTTTTTTGTAGTACTATTTTTCATAATGTAAATGATATATTAAACACAACAAAGTTGCATTTAATTTTTTAAATATAAAAGCAAATGGATAAAAAAATAAAAAGGGAGCGCAGTTCAGCGACTAAAACTCATATTTTATCGATTTTAGAAGAGAAGAAACAAGCATTGGCCCATAAAGATATACAGCTATTACTCGATAACAGTGTAGACAGAGTTACTATATACAGAGCTTTGGATCGGTTAGTAGATGAAGGTAAAATTCATAAAGTAACCGGAATGGAAGGAATTGTTCAATATGCTATCTGTCATAATTGCAATAAGGAAGAACATCATCACAATCATATTCATTTTCATTGCGTACAATGTGAGACCATCTCATGTATAGAAAATGTGGAGCCGAAATTTAAATTGCCTGACGGCTATACTGTTGAAAATGTACAATGTATGGTATCGGGAGTTTGTAAAAATTGCAACAGTTTATAAAATAATATTTTCATCAGCAAAGCTTAAATAGTCATGTTGCGTAACAATGATATGATCCAATAGCTTTATATCCAATACTTTTCCGGCTTCTTTGATCTTATGAGTAATTTCTTTATCCGATGCACTTGGCTTCAATTGGCCGGATGGATGATTGTGAACCAGAATGATAGAAGTAGCCATTGCTTCTAAAGCACGTTTAAACAAGATTCGTACATCAACAATAGTACTTGTGAGCCCTCCGCTGCTCAATTGACTTTTTCCGATTATTCTTTGATCATTATTGAGCATTAACATCCAAAATTCTTCATGCTTGAGATCTCCGATTAAAGGCTGCATAATTTCAAACACTGATTTGCTGGAACTGACACGGGGTATTGCTTTAGCTTCCTCAAAGCGTCGTCTTTTTCCAAGTTCTAAAGCAGCTATGATAATAATAGCTTTAGCTTCCCCTATTCCTTTGAACTGTTTCAGTGTTCTGATATCCTGCTGTGCCAACAGATTAATTTTTTGATCATTTGCTTCCAGAATGCGTTTACATAAGTCAACGGCACTTTGATTTTCACTACCGCTACGTATCAATATGGCCATTAATTCGGCATTACTGAGCGCTGATGTTCCCTTACTCATTAATTTTTCTCTTGGCTGATCTTCCTGAGACCAATTTTTAATAGAAAATTTTTTATTTTTATTCATAAGACAATAATTTACTGATTATCACCCCCTATATTTTCTTAAAGATATGAAATCAATTTATATATTACTAATAACAGGCTTTTTTATTGGATGTCAACCCCATAACAAAAAAGAGTTGATTGTTTCTGCACAGGATACAGAACACTATAGTACAGAAAACATATCTGATTTTCAGCAACGGCTTTCTGACGCAGCATTATCTATTGTTGATGCTTCAATTCAATATGATCCCGCCTATTTTAGCATTTCTTATCCTAATGGAGATATACCGGCAAATAAAGGCGTGTGTACCGATGTTGTCATAAGAAGCTACAGAATTTTGGATATTGATTTACAAAAAGAAGTTCATGAAGATATGAAAGCACATTTCAATCTTTATCCTGCCATTTGGGGGTTGAGAAAAACAGACACCAATATCGACCATCGAAGAGTTCCCAATCTTGAAGTATTCTTTACTCGAAAGGGAAAAAGTCTACCCGTTTCTCAAAATCAAAAAGATTATAAACCCGGAGAGATTGTCACATGGATGATTCAGGATAAGATGCCGCATATAGGCATTGTCACGCATAAAAAGACAAAAGATAAAAAACGCTATTTGATTGTACATAATGTAGGTGGAGGTCAGGTATTGGAAGATTGTCTTTTCCGATACAAGATTACAGGACATTATACCTATGGATATTAAAAAATCGGTTCTGTAAGAACCGATTTTTTATTTATTGTAATATTAAACAGATAAAAGATTCTTGACTTCGTCAAAATCCAATCCTCCGTAATTCCCTGAACTCATTAACAACAAGACGCTGTCTTCAAATGATGTTTGACTCAAAAATGTTTTAAATGCAACAGGATCCGTAAATACAATAAGATCTTCTCTGTTAAAAGCTTTTTCAATCTGCTCTTTAGAAATTTCTTCAAGTCTTTTAATCGCAACCGCATCAGGTGAATAAAATACAACCGCTATATCTGCTGCTGTCAGGGCCCCATCATATTCTGAAAGAAATTCTGAATTCAAGCTCGAATACGTATGTAGTTCCAGACAGGCAATCAGTTTTTTTTCAGGATATTGCTTTTTAACTGCCTGAGTAGTTGCTTTTACTTTGCTTGGTGAATGTGCAAAATCCTTATAAGCTACAGATGAAGATGTTTCTGCAATTTTTTCCAGTCTTTTTGCAGCACCTTTAAAACTTGCAATGGCTTCATAAAACTCAACTTCATCAACCCCCATATTTTGACAAATCCATTTTGCTCCGGCCAAATTGTTGAGATTATGATCACCAAACACTTCAATCGGCATTGCTCCGTCTGGTGTTTCAAGATATGTTTTCCCTTTGCTTAACGAATATTCTGGGGTATTATACGCTATTTTACGGATAGGTTTTTCAGAAGCCTCTATAATTTCTTTTACCACATTATCTTCTTCATTATAGATGAGAATACCGCCATTAGTAATCTTGTCAATAAAAATACGGAACTGATCAACATAATTTTCAAAAGTCGGAAACACATTGATATGGTCCCATGCAATACCACTTATCAGAGCAATATTGGGCTGATATAAATGGAATTTCGGACGCAAGTCAGTAGGAGAAGATAAGTATTCATCTCCCTCGAGTACAATAAAATCATTGTCATCAGTAAGATGAACCATATTTTTAAACCCTTTTAACTGAGCACCCACGAGATAGTCAACAGAAATTCCATGATAATTAAGTACGTGTAAAACCATAGAGGTAATAGTAGTTTTACCATGAGAGCCTCCAATCACTACCCGTGTTTTTTGTTTTGAATGCTCATATATAAACTCAGGGTAAGAATATATTCTCAACCCGAGCTGCTGTGCCTTCAGCAACTCCGGATTATCTGATTTGGCATGCATTCCCAGAATAACAGCATCTATCTCTTTATTAATTTTTTCAGGAAACCATCCCATTTCCATCGGTAATATCCCAGCGGCTTCCAATCTTGATTTTGACGGTTCAAATACGGCATCATCGCTACCGGTTACTACATCTCCTTTATCGTGTAAAGCCAGCGCTAAGTTGTGCATTGCACTTCCGCCTATAGCTATAAAATGTACTCGCATTGTTATTTTATTTAAGTTTTATATTCCTAAATATTTTCTGAAATATCCGCATTCGTTGATGACATCCTGATAATACTTAGTATCAGCATATTTTGTCTGCAAGTCTTTGAATCCCTGCCATTTTTTTATCATTATCTCTCCATACCCATAGTAATAATCTCTGGAAAAATATTCTTTATTATAAAATTCGTTGCGCTCAACCTTTGCTAAAAGATAAGACATTTTAGCTTTCTGTTCATTTGTCTGCGCTGCTTTTAACGCCATTTCATAATATTTTCTAACCTGTTTCATGGACATCAGATACGGTTGATTATAGGCACTTATACCATTACCATATTCTCCGATGATTTTGTTGTAATAGTAAGTACGCGCATTACCAAAATAACTGGCATTATAAAAAGCATTACCTACCAATAATGCATTGTTGTACACATCATCACCAGCTTTTATTTTATCCTGCATTTCTTTTACCTTTTTCAAAAATGAAATTTTTGTATAGGTAACGGTCTGCTTTGCCATGTGATCGCAATCATTACAATCTTTTATTTTTCCGTTAAACGGATTACCCGGCAGTATGAGATCTTTATAAAGAATCGTATATTCTGTATTATCATAATAAGTACCTTTCGCGGTTGTTGTTTTTTCCATCTCAGCAATGGCAGCATCTACTTTATCCTGATAAAAAAGATAAATTGCATTGCTCTCATTGATATCACTTAAATTATAATCATATAATCCAACAAACATTTCTTCCCATGCTGTTTTATTTTTTCTGAGAAAGAATTGTTCCATTGCAGCTACATTATCCTTTACTAAATAATAAGAACGGTCTGAATTGACCAATTCTGCCATTAATGGATTTTTATTACCTCTGTAAACAGCAGATATATATTGTTTAATCCATGAGGAAGCATAATTATATCTGAACGGACTATCATAAGTATGCTGTTGCGGAACTTCATAGAATAACCAGTTCAAATCAGTAATCAAAGTAGATTGTGCTTTATCATCAATTGTCTTTATCTGAGAAACTTCATTAATCAAATTGAACAACCTTGCTTCATTTTTTATATTTTTATCATTTCCAGCTGTTTTTAAAGCTTTGTCAAATAAGGATTTTGCTTTCTGATGCTCTCCCTGGAATATATTTAAATATCCCGCTGCCATATTCCACAAAGCCGGGTTGTTTAATTTTTCCGGTTTTGATGCTACATCATTTATCCATGTTAATGTTTTCTGGTCGATTTTACCTTTGATTTCTTTTTGGTATTCAGCTGTACTTTTGAGGCTTTTATCCATAAAAACATTAATAGCACTTTCCTGAATATTTACCCAGCGTGTGAGAAGATAATCAATATGAGGACTTTTAGGATTGAGTGCATATATTTCTTTCATACATGCAGCTTCATCCTGATAATAACCGCTCATAGCCCATATAGCGGCTTGTATATCCTTATCTTTAGTCGATGCCAATGCTGTATTGAGTTCTTTCTTATCCATCGGACGGAAATTATACAGGGTTTCATGTCTTAATTTTGGCTCTCTATTAAAAATTTCTGCATAATATAGATTAGCTTTTATAAAATCTTTCTGTGCATGATAAGCTCCTGCAACATAAGACAAAGCTCTTGAGTAAAGTAAATTTTGAGGCTGTTTTGCCTTTGTTTCCTCAAAGAAACTAATAACAGATGCCCGGTTGTCAGAATAAAATTTTGCTTTTAGTACCTGAAACCACATACGATTGGCAAAAAACTCATCTCCTTTGTCTGCCTTTTTATAAAATTTTTCTACTTCATCTACAATGGACTGACTGGCATTTTCTATTACCCGATTTTCATAATTCCAATAATCATAGGTCTGCGTTGAATAATCTTCGATCATTTTTGCATAGTACAGAAAATCTAAAAACTTTTTTACTTTTTTATCAGATGTATTCAGAGATGATGATAATTTATTTTTTGAGTTTTCATGAAATCTCTGGATATCCATATTCAATGAGTCAGTAATAAGATATGCTTTCAGTGTTGCTAACGGCACTGTATTTCCCAAATAATTTTTCCAGTCCTGCACAATATCTTCATTGTGTTTTGAAGTATAATTACTCAGGTAATCATTGTTATAAAATCGCTCATAAGGCGAGTAAAACAATGGTTTATATGAGTTATCAACAAAATACTCCGGTGCAAAAGATGAGGAATAATCATATCCCCACCAACCATCTGCACATCCGTAAGCATATACGCCTGCAGTTAATGTAACGACACTGCTAAAAATCAGTGACCAGTTTTTTAAAAAATTCTTTTTCATAGCTATTAATATTCTTTTCTTCTAAATCATAAAAAATAATCTCTTTCGGGCTATCCGGTATATTGTCAGAAATATCACGGACCATCTGCTGTAAATCTTCAGCTTCAATTTGCTCAATTTTCATCTGATCCCCTTGTTTAAAGAATTTACCGAAATAGGTACCTGCTTTTTTTACAAGAAAACGATTTTTATCTTTTCTTTCAAAAGCAGCGTTTTTTTCAAGGTCTTCCCTGCGTATACGACTGAGTAAATTTATTACCTTTCCATCTCTGCTGTGTATTAGCCATGAATAAATAGGTAAAGCCACATTAAGCTTTAGTGGATAAGTTTTTAAAGAACCTATATACTTTCTGGCAATCGAACCGTCATAAATTGAATTCAATGAATCTGGAGCAATACTTCCCATATTATAATACATAAGCACCCCTTCATCAACATCCGGAATTCCGGTTTTACGATGGTGTTTAACTTGATGTAAACGAATGGTAGACGAAATTTTTAATTCCTTTTTCTCTTTAATAAAATGAATAAAAGAAAAATAGCGTTCTTTACTTTTCAATGACCAGTCACAATCAAACTGAATTTCCTTTATATCGATTTTATACCTATTATTTATCTGTTCAATATAGCGTAAGACATTATCTGCCAGATCGTTCAAATTCAATTTAGCATTGAGCATTACTTCATTTTTGATATACACAACAGGAACAATTTCCACATCCGGTATAGTATCATTGAAAACAACGGCAGTCAAAGGAATAGCTACATCACCTTTGAGTGCTACATCAAAATAGCGTATATAAAGTTTTTTTACGTCTAAATTTTGCATCAATTCTTTCTCAGAAGGTTTTAAAGTGAAATTAGTCTTCCAGTAATAAAAAGATGTTGCAATATCATTTGGTTGTTTTACGCATCCAAACACAATAAACAGCACTAACAGCAACAACCATTTTTTCATAGGTTAAAGGTACATCTTGTTTAAAATATAGCAAAAATATGTATCGCAAAATTACAGTAAAATCAGACAATAACACAACCATACGACAAACAATATTTAAAGTTAAATTTTGAAAAATAAACCAAAACAACCATTGTTTTCCAATATTTTTTCCCTAAATTTATATATTATCTTTTCTTTTCAGAAAATATTTTTCAATGAAAGTTTGATAGTAAATAAAACAAAATCCATGACAAGTAAAATTATTGGTGTAGGAAACTACATCCCTTCAGAAACAATTACCAACTTATTTTTTGATGATCATCATTTTCTGGATGAAAATGGAAATACCTTAAAACATGACAATGCAACCATTGCAGAGAAACTAAAAGAAATAACCGGAATTGAAGAGAGGCGTTATGCATCAAAAGACATGGTCACTTCTGATCTTGGCTTTATTGCAGCGAGAGAAGCACTGAAAAAGTCAGAGATTGATCCTGAAACGCTGGACTATATAATATTTGCACATAATTTTGGAGATGTCCGTTTTGGTACAGTTCAATCAGATATGGTTCCGAGTTTAGCTTCCCGTGTAAAACATGAGCTGGGAATTAAGAATAATTATTGTGTGGCTTACGATATCCTTTTTGGTTGCCCGGGGTGGATCGAAGGATTAATTCAGGGAAATGCTTTTATTAAAGCCGGAATAGCGAAAAGATGCCTTATTATAGGTGCAGAAACCCTTTCAAGGGTAGTTGATATCCATGACAGAGACAGTATGATTTATGCTGACGGAGCCGGAGCTGCCGTTATTGAATTAAGTGAAGACAACACTGGTGTACAATCGCATTTAACAGCTTCTTTTACTCTGAAAGAAAAAGACTATCTTTATTTCGGCAAGTCCTATAACTCTGAAAGTTCTCCTGATATCAAGTATATCAAAATGAACGGAAGGAAAATATATGAATTTGCATTAACCAACGTACCTTCAGCAATGAAAAAGTGCTTTGATGCCAGTGGCTTTTCTATTGATCAGCTGTCAAAGATCATCATACATCAGGCCAATGAAAAAATGGATGAGGCCATTGTAGACAGGTTTTTTAAGCTATACGATAAAGCCACACCTGCTGACATTATGCCCATGGTAATCAGCAAACTCGGCAACAGCAGTGTAGCTACAATTCCTTCACTGCTTACTATGATTTTTAATCAGGAGTTAGAAACACACAGCATCAATCCCGGAGATGTAGTACTATTTGCCTCAGTTGGTGCAGGAATGAATGTGAATGCTTTGGTATATAAGTTCTAAAAAAATAGCGTCGGTATATGATACCGACGCTAATGAAATAAAAAATATATCTTTATTACTTTCTTTTCACATTTACTGCTACTAACCCTTTTTGTCCACGCTCTACATCATAAACAACTTTATCGTTTTCACGAATATTATCTAACAACCCTGTGTTGTGAACAAAAACATCTCCATTACCATCTGATGGAGAAATAAATCCGAAACCTTTAGTTTCGTCAAAAAATTTAACTGTACCTTCTTGCATTATGCATTATTTATATTAATGATTCAAAGATAGTGCTTTATTATCACACCACAGCTTTTTTTTTAAAATATTTTCAATACATTTTTTAAAAACTTTATTTTTTTTCAAAGAGTTATAAAATATTTTATTCTTTTTTCAAACTACAACAATACACTTATGATTAATACAATGAAGTGCTATTTGTTTTTATATACAAATAAAAAGTAAAAATGAATTACTAAGAATACGCTGTAAAAAATATACTTTATCATTCTTTCATGCACCAATAATGTCGGAACGACAAAAAAAGCAATCGTATTAATAATAAAAATTATATTCAGTTTTTTTGATTTCATCTATTTTGTTTTTAATCTGCCCATACATTTCTTATAATCCCTATCATTTCTCCCTATACATATTTCGTATTTCAACATAGTTGCTGCACCTGCAACTAATCCTGGCCATATCCCAGCACCTGCAGCGATAACTGACAAACCTGCCTCGATAAGAAAATCTTCTCTACAGTCTGAATATCCATCTTGCCAATCTTCTAAACATTCTTTTTTCGACCCATAAGAGATCAATAAATCGGTTTTTCGTAATTCAAAAATTTCAACTTTAAATTTAGCAAATATCTCCGTTTTAGATATATCTTTATTACCCGTAGCATTAATTTCTTTTAATATTAAATCATTTATATCCTTATGTAACCTTGGATACACTTCAGCTACAGCTTTAACATTTTCCACTTTATCGAGTTTCATTTCACTAATAAAATCAATAAATTGTTTATCATTATTAAAATTATATTTACCAGAATCAAAAGTCTTGAAAAACATCTCATTTTCTCCAATAAATCGTGAAAGTGTATAATAAGCTTTAGCATAATCTTTGATTAAATTTTCTTCTGACAAAGATTCTTTACTATATGTCGCAGTTTTTGATTCAAAATTATCATTTAAATTATCATTACTGCAAGACCATAAATTAAAAGCTATTGAGACAATCACAATAACTAAAGTTGTTTTTTTTATTATATTCATTTAAGATCGTTTTTAAGCAGGAATCGTTTTCATAATTTTGACCTGCAATTAATAATTAATACACACAGTTATACCGCTACACTCGTTGATTTTAGTTATATCTAAAACCAAAATATTATTTCAATAGTGCTATATTAAATAAAAAAAAATATTATTCCTAATAATGTTAATTAAATTATTATTATCAATTTATTTATGCATAAAAAACCCGGTAATATTAAATATCACCGGGTTTACGACCAAACAAAATGTTTAGCAGATTACTTTATTATCGTACGATGGTCATCTCATCTATCAGATGTTTTGCACCAGCATATTTATCAATGATAAATAATACATAACGAATGTCTACACTAATGGTACGTTGCAATTTAGGGTCAAAAATTACGTCTCCTGCCATAGCTTCGATATTTCCATCAAATGCAAGTCCAATTAATTCTCCTTTTCCATTTAATACCGGTGAACCTGAATTTCCTCCTGTTATGTCATGATCTGTAAGGAAGTTTACAGGCAAATATCCTTTTTTATCAGCATATTGTCCATAATCTTTTGCATTGTATAAGTCAATCAAACGTTTTGGATTTTCGAATTCCTCATCTCCTACTTTATTTTTAGCAATCGTTCCTTTTAAAGTTGTATACCAGTTCTCATCAGCATCATTTACTTTATTTCCGCGTGGTAATCCGATTACTTTTCCATAGGTAAGACGCAAAGTTGAATTCGCATCAGGATAGTATTTTTTATTTGGATTTGCTTTTCGTAAACCATCTACCAATAATCTGAAAGATTTTTGATAATCATTTTTTAAGGTCTCAAGATTTTCTGGGTTTTCTCTGTATTTTGTCAACAAATCAGAAGATAATTTATACAGCTCATCATTTTCAACAATCGCTTTATCCGGATTGTCTAAATAAGCCATCATTTTTTCTTTAGATGAAAATACACTCTTATCAAATGCTTTTGACACATAAGCTGTATAATCAAAATTTGTTTTCTCTCCTAATTCTTTTACATAAGGCGCTATTGCATACCCGGTAGATTTGGTAGCGTATAGGTTTAACTGTTTTGCCAGCATTTCGCTTTCTAAAGGACCATAAAATTCTTTATAGGTTTCTTCAATTGCTTCCATCAGACTTGGTTTCATCTCAGCACGTTTTGCTGCATTAGATTCAGCATAAACCACTAAAGCACGCCCAAAACTATAAGGTAATGCTGCCAAGTTAGAAGTACGTAAAATAGTCATCAGATAGTTGTCATGACGTGCTTTTTCATTGGTCGCACCATAATATTTATTGATGTCTGCCACTACGTTTCCGAAAGTTGCTTTATTTTCTTTTTTATTAGCCCATTTGTTGAAGTCAGCTTCTTCTTTATGCTTTGTTGCCGCTGTCTTGTGAGCAGTCAATGCATCAATCATACCCTGACGGTTTTTCCAGTAGTTGGCAACTCCTGCATATTTACTTGCATAACGAAGTCTAACTTCATCACTTTTGTCCATATACTTTTTCATCACATCCATTCCCAGTTTAGAACCTTCTACCCAAGCAGGATATGCAAATTTTACGTTTTGTTCAATTCCGGCTGCTGGCATCCAACGGTTGGTACGTCCGGGATAACCTAAAATCATAGAGAAATCACCTTCTTTAATTCCTGCTAAAGAAACAGGCAAGTGGTGTTTCGGTACCATTGGAACATTATTTGGAGAATATTCTGCAGGATTACCATTTACATCTGTGTAGACACGAAAGATAGAGAAATCTCCTGTATGACGAGGCCATTCCCAGTTGTCTGTATCTCCACCAAATTTACCGATCGCATTTGGAGGTGTTCCTACCAGACGCACATCATTATAATCCTGATAAACAAAATAGTAATATTCATTTCCTTGAAAGAACGAACGAACCGAAACGGTATATTTTCCACCTTCGTTGTTTTCCTGTTCAATTTTTGCAATTTCCTGATTGATTGCTTTTTCTCGTTCAAGCTCAGACATTTTATCATTTACTTTTGATAAAATTCTTTTGGTAACATCATCCATTCGAACAAAGAAACGAACGGATAAACTTTTTGGTTTACGCTCATCTGCTCTTGTTTTTGCCCAGAATCCATTCGTAAGAATATCATCTTCAGGAGTGGCTAATTCAGCAATTTTATCATATCCACAGTGATGATTGGTTAATACCAATCCCTGATTTGAAATAATTTCTGCAGTACAGCCTCCATCAAATTGCACAATAGCATCTTTTAATGAGTGATTGTTGATACTGTAGATTTCTTCAGAAGTTAACTGAAGTCCCATTTTTTGCATGTCGCGATGGTTCAGACGCTCGATGAACATCAAGAACCACATTCCTTCATCAGCTTTTACTTTTACCGGAAAAGCTAAAATAACGGCTGTGAAAATTAATAGTAATTTTTTCATTGTTATAGATTGATTAAAAAATGTAAACTCTCTATTTTATTAGAGAGTTATACTTTATATATTGTCTTTTTATTCTTTTAGAATAAATAAGTCAGTGATACATTTAACAGATTCGGTCTGTTTTCTACCTGATACTCGATATTATTTTTATCCATAAAAGTAGACCCCACTTTACCTAATCCAAATTCGTAACGTGCATTGATCAGTAATTTAGAAATTTCAACTCCTGCACCAATCTGAAAACCGACATTAAACTGATCCTGTTTCGCATTTACGATGTCTTTCAGAGAGTTTTTATCATCTAAATAATAAGAGAATACCGGTCCGACCTGAGCGTGTGCTATTCCAAGAAATTTCTTTCCTATGTTTACAGGAATATCAATACGCTGTTTGGTCACTTTGAATGACTGTCCGTTAGCATCGTCAAATTCATTTTTAAACGAAGTATATAAAACTTCTGGCTGCACATAAAAACCTATAAGACTGATTCTGGATAATACCCCGGCCTGAAAACCTGCGCTTCCTTTTCCTTTAGCATCAACTGCATTGGTAAAGGATTTAATAGCTCCTTTATCTGCATTGTAAACCATACCTGCTTTGATACCAAAATCAAAGCTCTGCGCTGAAACAAAATTAGTTGCAGCCAAGAATAACATACTGAACAAAAGTTTTTTCATAATCTTATTTTTTTTTTAATACTCTTACAAAGATAATTTTTTTAACCATTTTCTTTATACTAAACGTAGGGTTTATATCTCTTTCCCTACAACTTATCAAAAATACTTTAATTGTTAAGCATTTTCCAAAGACGGTCTTTCAGTTCTGTCAAACCTTGCTGGGCCACTGAAGAAATAAACATATACGGTATACCATTAAACTCTTTGTCTAATTGCTGTTTCATTTCAGTCTGTAACTCCTCATCAAGCATGTCTGATTTAGAGATTACAATAAGCTTGTCTTTATCTAACATTTCCGGATTGTAGCGGCGAAGCTCATCTAACAGTATATCGTATTCTTTCTTTATATCGTCTGCATCTGCAGGAATCAGAAATAATAAGGTAGAATTACGCTCAATATGTCGTAAAAAATAATGCCCTAATCCTTTTCCTTCTGCTGCACCTTCAATAATTCCGGGTATATCTGCTATTACAAATGATTTAAAATCCCTGTAAGCCACAATTCCTAAATTTGGTTTTAAAGTAGTAAACGGATAATCAGCAATCTTAGGTTTTGCAGAAGTTAAAACAGAAAGCAATGTAGATTTTCCTGCATTTGGAAAACCAACCAAACCTACATCGGCCAAGACCTTCAGCTCAAGGATGATATCAAGCTCCTCACCCGGTATCCCGGGCTGAGAATATCTTGGGGTTTGGTTCGTTGCACTTCTGAAATGCCAGTTCCCTAATCCGCCTTTACCGCCTTTAGCCAATATTTTTTTCTCTCCGTGCTCTGTAATTTCAAATAATACTTCACCTGTTTCCTTGTCTTTTACGACAGTTCCCAAAGGTACTTCTATCATTTTATCTTCACCATCAGCTCCTGTACTTCTGGCACTTCCCCCGTCACCACCATGACCAGCCTTTATATGGCGGGCAAATTTTAAGTGATAAAGTGTCCACAAACCTTCATTTCCTACAATATACACATGACCACCACGTCCGCCATCACCTCCGTCAGGTCCGCCTTTTTCAATAAACTTTTCTCTATGTAAATGCGTAGATCCTTTACCACCTTTTCCTGATGCAACATATATCTTTACGTAATCTACAAAATTTCCTTCTGTCATTCTATTTATTTTCCGTCTGCTATTCTTTAAGCAAACTGATTCCTATTTTATCTATTTTTACTCCACTGGAGGCCAATACCTCCAATTCCATCTTATTCCAGATTAATTTTTCTCCTGTCTTAGGAATATAAGATAATTCTTTCATCACCAAACCACTTACAGTAGTCACATCATAATCAGGCATCAAATCATCCAGTTCAAAATAAGCAAGCAGATCATGTAACGGATAAAAACCGTCAACGACCCATTTACCTTCTCCGACTTCTTCCAATTTAAATTCTTCTTCATAAAATTCAGAAGCATCCCCTACCAAAGCTTCAAGGATATCATTAAGTGTAATAACACCCTGTACTACTCCATACTCATCTGTTACCAATGCATAATGATTCTTAGTGGATTTAAACAATTCCAGTGCTTTGTATGCTGATGTATGCTCTATCAGGAAAGTAGGCTCCGTCATGGCATCCTTCAAATCAAAATTTTCTTTTTCAAACAGCAGAAATAAATTTTTCAAAGATACAACTCCAATAACTTCATCCAAACTGTTTTCACAAATCGGATAAAAGGAATGCAACTCGTCTATTACTTTTGTTTTCAGGGTTTGCAGATCTTCCTTACAGTCCAGATAAACTACTGACTTTCTATGTGTCATCAGAGAGTTTACCTTTCGGTCTCCAACATTAAATACACGTTCCACAATATCCTGTTCAATTTCCTGTACTTCCCCTACCATCGTACTCTCTTTTATAATAGAACGTATTTCTTCCTCGGTAACTTTACCGTCTGCAGTAGGTTTTATATTAAAGATTTTCATAAGTAAATCTGTTGATGTGGTCAATAACCATACAAACGGACTCGCTATTTTTGAAATTATTTTCATGGGCATCGCCACTATTTTGGCAATGGCTTCAGGAT
Organism: Flavobacterium sp.; assembly: GCA_032096595.1. Lineage (GTDB taxonomy): Bacteria > Bacteroidota > Bacteroidia > Flavobacteriales > Flavobacteriaceae > Flavobacterium. The sequence continues at coordinate 35,922 of DAMCXY010000007.1, read as the reverse complement.
GGTTAAGTCCTAATCTTTTAGGCAAAAGCTCCCCCATGATAAGAGTAAGAAAAGTAAGTATTACTACAACAATTCCGACAGACAGAGAAGAGGCATACGGCCGGAGTACTTCTATCTGCTCTAATAAGAGCTGAACATCAGAAGTAACTTTATCACCGGAATAAATACCGGTCAAAATTCCGATCAGTGTAATACCGATCTGAACAGTAGATAAAAAATTATTGGGTTCATTCGCCAGCTCTAAAGCTGTTTTTGCTCTTGAACTACCCTTTTTGGCTGCAATTTCAAGACGGTTCTTCCTCAAAGAGACCAATGCCATTTCTGACATTGAAAACACACCATTTAAGAGAATTAAGAATAATATGACTACTATTTCCAAGTAAAAAAAATTAAATTAATATATAAAAGTAAAAATCTTACCCTAAAGATACAAAGGATAAGATTGTTACAAAATTTTTATTTAGCAATATTATAATTTATCAATCACACTGCTCAGTCGTTCCGTTATTTCAGGAATTGAACCAATACCGTCGATAGGATAATATTTGTTTTGTTTTTTGTAAAAATCAATCAGAGGAGCTGTTTTTTCGTTATATTCCTCATAACGCGTTCTGATTTTTGCCTCATCCTGATCATCAGGTCTTCCGGATGTCTTCCCTCTTTCAAGGATACGGGCTACAAGCACATCATCATTAGCCTCCAAACCGATGGTTGCCGTTACCTGTAAATTTATGGAGTTTAAAAAAGTGTCTAAAGCTTCTGCCTGAGCAATGGTTCTTGGAAAACCATCAAACAGGAAACCTGCTTTGTCCATATTTTTTTCTACTTCTGCTTTTAGCATATTGATTGTAATTTCATCCGGTACCAATTCGCCATTGTCCATATATACTCTTGCCTGCTTTCCTAAATCCGTGTCATTCTTCAGATTAAACCTGAAAACATCTCCCGTTGAAATATGGGTAAGATTATATTTTTCCTTTAAAAACTCGGCTTGCGTTCCTTTTCCTGCTCCAGGTTTTCCGAATAATACGATAGCAATCATAATTTTTGTGTTGTTTTTATTTTATTTGATAAACCTCAGGTATATTCCGCCCTTGTTTATTATAATCCAATCCGTAGCCCACAATGAATTTATCCGGAATATTAAATCCGATATAATCCAGAGTTATTGTTTTTGTGTAAGCTTCAGGCTTGTGAAACAAAGTAATTATTTTGAGGTCTTTTATTTTATATCTATTAAAAAGTTCACAAAGTACTTCAATGGTATTACCAGTATCTACTATATCTTCAACGATAACTACTGTTTTACCGGTAACATCAACATCCAGCCCCAACAGTTGTCTCACTTCATTCGTTGTCTGTAATCCTTGATAAGAAGCCATTTTTACAAAAGAGACTTCACAAGGGCGCTGATAATACTTTATGAGGTCAGACAAAAACATAAAAGATCCGTTAAGAACCCCCACAAAAACGCATTCTTCATCTTTGAAATCCTCCGTCATTTGCAGAGCCAGCTCTTTTAGCCGCAATTGAATCTCTTCAGCCGATATGTAAGGAACAAATGTTTTGTCTAAGATCTGAATATCCATTAATTATTTTAATAGGATGCAAATATAAGAAATTGCAGTGAGTTAATTTTTTGTTTATAAATTTTTATTAAAATTTGTATTTTACAGTTTAAAAAAAATCATTTGAAAAAAAATACATGTCTATAAACGATTATTTTTCATCCAATAAATTCGATTTCAGCCTTACATGCAGAAACAACGCTAAAAAATTTATTGTAGAGCAGAATTTACCTGTAGAAACATTTTTAAAGATATTACAACAACAGGAAGAAGATAAACAAATTCCGCTCATCGTAATTCTCGATTCTTTAGTAGAAGATCAGCCTGATTTCCTTAACAGTTCAATGGATTCGTTTATAGAAATAGCACTAAAAACACTCAACGAAACTGCTAAAAGATGCATCAGCCGTATTTTTTATCATTTACTAAGAAATCAGACCTTCTCTTTTTCTACTTCACAAAAACAAAAAATTATTACCCTTCATTTTGACTGGCTTATAAAACCAAGTCTGGTAGCTACCCGGGTCAACTGTATCAGTGTTTTATTTTATCTGCGCGATGAAGAAGATTGGATTACTGCGGATCTTCTGGCGATTATTGACAATGAACTTCTCAAAAACGAACCTTCTTTCCGAAGCAGAGCATCAAAAGTGATTCGCAAAATTGAAAAAAATCAAAGCCGATTATAAAAAGTAAAATTTTATCTTTGCCAATTAAACAACAACACAATGAGTTATTTTTCTTCCGATTTTAAATTAGGTATTTTAGGAGGCGGACAATTAGGCAAAATGATGCTTACCGAAACCCGAAAATTTGACATTCAAACCTATGTATTAGATCCAAGCAGCGAAGCACCATGCCAGTTTGGAGCCACCCGTTTTTTCCAGGGAGACTTAACCGACTATGAGCAGGTAATGGCTTTGGGAAAACAGGTAGATGTACTTACTATTGAAATCGAAAATGTCAATTTGGAAGCTTTGGAAACCCTTGAAAAAGAAGGATTAAAAGTATTTCCTTCTCCCAAAACGCTCCGTTTGATACAAAACAAAGGCAATCAAAAAGATTTTTATCTGAAAAATCAGCTCCCAACAGCTCCCTTTACCCGGTTTTCAACTTTAGAAAAATTAAAACAAGCTGTGGAAAGTAGTGCAATTACTCTTCCTTTTGTATGGAAAGTGGCTCAGGGCGGATATGATGGTAACGGTGTAAAAGTCATTCGTAGCTTTTCTGATCTGGAATCATTGGCCGAAGCGGAATGTATTGCAGAGCAAATGATTCCTTTTAAAAATGAGCTGGCCGTTATTGTAGCCCGTTCTGCTGCAGGAGAAATAAAAACCTATCCTGTAGTGGAGATGGAATTTCATCCGGAAGCTAATCAGGTAGAGTATGTAATTTGTCCTGCCCGTATAAGTCAGGAAGTATCAGACAAAGCCCGAGCTGTAGCTCTCGAAGTATCTAAAGCTTTTAACCATGTTGGACTTCTGGCTGTAGAAATGTTTCAAACACATGATGATGCAATACTTATTAATGAAGTAGCTCCACGCCCTCATAACTCCGGACATTATTCTATCGAAGCAAGTTACACTTCTCAATTTGAACAGCATATTCGTGCGATACTAGGTTTACCCCTTGGAAACACAGACAGTAAAGTTGCAGGAATTATGGTCAATCTTGTAGGAGAAGACGGTTATTCAGGAGCAGTAGTATATGAAAACATTGAAAAAATAATGGCTATTGACGGAGTAACGCCTCATATTTACGGAAAAAAAGAAACCCGTCCATTCAGAAAAATGGGACATGTAACCATTGTTAATGAAAATATGGACAAAGCAAGAAAAATTGCCCAGGAAGTAAAAGAAACAATAAAAGTAATAAGCAAATAATAGCAAACTATATGAAAGTAGCTGTAGTAATGGGAAGCATCTCAGATATGCCGGTAATGCAACAAGCCATTGACGTGCTAAAAGAATTTGGAATTGAAACGGAAGTAGATATTGTTTCTGCTCACCGGACACCTGAAAAACTTGTTGATTTTTCATCTAAAGCACATGAAAAAGGTGTTGCTGTTATCATTGCCGGTGCCGGTGGTGCTGCACATTTACCCGGCATGGTCGCTTCTATGAGCCCACTGCCCGTGATTGGCGTTCCGGTAAAATCTTCTAATTCTATTGACGGTTGGGATTCTGTATTATCTATTTTGCAGATGCCTGGCGGAGTACCCGTAGCAACAGTTGCCCTAAATGGTGCAAAAAATGCAGGTTTGCTGGCAGTACAAATTTTGGGAAGTCAGAATAAAGAGTTGCGTACCAAAATGATTGCATATAAAAACGGATTAAAAGAAGCTGTATTAAAGGCAGCCAATGATTTAAAGTTTACAGAATAAAATCCATTTTTTAAAAGCGTTAAAAAGGCTAAAAGATTTTTATTCTTTCCATTTTTTCGTTTATTTTTAAAGAATTTAATAAAGCTGCTATTAATTAGCAGCTTTTATTTTTGTATGATGTCCGGAAAAGTAAAAAAAGGCTTTCTATTTTTTATTATAATTTTTCAGTTTGCTCTTATTTCTGCGCAAACTCAAGAACCTCTTAACTGTGACCAGCTGATAAAGAAAGGAGTAAATGCGATGTATAACAATCAATTTGTAGAAGCCATTACGTTTCTAAATCAAGCACAGCGTCTCCTCGATAAACAGCCTTCTTACAAACAACAGTTTCTGGTTTACAATAACATCGGACTTACCCATCTGAAAATGCATGATTACAAAGAAGCCATTCATTATCTGCACAAATCATACGATCTTGCTATGGATCAACAAAAGCCTGCTGATGAGATGACGGTTTTAAACAATATGGGAATTGTGTACACCAAACTAAAAAAATATGCTGATGCTGAAACCTATTTTTTAAAATCTTATGACATTGCCGTTCGGGAAAAAGCAGAAGCCAATACCGGACTTTATGCTACCAATCTCGCCAACCTTTATTACGATCTGAAATATTTTGAAAAAGCGGAACAATACATAGATATTGCAGAAGCATATACCCAAAAAGAAACGCGTAACTATATCAGCACCAAACTGCTGCGAAATGCTGTTTTATTAGAAAAAAAACGACCGGAGGAAGTAATCGGTAATCTCTCGGAATTACTTACCTTATGTATAAAAAACGGATACCTGCCTGAAAAGACAGAAGTTCTTTCCTTATTTGCCAAAGCATACCAGCAAAAAGAAAACTATATTCTGGCAGACCAATTTTTAGACAAAGCTCTTTCTGACTCAAAAGATTATGAAGTAAGAAAAAATTTGTTTGAAGAAAAAGCTGCAAATAATTTTATACTGGGAAATTTACGCGAGGTTGTATCTGCAAAAGACTCTATTATTTCACTCAACAAAAAAATAAACGATGCAAACAGTAAAGAACTGTTAGAAAACGCTTCTTTGAAATTTGAGTTGTCAAAAAGCAATTATGAATTGAATTTACAAAGAGTCGCAAAGAAAAATCAGAATATTATTTATTTGTTATCCCTCTTTTCTCTTTTATGTCTTTTTGGTTTTATTCTCTATTCTTACTATAAAAGAACCATTCTTATACAGCAAAAGAAAATCATTGCTGAAAATGATCTCACGATAAAAAAACTGGAACTGGAACAGGAAATTAATAACCGGTTATTAATGCAACGGGATTTTGAAGAGAAGTCCCTTATTGCTGAACTGGATTTAAAACAACAGCAGGAGACCGAAATACGATTAAAAGAAGAGATTGAATTAAAAAACAAACAATTATCCAATAAAATATTATTTCAATCTACGAGAAACGAATTGCTTGAAACAATCGTTTCTCTACTACATGACAATACAGGAAACAAAAACAGTGAAACGCTTTTCAGTCTTGCCAATGATTTAAAAATGCATTTGAAAGAAGATACCAAATGGGAAGAATTTAATCAACATTTTGAAAATATCAATAACCGTTTTCTCGAAAAATTAAACAGCTTGCATCCGGACCTAAATGCCAATGATGTGCGTTTTCTTTCTTTTATTTTTCTTAATCTGACTACTAAAGAAATGGCAAACTTATTACACATCACTCCCGAAAGTTGTCGCAAAAGAAAGGAAAGACTGCGCATAAAACTTTCCCTACCCAAAGAAACAGACTTATATCAATATCTGATATCTATTTAAATAACAGTATTTTAAATTTTATTTTATTCAGATTGTCACGAAATGTCACGCCTGTTGTCACACTATCATCCTGACTATTTTATTTCTTTTAAATAGTAATCTGTTTATTTGTTTTACAAACAATTAAATTTATTATTATGAAAATTAAATTTTTACTTTTCCTGTTTTGCTCCCTCAATCTTTTTGCCCAAAACCCGACAATAGAAGGAGATCTGATGCTTTGTCCCAATACCAACGGCACAGCAACAATCACAAATGATGTGAATTATGAAACCTATCAATGGTATTTTAAATACTGGTTTCTGAATGACGATTATCAACCTATTGAAAATGCTACTGAATCTTCTTTTACTTATGATTGGTATACCTATGATCAGGCACTCCTTAAAGTTGTTGTAACGTTAAACGGAGAAACATTGGAATCAAATGCCATTCAGATTGACAGCTATAACTGGACACCTATATACATACAAAATGAGTTGAATGAATTTGTTACCGTAGACCCAAACGACGGAACGCTACTCGTATGCGAAGGCCATACAGTAGACTTGAACCTGCCACCATTGTTCAGTGAAAACATTGTTTGGTATAATGATGGAGTACCTATTGAAGGAGCAAACAGCCTTACTTATACGGTTACTGCTCCGGGAGCTTATACTGTAACAGCTTCACCGAATATTTGCCCTGAAAGCAGCAATTCAACCAATCCTTTGTATGTTCAGTTTATAGATTGCAGCCTTAGTACTCCAAACCCTGAATTAGAAAAAAACATCGAGATATATCCAAACCCGACCCCTGACTTCATCCACATTAACAAAGAGCTCAATTCGGATCTCAATTATATCATCACTGATATGAATCAGAAGACACTTGCAAAAGGTACTCTTACCGATCAGTATTCTAAAGTGGATATGTCTCAATTATCATCCGGTATTTATATGATTACATTATATAAGGGTCAACATTCGAAAAGTTACAAGATTGTTAAAAAGTAATTGCTTATATTTGAATGAATTAAAAATCGTTTCTTATGAAATATGTATTGTCAGGCTGTTTGTGTAGCAGTTTTTTGATCATCAGCTGCACCTCTTCTAAAATTCAGAACGATCCTTATGATGCCAACATTATAAAAGAGAAGAGCATTTCTATGGAAGCTGTTCACAATCCCAATTTCAGACCAGTGAAACATGAAAACAGTATAAAAACAGTACTTAAAAACAATATTCAGGAAGTGGAAAAAGAACCTCATCCTTCACAAAATTCTCCTGATAAAAAATAACTTTTTATTAGTAAACAGGTTTTTTACAAATAATTTAAAAAACGTACTTTTAAAGTCGCCAATTCCTGGCGGCTTTTTTAATTTTAAAAGAACGAATACTATGTCTATCTTAACAACTTATTTTCAGACTCCACATAATACAGCCCCGTTTTCAAAGATCAACAATAGTGATTTTGAACCGGCTTTTGATACCGCAATTCAACAGGCTAAAGAAGAAATTGACAGTATAGCTCTTAATATTTTGCCTGCAACTTTTGAAAATACCATAGAAGCGATGGCTTTTTCAGGTATGACATTGGACCGCTTATCAAGTATTTTCTTCAATCTGAATTCAGCAGAAACCAATGACGAGCTACAGCAGATTGCTCAAAAAGTAGCCCCTAAACTATCTGAATTCAGCAATGATATTTTATTGAATGAAAAACTTTTTGAACGCGTTAAACATGTTTTTGATCAGAAAGATCTTTTTGAACTTAGTGCAGAACAGCAAACTCTTTTAGAGAATACGTATAAAAATTTTGTTCGTAACGGCGCTTTATTAGATTCGAAAAGTAAAAGTCGTCTCAGAGAAATCGATGCTGAACTGTCGCTGACTTCTTTAAAATTCGGAGAAAATATTCTTGCAGAAACCCATCAGTATCAAATGCATCTTACGTCAGAAGAAGATTTGGCAGGTCTTCCGGAGGGCGTTATTGAGGCAGCAAGACAACTTGCAGAAAGCGAGAATAAAGAAGGCTGGATTTTCACGCTCGATTATCCGAGTTATCTTCCTTTTGTTACCTATTCTTCTAATCGCGCATTGCGTAAAGAATTAACGCTGGCAGCCGGTAAAAAGGCTTTTCAGAATAATGCGTTTAACAATGAGGAAAATGTTTTAAAAATTGTCCGATTGCGGTTTGAGCGTGCGCGCCTTTTAGGATACCCAACACATGCTGATTTTGTACTGGAAGAACGCATGGCACAATCACCACAAAAAGTTACTTCTTTTTTAAACGATTTACTGCAAAAGGCAAAACCAGCCGCTCAGCAAGAATTTAAGGCACTTACTGAATTTGCAAAACAAACTGATGGTATTGACCGATTGGAAAAATGGGATGGTCCCTACTATTCGGAAAAACTCAAACAAGAGCGTTTTAATCTTGATGATGAAAAACTTAAACCTTATTTTAAGTTAGAAAATGTACTTGAAGGTGCTTTTAAAGTAGCTGAAAAATTATATGGAATCCGATTTGAGGAGACAAAGAATATGGATACCTATCATGAAGATGTACAGACATTTGAGGTAAAAGACAGTGATAATAACCTGATTGCTGTTTTTTATACCGATTTTTTCCCAAGAAAGGGGAAACGCAACGGCGCATGGATGACTTCTTTTAAGCCGCAATACATCAAAGACGGAAAAAACGAACGCCCACATGTATCTATTGTTTGTAATTTTACCAAACCCACCGCAACCAAACCTTCTCTACTTACTTTTAACGAAGTAACAACTTTGTTTCACGAATTTGGTCATGCACTACACGGCATGCTTGCAGACACAACATATCCGGGACTTTCGGGAACATCGGTATATTGGGATTTTGTAGAATTGCCAAGTCAGATAATGGAAAACTGGTGTTATGAACAGGAAACTTTGGAGTTGTTTGCCCGACACTATGAAACAGGTGAAATGATTCCGATGGAACTCGTAGAAAAAATAAAAGAGAGTGCTAATTTTCAGGAAGGAATAGCAACTCTGCGTCAGTTGAGTTTCGGACTGCTCGATATGGGATGGCACGCACAGGATCCTACCGCAATTACAGATTTAAAAGCTTTTGAAACGGAACAATTCGCTTCTACTCAGCTTTATCCTGATGTAAAAGAAAATGCAATGAGTACTGCTTTTTCCCATATTTTTCACGGTGGATATGCTTCCGGATATTACAGTTATAAATGGGCAGAAGTTTTAGATGCTGATGCCTTCGCTTTCTTTAAAGAAAAAGGAATTTTTAATCCCGAAGTAGCTTCCGGATTCAAAAATAATATTCTTTCAAAAGGGGGAACCGAACATCCGATGGTCCTTTATAAAAGATTCCGCGGACAGGAGCCACAACCGGAAGCTCTGTTGAAAAGAGCCGGATTGACAAAATAAAAAAGAGCGACTTACATAAGTCGCTCTTTTTTATAAAATCATTTCATTGTACTTCAAAATAACAGAAAATCCTTTTTGCTTAAAATATTCTTCAGGATCTTTATCGGATAACACCATCACAAAATCTCCTCCCCATGCTCCAAGGCTTTTTACAACGCCTTCAAAATCAAAAAACAATTCTTTTTGTATGGTAGACACTTGTAATACACTGCTCAGAATAGCTTCATGTTGCTGCATCATTCTTTTGAATTGGCCGAAATCCGTTATAGTCGGAATCTGTTCTGTAATCTCAGAAACCTGTTTTAAAATTTCCGCTGAATAGTCTGCCTTCAATTCAAAATTCCTGATGGCTTCTCTGCTGTTTCTTTTCTTATTCAGATATACAAAATAAATATGCTCCGCAAACACCGGATGGAAATCTAATGGTGTAACCTGAGGTTTTCCTGACAAAGTCTGGTATATGACAGCCTTATTATTTTGTGCACAAGCAATATCATATCCGCTACCTCCAAAAGATTTCTTAAGAAGTTCAAAAGCATCGATTTCAAACCATTGCGCAATATTATTAATCAAGGTGGATGAAGTGCCTAATCCCCATTTTTTGGGAAAAGTCAGAGACGTTTCAACAAGAAAACCACTTTGTTGTTTTAGAACATGGGTATTCATCCGGTGAGCTTCATATAAAATATCTATAAGAGTATTGCGAAACTCTTGATCCGGCATATGTTTTTTTGATACAATATCGTCTATCGAAAAAGAATCGTTGTACCATATTGTCCCGTCTTCATCATAACTTTTCCAGCTGATTACGGGAGTTTGTAAAGGAAAAACATTCAGAGACTGGCCAAATCGTGTAGGTAAGGCAAATGCCTTAGCGCCTTTCAGTACAAGATATTCTCCTGTTATAAGTAATTTACCATTGCTGTAAAAAGTTGTCATCAGCTTCTTATTTTTTCAACAAAATCAACTACAGCACTATGTGTAAGCGTATTCGTTTCAAAATGCACTTTTACGCGCAATCGCTCTTCATCAGTTGCTTTTAGCTGGTTGAGTATGTTCATAAGATGCATTTTCATATGTCCTTGCTGTATACCGGTAGTTGTCAGGGATTTTAATGCTGCAAAATTCTGAGCGAGTCCGGCAACTGCAATGATCATCATCAGTTCATTTGCTGTTGGTTTTTCGAGAAGCTCCAATGCAAATTTCACCATAGGGTGCAGACTGGTTAACCCGCCTATTGTACCTAATGCCAAAGGAAGATCCATCCAGAACCGGAAAATACCATCTTCTACTTCTGCATGCGAAAGACTGGTATATTTTCCGTCTTTTGCGGCAAATGCATGTACTCCAGCCTCAATGGCTCTGAAGTCGTTTCCGGTTGCAAGCACTACAGCATCTACCCCGTTCATGATTCCCTTATTATGCGTAACCGCTCTGTAAGGCTCTATTTCAGCTATTTTAACTGCCTGAATAAATTTTTCCACAAAATACACCGGATCAGGTATTTCCTTGCTTTTCAGGTCTTCTACCTTACAAGAAACTTCTGCCCGTACTAAACAATTGGGAACATAATTAGAAAGAATAGCCATCACTACCTGAAGCTGCTTTTCTTCCTTGGTAAATAATTCATATAAAGGAGCTTCTGTTCGCAATACAGCAGCAAATTCTTCAAGACAGGAATTGATAAAATTGGCTCCCATACTATCTTTAGTATCAAAAGTAGCATGTAACTGGTAATAATTTTCCAATTCATCTGTTTTATCAATCAGCTCAACAGCAAGAATCCCACCGCCGCGTTTTTTCATATTGCGCGTAATATGCTCTGTCTGCGAATAAAATTTTGAATGCACAGTTGCAATAAACTGTTGCAGTCTTTTTTTATCCCCTTTGTATATAAAATGGACATTCCCGATTTTTTCTGTAGAGCGTACCGTTGCTTTAAACCCTCCTCTTGCCGACCAGTATTTGGCAGCATTCGAAGCAGCAGCTACAACGGAACTTTCTTCTATAACCATCGGAAGAGTATATACTTTGTCATTGATAACAAAATTAGGAGCTACTCCCAATGGTAAATAAAAATTGGTTATGGTATTTTCAATAAACTCATCATGCAATTTCTGGAGTGCTTTATCAGTGTTCCAATATGAGGTAATGCTTTTTTTGACAGATGTATCACCCTTGAAATAAGTCGTTACAATCCAATTCAGTTTTTCCTCTTTGCTCAATTTTGAAAAACCATTCACTAAATGTGTCATTCTATTCTACTGTAAATTTTTTGCAAAGATATGCATTCTAAATTATTTGTTTCCGGGAATTAGCAAGCCCTATATAATGCATTGTTTTTGCAAAGATGAAATCTTTTTGTTCCAATGGTTTATATTCTGTCTTCATTAAATCCATAAACATCAAGTCTCGGTTCTTCTTTATCTTCTACGATGTTGCGTATCATCTGTGCAGCGATCATACTAAAAGTAATTCCGTTCCCTCCATAACCCAATGCAAACAGCATGTTTGGCTTTTCCGGCCATGCTCCAATAAAAGGTAAACCGTCTTTTGTAGCACTAAAAGTACCACACCAGGCCATATCGGTTACAAACGGAATTTCAGGAAACATTTTTTTAAACTTATTCTCCAATTTTTTTATCTTGTTTCTCAGTCTGCTGTCTCTGTGTTTAGGATTTGAAAAAGATATATCTTCACCCCCTACGATAATTCGGTTATCAACAGTGGTACGCATATATAAATACGGTTCTTTTGTTTCCCAAATCAATGATCGGTTTTTCCACAACATGTCTTCATACACTGGCTGAGAGATGATCACATATGTTGAAAGCAAATCCATTACCTTTTTGGGAAGGAATTCTCCTGCTTCAAATCCTGCTGCAATGATTACATATTTACATTTTATTGTATTACCGCCTTCTGTGAGCAGTTTATAACCCGAAGATGTTTCCTCATAATCGGTTATAAGCGTATGGGAAAAAAGCTGAAAATTACTTTGCTTTAAATGATATTTCAAAATTGAAGTGGCTCCTTTATAGCAATCCATTTGTGCAGATGTTTCATTGTATAAAGCACCCGGTGCATCAAGATTCAATTGCTCTTTCAGCTCTTCTTTTTCGAGGAAATCTACAGGAAGGTCATGTTTTTTGCGTATTTCATATTCCTTTTTTAGAAGTTTCAGACCTTTTCTATTGCTTGCCAGCAAAGTTGTAGGTACACGTCTGAAATCGGGATCAGCCTTTATTTTTTTATAAATATTTTCGAGATCCGTAATTGAGTCCAGACAATCTTTATATGCCTTTACAGCCTTTTCTTCTCCAACTTTTTCAATAAGTTCTGAAAGTGGAACATCTATTTCATACTGTAGCTGTGAAGTACTTGCCGCAGAACTACCTGTTGCAATCGTTCGTTTATCAATCATTACACAGGGAATTTTAGCCTCACAAAGTTCATGTGCCACGAGACTGCCTGTGATTCCTGAACCGATAATTACAACTTCGGTTTCTATGTCTGCATCCAACGGATTGAAATAATCAAATAATTCATTTTTAATAATCCAATAGGGTAATCCTGAGTGTAAATCCATTTTTTTTCTTTTATAGCTATATGAATGTAAGAATTAATATTATAACTAAAAGACTATTTTTATAAAAAAGTGTCATTTTTCATTCTTTTTAGCAAGAGAGATAAAGTACGTTAAAAAAACTAAAAATATCAGCATATTATACGCCTAAGATTATAGAATTAACTATCTTTAAAAATTGTGAAAGGTTAGTAATGAACACAGAAGATTCTCAACTTTTCACCTCACAGCAAATAACAAACACTATACCCCTTATAAATCCACATAAAACATTACAACAAACATTTTTATTATTTAGAGAAAACACATTTATTTATGGAATTTACAAACCCTTTGGTTTATGGTGCCCCTTGTTTTATTGGTTTTATTTTATTAGAATTAAGTTATAGCAAACTTACCGGAAGAAAAGATTTATATAAACGTAAAGATTTTTTTGCCAGCCTACTGATCGGAAGCGGATCTGCAATACTTGCAGCTTTGCTTAAAACAGTAATTATCATTGCACTGTTTTCATTTGTGTACGATTTATTTAATCCGATAACCGACGGAGTACGTATGAATATTTTTGGATGGGAATCTTTTAGCTATGCCTGGTATGTCTGGATTTTGTGCATGCTTGCCGATGATTTCAGCTACTATTGGTTTCACAGACAAAATCATATGGTACGCTTTTTTTGGGCTGCACATATTGTACACCATTCTTCCGAAAATTTTAATTTAGGAACTGCTGTACGCAACGGATGGTTTACGTTGTTATATAAACCTTTATTTTATATATGGATGCCTGCCATCGGATTTCCTCCTGAAATGGTAATTGTCTGTTTGGGAATAGAATCGTTATGGCAGTTCCAGCTGCATACTACGTATGTGCCTAAATTAGGTTTCTTTGACCGCTTCATCAATTCGCACACCATGCATCAGGTTCATCATGCCAAAAATTTTGAATATATGGATAAAAATCACGGAGGTATTTTAAATATATTTGACCGTATGTTCGGAACATATCAGCCGTTAGACGAGCAGATAGAGATTAGTTACGGAGTAACCACTCCTCCGGAATCACATAATATGTTTGATATTCTTACACACGAGTATATCAATATCTGGAATGATATGAAGAAGACAAAAAACTGGCGCTATAAATTTATGTATATATTTGGTCCACCGGGATGGAGCCATGACGGCAGTACCAAAACAGTGAAACAAATGAGAAGAGAACTCATTCATAAAAAACAATAAAAAAAGCGTTCCGAGGAACGCTTTTTTTTAACGGTTTAATGTTGTAATAAGTGAGGTAAATTCAGGATTGAGTTTGCCGTTTTTCAAGGTGTATGTTTTTTGCTTTTTTGTAATTTTATAGTCAGCGTCTACCGTATCATCTTCCAGTACTCCATGTTCAATTTCATAAATTATTTTCCCGGATTTGCCTCCTTCATCTGTCGGAAAGATAAATCGTTCTGCAATATAATCCATATCTGCCCATCCTATAAGATCAGCCAATTGATTGAAACCATCCATGGTACTCCAATACAGCCATGAATCTCCTGATTCGGCACCACAATACTCGCCCTGATAATCGATCTGTATCAGATTGGTGATGTCTTTGAGTCCTTTATTATCAAAAACCTTTATATCAATAAGTCCCTCATCAGTAACTAAAGGAAATGCAAAACTGTCTGTTTGATAATTGGCGTTGTGCGGAATTGAAGTAAGATAGAGCAAGCTGTTATTATACTCACCTCCAAGATAGAAGGCTCCGATTCTGAAATAAAAATCATTTTCTTTGGTGCGAATCTTTTTAAAGGCTACGTTCTTTTTTTCTACATATACCGTTTTTTCCTGATAGTTAACAGCCATATATTTATTCAAATCTTCATCATCAGAATTCATGACATTCTCTACTCTAAGACTCTGTGCAGCTGGAATTTTACCTGCTACCTTCTTTTCTCCTGATCGCTTATAAAAGGGTATTTCCATGTCTGTGTAGACTACCTCTGTCTGTTCCGTAAAAGGTTGCAAAATATAGACAAGATCTTCCTGTGCCCATGAAAAAGAAGTAATTAAAATCGCAAAAATGCTCAATATAAAACGTTTCATTATTATCTGTTTAATTAAATATTACGTAATACAATTTGTGGAATAGCTGAACTGCAAATTCCGTAGTCAGTACCTCCATTGTCAACAGAAATATGTTTAGACTGATACAAAGATAAAGGCTTTTAACAACAGACAAATTCATTATTTTCAGGGATATTGTTCGTACAACATTAAAAAATAAATAGCTAAATTCAGTGATTCATCTCTATATGAGTTTTTGTATTTTTATAGTTCAATAAATTGCTATGAAAAAGATAATTTTATTGATTCTATATACGAGTTTTTTAACCTCGTGCAGCTGTCTCAGAGTTTTCCGGGGAATTGTTGTTGATGAACACACCCAGATTCCAATTAACAAAGCCAAAGTTTCTGTACTGAATAAAGGACATGAACTTTTGGTAGAGACAGACAGTATCGGAAATTTTGAGGTATTTGTCAGAAATGGTTATGGTTGCCCTCGTATAAAAGTTGCAATTGAGAAAGATGGCTACCAGATTCTTGAAACTAAACAACCCAACAATCAGGAAAGAACCCTACTCAAAATGAAACCTGTAAAATAAATTCTGTTTAAACCAAACTTAATTTAATCTGTGGACATGAAATCATTTTACAGTATATTTTTTACAGGGATCATCTTTTTATCTTACTCTTCCATGAAAGCCCAAACAGCCTGTGACCTGTTACTGTTAACACTACCCGATTACTATTCGTGGAAAGTAGAGCATACTAGAACAGAAGAATATTATTCGTCTCATTATACAGCTTATGCCGTTTCAGACAGTGTATCCTCTGTGAAATCCTCACCTATTTTGGATTTTTCCGTCAATACCATGCCTTTAGAACCCACTTATGCAGCTCCAGAAAAAATCGTTGAAAATATCCATACCATAATCCGCCATTACGATAAAAAAGCGACACTGAAATTAGTAAAAAAGGAAGAAAAATCCACAACAAAAAATTATTTCTATGCACTTTCCGGTGAGAAAACAACTCTTTTGTTATTTTACAAAACTACCCACACGTGTTTTTATAGTGCTGAGATAGAAATACCAAATAGTATTTTAGAAAAAATCTCCATTGAAGAATGGATCGATATCTTTTTTTAACGCAATACTACTTTAAGTTCAAATTGAAATCTTCTTTTTGAATACGCCTATTTCTCCACCAACAACTTCTCTTAAATACTCGTTACTGTTTTTTTTATGAAAATTTTAAATATATTTCACACAATTATATTGTGCAAAATATATAAATTTGTATCATAATTTGAATTATGAAAGATTTATTACAATTAAAAGAGCAGGTTTGTTTTCCGGTATATGCGCTATCAAGAGAAATTACACAGCATTACAGACCGTTATTGGATGAATTAGGTCTTACCTATCCTCAATATTTAGTTCTTTTGGTATTATGGGAAAATAAAAAGCAGACCGTCAATCAGCTCGGTGAAAAACTTCGGTTAGATACAGGTACTCTGACACCATTATTGAAAAGAATGGAACAGAAAAATATCATCAGCCGTAACCGGAGCAGTCAGGATGAACGAGTGGTAGAGATCACGTTAACAGATACAGGTAATGCGCTGAGTGAAAAAGCGAAAAGCATTCCTATGAAGATGATTGCTTCTATGGGCATCTCTCTTGACGATCTCGAAGCATTAAAGAGAATCGCTAATAAAATTTTAAACAAATAACTCAATACATTTAATTATGAAAACATTATATACAGCAGCAGCGACTGCTACAGGCGGAAGAAATGGTCATGTAAAAAGTGAAAACGGAATTCTGGATCTCGAAGTAAGAATGCCAAAAGCACTGGGTGGAGCAACAGATGATTACAGCAATCCGGAAATGCTGTTTGCCGCAGGATATGCTGCTTGTTTTGACAGTGCTCTCAATCGCGTTATTAGTTTACAGAAAGTGAGTACAGGAACAACACAGGTAACGGCAAAAGTAGGAATCGGTCAGATTGACAACGGGGGATTTGGTTTAGAAGTAGCTCTTTCAGTAGTGGTACCCGGAGTATCAAAAGAAGAAGCTCAGAAATTAGTTGAAAAAGCACATGAGATATGTCCTTATTCAAATGCTACCCGGGGAAATATTGAAGTAACTCTTACCGTAACTAACTAAAAAAAACAGATGATACACCTAATTGCACAAATACTGATTGGCGTTGTTGCTGTTGAGCATCTGTATATTTTATGGATGGAAATGTTTGCCTGGGAAACAGCAGGAAAAAAAACGTTTAAAGGATCCCTACCTGAAGATTTGTTTCAACCAACAAAAGGTTTGGCTGCAAATCAGGGTTTGTATAACGGATTTCTTGCAGCAGGACTTATCTGGTCTCTGTTCATCAGTGATCCTATGTGGCAGACAAACATAGCATCATTCTTTCTTATCTGTGTATTAGTCGCGGGCATTTACGGCGCATTAACTGCCTCTCGCAAAATATTTTTTGTACAGGCACTGCCAGCTCTCATTGCCCTGATTTTTGTATTATCTGCTTCATAACATAACAAACAATTAAAAATGGAATTATTAGATAATTTACGTTGGCGCTATGCCACAAAAAAATATGACCCTGCCAAGAAAGTGCGGGAAGAAGATGTAAATAAAATCATTGAAGCAGCACGTCTGGCCCCTACATCTTCAGGATTACAACAATTCAGGGTATTGGTTATTACCAATCAGGAATTAAAAGAAAAAATTGTACCCATTGCTTTTGATCAGCAGATTATAGCAGATTGTTCTCATTTATTGGTTTTTGCTGCATGGGATAACTATACTGAGGAGCGCATTGATGGTATGTATGATTTTACAACTGACGAGAGAGGATTACCACGTGGCAGATTCAGCAGCTATACCGATCGTTTAAAGTCTTTATATCTGAAGCAGCCACAGGAAGTAAATTTTGTACATACTGCCCGTCAATCTTATATAGGTTTTGCATTGGCTATTGCTCAGGCTGCTGAATTAAAAATTGATGCTACTCCTGTAGAAGGTTTTAATAATGAACAGCTCGACGCTTTATTAAACCTGAAAGAAGCAGGATTAAAAAGTGTAACATTGCTGCCAATCGGTTACCGCGATACTGATGGTGACTGGCTTGCCGGAATGAAAAAAGTAAGGAATCCGAAAGAGGATTTTGTAATAGAATACAAATAATCCTTTTTTATTTTATTGTTAAACAAAAAAAATCCTTTGTATTGCAACAAAGGATTTTTTAATTATTTATTATAATCTCTCTCAAATTTATCAGAAGCCTGATTCACATTTTCAGCCATATTTTCGAAAGCATTGTTGATATTATTTAACAATAACTGTTCTGCTGCAGGATCCTGAGTATTCTTTTTGCGAAGATCTATCAATTTCGGATAATCATCTGTAACAATTTTCTTATATCCTTTTAGTCCGTTTAAAACAGCATTTTGTAATTGAGCATCACCATTGAAATCGCCTATATCTTCCATTTTTTTAATATCCTGATCAATGGCTTTTTCCCATTCTACTCTAACTTTTTCTGCTTTATCATAATCTTTTGACTGCATGGCACTGTTCATATCTGTCATGTGCTTATCAGAGCCGTTGATAACGGTTACAATTTCATTATTGTATTGTACCGGATCTTTTTTTTCGTTACAACTCATCATTACCAGTAATGAGCTCAGGACGATTCCTTTTAAAAATAACTTTTTCATTTTAATCTTTTTTAATAATACATTCATTACAAAAATAGACTGAAGAAGTAAGGGATACTATCCCTGAAATTAGTGGTTTTGATGTTTATTACAGAGACTCTCTGATCAAACCGTATTCAAGTGCTAATTTGATGACAGTAGTCAGATTTTTAACTTCAAATTTTTCCATAAGATTTTTTCTATGGCTATCTACTGTATGAGGGCTGATAAAAAGAATATCTGCAATTTGTATGGTCGTATATCCTTTTGCTGCCTGTTGCAGGATTTCTTTCTCTCTTCGGGTTATTTTGGGAACTTTTTTTAAGCCTTCCTGCTGTTTTTTCTGCATGATCTGCTGTGTTTGAGTACACAAAAAGACAGTTCCATGGAGAACAGTATGTATTCCCGTAATGATGTCAATCCCTGAAGCATTTTTTTGAATATACCCGTCTGCTCCTTCCTGCAACATACTGTTGATTACAGCAAACTCATTATGTACACTCAATATGATTATCTTCATTTCGGGATATGTATTTTTTATTTGTGCCACCACTTCAATACTGTTGATATCGGGTAGGTTAATATCCAGAAATAATACATCTGCCGTGATATTTTTCAGTCCTTCTAATGTCGATTGACCATCAAAGAAGCAGGCTTTGACCATCAGATCTTTTTCTGCGGCAAAAACATTTTTGAGTCCTTCAAGCAGTAAAGGATGATCGTCAGTTATAATTATATCTATCATTTGTATTTTTTATTTTTAAATTCTTTTTATAAAGGAAAGTCAAGCTCAATAGTTGTACCAATACCATTTTGTGAATCAATATACATAGTTCCTTTAAGAAAGTCAAGTCTTGATTGTATGTTATGCATCCCCGCAGATCTTTGTCCATTGAGTTTTACAGGATCAAATCCAATTCCGTCATCCTCAACAGTGATAAACATTCTGCTTTCATTTTCAGACAACTGTATGTAAATCTGATGTGCAACAGCATGCTTTATAGCATTATTTACTAACTCCTGGATGATGCGGTAAACAATAATCTGTTTTTCTGCCGGCAACTGCCCTGAATAGTTTATGAATTGGACAGTAACTTCCATTTCTTCATGCGACATACGACGAACATATTCTTTCAATGTTTCTTCCAGACCGTATTTGAGCAGGAGTTCAGGCATAAGGTTATGAGCGATCCGTCTGAGTTCATCTACTGCAATATCTAAATGTGAGAGTGAACGGCTGATGTTTTTTTCTAACGGTTTATCGGTCACTTTTTCTGAAAGCTGAGAGAGTTCTATCCGTGTTCCAGACAGCAATCCTCCCAATCCATCGTGTAAATCTCTCGCTAACCGGGTGCGTTCACTTTCCTGTCCCTCTAACATCGCTTTCAGATTCGATATTTCACTGTTTTGCTTGATCTGATCGATTTCCAAAAGGTGCAGATTTTCTTTCTGTCGCAACGTTTTCTCCCGTTGGCGATAGGCATAATAAAGAAAAATTGCACTCAAAAAAAACGCACACGCCAGCAGAAAGTAATAAGTATTGGTTTTGGATTTATAGGCTAAGTTCTGTTGAGAGATTTTCAATTCCTGCGCTCTTTTTTGCATTTCCAGACGGGCGAGCTTTAACTCCTGTCCTCTTTTATCAGCCTCTAACTGGATAACTTCCAATACCTGCTTCTGATTTTGTTCATTCAGTTTCATATTTTCCAGTTGCTGAAACTGCTGCCCTGATAAGGCATGCATAAGGCTGATGGTCTGCTCTCTCTTTTCTGCTTCAAGCTGCATGTGTATTAAGGCCTGTTTTTGTCGTTCTTTTTCAAACTGTGCTTCCAGTCTCTGTGCCTGTTCCAGTTTCCGTGCATTATAAACTTCTTCAAAAACCTTTACATACTGTTTGTAGTAATGTAACGCTTTTTCATAGTTATTCTCATTTTCATAAAGTTCTGAAAGTTTGGCAAACAAACTCAGAGAAACTCCCTTGTCTTCCATAGGGTTATTGATCAAAGCAGCTAAAGCAGCTAACAGATATTTTTCAGCATCTTCATTTTTATTTGTTTTAATGCTGTAATCAGCTTTGATTCCGTAAGCGGCTGCAACCTGAGACATCTGACGGGTTTCTGTAGCGACTTCTAAAGCAAGATCAGCATATCCGAGTCCCTTCTGCTGATCGTTCTGAGGATAATATTGTAAGTATAGATTGGCAAGATTTACAGCGGCAAAAGACAGATCGGAAGGTATGGCCATTTTGTCTTTATTATTCTGATATGCTTTTATGGCCTGTTGGTAGTAATGTTCTGCTTTGTTGCGAAGAGAAAGTTCTGTAATATTGGTGCGGTATTGTTCCTCATACATATATCCCATAATCATATAGGCATCAAAAATATCCATCGGATTATTTTTAACTTTAGCCATCTGTAAGGTCAATTCTGCATATTTCTGTTGTTGCTCATAGGCTCTCCAATTCGCATATACAGAACACAATTCTTTATAAATGGCTGTTTTGCGTGAAATTACCAAATCCGTTTCCGGTGCTTTGTCGTAATAGTTCAAGGCTTTCTGAAAGCTTTCTATTGCCGTCATTTCTTTTCCATACCTCAACCACATCCAGCCTTCACAATACAGCACATAACCTTTCGTCACATTATCTTTTGTCTTTTCAGAAAACACCCTCGCCTGTCTGAGGTTGTTAAAAGCGCTGGTGCTGTCTTCTAACACCAGATTATTCATCGCCATAATTCCGTAGAGATAGGCAGCATACTGTCCGTCTTTTTTCTTCCGTGCCACAGCAATGTCTTTTTTTAATAAATCCATTGCCTCTTCTTTACGATTATTAAAGAATAGCGCCTGTGCGTATTTACCGCTTTGCAGTAATTGTTCTTCACTTCCGGCAGCAGCATTGTGATACAACTTAGCCACAGCATCTACAACTGTTTGTGCTCTTCCATAATAGGAGCTCAGCAAGCCGACTATCAATATCAACAGCAAATGAAGTAGCTTTCTGCGCGCCCGATGTTTTTTCATTATTAATTCTTTTATTTTTATGCCACTGTCAGTGAATATGTTTTTCTTTCGTATATATCGAAAAAAAATTACTCGCTAAAAAACGTAAAAATAGTACTAAAAAACGGAATGAAATATCCCTGTAATCAACTATAAAAAGGATTTCTAAAACTCAAATTTTTATCGATAATTTATACCATAATTTGGCAATATATTGTGACGCTCAAAAAAATATTTCACTAAATTTATAGGTATGAAAAATTTAAGCTATGAGAAAATTAACCCATGTACCCAACAAAGATGTCGCTTCAAGATTGAAGCCCATCAGCAGAAAAGAATTGATCAAAACACTGGTCGAGATTGAAAACACGTCTGAATTGTATATTTTGGCACAAGATGAGTTACTTGCTGCTCCGATTGAGAAAGCAGATGCACCCTTTTTTGTTAGAGATCTGACGACTAAGGAAAAGATGGATGATTTTATATCTCATCTGGAATCTGTTGAAAATATCAACTTTACCTTTTTAAACAAGAAAGAGTTTGAAAGTCTTACCAAACCTCCTATGTAAATAATTTTGATTTATATATTTTGTTTTTACCCCCCTGTTTCCCAAAGATCAGGGGTTATTTATTCGGATCTGTCTGTGGTGGTTCGAGATCGGATAATCCTGAGTAATACTCACGGAGCAAAAACCGGTAGGGAACAATTCCATGGTGGTAGTAAGCCGTTTTCTTGACTTTTTGAAAGTAAGCATAATAGGCAGGATTTACTAAAAGTGTGATCGGTACTCCCGGTCTTACAAAATAGGTTGTATTGATGGTGTTAGGTATTTTGAGTTCGGGCAGTTCTTTCTGAATAAATTTACCACAGTATTTACCCAAATATTTTTGATAGGCTTCAGAAGACTTTGTAGCCTTTTTTTCCATATTGTTAAATGCTTTTTTTAAAAAAATTCTTTGAAAAAAAGGCATACGGTCAAATCGTTTGGCAAGGTTCATAATCGGATTCGGAGCATTCATATCTTCTTCCAGTTGTTGAGTGGTAAGAGGCATTTCAGGCACCGGATCTGCTGTGTTTACAACACTAAAACTCCATTTTGCAGCCGTTATATTATCATAATCATAGGCAAAGTACATGTTACCTACTTTGGTAGGGGCGCAGGCATACGTTTTTACCTGCATCAACGGATAAATACCTTTTCTTTTAAGGTGCAGCAACCAGGCGCTTATATAATACGATAAAGAACCTCCCTGACTGTGTCCTGTAACCAGAAAATTATGATGTCCTGATTGATACAATGAGTCTATTGTTGGCAGCATATCTTTCGCGAGATAACCAAACCCTATGAGAAAACCTGCATGTAGAGCGGCTCTCTCATCCGTTGCGAGATAATATTGCAGAGTATCCTTTTTATGTAAAACAATTTCTCCTTTTGCAGGTAGCATTGCACAATAAAAATCAGCTAAAACGGATTTTGAATCGGAAGTAGTTCCCCGCAGCGAAATAACAGCCGTATCATCTGATCGCATCCACAAATTCCACATATTATCAAGACCTATACTCTCTGATTGATGCAAAAATTCATATTCAGGTATCAGATAATCGTGTTTATCCAAGGATAAGGTGTCCACGAAAGCATTGTTTAATTGTAGTAAATCATCACACTCCTGAGCATCGAAACCAGATTGGAATCTGTACGAACTCTTTTGTGCATAGAGGTTCAGACAGCATAAACACACCAACAGGAAACTATAATATACTTTTTTCATCTGTTTTACTTGGTTCTATTTTCGATCTCACTATTCGGTTATCTTCACTAAGCTACCAAAGTTTATTCAGTCTGCAAAATTTAAATATTATTTTATCGGACACTGCTCCTCATTTTCAACCGGTATTCTTTAGGTGTTTGACCTGTGGTCTTTTTGAAAAGACGGGTAAAATAAGAAGGAGATTGAAAATTGAGATGGTACGCAATTTCAGCAATATCCTGTGTCATATCATGTAGTAAAAGCATACTATGCCTAATACTGAATTCAGTAATCCATTGCTTTGCAGATTTACCCGTGGCTTTCTTTACACATTTATTCAGATAATTTTCAGAAATGGCCATCTGTCGCGCATAATAGAGAACAGATCGCGTATTGATGTGATGGCTTTGTACCAGCTGTTTGAAACGGTATACAATTTCCATATCTCTTACTGACCAGCAGGTAGGTAAAGCATAGTGGTTGAGCCGCGCTAAAACCGAATTAAAAATCGGCAGGTAGATTTCCGATCTGTTTTGAAGATGTTTGAGTTCTTCGTCTAAGAGAATAAAGGTCGCGGCAATAGCCTGTTTGTCATACCCATCTAAAGATAAAAACGGTGCATGTTTATAGTAATCCTGATTTCCGTGCATTAAGAGATATTGTGTAAGTACATCATCTTCGTACAGCATGACGTAGCCTTCGGCATCTTCTGATACAGCATGGGTAAGAGTCCAGTTACCCTGTTTAACATGAATACAGGAACCTTCATTAACTGTAAATATTTCATCATCTATTTGCTGCTGAACAAACCCTTTCACCACAAAAATCAAAAAATAAAAAGAAGTTCTGTATGCCTGGACCGGAATGATAATGTCTTTCAGATAGTGTTGAATGGTATAGACCTGTAAAGAATTATTGTTGGTAAGAATATCCGGTTCTATAGCTGGAAAGAAACTTTTTTTATATTCATAATTGGAAAAAATTTTCAAAGAAGCACTCATTATATACTCTGATTATTGCCCTACAAAAATAAGGAATTTTAGTTGGTTTTATTTTCATCCTGTACGGAATTGTGCTATGAATAAACGGCTTTGTAGGATTATGTGACGTATGGTAAGTTTAATTTCGCATAAATTATAAAGTCCTAATAAATATGTATTTAACGTATCAAGAAAGAGAGAAAATGCTGTTGCTATTTGCAGCACAGATAGCTGAAAACAGAAAACAAAAAGGATTAAAATTAAACTATCCGGAAACCGTTTCATACTTATCCGGCTATATCATTGAAGGTGCCCGTGAAGGAAAAACGGTAAGCCGTCTCATAGAGGAGTGTACACAATTGCTTTCTGCAAAAGATGTTATGGACGGTGTTACGGATTTATTGACGGAATTACAGGTTGAAGCTACTTTTCCTGACGGAACAAAATTAGTGTCTATCCACCACCCTATCATGCAACAGCATTCTTCGCATACAGTACCTGGTGCTTATGAATTTGCTGAGGGTGATATCAGTCTGCTCCCAAACAGAGAACGCCTTACAATATCAGTAACGAACAAAGGTGACCGGCCGGTACAGGTTGGTTCGCATTATCACTTTTATGAAGTCAATCCGGCATTGGATTTTGAGCGTGAAAAAGCCAAAGGCTATCGACTGGATATTGCCTCAGGACTTTCTACCCGGTTTCTTCCCGGTATTACCTATCAGGTAGATCTTGTGGCTTATGGAGGAACAAAGGAAATTCATGGTTTTGCAGGTAAAGTAAACGCAAAACTGTCATAAAATCTGTCTATAATGAAGAGTTTTCTATTTCACGAACACATATAATTTTAAACGAAATGAAAAAAATATCAAGAAAAGAATATGCAAGCTATTATGGTCCTACAACCGGTGATAAAATACGACTTGCAGATACCAATCTATGGATTGAGGTTGAAAAAGATTATACCATCTATGGTGATGAATGCATTTTTGGAGGCGGAAAAGTGATTCGTGACGGTATGGGACAACACCCTACGGCAACGTATAAAGATGGTGTGCTGGATACAGTCATCATCAACGCAGTTATTTTAGATCACTGGGGTATTATCAAAGCCGATATCGGTATCCGTAACGGCCGCATTGCAGGCATTGGTAAAGCCGGGAATCCTTATATAATGGATGGTGTGAGTCCGAATATGATCATCGGCGTTGGTACTGAAGTAATTGCAGGAGAAAACCTAATTGTCACCGCCGGAACAATTGATACCCATGTCCATTATATATGCCCGCAACAATTTGAAGTTGCTTTACAATCAGGTACTACAACTGTTGTTGGTGGTGGTTCAGGACCAGCCGCCGGGTCGTTGGCAACAAATTGTATGTCGGGAATCTGGAATTTGCAAAAGATGCTTCTGGCTACTGATCCTATTCCTGTAAACTTTGTATTTCTTGCAAAAGGTAACAGTTCTAATCCGGAAGCACTGCACGAGGTTATCAGTGCGGGAGCGGGCGGAATGAAAATTCATGAAGACTGGGGCAGTACTCCTTATGTTTTAAATAATTGTCTTGAAGTAGCAGATGAGGCGGATGTTCAGGTTTGTATCCATACGGATACATTGAATGAAGCCGGTTTTGTAGAAGATTCTTTAAAATCGTTTAACGGACGATCTATACATACTTATCATACAGAAGGTGCCGGAGGTGGTCATGCACCTGATTTATTAAAAGTGGCTGCTTATGACAATATTTTGCCTTCCTCTACTACACCTACAAACCCATTTACGATTAATACTATTGATGAGCATTTAGATATGATGATGATTTGCCATCATCTTGATAAGAATATTCCTGAAGATGTAGCGTTTGCCAAGTCACGTATTCGTGCTCAGACAATTGGTGCTGAAGGTATTTTACAGGATATGGGAGCTATCAGTATGATGAGTTCAGATTCCCAGGCTATGGGACGTATTGGCGAGGTAGTAACCCGTACATGGCAAATAGCCGATAAGATGAAAAAGGACCGTGGTGCTTTGGATGGTGAAATGTGTAATGATAATGTGAGAGCCAAGAGATATATTGCGAAATATACGATTAACCCGGCTATTACTCATGGAATCTCTGAATATGTAGGGTCAGTTGAAGTAGGAAAAATGGCCGATCTGGTATTTTACAAACCTGCGGCTTTTGGAGTAAAACCTGAAATGGTGATGAAAGGAGGTATGATTGCCTTTGCCGGTATGGGTGATCCTAATGCTTCTATCTCTACACCACAACCTTATATGTATCGTCCGATGTGGGGTAGCTTTGGAGATGTACCTGCAAAAACCTCCGCTTTATTTGTTGCTCAACAGGCGATTGATTTAGGAAAAATAGAAGAATTAGGGGTTAAAAAAATGTTGAAAGCAGTAAAAAACACCAGAAATGTTAAAAAATCAGATTTACTCCATAACGGCTGTATGCCTGAGATAACGATGGATCATAGGACGTATGAGATTGCCATTGACGGAGAAAAAGTAGTTATAGAACCTTCTACTTCTCTTCCAATGGCACAATTGTACTTTATTTCTTAATTATTTTTTGTACTTAAAAACCTTCTGTAATTAAATTATACAGAAGGTTTTTTTTTAAACTATTTCTCTTCGTTATTGAGGTATTGGTCTGTAAAATGTCTTGTCTGCCTTGGTTTTGAAAATTTATCTTCATTATATTTCTTCGATTCTCCTTTAGGTATGGAAAGAGATTTCCAGTCTGTATTACAAATCATTTTCCCAAGATATACAATCTGTCCTATATGGTAAGGATAGTGTGCTAACTGACGGTTGATGGCTTCAATGACCGTATGTCCTTCATTACGTATGTAAATTATTTTCGACAGATCATCTTCAGTCAGATTATCTAATGCATGAAATAAACACTGCCAGCCTTCCTGCCACTTTGCTAACAACTCTTGTTTTTCTTTTACAAGAGGTTCGAACTCTTCCTCTCTGTTTCTCCATTCTTTTTCTCCGTCTGTGGTTAAAAAGTCGATCCATCGCGAACGCATATTGCCCCATAAATGCTGTACAATCATTGCAATACTATTACATTCTTCATTATACTGCCAGAACAACGCATCATCCGGCAACTGAAGAAACGTTTTATCTCCCAGTGCCTTATAGTATTCAAATTGTTTTTTTACACTTGGTAGGTATTCAGCTCTCATATACTTATTTTTTTAGTAAATCAATTACTTTTTTTATTAACTGTCAGACTCTAAATTACAAAATAAACAAAGAATAACCAGCTGTATTTACCACCTTTTTTATTGCACTTTATTCCCCAACTTTCTTGTTTTTTCAAGCCACTTTAACCTCTTTGTTTCATCTGATGTTTTGATAATTCCTATTTTGGTAACACGTACCGGGCTTACTCCACAGAATTGCAAGGTTGCTTTTTTCAGCTGATTAATGCTCGGTCTGGCAAACATCAGACGATAGTACCAACCAGGCTGATCCATGGTGGTTATAATATGAGCTGTTTTACCTTTTAGAAGCTTGTCCCAAAAAAGAGAATCAGGACGGTATTTAAAAGCATATCCCGGTAAGAAAAGACGGTCGATAAATCCTTTCATAACAGCGGGTAATCCGCCCCACCAAACAGGGTGTATCCACACCTGATGGTCTGCCCACTGGATGGTTTCCCATGCCTGCTGCAGATCGGGCTCCCATTCCATTCGTTTACGGTAGCCAAAAGATAAATCGGGATTAAAATTTAACTGTGAAATAATAATTTCTTTTACTTCAGCACCTTTTTGCAAAGCACCTTTTTTATAAGCTTCAGCAAGAGCAAAATTAAAACTCTCAGGATTTGGGTGTCCGTTTATTATTACTATTTTTTTCATGGCTGCTATTCTGGTTAAGTTTTGAAAATATCCGTTTATTTTACCGGAGATTGATTTCAACAAAAATAGGCAAGAAAATAATGACTATACAGGACAAATGTCTATAACGTATTTCCGCTTCGTATTCTGCTCAGATGGCGCGGTGTGATTCCCAAATATGAAGCCAGATAGTGTAAGGGTATTTGTTGAAGATAATGTGGCTGTTTGCGAAGCAGGTTATTATATCGCTGCAATGAGGTATCGCGCTGCAGCTGAAAAACTCTTTCTTCAAGCTCAATATATTGCTGCTCAGCGATTATTTTTAAAAAACGTGTCCAGTTTGTATTTGTTTTTTCAAGAGTAGCAATGTCTTGTTTCTTTATCACCCATATCTCTGATGCAGTAAGAGCCTGCATGTTTTCAAGACTCGCACCATCAGTAATAAAAGCAGAATATGCTGTCATCATTTCATGCGGGAATCTGAAACAATAGGTACTTTCATTACCCTCTGTTGTGGTATAGTACGATCTGAAAATACCCGATTTGATATAAGCAACTTCTTTAACGGCATTCCCTTCTTTTATAAAGAATTCATGTTTGGCAATTTCTCTTTTTTCAAATAATTGTATTACCTGTTGTATTTCTTCTGGCGTAAAGATCCCGAAACTATGAAAGTAGCTTTCCATTATTTTTTAAGTTAAGGTTGTCTCGGGTAATTTATAGAGTTTTGCCATTGTGTAAACCCTATGAACTGTTTCACCTGTTTTACTGACTACCTCTTCAGAGCTTTCAACCATCTCAGCAATTTTAAAATCTGTTGTATTTACAAGAGTCATAATATCCTCATTGTCATATAAACGGAAACCATATTGCGTAAAAGGCAGTTTTTCCATAAACTTTTTTTGCGCATACGTTACGATAAAAATTCCTTCAGGTTTTAATACCCGATAGATTTCACTTAATAATTTTTCTGCATCTTCCCAGAAATAAATAGTATTTACTGTCATTATTTTGTCAAATGACTGGTCCGAAAACGGCAAGGTAATACCATTATATTGTTTGAAAACAGCCTTTTGATTTTCTACCCAGTGTATATTCAGCAAGGCTGCCTGTTCACACATTGTCTCTGAAACCTCAATTCCAGTGTACTTAAGATTTTTTGTCTGTTGGAGTATTTCTGTTAAATGTCCACAATTACCATGTCCCAATTCCAATATACGTTCTCCTTCTTTACACTCAAGATTTTTTATGGTATTCATCGTCATACCTATATTACCTGTGTTCATCGTTTCTCCCATAGCAATCCCTTCATCACCCGAAGGACAACTCAGCTGTTGCGCCATCTCTTTCAATTCTTTTTCAGATAATCTTGATGCCATGTTTTCTGTTTTTATAAAATTTCTGTTTCCTGAGCCAGTTGTAGTAAAGCGGTTGTTGTCTTCCAGTTTCTGGTTGTTGCTGTAACTTTTAAACGTGTTTCTAAAAAATTATTATTGAGTTTCGTATTTCCATATCCTTCAGGACAATAGAGATAGATTACTTTACCGGAAAACGCCATTTTTTCCTGCTCTGTCTTTTTACTCTCAATAGCTGTTTGATCCACTACAGCAGGCGGAATTTTCAGAAATGTAACGTGGAAAAATGAAGGATCTAAAGTCTCATCTTTCAGAAACGGATTATTATGGATCACATTTTTTAAAGCTTCAACATTCATTACCTGAACCGGTATATCTAATGAAAATTCTTTTTTTATATACTGCTCAATGGTTTTCTCTAACATTTGCTCATCAGTAGCTAAAGCTCTGAAAGTAACATTTCCGCTTTGCAGATAAGTATGGATATCATAAAAGCCCATTGTGGTATAGAGGTTTCGTAAAGCTTTCATTTTTATTATATTCTTACCGCTTACGTTGATGCCGCGCAGGATTGAAATATAGGTAGTGAGTGATGTATTTTTGAGCATCTCTTTATTTTTGTTCTTTTTGTAACAGAGAGTAAAGATAAAGATCTATAAAATGATCGTACAGGAATTCTCCCTGACGAATAATCCCTTCTTTAGTAAAGCCTATTCTTTCAGGAATGGCCTGACTTTTTTTATTCTCTGTGCCACATTTAATTTCCAATCTGTTTAATTTTAATTCTGCAAAGCAATAATCGATAAGGGCTTCGCAGGCTTTTGTTACAATCCCTTTTCCCTGAGCGTTTTCAGTGAGCCAATAACCGATTTCTCCTATTCTATTGTACGGTTCAATTTTATAAACTCCGATTCTGCCTACCATGTCTTCTTTATAAAAGATCACAAAACCGGCCTCTCTTCCCTCTTTATACTGCGTCATAGATCTTTTTACAAACTCTTCTGCGAAGTGGAGGTTGTGCATAGCATCGATAAATGACAGCCATTTTTTTAAATAAACTCTGTTGTTATCTACACTATCAAAAATGAGAGCAGCATGTTCTTCTTTTATCAATTCTAATCGTATTTCCTCACTTACCCGGATGTTCATAATGCTTTTTTTTAAAGAATCAAATTCAGATGTCTGAATAGTAAAAATTTCTATTTTACGGATAAACTCATGGTCATGTTATCAAAATATTTTCCATCCTGTTTAAAATAATTTTTGATAAGTCCCGATTCCTGAAATCCCATTTTTTTATAAAGCGAAACTCCTCCTATATTGTCAGTGTATACCTGAAGCCATAAAATTTCAAGTATTTTATTTTGTTTTGCCCACTCTACAGCACATGTCATCAAAGCGGTTCCCAAGCCACTATTGGTCCACTCCTGAAGCATTCCCATACCAATGCCTCCTGTATGCTGCATCGCCTTTCTTACACTTCCGTTTATATCAATATTACCAATAATATCATTATGGTATTCAGCAATGAGCATTATGGAGTTTTCTTTTTCTATAAACGATTTTATCCAGTTTTCCTGTTCTTCAATGGTTAATGTATATTCCTCCGGTAGCTGTGGTATGTACTCGCTTTCTCCAATATATTTTTTTACTGTTTTCCTCAGTTTTTCTGCATCAGTTACGGCACCGTTTCTAATGGTTATTTCTTTTCCGTTTTTCAGTATATATTGTTGGTTGATGTTTTTCATATAAACGTATTTATTGACGGAGTGGAATAGCTTTCGTGATTACTATTCTTCTCCCTGCAAAGCTGTCTTTTTCAAAGGTATGAAAATGTTTAATGTGTTACTTTAGAAAAAACATTCATCACAACAACTCCCGCAACAATCAATGTGATTCCCGCAATAGCAGGAAAGTCTATCTTTTGCTTAAAGACGACTACTGATATCAAAGTTGTAAGTACAATTCCCAAACCAGCCCATATTGCATAGGCTGTACCTAAAGGAATGCTTTTTAAAGCAAGGGAAAGAAAATAAAAACAACCTAAAAAAGCAATAACTGTAATAAGAGATGGAAGCCATTTTGTAAACTGCTCTGACGCTTTTAAAAAACTGGATCCTGTTACTTCTAATACAATGGCCAGTGCCAAAAACAAATATTTCATGATTTCTACATTTTTGACTACAAAGAAACCAATCTGTTACTGATATTTTTTTGATAAATGTCAAAATCGACTGTTCTTTCTTATACGGCTTAATGTTTCCTGAGTTACACCCAAATAAGAGGCTATTTGTCCTAAAGAAATACGCTGTAATTCATTTCGATTGCTTTTTAGTAGTGTATGATAGCGTTGTTCTGCAGATTCCGTTTGCAGTGAAATGATTCTTTCTTCCAGAATACGGCAATAATCTTCGGCGATTTTACGGCCAATATCGTTCATTTCTGGGTATTCACGATAGAGTTTATTAAGGTCTTTTATCGGTATATAATAGAGTATTGATGGCTCGAGAAACTGAATATTTTCAAAGGAGGGCTGATTAGCAAATAACGGAAGGATAGAGCCTAAAAATTCATGTTCAAAACCAAACCAGGAGTTGACTTCCTTTCCATCTTTAATAAAATAAGCCCGCACTGCACCTTTTTCCATTACAAACAAACTGGAAACCGTTTGTCCCTGTTTAAGAAAGAAATCTCCTTTATCTTTTATGAGATAACCGCTTTTGTCTGTAAGCACTTTTTCTACCTCAGGTGGAATATTTCCAAATTTTTTAAAAAGTTGTACAAGTGCATTCATATCATTTCATTAGAAATATTCATCCTATTTAAATCGGATAAGTCTGTCTTCCGGTAAATCGTATTCATATATTTCCTGATTCTGAGTATCTATATATAACCACTGAAGCATATTTTCCCGATTTTCAAATCGATTAAATATGCCTATGAGAACATATGATTTATGCTCTTTTTGTGCTTCTTCAATAGAATATCCGAGTTGAGCGTCAGTGTTCTGCAGATGAAGTTGTATCAACTTATTTTTTGAGTTGGCAAGATAATATTCTACATTGCGATATATACCGTCTAAAAAGTCCCTGTCATACGGAACTTCTCCACTCCAGTGATAGCTAAGAGGTTTCGGATATTTCTTTCTAAATTTACTTACCGACCCGTCGCCAATTTTTTTAAGCGACACCAGTATCGCGTTCTGATTCAGATCACTTTCCCCTTCATATTTCCATTGTATTTCTAATATGTCACTTCGATATATATCTGATAATGCCTTTGATCTATTCATAAATGTTCTGATTTTATGATCCTTTTTAAGATGATAGAACAAGTAATTGGCATTATTTTCTGTTGATATGAATTCCACAGTGTCTGTATGTATCACAGTTGTGTTAGAAGTATCTGACACAGCAGATTGTTTTTGATGTATAGCGGAAGAATCAGTTGTTATAAGCTGTTTCTCGATTTGTTTATTTGTTGCTGAAGATGAGATCTTCTCACAAGAAAATCCGAGCATACTAATCCCTATAAGACAAAGTAGCTTTTTCATATCAGTTACGCAGGTTGTACCAATAGTGAGGATCTCCTTCAAAATCAAAAATCTCTACGGCCACAAAGCCTAATTTTTCCAATACTTTTTTTGAGTTACTGTTACCAATTTCTGTCATGGCATGTAATTCATATCTGGCAAGGTGTTTTTTTGCATATTCCATACAAGCTTTTCCACATTCTGTCGCATATCCTTTACCCCAGGCACTTTTTATAAACCGGTATCCTACATCAAGATAATTTGTATGAGCGTTTATGGTGTTGGTGATAAGCTTAAATCCCGTCCATCCAATAAATTCACCTGTTTCCTTTTCGATAACTGCCCATCTCGCAATACCGTTTTCACGATATTGCTGCTGAATAAACTCAATGTAAGTGAGTGCTTCTTCTTCATGAGATATTGGTTTTGCTCCCAGATAACGATGTACTTCCGGATCAGAATCCAACAAATACATACCTTTTTTATCAGAAATATCTATTTTTCTGATGAGAAGTCTTTCTGTTTCAATAATGGTTTCCATACTATTTTTAGATGAAGTCTATCAAAAATAACGGAAAGTTTTGGGCTATCAAAGTTTTTTTAAATTTATAAATTCACTAAAAAAGGCTTTTGAGGATCTTAGTTTTACTTTTTTTGTATTATATTTTTTACTTTTAGACGGTTCAGGGTTTTTAAAATTTCAGAAACTATTCTTCTCCAAAACCATAGTTTCGGATAAGCCCTACATATGCCATAATCAATTTGGTACTATAACTAATAAGGTCTTTACATATCTATAATATTTTTTATCCATCTTTTTGTTTTTAAGATTAATACTGCGACAAATTTCAGTACATGCTCTGTCTAATTCTTTGACTTAGGTCAATAAATGCAAAAAAAATATACGTGCCTTTACGAAAGCTTTTTTGACATGAGAATTCCTGTTCTTTTTAAAAGAAGTATCTTTGAACAAATCTTTTTATTAAAAAAAATCTCTACAATAATGGCCGACAGACAAAAAATGCCCATCGACAAAGTTGTGTACCCAATTCAGAAATTTATTCAACAGGAAAAAGCCGGAGGAATTGTTTTAGGTATCAGCGTTATTATTGCGTTATTTCTTGCTAATTCTTCTTTTTCCGAAGCCTATCATCATTTTTTTGAACATAAACTGGGGTTTCAGTTCGACGGAGTTTCTTATCTGGAATATAGTCTGCATCACTGGATTAATGACGGATTGATGGCGGTTTTTTTCTTTGTTGTAGGCCTTGAACTTAAAAGAGAGATTGTTGGAGGCGAGTTGTCTAATCCGCGTAAAGCACTTTTACCGATCGGAGCTGCTTTGGGCGGTATGCTGGTACCCGCAGCTATTTATCTTTTATTCAATCCTGCCGGAGAAGTTCACAGCGGATGGGGTATTCCGATGGCTACAGATATTGCTTTTGCATTAGGTGTTTTGTTTTTATTAGGAAATAAAATACCGCTGTCTTTAAAAATTTTTTTAACGGCTCTCGCTATCGTTGATGATCTTGGAGCTGTTCTCGTCATTGCATTTTTTTATACATCTGATATTTCTATGCTGAGTTTGAGCATTGGTCTCGGCTTTGTCTTATTAATGTATATCGGTAATAAAATTGGTATCCGTAGTATTCTTTTTTATGCCATTATTGGTATTGCCGGAGTATGGACCGCTTTTTTACTATCAGGTGTTCATGCTACTATTGCAGCTGTTTTAGCTGCCTTTACTATTCCTGCTGATGTTAAAATAAAAGAAAACACCTATATCAACAAAGTTCAGGAGTATCTTAAAAGATTTAAAAATATCGATCCCAACAACCATACTCCTACTCTTACAGCCGAACAGCTCCATATACTCGAAGATATAAAAGTACATACGAATGAAGCTATCCCTCCGCTGCAAAGACTGGAACATGCCATGCATCCGCTGGTTACTTTTATTATTATTCCTGTTTTTGCTCTTGCCAATGCCGGAGTATCTGTTGCTATTGATTTAGAACAGTTGTTTAGTACACATATTACCTTAGGGGTATTTCTTGGTTTATTGATCGGTAAGGTCGCCGGTGTGGTTGGATTTACATTGCTTTTAGTAAAAATGAAAGTAGCCCCTTTCCCGGAAGGAATGAATTTCAGAAATTTGTTAGGACTCGGTTTTTTAGCCTCTATAGGCTTTACAATGTCTTTATTTATTACTTCTTTGGCGTTCACAGAAGAAGTATATATGGTTCAGGCTAAAATTGGTATTTTTGCCGCTTCTATAATTGGTGGTATTCTCGGCTATATTATTCTGAATAAAAATAAAGTTAAATAGTTTTATAACGATATGTTTTAGTGTAGCGATTCCATTGTTTCATATATGGACTTTCTTGCCTACAGGATTAATATATTATAGTTTATACCTATTAAAAAACAAAACCTGATTCACGATCAGGTTTTTATATGTGTTTCCGGCAACTTCAAAATAAGATTTAAGGTACTCTGTCTAAAAGAATAGGTCCTAACGGTAAACTAAAGAGTTTCTGAGAAGGCGTGTACATTGAAGCATCTCCATATATGCGATAGTTACCATTGCTGATGTTTAACAATAACTTTTCCTGACCATTTAAATTTGTTTTCTGCATTTCATAACTGCATAATACCTGACGGTAATAATCATTTATAAAACCTTTAAAGGTATAGGTCGCATCATAATAAAAACCATAAGAAACAAAATTAAGATCGTAGTTATGGTAACCGGTATTGTTTTGAGGAATAATTAAATTTAAATTATCATGCAATACCACTCCGTTTTTAACCAGTTTGTATTTCATAATAATAATATCGTCATAATCATAATAAGTATCCCCCATTCTGTAGAGTTCTTTATCTCTTTTTTCAATTTTTAATTCCAATAGGAGATCCGGAGTCTGATAT
>DAMCXY010000006.1:0-150627 GCA_032096595.1 Flavobacterium sp. | reverse complement strand
AATATAAACCATACAAACCAAAAACAGCACACTATATAGTATGCTGTTTTTGGTTTTCTTGCCAGTTCCAGGCACTGGATAAAGCTTCTTCTAAAGTGCGGGTTGCTTTCCATCCTAAAGTTTCATTTACTTTAGTAGTATCAGCATAAGCAATAGTTGTGTCTCCTTCGCGTCTTGGTGCGTATTTATAATTGAGTTTTTGTCCGGTTATTTTTTCAAATGTTTGAATTATTTCTAAAACCGAAGTTCCCTTTCCAGTTCCCACATTGAAAATTTCTACTTTCTGAGAAGAGTTTTCATTTATAAGCCTCTCTAAGGCAACAACATGTGCTTCGGCTAAATCCATAACATGGATATAATCTCTGATACAAGTTCCATCAGATGTTGGATAATCATTACCGAAGACAGATAATTCTTTACGTATTCCAACTGCAGTTTGCGTTATGAAAGGTATAAGGTTTTGTGGCACACCTAAAGGCAGCTCCCCTATTTCTCCTGAAGGATGTGCTCCAACAGGATTGAAGTATCGCAATAAGATTGCCTGTAAATCTGTAACCATGGTTGTTTCATTGATGATGTCTTCTGCTATTATCTTGGTATTACCATAAGGTGAGGTTGCTTTTTGTCTTGGAGCATCTTCTGTTATAGGCATTTTTTCTGCCTGCCCGTAAACAGTACAAGAGGAACTAAAGATAAACTTTATATTCTTTTTCGAACTGATGTTTTGCAGTATATATATTAATGACGTAAGATTATTATCATAGTACATCAATGGATTCTGAACACTTTCTCCTACTGCTTTTGAAGCCGCAAAGTGTATTACACCTTTTATTTCAGTATATTTCTTGAAAAAATCCCTTACCGCATTTTTATCTTTTAAATCTATTTGTTCAAAAGGAATGTTAACCTCTCCTACTATATTCTTTATTCTTTGTAGTACTTCAATATTTGAGTTAGATAAATTGTCTATTATGACAGGCTCATATCCCTTTTCTATTAATTCAACTACGGTATGCGAACCGATAAATCCTAATCCGCCTGTAACGAGTATTTGCATAGTGATGATTTTTGAGGGCTAAATTATTATAAATAAATGAAAAAATTTGCTTATAAATGCTTTGACATGAGAATTGTTAAGAACTTTCTGTTTATAATTCTATAAAACAATAAAAAAGCCACTTGTTTAAAGTGGCCGTTTATTTATTTTGCAAAAAAGTTTTTTATGACTCCAGCAATTCTATTCTGATCTTCTGTTGTGAGGTTAGACCCCGAAGGTAAACACAATCCTTTATCAAAAAGATTTTCAGCCACTTTATTTCCATAATAAGAACTGTCTTTAAAAACGGGTTGCAAATGCATCGGTTTCCATAACGGACGAGATTCAATATTATGATCCAATAGTGCCAAACGTAAATCTTCTCTGTTTTTGCCTGTTATTTTTTCGTCTATAAGTATAGCACTTAACCAATGGTTGGAAAAATAGTCATCAGAAGGTTCTTTAAAAACTGTAACCCCTTCAATGTCTGCAAAAATGTGCTGATAAAAACTATTCATTGCGCGTCTGGATTGAATTCTACTATCCAAAACTTCCATCTGTCCGCGTCCTATTCCCGCTACAATATTACTCATGCGATAATTGTAACCTATATGTGTATGTTGGTAATGAGGTGCATTATCTCTTGCCTGAGTAGATAAAAAGACCGCTTTTTGTTTATCTTCCTCTGTATGACAAACCAGAGCTCCTCCTCCGGAAGTGGTGATAATTTTGTTTCCATTGAATGAAAGTATTCCAAATTTCCCAAAAGTACCACAATTTTTACCTTTATAAGTAGATCCTAATGCTTCTGCGGCATCTTCTATTATAGCGATGTCATATTTTTTAGCAATTGCAATAATTTCATCCATTTTTGCAGGCATACCATATAAGTGGACAACAATAATTGCTTTAGGCTTTTTACCATTTGTCATTCTATCCGTGATTGCTTCTTCAAGTGCTATCGGGCATATATTCCAGGTATCTGATTCAGAATCTACAAATACGGGTATTGCTCCCTGATAAGTTATCGGATTTGCAGATGCAGAAAAGGTCATTGACTGACAAATTACTTCGTCTCCCGCTACAACACCACATTCAATTAGAGCTAAATGTAAAGCTGCAGTACCTGAGGAAAGCGCAGCTACTTTAATGTTTTGTTTTAAATATTTTTCCAGATCTGATTCAAACCCATTAACATTCGGTCCTAACGGTGCAACCCAATTGGCATCAAATGCTTCATGTATATATTTTAATTCATTCCCTCCCATATGCGGAGAGGATAACCATATTTTGTCGTCCATAATTATTGTTTATTGTATAACGGAAAAAAAGAAGTATCATCTAAACTTAACTGATCTTCATTTTCTTTTTTATTATTTACTTCTTCAACAAAGCTTAAATATAAATCTTTATTAATAATTTTTCTACCTGTCACATATTCAACAACATCATTAGGAAAAAAAGCTTTTTTATATTTAAATATTCCGTCTTCATA
Source organism: Flavobacterium sp. (assembly GCA_032096595.1). Taxonomy (GTDB): domain Bacteria; phylum Bacteroidota; class Bacteroidia; order Flavobacteriales; family Flavobacteriaceae; genus Flavobacterium. The sequence continues at coordinate 148,096 of DAMCXY010000006.1, read as the reverse complement.
ACCGTATCCTCCGCCTAAAACGTAATTTTTAAACTGCATCTTTCTTGCCCAATTAATTACTTCAAATTTAAGAAAATCATTCGGCCGTTTATCAAAATATTCACTTAATGTTCCTCCTAAAAATGAAAACACTGAATTATCTGAAATCAATAATAACTCTGTAGATACCGGTTTATTATTGTCATATATTGTACAGATTGCACACACGTCTAAGTTATTTATTATAAATTCATTAAATGAGTTCAAACTATAAAAGAAAAATTCTTTTGCATTTGTTCTTTCCATTGTATCTATATAAATATCATAGAATTCATTAATGTATATCTGTTCTATAATACCATAATGAATTTTTGCTATTAAATTTTCCCGTTGTGCTCTTTTAACGTTTTTACGAACTTTTGCATCGAAATCATTCCATTGTTGTTCTTCTGGCTGAATTTGTCCTTTTATATTCAGCATTGTTTTATGTAAAATACCATCATAACCTTTTGAATTATTAAAAAGATTAAAACGTATAAATTCTGAAACCACATTATTATTGAGTTGCCACTTTTGAACTTCATTCCAAAAGATTAATAAAGTGTCTTGATTTACATTATTTGAATAAAAAGGACCTGTATAACCATAAGGTGTACTAAAATCGAAGTTCACTTTTAAAGAATCATAAATTTTAATTTTTTTAAGGTATCCCGGCATTAAAATAATCTTCGTTTCGGATTGAAAGTAAAAACAAATCAAATTATCTAAACCTCCACAAAAAACATTAAAATATTCTAAGCGGTTATACGCACTTTGAAAAGTATTATGAGCTATGACTGACTTATAAAAATCCTGATCTTCTTTAGAATTAAAGTTTAATATTTTAAGCATTTAAAACGATCTTTAATTTAACAATAAGATTATCTAAATCCTTGATATCAATATCCTGGTGTACAGGAAAATTGATTATATGTTTGGAAGTAAAAATTGCCGCCTCAGATGTTGAATCTTTTAGTTCTTCTATCATTGTATGATACAAACTAACCATACCGATTTCTAAATCATTCATTTCTTTGTATAGTTTATTTCTATCAAAATTATGAAGTATGACAGGTAATGTTTGAGGACAAATACCATTTTCTATATTTGGATATATAATCTCAATATCCGTGATTTTTTTTAATTCCTCAACTAGGTAATCATAATTTTCTCTTCGTTTATTATAGATAGTGAATAAATCATATCCCAAATTAAAATGGGGCTGAAGTATTTCTGATTTATTATCTTTATTTGGCACATTATCAACCATAATCCCCCCCCCGCTAACAGGCAACATCTTGTGTAGAGAATAGAAAGCAAATCGTCCGTTTCTACCACATATACCGCCAATGAGATCTGTTAACCATGAATGGGCACAATCCTCTATATATAAAATGTTATTTTGATCTAACCAATTTATAATTTCCTGATACTGAACATCTGGAAATCCAAAATAATGCACTAATAAAACAATACAGTCTTTTGTATCCTTTATTTTATTCTTAAAATGGTTAAAATCAATTTTTAAATTTCTATCTAAATTATAAAAGTCGAAATCCAAGGAAGAGTTTTTAACAGAATCGAATATACCACTCCCTTCGTTTGGAGACCAACCGATATAAGCTGGCAACAATACTTTATATTGAGGATTTTCTTTTTTAAGGATATCCAATATAGTACTCCAGGCCTCACGAGCTGAATTGGTGTACTTCCACTCTCTTTGAGCAATATTTTTTTTTGTAGCAATTTTTGTTATTCCCATTTTATTGTAGTGTTAATTTCATTCTTTGAATTTCATCTATATACTTATATTTCTCAAGGTTGTTCTCCTGCCCTTTGTAATATATCTTTTTAAAATTGTAATCCTTAAAAAAAGATTTGACCGCCACCAGTATTTCTTCTGAAATTTTATCTTCTCTTATGATTATATTTTCATCTATAATTCCAAGTGTAAAAGACTGTTCACCAGCAGATATTTGAAGAAAGGAAAAACCAAATTTCGCATATAGACAATTGAATTGTGATAAATTGAGAATCATTATATCTGGATTATATTTTGATGTTTCTTCCATATTTCGCTCATAAAAACAGCTTGATTCCTCTTTTACAAATCCCATATTTTCATACCATTTTCGGGCAACTTCATTAGACTGGAATACATCCAATTGTATATTGCTATACACTTGTTCTCGGAAATACTTCTCAGAATAACTGAATATTTTTTTGGCAATACCGAGTCCTTTATAAGTATTATCTGTAGCGATCATATTAAGAAAAGCAGTGGAGGTTTGCGGAAACATTTTAAATTCTGCAAAACCGACTATTTTGTTGTCCTTTTTTGCAGCAAAATATTTATATGGTGAATATGGATTATTTAATTCTGTATAGATAAAATTTGCTATGCCTTTACATCTATATATAGAGCTTGTTAAGTATGCTTTATCAAAAGAACTCCTTACCAGATCAATTATGCAACCGATATCATCAACAACTGCAACATCTATTTTAATTTCTTCTTTCATCATCTAAATTTTGCATTATCGATTCAGGATCAATAACTATATTTTCTGATTTTATAACTTTTAAAATTGTCTTATATACAATTTTCATATCTAAAGCAAAACTAATGTTTTTGACATATACGACATCTAAAGCCAACCGATCATCCCATTTTGCTGTATTTCTGCCGTTTACCTGAGCCCATCCTGTAATTCCGGGTCGAACAGAATGTCTAATACGTTCATCTTCTCTGTAAAAAGGCAGATATCTTATCAATAATGGTCTTGGACCAATCAGACTCATATCTCCCAATACAACATTGATTAACTGAGGCAACTCATCTAAGGATGTTTTTCTTACAAAACTACCAACCTTGGTTAAACGTTTAGCGTCTGGCAATAGGTTTCCTTTTTCATCCTTTTTATCATTCATCGTTTTGAATTTTATTATTCGAAACAATTTTTCATGTTTACCGGGTCTGTCCTGAAAAAAAAACGGTTTTCCCTGATTTGCAATAAATAAAGATATCAAAACAAGGAAGAAAACAGGAGAAGCTAATAGTAAAACACCTGCTGAAACGATAATATCCAATACTCTTTTAAAAAAATGTTTATACATGGTTCTTTATTATTTTTAAATAAGTTTCTTTTGCATTTTTCCATACAGTATCCTGACTATATCTATCATGAACTCTATCTCTGGCATTCTCTTTCATCATTTTTATTTGCTGTTTATTCTCAACTACATATTTCATCTTTTCAAATAAATCTTTTACATCCTTCCTTTTTATCAAAAATCCGGTTTTATTATCAATTATTACCTCATTACATCCTGCAATATCTGTTGTAATAGATGGTATTTTCATTGCTCCTGCTTCGATAAGTACAATTCCGAATCCTTCTCTATAACTCGGTAATACAAAAACATCCATCGCTTTAAAGAAAGGACGAACATCTTTTTGAGGTCCTACATACAGAATATTCGGATTTTTATAAAGGGTATCTATGATTTCTTTCGATAATGTCATATTTTCTTCAAAAGCTCCCACTATAAGCAATTTTATATTTTTAGAAGTTTTTGAAAGTTTTTGAAAAGCTAAAATCAGTTCCTCTAATCCTTTATCTTTTACCAATCTGCCTACAAATCCAAATACAAAATCGCTTGGTTTTAATTTATCGTCCTTAATCTCTATTACTTTATCCGGATTAAAATAAGAAGTATCAATTCCGTTAATACTTCCATTTCCAATAATAATAATATTTTTTGATGTTATATTATCAGATATTAAGGTTTCTTTTATACCATTACTGACAGCTATAACTTCTGTTGCAAACCAACATGTCATCCGCTCCATAAGCATCAATAAGATTTTCTTTTTTCCAAGAATACTCTGATACCTTAAGCCATGCACATAGTATACTCTTGCAGGGACACGCGAAAACCAAGCTGCCATTATTGCTAATAATGAAGCCTTGGGAGTATTTGCATGGACCAATTTAGGTTTTTCTTTGAGAAATAAAACAAGGAGCTTAAAGAAACTTTTTAAATCTTTTAAAAGAGAAATTTCTCTCTCCATTTTTATCGGAAATTTACTCACATCATATTCCTGGCCCATTTCTTCGAGGTGAACTCCAGGGCTTGATACCAAGCTAACGGTAAAATCTTTTTTCAGAACATTTAACTGTCCTTTAAAAAAAGGCAGTGAGTCTGAAACAGTTGTAATTATAAAGAATTTAGGTTTCATTTATTTCGTAGAAATGTTTTTAATTTTCTTGGTGCTCTTATAAATTTCTAAAAAATTAGTATTTATAGTATTGTTTGAGATACGAACATTTCTAATAGAATAATCCCTTTCAGGTTCAAAATAGATTGGCGTATTTTTACTCTTTAAAATATTATCATCAATGTCCAAGCCATCAATATCTGATACAAAAAATAAAGAACTCCATTTCAAGGATTCAAAATCATTAGAAAAAATAGAAACATTTTTTACTTCTCTACCAAGTATTATATTCGAATAAAAATTTTTAGATACAAGACTTTTATTTTTCAGTACTTTTAGCCCATCGATATAACTTCCATTAACAACAACACTTTCGGTACCTTTGGTATATACCTGATTTGATTCGATGGTTATCTTCTTATTTCCTTTTGTTCCAGAAATTCTTACAAAACCTACAGCATCTATTTTGTTGTTTTTTATTTCTACATTTTTTATAGGGCCATATGCCGCCTCTAAATTAATACCAAAGGAATCTTTTTCGAAACCACATTGGATAATGTTATTGCTGACCTTTATACCATTTACACCATCAAGCATTCCTAACATAGAAATTGAATATAAGGTTTTCGTAGATTTAATTGTATTTCCTGTAATTTCAACATCTCGTATTACTTGTCCATCCTCCTCCCAAAGATCCATTTCTAAATCTACAGGAGCCACATGATCATTGAATTTGTAAATGGTATTGTTCATTATTTTAACGTTTCTACCTGATATCAAGGCAATATTACATCGATAAGGATGAGACAATATATTGTCTTCTATAAGAATATTCTCATTTACTAATGAAACGCTCTTTTCAAAACCGGAATTATACCAATATACAAGAATATTATCTCCTAAATTATTTTTTATAATATTCTTTCTTATTGTTATATTTTTTGAACCAGCAATATAAATTCCAGCTTCAAATTCTGAACCCTTACTCATATTGTTCCAGCCTCCGTCTAATGTCAGGCCTTCAATGACTAAAGGTGTATCTGACTGATAATTTCCAATATGAAATAAGGAATATTTTCCATATGTATATTTATCAGGTATGACAAACTCATTTACACAATCAGTCATTTTAATAACAGGATTACCTTCTCCTTTTATAGAGTTATATAAACGAATTCTTGCAGAAATAAGATACTCTTTACCTGTATTTTTTACTAATAAAGGTTTTTTTAAATCAGCCGCTTTTTGAAAAGCTTGTGTATCGTCTGTTTTGCCATCACCTACTGCGCCATAATTTCTGACATCAACATATTCTTCATTTTTTGAGTTCTGTCCTTTACAACATAGCATCACAGGAAAATTGATGATCAGTATTAATAAATAAAAAAGTTTATTACTCATTTTTTTACCGATTTAAAAAATAATTTCCTTCTGTTTTCTAATGTTGAAAAATCGAATTCCGAAGCTCGCTGTATGCTGTATTCTGAATATTTTGAATAGGCTGCTTCTGAACTCATTACGAGCTCTATTTTGTCTGACAAATCATCTTCATTTTCAACTTGAACTAATAAATCAGGATGTATTAGTTCCGGTATTCCACCGACATTACTGCCAATACAAGGCACAGCACGAGCCATTGCTTCAACAATTGCTCTTGGTAATCCTTCTGTACGGGAAACCAATAAAAAAACATCCGACTTATCTAAATAATCTATTACTTCTTTACCTGAAACAGAACCGAGAAAATTTACATTTGAATCAATTTGAAAACTTTCTGCCAAAGAGATCATTTCTTCTCTGAACTTCCCATGTCCCAACCACGTTAATTGAACATCCTTTCCTTCTTTTATTAATTTGCTGACGGCTTTTAATACAATGTCAGGAGCTTTATACATTTGCTCTAAAGATCCTATACAAAGTAATTTAATGGTTTTATTTTGAGGATATTTTTTTACTGAATTAATACGATTTTCTATAAATACATCTGAAGCAAATGTGCTGAATGCTTTATCATTTGCCGGATATCTTTTCTGTAGTGTATGTTTTGTAACATATATCACCGATTGTGCATTGTATACCGCTTCCTTTTGAAATTTTGTAAATAAGTATCTGAGTATAGGTCGAAGGGGGTGCTTAATAACTCCTTTTGCGAAAACATCATAAGGATCACCAATTATTTCTATACCGTAAGCCATTTTTCTTTTTATACAAAATTTTGCTACATGATAGCCTAATGAGCCTGCCCCTCTAATAATAACTGCATCAGGGGTATGTTTTTGAAAATATTTTTTAATGCTTTGAGAAATTGTTCTTTTATTGAGCAAATAGCTTAAAGGTGAATCAAAAGAAATGATTGGTAATATTATAACATTTGATACCAAATGATTCAAATTTTCAAAATTATCAATCTGAAAAACACGTCCTATGACATACACCTCTTCAAATTCAGATAAATATCTCTCCCATAATATATTTGAAAAGGAGAACTCACCTGCATAAAATTTACCATCCGATGTTTGAAAAAACCGGGCATCTGTAATAAAAAATAATTTCATCTATAGTTTATTGTAAAATTTCTGAAACAGAATATTCGGATTATAATTTTTGATCGCCCAATTTTTTAAATCAGGTAAATTTCCTGAATTTTTGTTGTTATAAAAAGTCGTTAAAATAGTTATTGCTTTCTGAGTATCTTCTGGTGCGACTAAATAGCTGTAATGCGATTTGGGAATCGTCTCTAAAATAGGATCAATATCAGATGCTACAAAAGGTAGACCTGCTATTAAAGCCTCTATCAAAGCATTCGGTTGCCCTTCGGAAAAAGAAGGGAAATAAAATGCGTTCATTGAATTAAGTATTTTAACCACATCCTTTCGATATCCCAAAGCTATAATTTGGTTGCTTAATTTTAAATCTTTTATCTTTTCAGAGAACGCCACATCTACTCCTTTTCCACATAAAATAAAATATACATCTTTATGTTGAGAGCATATTTTCTGGGCCACTTCAAACACAGCATTATGATTTTTTTCTCTTGCATAACGACCAACATGGCCAATAACAAAAGCTTCTTCCGGAATGTTTAATTCTTTCCTTATATTTTCATCACAATTAAGAAATTTTTCAGCATCTATTCCATTGTATATTACGTCAAAACGATGGTCAATTTTATCTTCAAAGAAAAACTTAAATGCAGCTTCAGAATTAGATAAAATTGAGGTAGAATACTTCAAAACCAATTTATTTACCAAAGCGTTATAAACCAATCTTATATTATTTTCTTTAAAATGATTGGTTGCTCCTCGATAAAAGGTAATTCTTTTCTTTATTCCTGAATAGTAAGAAATGAACATTGGTATACCGGCAAAATTACCGGTAAAATCAACAACGGTGACGAAATTATTATCTTTTAGAAATTTATTAAAGTTTCTAATTCCTTTTAAATCTAAAAAGCCCATTTTTAAAGGAACGATTTCAATATTGTCAATTTTTTGGTATTCTGTTTCTAAAACTCCTTTATTACCACTTTTGCAAAGTACAACAGGTTTTAGTTTTTTATTATAGTGCTTTAAAAATCGTAACAAATAATTTTCTATTCCTCCGGAATTTAAATCATTTATGATAAACAGTACTTTCATAAATTAATATATTAAATCACCACTTGACATTGGTTTTTTAAAAAGAATGTCGAAAAATAAAAAACTATCTCCATTCATATAACTCTCTTCTATGTTGTATCTCGTAATAATAATCTGAGTAATTAAAACACAAACAAAAGAGACGATAAAAAACACAGGCTCTTTTTTTGTTTTATATTTCTGAATATCAAACATAAGAACAATTACAAAGAACATTTTTATAAATAAACTGTATCGGAAATATACAGTAGGTATCGAGGAGAAAATATTTAAAAGCGCAATTAAGAAAAAACAGATAAGATGATATCGTTCTTTAGTTTTTATTTTTAATAAAAGATAAAAATACATTGCATAAATCCATACATTTTGTACGAGATATATGACCATTCCACCAAATCCGCCATGTTGCCCACCTTGTGTCAAATCATTATCCGCATTTATATACGCCTCACTCTTTGATGCTAAAGCACCTCCCATACCAATTGAACTGAATATAGTTACCAGAAAATCTTTGGGTAATAATAAAAAGAAAAAAGAAATTAAAAATATTGACTTTATTAGATAATGCTTATTAATTATTAATCTTAATAACAAATAACTAAAAGCAAAAACGAGCAGTCCAAAATGGATATTTATCGATAATAGAAGGAGTAATATAGCTGTTTTATTTTTGTTGAGAAAGAAACCTTGAAAGTAGGCATACAAAGCAATACTTGCAGCCAACATAAAACGGGTTCCGGAAAATAAATCTAAAAAAGAAATTGATGTAATAAACAGAAAAAGAGACAGTAAGGATTCTCTTTTATTGAGATTTAAGAAAATAACAATATGAGACCAAATTTTTAGTAATATCCCTACCGATATAACTGTAATAATAAAGAAAACAATTTGAACCTTAATACCGATATCTGCAGCGGCCTTAAACAACAACTGTAGAATAAAATCCTGGCTATTAGATAAATTATAAAGAATAAAAGGTATATAATCCCAACTTTTGAAATCTTCATAAATTTCAACATATCGTGACTTATCATCTGATAGGTTAGGAATGTATAAATAACTGAGTAAACCAATAAATACAACAAACAGTGTTAGAGCAAACTTTGATTTCCTGATGATCCCCAAGAGTATAGTAGGCAAAGCCAAAAAAGGAGATATCAAAAAAATTAAAATATTTATAATATTAATTGGCATCTCTATAATGATATATTAAATTCTTCACACCACAAAGCTAAAACATATAGTTTCCATATACTAAAAGAATAATCATATTTATTTTCTAAATGCTCATTTAGCTGTTTCTTAAACTTTAATACATCTAAATTCGGAACGGAATGTAAGAATTTGTCATTTAGTTTAGATAAAATATCATTTTTCAATTCTCCTCGAATCCATCCATTCAACGGAATAGCAAATCCTTTTTTAGGTTGTGTAAAGACTTCTTCAGGAATATACTCTTTTAAAATATCTCTAATGATTCTTTTAGTAACTCCATTTTTAAACCGGTAAGAAATGGGTAATGTGCGGGCAAACTCAATAATCCTATAATCTAAAAACGGACTTCTTGATTCGACAGAGAAAGCCATACTTGCTCTGTCTACCTTTACATTGCTATCATTTTCAAGCCATAATTTTATATTGAAATCTGCTGCTCGTTGTAAAGGTTCTTTTGATAGTTTTCGAAATTGTGGATAATATTTGTCAACCCATGTATAATCTTTTTTAAGATTTAGAGAATCAAATGAAGTAAATATTTTCACTATAAGCTCATTCTCGTCTTTGGAAGACAAAAAACCTTTCAACGTTTCTGGTCTTGTTCCCAGAATAATATGATAAGGTATTTTGCTTAATACTTTTCTGATTGAGAAAGGGATTCCAGCAACTTTTTTGAATTTATCCACTAACATCAAATGCCAGTAACCAATAAAGCTTTCATCTCCACCATCCCCAGAAAGCGCTACAGTAACATCTTGTTTGGTTATTTTATTTAACAGTAAAGATGGCAAAGCAGAACTATCTGCAAAAGGTTCATCATAGACTTTAGTAAAGTCTTTTAACATTTGTAAAATCTGCTCCGGACTACATAGCGTTTCTTTATGTTTGCTGCCGATAATACTTGCATATTGTTGAGCTACTTTACTTTCATCATATTTAGGATCTTCAAAAGCAATCGTAAATGTATTGATTGGAACTGGTGAGTGCTTTGCAGCAATGGCAGAAACTAAAGCCGAATCAATACCTCCTGATAAAAAAGAACCTAAGGGCACATCTGCCTGCATTCTTATTTTTACAGCATCAATTATTAATGCATGTAATTGTTCTTTTGCTTCTCCGTATGTAAGAACTGTTGTTTCAACCTCTTTTAAATCCCAATATTTTTCTGTTTTTTTTGTTTTATTATTTAAATCAATAGATAAAGTATGCCCGGGCTGAAGCTTGAAGACATCTTCAAAGATTGTTAATGGACTCGGAATATATCCACAATCCAGATAAATGGAAACTGCTTCTTTAGATATATGAAGGTTTTTATTTACCAAAGGTCTTAACTGACTACAAATCTCATAAGCACCGTCTTTCCAATAATAGAAAAACGGTTTTACTCCTAACCTATCTCTTGCGCAAAATATTTCTCCTTTGACCTCATCATAAATCGCAAAAGCAAACATTCCGTTAAGACGGGAAACGAATTCCTTTCCCCAATGTGCATATGCTTTTATAAGGACTTCAGTATCACTCGTCGTTTCAAAAATAAACCCACCTTTTACTAATTCTTCTCTTATGTCTTTAAAATTATATATTTCTCCATTAAAAACAATATGCAATTGCCCAAAAGAATAAGGCTGATTAGATCTTTTATCTAAATCTAATATGGCTAAACGAAGGTGTCCCAAAGTTATTTCATTAACTTTATTGATTTGTAAGTTATCAGGACCGCGAAAAGAAATGGAATTTAACTTATTTTGTACTTCCTCTTTTCTGTAAATAAAATTAGTTAAATAGATACCACACATTAGTTTATAATTTTCATTTTTATAATAATTTTTAATGTAGCAAGAAAGCCAAATCTATATACCATTTCTTTAAATGAATAAATCTTATTATAATAATTTCTATTGATAAAGTCTTTTTTACCTTCTCCGTTAAAGTTGAGATATTGTTCTAAAAATTCATGAGATAAGTTATCAGATTTAGAATATAATAAATTCTTTTTAAAAAATTCTACTACAAGGCTATTATCCAAGTATGTAATTACCTTATTTAAAAAATCAGATGAAGGTTTATATTTGTTTTTAATAATATTAAGTAATTTATAAACCAAAATTTGTGAATGTATATATTTTGAAGGTGTTATTCTTGATGTAAGAGATTTTATATTTACAAAATAACAATAATAAACTTCTGGCAAAAGAAGAATACTTTTTGCTTTTAGAAATACTTCAAAAGAATAAATCAGATCTTCTGTAGTATTCATGTAATCATTTCCGTAGACCAAATCTTTAAGCAATGTATTTTTAACCATTTTAGTACAACATGTTCCCATAAAAAGACGTTGAACAGCAATTTTATTTTCATTCTCATAAAATTCCTTAACGACTATATTTTTAATATTAATAATGGGATTGTTTCCATTATGTCTTTCATAATCAAAGACAATTACATCAGGATTATTATATTCTGTTACGCACTTTAGCAAATTTGAAAACATTGCCGGTTTTATCCAGTCATCTGAATCAATATGCAAAATATACTCACCTATGGCATTTTCCATTCCTGTAGCTCTCGCAATAGCCAAACTTTTGTTAGTGGTTTGCTCAATTATTTTTAAATTAGGATACTTTTCCTTATATTCTTTTAATATTTCAATACTATTATCAGTTGATCCATCATTAACAGCAATTACTTCGAAACTACCTTCAAAGTCTTGATTAAAAATAGAATCTAAACATCTACTTAAATACTTTTCAACATTATAAACCGGTACAATCACACTAAAATCCATACTCTATTTTACTTTCTTTTAATCATTTGAAATAAGTACTGTCTTTGTTTTATGTTCAAAAAACCTGTGTAGGTAATCATAAGCCCAATACAACCAGAAAAGCTAAAGCAAAGAATCAAATCAAACCAGTTTGAAATAGAATAAAACTTATTAATCATTTTAGAAATTATTATTATTGTAATTAGTAATGACAGGATTTTGAGAAAGATTCCAAACAAAGTTCTAACTTTTATTTCCGGGTATACTGATCTTAGCATATAACTTCCTAAAACAAAAGTCTGGAGTAAACATAAGAAGAAATTTACTCCTAATATATAAATTATATAATCATACGAAAGCTTACTATTAATACTCAAAATATAACAAACCACTAAATTAATGATACCTATTAAAACAGTAAATAATGCCGGTATTTTTACTTTATTCCATGATCTGTAAACAAATGCAAAAACTCCAGCTGCCGCATAAAATGGCAAATTAAATAATTTTATATCTAACCATAAACTAAAGCTTGATAAATCTTCTCCTATCCATAAGTGTAAAAAATTAGCTGAATAACCTATCAATATGGCACATAATATAGCCGTAATTAAGCCAATTATTAGAGAATTATTAAGTGCAAGCTTTTTTACTTCTTCATGATCTTTATTAGAGTATGCAATCAATATTAAAGGTCCAAATAGTGAACTGACAACACCAATAACCATAATTATATAGGCTCCAAGGTCTGACACTACACCTAAAACACCAGATTCTTTAGTACCCCATATTTTATTCACAAACAGAATATCAGTTTTAAATATTGCCATATCTCCCAATTGATGTACAATAACCCAAAACGTCATAATCAATAAAGAAGAAAAGATGACCTTGTCAACCTTTTTAAAGCTAATAACCAATCCTTTGGTTAGCAAAGACCTGAAAAGTAGGTATGAAAAAAACAAAACAATGAGCTCTCCTAAAAAATTTCCTATTCCTACATATTTCAAATCCACTGCAATGCATTCAAATAAAATAACATTAAAAAGTACTTTAGAGAATTGCCTTAGAATGTTTATCTTATTCAATAAATCCAATCTATTATTCGCATAAAAGATAATAGAAAAAAAATTTGTAATTAAAGAACATATAAAACTCAGGAAAGTAAAAATAAAAAGCACTTTTGCACTTTGAATAAGTAAATCTGAGATATTGAAAACTTTATCGACATAAACTACAATAAAGAAGCAAATTGGCAACGCAAAAACGATAATACCTATAATAACCATTAAAGCACCACTTAGATAAGATGATGCCTGAGGTATATTATTTTCCTTAATTGAAATAGAATAAAACCGGGTTAGGGAACCTGTTAATGATGTGGCTAATATAGATATATATTGATTTATTAACAATGCTAAAGGTAAAACCCCATATGCTATAATACCAAGTGACTTTACAAGATAAGGAGTATACAATATTGCTATTAATACATTTATTAATAAAGAAATTAGATTATATAATAAGTTTTTAGTTACCTGAGACATACAACAACTATAACTTTACTGTTGAATTTTTCAAAATACCTTTTACGTCATAAATAACTCCGTTTTCTTTTTCTAAAAACTCGTTAAGATCTAAATCTAAAAATTCTTTATGGGCTACCCCTAAGACAATCGCATCAAAACCATTTTTCTTAATCATAGCATTGTCTATATTATTTACGGTTGAAAAACCATATTCATGCATTACCTCTTCCGGACTTGCCCAAGGATCATATATCGTCACGTTTACACTATACTCTTTAAGAGCCTTGATGACATCTACAATTTTGGTATTGCGAACATCAGGACAATTCTCTTTAAAAGTAATACCCAACAATAATACCTTCGCACCGTTTACCTTGATGTTATTCTTAATCATCGTTTTTACTACTTGCGAAGCTACATATTCTCCCATGGAATCATTGAGACGGCGTCCTGCTAAAATAATCTCAGGATGATAACCGTGTTCCTGTGCTTTCTGCGCCAAATAATAGGGATCAACACCTATGCAATGACCACCTACCAATCCCGGTTTGAATGGTAAAAAATTCCATTTTGTTCCTGCAGCTTCCAGAACCGCATGAGTATCGATCTCTAAGATGTTGAAAATCTTCGCAAGCTCATTTACAAAGGCAATATTGATATCGCGTTGTGAGTTCTCGATAACCTTTGCAGCTTCAGCTACTTTTATTGTCGGTGCTAAATGCGTACCGGCAGTGATAACAGACTTATAAACATTATCTACTTCTATACCAATTTCGGGAGTAGATCCGGATGTAACTTTTAATATTTTTTCTACGGTATGTTCTTTATCTCCCGGATTGATCCTCTCCGGTGAATAACCAGCATAGAAATCGACATTAAACTTTAAGCCCGATATTCTTTCTAATACAGGAATACATTCTTCCTCTGTAACACCTGGATAAACTGTTGATTCATAAACCACGATATCTCCTTTTTTCAATACTTTACCTACAGTCTCTGAGGATTTATATAATGGAGTCAGATCAGGTCTGTTATGTTTATCTACCGGGGTAGGAACCGTTATAATATAGAAATTTGCTTCTGCAATATCACTCAGATTATCGGAGCAATAAAGACCATTAGTATTCGTCGTATAAGGGTTCTTATCTTGCAAAACACTTTGTAAGGTATCATCTGCAACTTCTAAAGTTACATCTTTTCCACTCATCAGTTCTGTAATGCGTTTTTGATTAATATCAAAACCCACTACAGGATATTTTGTGGCGAACAAACGAGCTAATGGTAAGCCTACATATCCTAAACCTATTACAGCTATTTTTTTCATTTTTATATTTTATGGAAGTTGAGAATAATTATTTCAGATTTTGCCAGTACCATTTTACAGCCTCTTTGAGACCTGAACGTATGGTATGACTTGGTTCATATCCTAATAAACGACGAGCCTTTTCTACAGAAGCGAGAGAATGAGGTATATCTCCCTGACGATTAGGTCCGTGAATAACTTCTACATTTGCTATTTCACTATCATATTCACTTAGAGCGTCTTTCAAATAGGCTAACAATTGGTTTAAAGTAGTACGGTCACCAACAGCGGTATTATAAACTGTATTCACCGCTTCACTGTTAACCGTATTTATAGCTAATTCATTCATCTGAATGACATTATCAATATAGGTAAAGTCCCTTGAATAATCTCCAGTGCCATTAATAACCGGACTTTCATGTTTCATAAGTTGCTTCACAAATAATGGAATAACTGCGGCATACGCTCCATTTGGATCCTGACGACGTCCGAATACATTAAAGTACCGTAATCCGATCGTTTCTAATCCGTATGTTTTAGAAAAAATTTCTGCATAAAGCTCATTAACATATTTCGTTATGGCATAAGGCGAAAGAGGTTTTCCTATTTTTTCTTCTATCTTAGGCAATGCTTCTGAATCTCCATAGGTAGAGGATGAAGCTGCATAAATAAAACGTTTTACGTTCGCATCACGGGCTGCAACAAGCATATTCAAAAAGCCTGAAACATTGACTTCATTGGATGTCTGAGGGTCTTTAATAGAACGAGGTACTGATCCTAACGCTGCCTGATGCAAAACATAATCAACACCTTTGACTGCCTTTTCACAGTCAGAAACATTTCGGATATCTCCTTCAATCAATTCAAAATTGGTATTGTGAGCATGCTGTTCTAAATTATGTCGATGCCCAGTCGCAAAATTATCCAAAACCACAACCTGATGACCTTTTGACAAAAAGTATTCTGTTAAATTTGATCCGATAAAGCCTGCTCCTCCAGTAATTAATATTTTACTCATCTTTATTTATTATATGCTAAAAATTGTCACATACGTAACTTTATTCGTACTTTAACTCTTCTTACCACACTAAACTTTCATTAAGCTTAAATTAAAAAACGGTTATGATAACCGCTATGATAAGAATAAATTGTTTTTCTTTTAAATTCAAAAAATATCTGTTAAATAATAATACTTACAGAATACATCAAATAAGCTGACAAGCTTATTCTATTGTCTTTGATGTAAAGAACAAGTTTAAAAACAAGCTCTTATTTTTGAGCTACAAAAGTACTTATAAAAAGGCTAAGTCAGTTACAAAAGTTACAAAAATTAGAGGATTAGAACCAAAAGGAATAGTTGAAATAAATTTGTTAATGATACATACCAATATTACAATTTTATAGATAAATTTTATTGTTCACCGTATTTTTAAGAGTATATGTTTAAATTTAAAAAGGCGGTTATCCTTTTAATCAGGGCTCTTTACTGTCGTAATCAGCTTTTCAAAATTGTCTTATCATTATACTATCTATATGAAAGACACCTCAAAACGGTTGATTTATATAAGCTTTTATCCCAAAACATTATAGCTGTAGCAAATTTATTTACTACAGCTATAATAATCAAAGTCTGGATTAATCATCCAAGCTTACTCTTAAACGTATTTTTATAACCGAATTCTGTTACAACTACATCATTCATCACATTTAAAGAAGAAATATACAACTGCTGCCCATTCTTTTTTAATTCCTTTAGCATAACCAATAGTACTGTGACTACTGTTTTCTACCGTTCCATCGTCTTTAATATAGCCAATGGTTGAGCGATTGCTACTTTCAACGGTTCCGTTGCTTTTAACATACCCTACTGTAAAACGACTTTTATTTTCTACAGTTCCGTCACTTTTAATATAACCAATAGTGCTTCGATTTTTGTTCTCAATAGTGCCATCAGTTTTAATATACCCCACCGTTTGATGGCTGCTGTTTTCTATAGTTCCATCACTTTTGATATAAACTGTTGTATTACGGCTTACTGATTCTATAGTTTGAGCGCCTGAAATGGAAATATTAAATAGAAAAAAAAGCAATAGTTTATTTTTCATAATTTTTTAAAATTATATTCATTATCTATCGTGTATTGTGTATGATGAAGTATTTGATTATTACAACATCCGTTCATATAGGTCGTCCAGTATAACTCCTTATTATTAATCAGACAAAACAGAAAACCAAAATTTACTAAAAAAACAACAGCTCTTAAATAGTTTAAGAGCTGCAGTTTATTAATCTTTTTTAAATATATTCCATTTATTTTTCTTCACATGTGACTCGCCATATCCATATCCATAACCTCTTCCGTAGCCATATCCTTTATCATAATTCACATCGTTTATAATAACAGCCATATTATATAATTTTTTAGAATGGCGCATCTCGTTGATAAATGGTAAAAAACGCTTATCTAAATAATTTGAACGGGCAACGTATAAGGTAACATCTGCTAATTTTGCTATTGCTAATGTATCATCTACCAGACTCACCGGAGCACTATCCACAATTATAAAATCATAGTTTTCATTCGCATAATCAATAACCTCACTAAAACGATTGTTTAATAATAGTTCAGAAGGATTCGGTGGAATAACTCCTGAATGAATCAAATCAAACTTATAATTACCAGGCTGAGAAATGAGAATGTTTTCTACTGTAAGACTCTCATCTGCTAGATAGTTTGATAATCCCAAAGGAGTATATCCTTGGTTTGATAAATTTAAATAGCTCAACAATTTTGGCGCACGTATATCAGCTCCTATCAATAATACTTTTTTATTGGTCATTGATAAAATCTGAGAAAGATTAACCGATATAAAGGACTTTCCTTCACCTGCTATTGTGGAGGTCACAAACACCACTTTTGCAGTAGCTGCATTTTTAGGCAATAAGAAATTAAGGTTGGATCTTAAAATTCTGAAGGCTTCAGCCGTAGAAGAGCGATCATTATGCTCAATAATAGCTTGTGAGCTTTTAGGTATTTCTCCCAATATAGGTCCATCAAAAGATTTCTTAAAGTCTTCCTTATCCTTGATTTTATTATCTAAAAGCATTTTTAAATAAATAGTGGCAAATGGAAACAGAAAACCTAAAATTAAAGCTATGAGCACAACTATCATACCTTTCGGTTTTACAGGATTACTTTCTGCATAGGCATGATCAATTACCTTAATTGCATCTGGTTTGGCAGCTGATTTTATCTCTGCTTCTTCTCTTTTCTGTAATAAGAACAAATAGATAGATTCAACAATCTGCTGTTGACGGGATATGTCTCTAAAGCCTCTTTCCTGTTGTGGCAAGGTGCTTAACCTTGAGGTAATCTGTTCTTTTTTACCTTGTACCGCATCTAAGCTGGTTTGGATATTATTCTGATAAATACTCAAACTGGATTGAATACTATTCTTTAAATCCGCTATATTTTTATTTAAACTCTCCATAACAGGATTATTTCCTGTCATAGACTTTTTATACTCCTCCTTTTCTAAAACCAATTCATTATATGCATTAATAGATTGATTTAAAGAAATATCCTGAATACCAATATTTGTTGGCAACAATCTATGGTCCGGACTTGCCAAGTTTTGCCTTAAATGTTTAGCAATTTGCAGTTGCGTAGTATTATCCAGTATAGTTTTATCAATTACTGAGGCGTCTTTGAGAAATATTTCTGCTTCTGCCTCTGCATTTGTCAACTGATTTTCTTTTTTAAATTTTTCAAGATTCTGATCTACAGAAGCTAAATCTCCGGAAACAACCTTTAATCTTTCATTGATAAAAACAGTAGTTACTTCTGCTAATTTTGAGTTGTCTTCATCTATATCTTCATTATATACGTCAATAAGGTTATCAATAATAAGTGTAGCACGTTCTTTTAAGTTATCAACTAAAGAAAAATTGACAATCATGGATCTTTTATCATCGGCAGATACAATTTTTATACTGCTCCGTAATCCATTAACACTACTCATGATAGGATTTACTGAGACTACAACCTGAGAACCTTTAGATTTATCAATCTTAGTATTCGGTAAAAACAAAATATCTCCTAACATTTTTGTAGTAATCTTTTGCCCGAACTGATACGTTTGTGGTTTAATGTGCTCAGAAGCTAAAACCTTAAACTGAGTATTTGAAAGAATCTCTATTTTTATTTTATCTTTAAAAGATTCACTGTACTTAATACTGTCATTTAACATCACCAATTTTAATGGAGCATCTTTTTCAAGTTTTTCTTCACTGCCAAAGCCTTTATTAATGTTATATTTTATATAAAGTTTGTTTTGATTGACTACTTTTAATAAAAAGCGGCGTGACTTGAGAATGGTAATCTGATCCAGTACCGCAGAATTTGAATTACCTGAAATGTTTCCTAAAGCAACATCCGTAACGGCATCTAATTGAGATGATTTAGATCCTTTTTCACTTAATAGAATCTGAGCGTTAACTTCATATTGTTTTGTCGTAAATTTAAGATAGACAACAGCCAGTAATAAAGCGGTAATAACAGAAAAGACAAACCATTTCCAATAATATGCATATTGTTCAACTAACTTTCTTAAATCAAATTGTTCGTCTTCAAATTGATTATAATCATTATTTTTATTCTTGTTCTGCATACTAACGTATTAAAATTGCGATTACAGATATGATTATCCCTGCCACAGATATGATCAATGGATAATTAAATTCTGTTGATTGTCTCATTCTGGTTTTATTCGGCTCTACATATACCACATCATTTTGATTGAGGTAATAAACCGGTGAGTCTAAAGCAGCTCTTGATGTAAGATCGATCGAATAGGTTTGTTTTTTTCCATCCTGTTCTCTTATGACCATTACATTATTACGCACAGCAGTAATAGTGAGATCACCAGCCAGCGTCAAAGCTTCCAGAATTGTAATTCTTTCATTTGGTAAAGTAAAAGTTCCAGGACTGTTTACCTCCCCCATTACACTAACTTTAAAATTCGTAAAATTGATATTAACCCCAGGATTCACAATATATTTACTCAATTTTTCTTTAAAAAGTAAAATGGCCTGATTTCGGGTCAAACCAGCTATTTTGATACTGCCTAATACAGGGAAATCTATATATCCTTGATCAGATACGGTATATACATTTTGTGCCATATTTGGCTGACCTCCATTTTGGACTACCTGATATACATTTTGCTGATTAAAAGGCTGCGTAGCTTTCATATCAGCTGCAGAAACCGTAATGGATAACATATCATTCGGTCTTATTTTTGGAACACTCTGTTCATAAATGGTATTTAGTTCTGTATCTCCCTGAAAATAAACTATCTTTTCTTTGGAAGCACAGGATGACATCACCGTAACTGCTGTCATCATATAAAAAACCTGCACTATTTTTTTCATTGCGTTTTTTTAATTTTCTTTTGTTGGCAAAAATAGGAATATTTTTTCGTTTTAACAGTCCAAAAAATGATACAACTTATCAGACCATAAAAAGAGCTTTTTTAAACAATATTCAGCAAATATTGACCATATCCGCTTTTACATAATGGCATGGCCACTTGATGTAATTGTTCTTTCGTGATATATCCCATACGATAGGCCACTTCTTCTATGGCTCCTATTTTCATTCCTTGTCGTTCTTCTATAACCTGAACAAATTGTCCTGCCTGCATCAAAGAAGCAAAAGTTCCGGTATCTAACCATGCTGTTCCACGGTCAAAAACACCTACCCTTAATTTATTTCTCTTTAAATATTCTTTATTAACATCCGTTATTTCATATTCACCACGAGCAGAAGGCTGGATATTTTTTGCAATCTCAACTACATGATTATCATAAAAATACAGTCCCGGAATGGCATAATTTGATTGAGGCACCTCAGGTTTCTCTTCAATACTTACTACGTTTTTATCTTTGTCAAATGCAACAACTCCATAGCGTTCCGGATCATTTACCTGATAAGCAAAGACTACTCCGCCCTGCTCTTGTGTACAACTTTGCAAAAGTTTAGACAAACCGCTGCCGTAAAATATATTATCTCCTAATATCAATGCAACCTTATCATTACCGATAAATTCTTCACCAATGACAAATGCCTGCGCCAATCCATTAGGTTGCTCCTGTACAGCATACGAGAACTCACATCCAAGCTGACGGCCGTCACCCAATAATCTTTCGAAATGAGGAAGGTCATGAGGTGTGGAAATAATCAGTATCTCCCGAATTCCTGCCAGCATAAGTGTTGATAAAGGATAATAGATCATAGGCTTATCATAAACAGGCATTAACTGCTTGCTTACCGCTAATGTCAAAGGATGTAATCTCGTTCCTGATCCTCCGGCTAATATGATACCTTTCATAACTGTATTGTAATTTAAATGATGTAAGATACTACATCTGTCTCTATTATTTTTTATTAATATTTGCTAACATTTTCTGTAAACTATATTTCCAATCTTTTATTTCGACGCCAAATGTTTCACTGATTTTGGAACTGTTAAGTAAAGAAAAATGAGGGCGTTTTGCAATAGTTGGATAAGAAGAACTTGGAACGGGATCTATTCTACACTTAAAACCACTCATTACCTTTATAACGGTAGCAAACTCATACCAGCTGATGTTTCCTTTATTTGAAAAATGGTAAATACCGGGCTTCCAATTTCTATGCTGTATCACTGCCATTATAACCTCTGCTAAATCCTTTGCATAAGTAGGACCGCCTATCTGATCATCGACCACCTGAATGGCTTGTTTTTCAGCCATAAGACGAAGCATTGTTTTAACAAAATTCTGACCGTAAACAGAATAAACCCAGGAAGTTCTTATTATTACAGATGAGCAACCGGCTTCAATAATGGCCTGTTCTCCTAAATATTTGGTTTCACCATAAACATTAATAGGATGTGTTTCATCCGTTTCTTTTAGTGGAATTTCATGTGTTCCGTCAAAAACATAATCAGTAGAAATATGGATGAATCTGCAATCATTCCTTTTAGCCCATTTTGCTATTTCTTTTACAGAAACACAGTTTACAAGCATAGCCTCATCTTTCTCATGCTCTGCTTTATCAACAGCTGTATAGGCAACCGTATTTACAATGATATCCGGATTTATACTGTTCAAAAAATCAGCGATTGTGTCTGGCTGTAAAAAGTCTAATGTAGATCGGTTGGCAAATATCCATTCATAATTTTTATATTGATCTGAAAGGTTTTTCATTTCTGAGCCTAACTGCCCATTCTCACCGGTTATTAAAATTTTCTTCATGTTTACTGATTAAAAACCTGTCTGAATTCCGGTAAAATCAGATCTTTTTCTGATACAATTCTTTTTTCATCCGGTACAAGCCAATCAATATTCAACTGTGAATCCTTATAAAACACACCTGTTTCTGAATCTTTATGATAATAGTTATCACATTTATAGAAAAATACAGCAGTAGGAGATAAAACGGAAAATCCATGAAGAAACCCTCTTGGAATGAATAACTGTAACCTATTTTCTGCTGATAATTTTACAGCAATATGTTTTCCGAATGTCGCTGAGTCAGGTCTGGCATCTACAATTACATCTAACACTTCTCCTTCCAATACCCTTACTAATTTTGCCTGTGCAAAATCTCCGGTTTGAGCATGCAGACCTCTGATAACTCCATATTCGGAGAAAGATTGATTATCCTGAACAAAATGTATTTCCCTACCTATCAGATCGTTAAATTTTCTTTCATTAAAACTCTCATAAAAGAATCCTCTCTGGTCTTCAAAAACCGTTGGCTCTATGATAAAGCAATCTGATAAATCTGTTGTGTGAATTTTCATTATTTGTTATGACGATTAAGAAATACGATAACAAATATACTCAATAATTACACTTTTGAAATACAACTGAGAAGCTATCCGTACATTTCTTTTGATTCGAAGACTTTTTTATATGAATAAAGAATTCACAATAGATCAATTATAGTGTTCTTTATAGTACGCATTATAGGCTCCTGAAGTCACATTTTCTAACCATGACTTGTTATTGAGATACCAGTCTATTGTGGCACTTAAACCTTCTTCAAATGTAACTGTAGGTTTCCACCCCAACTCTTTATGTATTTTACCGGCATCGATCGCATATCTGAGATCATGTCCCGGACGGTCTTTGACAAATGTGATCAGTTGTTCACTGGTCCCCGCAGGGTTTGACAATTTTTCATCCATCTGACGACAGAGTTCTTTTACAAGATCAATATTCTTCCACTCATTAAACCCTCCCACATTATAACTCTCTCCTAATTTTCCTTCATGGAACACCAAATCAATTGCAATGGCATGATCAATCACATATAACCAATCTCTGGTATAATCTCCATTTCCGTAAATCGGTAATGGTTGTTTGTTCAAAATATTGTTTATACAAAGTGGAATGAGTTTTTCAGGAAAATGATTCGGTCCGTAATTATTCGAACAATTAGTGATTACAATCGGCAGACCATAGGTATCTCCATACGCTCTTACAAAATGATCAGAAGAAGCTTTTGAAGCAGAATAAGGTGAATGAGGATCGTAGGAAGTAGTCTCAAGAAAAAAGCCCTCTTCCCCTAAGGTACCATATACCTCATCTGTAGATATATGATGAAATTTTTTACCTTCGAAATTGCCGTTCCAGACTGTTCTTAAGGCATTGAGTAAATTTACAGTACCGATTACATTGGTCATCACAAAATCAAGCGGATTAGAAATGGAGCGATCTACATGAGATTCAGCAGCCAAATGTATAACGCCTTCCGGCTTATATTTTTCAATTATGGCCGTTACAGATTTTGCATCGGTAATATCAATCTTTTCAAAAATATAGTTAGCTGCATTTTCAATATCTTTGAGGTTTTCTAAATTCCCTGCATAGGTCAATGCATCTATATTAATTATGGTATAGTCCGGGTATCTGTTTACAAATCTTCGTACTACATGTGAACCAATAAACCCCGCTCCTCCGGTAATAATAATTTTTTTTTTCATCTTACTTACCAATTCCGTGATATATAAAACCTAATGCTTTCATTTTGGAAGCATTCAATATATTTCTTCCGTCAAATACAAAAGCCGGCTTCTCCATACTCTCATATATTCTCTTCCAGTCAAAATCTATAAATTCATCCCACTCTGTCAAAACAGCAATTGCATGAGTTCCTTTTACTGTATCATAAATTTCATTATGAACCTGTAATCGTTGTTCATTTTCCTTTTCGGTTCGGGTTCCCAATCTATTGATATCAGTAAAAATCTGTCCCTCAGTAACTTTAGGATCATAGACACTTAACAGGGCCTGTTCATTCAGCAAATAATCTGCAACGTATATAGCAGCAGACTCCCTTGTATCGTTAGTATCCTTTTTAAACGCCCATCCCAACAGGGCGATTTTTTTATCGTTTACAGTATTGTAAAGGGTTTTTATTATTTTTTCAGCAAAACGCCTTTTTTGATAATCATTCATAAGAATGACATGTTCCCAGTAATCCGCTACTTCATCCAAATGATAACTTCTGGAAATATATACCAGATTCAAAATATCTTTTTGAAAACAAGAACCACCGAATCCTACAGATGCATTTAAAAATTTTGGTCCGATTCGCGAATCAAATCCAATAGCTCTGGACACTTCAGTAACATCAGCTTCTGTAGCTTCACACAGAGCAGAAATAGCATTTATAGAAGAAATCCGTTGCGCCAAAAAAGCATTTGCTGTGAGTTTAGACAACTCTGAAGACCATATATTAGTAGTAAGAATTTTTTCCTGAGGAACCCAACTCTGATAGATTTGCGACAGTAAATCTATTGCTTGTTTTCCTTCTTCTGTATGAATATCACCTCCTATCAATACCCGATCAGGATATGTTAAATCATTTATTGCAGTACCTTCTGCCAGAAATTCCGGATTGGATAGTATCTGAAATGATACGCCATTATTTGTGTTTTGAAGTATATTTTTAATAGCACTCGCTGTTCGTACAGGTAAGGTTGATTTTTCAATTACTATTTTATCAGATTTTGCCACTTTAGCAATCTGACGGGCACATAATTCTATATACTTGAGATCTGCTGCTTTCCCTTTACCTATACCATATGTCTTTGTAGGAGTATTTACAGAAATAAAGATCATATCAGCTTCATCAATGGCTTTATCTATATCTGTAGAAAAAAACAAATTATTGTTTCTGTTCCGAAGGATCAATTCATCTAAACCTGGTTCATAAACCGGCAGCTGGGAAAGATCTTCACTGTTCCATTCGTTAATTCTGTCCTGATTTACATCAACAACAGTTACTTGTATATCTCTGCATTTATCAGCGATTACAGCCATTGTTGGTCCGCCCACATAACCGGCACCAATACAACAGATTTTCTGTATCTTTTTCAATATCGTATTAACTGATTTTTTTAATTTCTTTTTCTGCAACCACTTTTCTCAAACTGCTGCTTGAAAAACGGTGATCTCTGCGATTGAAGTATAATTCAATCCCTTTTCCCTCACAATATTCTCTACCGGTAAATTTCTTATTCTGATATTCATCTCCTAAAATTCTTACATCAATTTTAAAAGAACGCAGGATATCTTCCAAATCCTGTTCAGTTGCATAAGGTACAATCTCATCTACAAACTTGCATCCTTTTAACTGTATATATCTTTCTACAACAGTCTGTGTCGGTTTGTTTTTTTCTGGTCGATCAAGGGTCGGATCGGTTTGAAGACCTACGATCAGATAATCGCATTGTCTTTTTGCTTCCTCAAGCATTTTTATATGTCCGGCATGCAATAAATCGAATGCGCTAAATGTAATTCCTATTTTCATAAACTTCTAAGCAAGGATTTTTACAAATTTATAATAATTCTTTATAAAAACGTATTTTTTATGTTATCAATAAGATTATTAAAAGTTTATAATACATTTTTATCAAAATAAAAAGGGAGTATATTGGTAATAGATGCTGTTTTGATAACTTTTCCTTCACTCCCCATGCAATACATCGCAATAGGCTGACTCTGCTTTACTTCGTACTCAAATAATGATTGCCTGCAAGCACCACAAGGCGGTATTGGCTGATCTGTACATTTTATATCAGAAGAAGCAGATATGGCAATAGCTTTGATAGCAACATCCGGAAATAGAGCTCCTGCAGAAAAAACAGCTGTACGCTCTGCACATAATCCTGAAGGATAAGCAGCATTCTCCTGATTAGAGCCTAAAATGATTTTATTATTTTCCAAAAGTATTGCTGCGCCTACTCTGAATTTAGAATATGGAGCATAGGCCTTTTTTCTTATTTCAACAGCCCGAAGCATCAAATCCTGTACATCTGCCTCCATTTCTTCTAATGAATCGTATTCAATAAAAGAAGTATCAATTTTTATTTCTCTCATAAACAATGACCTTAATTAAAGCAGGAAAAAAAATCCAAACTGAATCAGTCTGGATTTTTAAATAGCTTATAGTATTAAGTTATTTTAATATTTAGCGTAATTCTGTCCAAAATTAAACGTCAAAGAAAAACGCAATGTATTATCTAATGGGTTCTGAACTTTACTGGTTGAGAACAGGTAAGAAATATCTACATTGATGATATTGTATTTAAACCCGGCTCCCAATGTAGCATATTTACGGGCTCCTTTTTCTTCCGCTTCATTAAAATATCCTAAACGGAAAGCAAACGAGTCCTGATACCAGTACTCCGCACCTAAAGCCCATGTAAATTCTTTGATTTCTTCACTCATACCCCCCGGAGCATCTCCGAATGATTTAAAAATTCCGGAAGCCCACCCAATTTTTCGGTACTCTTCATTATTTTTACTTATTGCGGTATTTGCTTCCTGTGAACTTAATTCACCGTCACCATTCAAATCAAGAAATTTAGGTTCCTGTGGTGTTGGTACTAATAATTTTGTTGTTTCACCATACACAGAAACTTTATTAAATTCATCAAGTATAAAATCAAATCCTGCTCCTAAACGCAAATTAGAAGGAATAAAGCTTTCAGAACCGGCATCTTCAGTATAACTGATTTTTGGTCCTAAATTCTGAAAATTGAAACCGGCACGGAATATACCGTCAAAAGAATCAAAACTCATACGGTCAGATTCATAGTAACCTGCAACGTCAACAGCAAAAGTATTTGCCTTACTTTCGCGTTCCTCATTTAATTGAAGATTAGAACTGATGTATCGGGCAGCAACACCTCCCGAAAAATTATCACTCAATTTTATACTATATGATACATCAAATGCGAATTCATTCGGTTTTTCAATACCCATCGGATTACCGAAATCATTTGTCTTTTGAATCTCTCCTAATCCGAAATAACGGAAACTTGCGGCTAAGGCACTTCTCTCTGTTATCTTGTTATAATAATTTAATTGGGCAAGAGAAATATCACTTGCTATTTTAGCCATATATGGCGTATAACTGATTGCAAAACCTTGTTGTTTTTCTGCAAATGCATATTTTGCAGGGTTGTACTGCTGAGAATAAGCATCCGGACTAGTGGCAACTCCCTGATCTCCTAAAGCAGCAGATCGGGCATCAGCACTTATCAATAAAAAAGGTACGCCCGTTGTAATGGCTCTTGATCGGGTGTAGTTTGCCGGTGGTGGCAATTCTGCCTGAGAATATGCTTGATGCGTTAAAAATGCACTTATTGCTAATAAGGTTACTTTTTTCATTTATTATTATGTTAGTGAAACAAAGATACTATTTTAATTTAATTACAAATATTTTATAAAATCACGAGTTTCTCGATTTTTTCCGCCTGATGCCCTGTTGCTAATGATTTTACTTTTAGTTTATAAATATAAACACCTTTTCCTATTTTATCTCCGAAATCATCTCTTCCGTTCCAAATGATTTCTCTCGAGAGATTTCCTTCTGTTACAATGGTTTGATTAATTGTTTTTACAATTTTACCGGTAATCGTTAAGATTTGTACCTGCACCTGTAAAGTTTCACTCGGACGATTGTGCTGGAACCAGAATTCAGTATAGTCTACGAACGGATTAGGGTAATTCAATACTTTTTCTAATGTAATATTTTCATTTTTTGCAACAATAAACTGAATTTCTGACGTTGCAAGGTTGTTATATACATCCCATGCTTTAAACGTAAGTGTGTGTAACCCATCTTCCAGATCTTTGAAAGGAAACTTCACAATTCCCTTTCTGAAATTATTGGGTTCTGTTTCATAATAATCGTTCATTACATAAGGATTATTATCATCCCCGTCGAGAATTGCAACCATATCATGGCCAATTCCGCTTGCTGTATTTATTCCGTTTTCATCTTCTAAATAAGCCAGAAACAGAGGAGATTCATTCGTTACATTTCCTGAAATAAACGACTCATCATTCATATATAACTTCATTTGCGGCGCTTTATTGTCCTCGGCTGCATTTTCATTTACCCCACCTATTTTAAGCACATTATTATACCCCGTATAATCATCTAAAATCTGTCCTTCTTTTACAGCATAAAAACTTGCTTTTCCTTCCCCAATTGCAATTTTAATATCTTTAGGAACTACAAATTCGATTTCAAACTTCCCATTTGTTACAGTAGCATTACCCCTGAAAATAGTTTCTCCCAAAGTTTTGAAATCCATAGTAATCAATCCCTGTCCATTAGTAACACCATCGTTACCTAAAGTAGTACGTTCTATTTCTTTATCAAAAATCTGAATTGCCAATTCTCCATTAAAACCTGACATTAATGATCCACTTGCATCGGTTACCGAACCGCCAATTTTCACTAAATCAAGTGCTCTCAGACTTCCTGTAAAATCCTGCACTAAAGAACCATTTACATGCGTTAATTCTACTTTCGGCTTTGGAATTCCCAATTTTAACGCAGGATCTCCTATATAAAAAACGACTGCCTTTTCATTACTTGCATATGAATTTTTTGTTAAACGCAATGCTTCTGAAATTGTCAGATTATCAGATGAAATACCATCAATATTAAAGAGGTATTCAGAAACACGTTTGGTAAAATTCTCTGCATTTCCAATACCAATTTTTCGGGTAGTAGCTAATAAACTGATAACTCCTGCATCTTTTTTAAGGAATAATCGCTGACCTCCCGAAATTTCAGTCACTTTGTCAAATTGGGTATATTCACAGGTAACAATTGCGAATAACGGATACTTACCTGTGTTGGCAAGATTATCGATATCGTACATCTCCAACAGACGCTCAGCTGCAAGTCCGTTGATTCCCCCGTGTCCCAAATAATTAATCATCAAAGCTCCTGAATTAAAAGCATTCAGAAAATCTTCCTTTGCTTTCGGATAACGCGGTCCTCCGGAAACAACTTCCTGTACATAAGAATCTGTATATACTTTTCGAACATTAAAAGCTCCTTTTGCCTCTACTAATTTTGTAACCATTTCTTCTAAAGTCACCTGCAGATTAACATCGCTTAATGCATCTACATCATCTGCCAATGCCAGATAAACATTTTTCCATCTTCCCGAATTGTCTTTCTGATGATACTGAACAACCTTGTCTACTGCATTATTAGCCTGCTCCACAGTACTTACCAACATTCTTCCCAAAGCAATATCGACTCCTGTATAATTTTGATTATTGGTAAGCTGTCCTTCATTATCATCCATTAACCCATAAAAATCATCTGTCATATAACAAATCTGATCATTGAAATTGAAACGTCTTGTATCATTATGATTCAGATTATTATCCATTGCCTGAAATACCGGAACTACATTCGTATTATTTTGTATTCTGTTTTTATAATCGTGTGAACCATCTCCAAATAAATTAACATATTTTACACGCGAATTTTCACTCGATGCATTCATATACACATACCGGATGAAATTTCGTATCGCCGCTACATCTTGTTTACCGGAAGAAAATTCTTCGTATATAAGAGAAAGCGGTACTACCTTTGTATTTAAATTACTGGAAGTTCTATGAAAGTTAGCCAGTTTATTGGCACTCGTAACTAAAAAATCCGGACAAATAATTAAATAGTCCACATCACCGTCATTAAAAATATTCCCTTTTAGATTTTGATTGGTAACTCTTGAATTGGTAATTACTTCAGGTGTAAAAAGATTACTCATATCTATTGCGCGGTATTCTTTTACTTCTCCTAACTGAGCTTTAAAAGTAAGATTAGCAGATGTATTAGCAATATTTTGTGCATTGTAAGGATCTGTGACATCCCAAACCTGAGCAATGGAAGAAGCATTTGAGATGGTATAATTCGCAACACCTACCTGTGTAGCAGCATCTTTTACGCGAAATCCGAATTGCTTTCCGTATCCTCTGAGTTGTTTGGTATATTCTATTGCTACAAAATCCAGATACCCGACTGCGGATGGTATACCGTTGTTATTGAAAGCAAGTGAAATATTGGCTGTTGCAGATGAGAGAGTAGTCTCATAACGAAAAAAACGCTCTGCAGCTACTGAAAAAGCATCTTTTTTTGCTAACTCAATTGTTCCAATATTCTGATTGTTAAGGTTCACCGCTAAAGATGAAACCTCTACTGAACTCGCCGCAGCATTAATCTCTACACGTACAGGTACAGCTGTATCAATCTGATCTAAACTTAAATTGATAGTACGTTGATTGGTAGCGGCAAAAGTTTCCCCAAACCATTTTCTACTCAATTGTGCAATATTCACAAGATCCTGCTCATGAAAAACACGTTCATCAAAAGAAGAGTAGTTAACGGTAGCACCGGCATTAGGCTGATTCATAGTCGTTACGCGTTTCCCATTTCCATTTCCGTATGTTATATAATAATAGGAGTTGTCATCGTATAAATTATTATGGGAAGCATGTACAGGATCCCATCCTTTTGTACCGATTCCATAAAAAAGGATATAATCTGAATCATTAAACTGTCCATCGCTTTCTCCACTAATCTGAATAGCTATTTCAGGAAGATCAAATACTGTATTATCACTGTTTTTCAAAGGCAGCATTTTACCTCCCTGACCATAAATTTTTATGGTTCTTGGATCTACATTCGCAGGAATCCCCAAACGAACCAAAAAGTTTTTATCGATTTTATAAATCCCGGTTTCCCCAATTTTAAATTTATACCAATCACCTGAAGATAAAACAGAATTAGTTCTTGCTATATTCGCAACTGCTCTTGACTGTATATTATTATAGGTATAAGAATAAGTAAGAGAAATTACCTTTTTATACGTGCTTCCTTCTCTGATAATCGGATTAAACGATAAAGTAGTATAAATCTGCCCTCTTGATTTATTTGAAATAACGGTAGCATTCAGAGTAGAAGGTATGTTATTTTTATCAAGATTCCGGTATTTATTTATGTCAATCGTCTGGTATTGGATGTTCGACACCTGAAGAGACTTCTCATTAGAGAGAGCATTATCTTTATAGATGTTTCGGTATAGAATTGTTTTATCTGCACTATTATAAGAAAAATTATCTATTTGAAACTGGGGCAGTAAAAAAGCTGTTGAAGATGATATCTGATAATTCGCATCTGACCATTGCAAACTAATGGTATTATTATTCTGGCTGAAAGCTGCAGACCATAGTAATAACATAAATAAAGATATATAAATTCTCATAAAACCAATAAGATTAAAACCATACAAATAGATAAAAAAAAAACCTTAAAAACAACATTATAACTATATAACAACCTATTATAGTATGGATTATTTTCAATTTTAAGTTTTTTTTAAATATTTTTAAAATATATATTGCTATTCAAAGCTTAATTATTATATTGCAACGAAATTTATTACTTACTTTTAAATGATGAAGATTAATAAACTTATGACTTTTCAATTGATAGCAGCAATAGCAGCATCAATTAGCTTGACGAGTTGTAACAACAGTGCTGTTGGGACCTCTTCAGTTACGGGTTGGAAACTCAACGATAACAGAGGTGGTTTTCAATACAATACAGCTTATGACGGCACGCAAACTCCATATGGAATGGTTGCTGTAGAAGGAGGTACTTTCACTATGGGAAGAATTCAAAGTGATGTTATGGGTGAGTGGAATAACAATCCTACTCAGCAATTTGTACAGTCCTTTTATATGGATGAAACTGAAGTTACCAATTTAATGTATGGAGAATACTTATATTGGTTAAAACAAGTTTATCCTCCATCGGAAGCTCAGTATAGAAATATTTATCAATCTGCATTACCAGACACATTGGTTTGGAGAAACAAATTAGGATTTAGCGAGACGCTAACAAACACTTATTTGAGACATCCATCTTATGCAAATTATCCGGTAGTTGGTGTTTCTTGGGTTCAGGCAAATGACTTCTCTAAATGGAGAACAGACCGTGTAAATGAGTTAAATCTGGAAAAAGCAGGTTACCTTAAGAAAAATGCTAAAACACAAAAAGCATACGGTGAACAGTCATTTTCTACAGACGCTTATTTGAATGCGCCAAGCAGAGCATACGGAGGAAATGATACTATTGTTTTCAAGGGAGTAAAAAACAAAGCAAAACCAGGACAAAAAAATGTTTATGCTAAACAGGAATTTGGTCTTTTTACTGCTGAGTACAGACTACCTACTGAAGCAGAGTGGGAATATGCTGCAGGTACAAGAAAAGCTGACAGAGAATATAACAATATCAAAGGAAGAAAAAAATATCCTTGGGGATCAGACGACACAAGAACATCATCAAGAAGTAAAAAAGGAGATCATTTAGCAAACTACAAACAAAATCGTGGAGATTATGGTGGTGTAGCCGGATGGGCTACAGATCCGGGTGGTCTTACTACCGCTGTAAAATCATTCCCTCCAAACGATTGGGGATTATATGATATGTCAGGAAACGTAGCAGAATGGGTAGCCGATGTTTACCGTCCTGCGATAGCTTCTGAAGAAAGCGATATGAACTATTTCAGAGGAAATGTTTACAATAAAAACGTAATCAATCCTGATGGTAGCGTACAGATTGTTGATTCAACTATTCAATACGATACGTTGCCAAATGGAAAATTACACCCTAAAGCATTACCTGGACAAGTCGCAAAAACAACTGTTAGTGAAGAAGATACTTTCTTACGAAGAAACTTCAATTCCAATAACAGCATCACCTATAAAGATGGTGACTACAACCTAAACCGTGATATGTACAATGCTCCTGAAAACAAAGGAAGATATAATGAAAACGGAGAATTTGTTGGTCAATATGATACTGCATCAGGAAAAACCACTTTAATCAACAATAACTCAAGAGTTATAAAAGGAGGTTCATGGAAAGACCGTGCTTATTGGTTAGACCCTGCAACCAGAAGATACGCTGACCAATACACAGGTTCAGACTTCATCGGATTCAGAAACGCAATGACAAAAATCGGTTCTGCTCCTAACCCAAAGAAAAAGCCAAGAGGCTAAAATGAATAACAAAAAGAAAGTCCTAATTTATTTAGGGCTTTTTTTTATTTTTGAAATATGAAAACAGACGAATTATACCGCTACTTTTTAACTTGTGACGGCATCAGCACTGACACGAGAAACATTTCTGAAAACTCCATCTTCTTTGCCTTGAAAGGAGAACATTTTAATGCCAATACCTTTGCAGAAGAAGCTTTAAACAAAGGAGCCCGATACGTAGTCATAGACGAAAAAAAATATCTGACAGATGAAGATAAAATGTTTTTAGTAGATGACACACTTAAAGCATTACAGGATCTGGCACAGTTTCACCGGGCACATTTAGGGTTACCCATTATTGCTTTAACAGGTAGTAACGGAAAAACAACTACTAAAGAGCTCATCTATCAGGTTCTCAGTAAAAAATATCAAACAAAAGCAACCAAAGGCAACCTCAACAATCATATAGGCGTACCCCTTACCCTGCTCTCTTTTGATGAAGATACTGATATTGGAATTGTAGAAATGGGAGCCAACCATCAAAAAGAAATTGCGCAACTATCAGAAATAGCCATGCCTGACTTCGGCTATATTACCAATTTTGGAAGAGCTCACCTCGAAGGCTTCGGAGGATTTGAAGGTGTGATCAAAGGAAAATCTGAACTTTACAACTACCTGAGAGAACATCAAAAAACAGCTTTTATCAACTTAGATGATCCATTGCAAATTGAAAAATCAGAAACAATACTTTCTTATTCATTTTCAGCAAAATCAGAACAGGCTAATGTATATTTCCGTGAAACTGAGGCACAACCAATGGCCAGTGTTACTATAAAAAATACAAAAATAGACTCCAATCTTACAGGACTATATAACATCCCGAATATATGTGCTGCTGTTAGTATTGGTATCTATTTTAATATCGAACTCGAAGATATAAAAAAGGCTATTGAAGAATACATGCCGCAAAACAACCGCTCACAGTGGACAGTAACTCAAAACAATAAAATTCTATTGGATGCATACAATGCCAATCCAAGCAGTATGAAAGTGGCTATCGAAAACTTTGCTCAATTAAAGGAATCAAACAAAATTATGATTCTCGGAGATATGTTTGAATTGGGGAACGAAAGCTCTGGAGAACACAAAACAATTAAAGAATTAGCAGAGAAACAGCATATTACTACTTTCTTTGTAGGAAAAGAGTTCTATGAATTAAAGGACAACCACAACCATTTTTTCAAAGATTATGCGTCGCTTTCTGCTTATCTATCGGAACACGCTATCCAAAAAAGCACTATTCTTATAAAAGGTTCAAGAGGCATGTCTCTTGAAAGAATCTTGCCTATTCTGTAAATAATAAGTAAATTGTAAAAAAACAGCTGTGAAAAAAACGCTCTATTTGTGTCTGTTACTACTTCCATTCTGTTTGTCCGCTCAGGAAAAAAGCAGCGATTCAACCTTGCATTTAATCAACAAACAATTAAAGGAACTTAAAGCGCTTCGCACCAAGGATTCTTTAAAAATTGATGTACTGACGCATGAACTCAAAGAATTGCTTACCAGAACATCTTATACTGACAGCAATGGTAAGAGTACAGAAAAGGAAAACAAAGATTCTTTAAGAATCAAACAGCAATTAGAAGAGATAAACAGAATTAAAGCCCGAACTGAAGGAGCACCAGTGGTATTGCAATTTGACACTTTATTCAGAATCTATGCTAATCTTGGTCCTTATACAGCACTTGAGAGAGCACAAACTTCTTCCAATAAAATCAAAAATCTTTATGAGAAAGCCTTTTACCATAAAGATTCATTAAAAATCAAACACTTTTACAACAACACCACAATATCTTATGAAAATGAGATCATTATGGGGGTAAGCGAACTTGATGCCTTATGGGATGGATCTACTGTAGAAGAACTCGCATTAAGCAATATTGAAAAAATAAATAATTCCGTACTCAACCTGCGAAAAGAAAACAGCCTGCAAAACAAAATATACCGTTTGATAGAATTAGTGCTGATTATTTTTGCTGTAGGAATTTTAATCTATTTTCTCAATTTTCTATTCAAAAAAATGGATTCTTTTATCTTACATCATTCCTCGTTTTTAAAGAAAGGACTTAAAGTTAAAAACTACGAGCTGATTAAGAAAAATCAATTAAATAGCCTTATATCAAAATTTTTAATATTACTTAAATATATTTTTTTCATCATCATTTTCATTTCAAGTATTCCAATTGCTTTGAAATTATTTCCTGCCACTCAGGTGTGGGCCGAAGAAATGCAAAAAATATTTTTGGAACCATTAAGATCGTTGAGCGACTCCATCATAGACTATCTACCAAATCTCGTAAAGATCATTTTTATCATTATTGCCATCCGTTTTATCCTACGTTTGTTACGGTATTTTACTTTAGAAATCGAAAGAGAAAACTTAACCCTTAACGGCTTCCACAAAGAATGGGCAAAACCTACCTATCTGATCATACGGTTTCTGTTTATATGCCTTACATTGATTATCGTATTTCCTTATCTACCGGGCTTTGATACTGTAGCCTTTCAGGGAGTATCAGTCTTTTTAGGTATTCTTATTTCTATTGGATCTTCCTCTGCTATTGCGAATGCAGTTGCAGGAATTGTCATCACTTATATGCGCCCGTTTCAAACCAACGATTGGATAAAAACAGGCAATGTAATTGGTGTAGTGATTGAAAAGAACAGCTTGGTAACGCGGTTGAAAACCATCAATAATGAAGACGTGACAGTTCCTAATTCTGCTATTCTTTCCGGACCAACCATCAACTTTTCATCTATTGGCAAAACCGACGGTCTGGCACTGACAGCTCAGGTAAAAATACGATATGAATTTGACGAACGCATTGTAACCAATCTTTTGATTTCAGCTGCTTTAAAAACTGTGGGAGTCTCCAAACGATTATCTCCATACGTATTTCAACTGGATCTAAACGAAATCAATGCTACTTATGAAATCAATGCACTGACATTTGAACCTCAAAATATGTACTTTATCAAATCGGATCTCATCAAAAACATCAAAAAAGAATTTAAAGATGCTGAAATTCCATTATCTTCTATTCAATATGTAGAGATAAAGGAAAATCCACTACTCAAAAAATAATTTTCAAACTTTTTTAAGTGTATAAAAAACTCCCTTATAAGGGAGTTTTTTTTGGATATCAAGCCGGATAAAAAAACATATCAACCTATAATATTTTAACAAAAAAGAAAAGCTTTAATCAAAAAAATAATTATAAAAAACAAGAAACTTATTTATTTAAAAAAAATTAACTATATTTTAAAAAAATATTAAGTTTTTTTTTGGAGTAATTAGATAAAAGATTAGGTTTGCCATAACTTTTAAAAAAATCATAAATAATGAAAAAAATTAAATTATTATCGATGGGTACTGTGCTATTCTTAGCATTTTCTTGTACAACTAATGATTCATCTGTAGAAAGTGGAAATAATGTTTCTACGAGAGCAGCTGCTGAAGGTGATAAAAATCCATACAGCTATGTAGGAAAAGATCACAATACCTTTTTGGCTGAGCAACGTGCAAACGGAACCAATACTATGGAGCAATTAGTAGAAAATGCTTTTACTTACGCAGAAGAAAGAGAATATGAAACCGCTGCATTGAGTAAAGATGACATGGTTGCAATAGCGAATCAGGCGATGGATTCTTCTTTTGAATATTCAGACATAGAAGGTTTTGCAGCTAAATACAACTTATCATCAAATGTTGTAAACAATTTAAACAAACTTTCAGACGTTCTGAACAATCAGGACGTACAAACTCCAACAGAGTTATTAAATGACCTTACGGCTTTAGAAAATTCTTATCTAACAGGTAAATTTTCAGAAACAGATAAAGCATATTTACTTTCAACTATTGCTGTTGCAAAATCAAGTACTCAGTATTGGTTAGACTTTTATAACATTGCTGAAGACGGAAGTGAGCCAAACAATGGTGAAGGAGCTCCACAGGCAAGAATACGCTGGTTTGCACGAATCTTTGGAGCGGTAGTAAGTGATGTTATCGGTGCCGTTTTAGGTGCTGGAGCAGGAACACTTGTAGCGGGTCCTGCAGGTACTGTAGCCGGAGCATATATCGGAGCAGCTGCTGCTTCAGGAGGTGTTCAATTTATGGTTGATGACAATCTATAATAAAAAATGATAAAGCAAAAAGCCGGAAGAATAATTTCTTCCGGCTTTTTTTATATAACTAAAATAAGCGTATGCTATATAACACCTATTTCTTTAATACATTTAAGCATTTCCTGATATGTTCTTTCAATATCATTATCCAAACCAATAGAAAAACGAATCAGTCCGTCACTTAATCCCATTTCAAGTTGTTCATCTGCTGGTATTTCAGATGAAGTAGAGGTGCCCGGAGCGCTAAACAACGTTTTATAAAACCCAAGACTAACAGCAAGATATCCCAGATTACGGTTTTGCATCAATTCCATAAGGGCATTTGCTTTTTCAAGGCTGCCTGCATCAATGGTAAGCATACCTCCGAAACCATATTCCTCGTTCCACATTTGTTTAAACAATTCATGACTTGGATGTGATTTCAATCCAGGATATACCGTTTTGATACCTGCCTGTTCAAATTTTTCAGCTAAATACTGCGCATTTACACTATGTTGCTTCATTCTTAAATGAAGGGTTCTAAGATTTTTCAGAATACTTGCCGAACGAAAACTGTCCATCGTAGATCCGAGCAACATACAAGCACCACTGTTTACATCTTTCAATTCATTAATAAAATCCAGAGTTGAACAAATAACACCTCCAACAGTATCACTACTACCGTTAATATATTTGGTAAGACTGTGAATCACAACATCAGCTCCTAAGTTTTTTGGTGTTACGGATAAAGGAGAAAAAGTATTATCCACTACCAATTTAAGACCTCTGCTATGAGCAAAATCTGCAATTTTCTTAATATCTGCTACTTCCAATAAAGGATTACTTACCGATTCCAGATATATTATTTTTGTTTTTGAAGTAACAGCCTGCTCAATCGCTTCCATCTTTGTGATGTCAACAAAAGTTGTATGGGAACCAAACTGAGGCAAAAGGTTTTTAAGAAAAGCATAAGTTCCACCGTAAATAGTTCTGCTGGAAACAACATGCCCGCCCCCTTTACATAATTGCATAATAGTAGCCGTAATAGCCCCCATACCCGAAGCCGTCACATTTGCTGACTCTGTATTTTCCATAGCGGCTAATGCCTGCGACAAATACAGATTACTTGGAGATGAATGTCTTGAATATAAATAACAACCGTCTGCATTACCTTCAAAGGTATCAAACATTGTTTTTGCTGATAAGAAAGTATATGTAGATGAATCTGAAATAGATGGATTTACACCTCCGAATTCACCAAAATACTGTAAATCTTGAATTTTGTCTGCTGGATTAAACATTTTTTAGTTTATATTTAGTTTGTTATTACAAAACAACTAAAAAACAAGCATATACAAAAGTTTTTTATAATTTTGTTTGAAAATAAAAAAAATACCTATAATTACTGATATTTTCAGGTATTTATAAACCAGTATTACATAAAAACCAATTTATTCAAAAATGAAATTAGACAATATCGACTATAAATTAATTGAGTTGTTACAGGAAAATAGCAAGCAAACGACAAAAGAACTTGCAGAACAACTTGATCTTTCTACTACTGCTGTTTATGAACGTGTTAAGAAGTTAGAAAAACAAGAAATAATTTCCAAATATGTAGCCCTGATTGATCGCAATAAAATTAACAGGCCTTTTGTAATTATGTCACTTGTCAAAATAAAAACGCATTCTAAAGAAGCTATTATCCAGTTTGAAAATAAAATATCTGCCATGCCGGAAGTTTTAGAATGTTTTCACATCAGTGGCGAGTACGATTATATTCTGAAAATATGTTTAAAAGATATGGAAACCTACCGTGAATTCATGATTTCTAAGCTTACGTCATTAGATGAAGTATCCAGTACTCAGAGTATGTTTATGATTAATGAAGTAAAAAGCACTACCTCCTACAGCTTCATTTAAAACTGTCAAAATTCATACGTTTTTTTTTACCTATGCGCTTGAAAAATATTATTTTTGTATAAAATAGTAATCACAACTTAAATAGTATATTATGAGTTCATTTGATGTAGTTGTTATCGGTTCTGGTCCCGGCGGATATGTAGCAGCAATCCGTTGTGCACAATTGGGAATGAAAACAGCTATCGTAGAAAAATATTCTACATTGGGCGGTACCTGCTTGAATGTAGGCTGTATACCTTCAAAAGCATTATTAGCTTCTTCTCATCATTACGAAGAGTTACAACATTTTGCGGATCACGGAATTGAAGTGCCAGGAGATGTAAAAGTGAATCTTGCCAAAATGATCGAGCGTAAACAAGCTGTTGTAGATCAAACTTCTGGTGGTGTAAAATATTTAATGGATAAAAATAAGATTGAAGTTTTTGAAGGAATCGGATCTTTTGAAAATGCTACCACCATTAATATTACTAAAAATGACGGATCTGTAGAAAAAATTGAAGCTAAAAACACCATTATTGCTACGGGTTCCAAGCCTTCTACTCTACCGTTCATTACCATTGACAAAGATAGAATCATCACTTCTACGGAAGCATTAAAATTAAAAGAAGTCCCTAAACACCTGATCATCATCGGCGGTGGTGTAATCGGTTTAGAATTAGGACAAGTATATTTAAGATTAGGAGCTCAGGTTTCAGTAGTAGAATTTGCAGATAGAATTTTACCTACAATGGATGCAGCCGTTTCTAAAGAACTTACTAAAGTTTTAAAGAAACAGGGTATGAAGTTTTACACCTCTCACAAAGTACAGGGCGTAAACAGAAACGGAGACACTGTAGTAGTAAAAGCTGAAAGCGCAAAAGGAGAAATCATCACTTTGGAAGGCGATTATTCATTAGTTTGTGTAGGACGCCGTCCGTACACAGAAGGTCTTAATGCTGAAAAAGCAGGGGTAAAATTAACAGACAGAGGACAGATAGAAGTAAATGATCATTTACAGACTACTGCTTCCAATATTTATGCGATCGGAGATGTAGTTCGCGGTGCTATGCTTGCACATAAAGCAGAAGAAGAAGGGGTTCTCGTAGCTGAGCAATTGGCTGGACAAAAACCACACATCGACTACAACCTGATTCCGGGAGTAGTATATACCTGGCCTGAAGTAGCTGCTGTTGGAAAAACCGAAGAGCAATTGAAGCAGGAAGGCAGAGAATATAAAGCGGGACAATTTCCTTTCAAAGCATTGGGCCGCGCAAGAGCCAGCGCTGATACAGATGGTTTTGTAAAAATACTGGCAGATAAAAAAACTGATGAGATTTTAGGATTTCACATTGTTGGTGCCCGTGCTGCAGATCTTATTGCAGAAGCAGTAGTAGCTATGGAATACAGAGCATCTGCTGAAGACATCTCAAGAATGTCACACGCACACCCAACCTTTGCAGAAGCGATGAAAGAAGCAGCATTAGCAGCAACCGATAATCGCGCATTACACGTATAAAAAAAACGAAAATATTTTCTAAAGCAATGTTTACCTCAAACATTGCTTTTTTTATGAAATAACTTTAGTATTTTTGAACCAATAATATAAATTTTTATGGCACAAAAACGGCACATTATCGGTGCATTATTTTTTAGCATACTTTTTCTTTCCGGTTGTGAAAAAGATGATTTATGTTCCGGACAGGATAATGCTACGCCATTGGTAGTTTTCGGATTTTACAATCAAAGCAATGTTGCCGAAAGAAAAGTGTTTCAGAATATTGTATGCTATGAAGCGGGAAGACCTTCCAATGATTCCATTGCTTTTTCGAATGCCTCAAGCATCAAACTCCCCCTAAAAATAAACGGTTCTGAAAGTGTATGGGTTCTGAAACTGAAACAGACAACAGGAAATGTAACTACTGCCATAAACGACACCATCCGGTTTAATTATGCCACAACTTCTGAGTATGTTTCAAAAGCATGCGGGTACAAAACCATCTTTATGAATGTAAATACGACACTCAATAATGGTAACCCAGGGCATTGGATTACTTCTCAGGAATCAGTCAACCAAATCGTGAACGAAACCAATGAACATGTTACGATATTATATTAGTATCCTTCTGCTTTTCTCCGGATTGCATATTTATGCTCAGGACAGTATTCCTAAAATCACCAAATATCCGCAAAGATATGGCATCCGGATCGGAACGGATGTTTTTAAGGCAAGCAGAAACATCTGGGATAAAGATTACACCGGTTTTGAAGTAAATGCAGACTACCGTCTCAAGGAAAATCTATATGGTGTAGTAGAAATTGGCATGGAAAAGAAATTCAAAGAAGAAGATCAGCTGACATTCACGACAAAAGGAAACTATATAAAAATAGGTGTTGATTATAACCTGCACAAAAACTGGCTGGATATGGAAAACATTATTTTTGTCGGTGGACGTTACGGATTAAGTCTTCATTCGCAACAACTTCATTCCTATAAAATCTATACCCAGAATCCGTATTTCGGAGAATCTGAAGTATATCCTGAATTGCTCAGTAAGGGGCTTTCAGCTCATTTTGTAGAACTTGTAGGTGGTATCAAGGTTGAAGTATTAAACAATCTGTTTTTAAGTTTTTCCGTGCGTTTAAACTACCTGATTACTCAAAAACAACCGGAAGGTTTTGAGAACCTATACCTGCCCGGCTTTGGAAGAAAATACAGTGGAAATATCGGAGCCAATTTCAATTATGGTCTATCGTATTTTATACCACTATACAAAAAACAACCTGTAAAAAAAGAGCTTCAATAGCTCTTTTTTTTATGGAAACGGTTTAAACTGTTCATACAGATTTGTCAGAAAATTTATTTTCAAAAGATATAAAAACTGTGCAGCTACTGCAAATATCAAAACAAAATTATAGAATAAATGTTCGCGAACGGGATTAATCCTTAAAACCGTATACAGTTGTAACAGCATAATAAAAATCATTACCAAAAAGCCTGAATCCGTGTTTACCACTCCGGAAACATTTACCTTTTCTACAAAACCATTTTTTTTGTACGCAATATATTTTACATCAGAATTCAGATAACTGAGTCCTAAAAATATAGGTTTGTTTTTATGAGCTGATAAGCCATCGTATGTAGGTTCATCAATATAGACGTACAGATATTCCGTAATCAGTAAAAAATAGCGTTGATTTTTATCAGCGCCAATCGGGACCATCTTTGTAACAGTATCCGGTATCTCTCTTGAAGGTACTAAAGGGGATAAAAGAAGCCACCCAATAAAAAAAGCACTGGACAGTAAAGATATTTTCGCTATTTTATCCAATCGTTGATAAAAACGAATGAAATCAGAAAGGGTGTAACTCATCATGATTTATAATTCTTAAAGATAAAAATATTTATGGACTTTTTTAACAAAAGAAAATAATGTAACTTTCCATTCAGATGAAAAATTATTACCAACTGCTGGAAATTCAAAGAACAGCTACTCCTCAAGATATAAAAAGAGCTTACAGAAAGCTCTCTCTTCAGTATCATCCTGATAAAAATCAAGGACAGCCATATTTCAATGATTTATTTATTCAAATCAAAGAAGCCTATGAAGTTTTAAGTGATGACATCAGAAGAAAAAACTATGATGCTGCATTAGACATTCTCATCCGGCAACCTCATCAAAAAGAAGAAGAGTTTGTACAGCCGGTTATTGATTTTTTTTATATCAATACCAATACATTTAAAATTGGTGATGTTATAGAATTCAGATGGAAAACCCATTTTGCAGATACTGTTGAGATTCGTCCTTTTGGCAAGGTACCATCTGAAGGCATTAAAAAATTCAGAATCACTCATGCTGCTGATTTCATTATGGTAGAACTGGTGGCTTTAAATACCATTTCCAGACGGTATGCAATGAGCTCCATCCAGATAAATAATACGTCTGAGAAACAACGGAGACCAGAAATGACCGCAGATGACCAACACCATTATGAATCTCTTAACCAACAGTTTCCGGGAGTCGACATCCGACATTTTCAACGTGAACGTTTGTTGAGTATTTACGGAAGAATCAGTGCGAGAGACTATATTGGAAGAGTTTTATCAATACTTTTTTTTGGATATTGTATAGCCAAAATAGGGAATGTTCATCAACGTACTGACAGTATGTTATTTATGATTACATTTGGATTACTGTTTACCGGCCTTATTATAAATACCATTAAGCGATTACATGATACGGGACAATCTGCCCAAAAAGCGGTTCTTTTATTTATTCCCGTTGTCAATATTTTCTTTATACTCACCTTATGTTACCAAAAAGGAGATGCAAAAATAAACAGGTTCGGAGTGATTCCTAATCGTTATCAGAACAAATAATAAAATAAATATCCTATTTCCATAACCATCGTGAAAACAATAAAAAAACCAATATGCTCAATTTTTCCGCGATAAACTAAATGATATAT
Organism: Flavobacterium sp.; assembly: GCA_032096595.1. Lineage (GTDB taxonomy): Bacteria > Bacteroidota > Bacteroidia > Flavobacteriales > Flavobacteriaceae > Flavobacterium. Next base: position 104,454 of record DAMCXY010000006.1, on the reverse strand, counting down.
TTGAAATGGAAAGAAAAAAAGCATAAAAAAAAGTTCAAACCCATTCATAAAGTAATATCCACCATAAAAATGTTTGTAAGACTTTCCGTTATTATAAAATTTAAGATAAGATTCTTGCTTTGTAATATTGTTAACTCCTAAAAATACCCTATCTCCAACAGCAACTTGCTTAAAAGTCTCCTCACTTACTTTATACGTATTATTAAGCCCGATATCTACAACATATATACCTTTACTCTCATTTCTGGATCCATACCTGCTGGTCATTATCGACACTACTTCATGACTTCTCTTTTTATCTGTAATGGTATAGATAACTTCATTTTGATCTAATAAATAATAATCTATAGAAAGTAATACCCCAATACTTAGAACAAATAGGGAAGAGAACTTAAGCAAATCGAGTTTATTAAAGAAATAGTCTTTCATTTCAATATTGATCCATGACAGCAAAGGATTTATACTAAAAATTCCTAAAGATTTTTTAGTATAACAAAGGTGCTCACAATATTTTTTTACCAGTTCAACTCTTTTACCTTTTTACTGAAGAGCCATCGCATATATACTTTTTCTCCTTCGTTAGTCTGAAAGACCTTAAATTGTGGAGAGAAAAAAGTAGCTACTAAAGCACTGATTAATGAACAGTATAATGACTGGATTTCAAAAAAATATCCCAGACCGATACGCGTTACTGTAAAAATAGCAGCAAAGCACAAAAACATCACGATAAAAACTTTATTTTTCTTACTCATTATTCTTCTCTGTTTTGGAATTTTGTTCGTTTGCTACCTTCATACATTTCATATTTTACAAGACGTGCTTCGAGTTTTCCATTAAACAACTTTATTTTTCTTGAAGGTTTCAGTCCTACAAATTTCAGTGCTTCCAGATTTCCGGTAATAAACCATGCATTGGTGTTCGGATAACTCTGCTTGAGTGTATCGCCTATTTCCCGATAAAATCGTTCCAGATCAATATCAAGACGTTCACCGTATGGCGGATTGAAAACCATATGAAGCGGACCTTCCGTTTCTTTTTGGGTATCAAAAAAGTTCTGTTGAGAAACTTTTATATACTCATCCAGATTGGCATTCTTTGCATTGTCTTTCGCTTTGATTACAGCAGAAGGAGCTTTGTCATATCCAATAATGTCATAATGAAATTCCTTTATCTTTTTAAGTAAAGAAGCTTCAATCTGATCAAAAAGGTCGTTATCCCAGTCATTCCATCTTTCGAAAGCAAATTCTTTACGGTTGATATTTGCGGGTATATTACAGGCAATCATAGCAGCTTCTACTAAAAATGTACCTGAACCGCACATCGGGTCAAGAAAATGAGTACTTCCATCCCATCCGGATAACAACAAAATACCTGCTGCCAAAACTTCATTTATAGGTGCAATATTAGTCGCGGTGCGATACCCTCTGTGGTGTAATGAAGCTCCTGAAGTGTCCAGTGAAACAGAACAGTCATCTTTCTGAATATGAACATTGATTCTTACATCCGGATAATCTTTATCAATATTTGGTCGCTTGCCAAATGCTTCCCGAAACTGATCTACAATAGCATCTTTACTTTTCAATGCCACAAATTGCGAATGATTGAAATGATCCGAATTAACCGTTACATCTACAACAAAACTTTGATTTACATTAAAAATAGTACTCCAGTCAATACTTTGAATACCTTTATACAGGCTTTGTTCACTATAAGCCTTAAACTGTTTGATAGGTTTAAGTATTTTCAAAGCACTTCTAAGCGCAAGATTAGCTTTATACATAAAACCCTTATCTCCATAAAAGCTTACCATACGTACACCCTGCTCAACATTTTGTGCTCCTAACTGATATAATTCTTTTGCCAAAATTTCTTCAAATCCGAAAAAAGTTTTCGCAATCATTTTAAAGTTTTCCATATAATTATTTCCGTATTTCGGAGGATCGTATTTTTTAATATCGAAATTTCAACAAAAATAGATTAATTTTGTTAGCTATAAAAATTTTAAACACTCCCATGCAAAAAGATACAAACACCTGGTATGCATCCTGGTTTGATACTCCTTACTATCATATATTATATAAAGACAGAGATTATGAAGAAGCACAGGTATTTATTGACAATATAACCAAATATTTAAACCTGCCGGAAAACGCTAAAGTACTTGACCTTGCTTGCGGTCGCGGACGTCATTCGATTTATCTGAACAAATTGGGATATGATGTTGTAGGAGCTGATTTATCTAAAAATAGTATTGAATATGCCTCTCAATTTGAAAATGACCATTTAAAATTTATAGAACACGATATGCGACAGCCTTTGGAAGAAAAGTTTGACGCTATCTTTAACCTGTTCACCAGTTTTGGATATTTTCCTGAGGAAAAAGACAATCTTACCACATTAAAAGCAATTCATGAAAGCCTTACAGAATATGGTTTTGCTGTATTAGACTTTATGAATGTACACAAAGTGATCGGGCAGCTGAATCCGACAGAAACAAAAACAGTAGACGGCATTGTTTTTCATATTACCCGTTCCTATCAGGATGGTTTTATTTTAAAAAACATCAAATTCAACGACAATGGTCAGGATTTTGATTTCACAGAAAAAGTAAAAGCATTGACCTTACAGGATTTTGAAGAATTGATGGAACAATCCGGCATCTATTTATTGGAAGTTTTTGGCGATTATAAACTGAATCGATACTATGAAAAAGAATCTGACCGTTTAATCATGCTTTTTAAATAAATGATAACAATATACAGTATTCCGCTTATCGCGGTACTTTTAGGGTATGTATTAGCTGTTGTAATAAAACCGGCTAACAGACGAAATATTAAATTGCTGCTGGCTTTCAGCGGTTCTTTCTTATTGACACTTACCGTGACACATCTGTTACCTGAAATCTACTATCATGAAATTGAAAAAACAATTCAGATAACAGATCATCATGCAGCACACTCAGAAACAGTTTCTCAGGAAGCGCATATACACACCGAATCTGCTGTTCACCAAACTGCTGATGAACACGACCATCACGATCATGGTTCTATGAAAAAGATCGGATTATTTATCATGCTCGGAATTGTATTTCAGATTCTTTTAGAGTTTTTCTCCAAAGGGGCTGAACATGGACATGTACACGTTCATGAAAAGTTTAAAAAAATACCCTGGGCATTATTTCTTAGTTTGTGTCTGCATGCCTTACTGGAAGGAATGCCGTTGAGCCATCACCATAATCTGGCGTATGGAATTGCCATTCACCATTTCCCTATAGCGATCATTCTCACTCTGTTTTTCTTACAGGCAGAAATGGCTAAGAAAGCGATCTTCTTTTTTATGATTTGCTTTGCGTTTATGACTCCTTTAGGAACTTTTGCCTCACAGCATTTGTCTTTCCTATCTGATTATTACACAGAGATATCAGCTGTTGTCGTAGGAATTTTATTCCACATTTCTTCGACTATTATTTTTGAAAGCAGTGAAGGACATAAGTTCAACCTTGCCAAACTCATCGCCATCATAGCGGGTATTGTACTTGCTTATTTTATATAAAAAAAACTCTGATCAAAAGATCAGAGTTTTTTTTTAAAGACTATTTTTTATATACCTTCAATGCTGCTTCTATAATACGGGCAGATGCTATAAGATCTTCTTTCTTCAATACATAGGCAAGACGTACTTCATCCAAACCAACATTCGGAGTTGAATAGAATCCTGAAGCAGGTGCCAGCATTACTGTTTCTCCATTCAAATCAAAAGATTCCAAAAGCCATTTTGCAAAATCATCTGCATTCTCAACAGGCAGTTTGGCAATACAGTAAAAAGCTCCCTTAGGATTTGCCACTGTAACACCTTCGATAGCATTCAATGCATGTACAAGCGTATCTCTTCTGTCTTTATACTCCGTGATGACATCATCAAAATAAGATTGTGGAGTATCTAAAGCTGCTTCAGAAGCTATTTGTGCATAAGTAGGAGGTGATAATCGTGCCTGTGCAAATTTCATTGCTGCTGCCATAAAATCTTTGTTTTTAGACACTACACATCCGATACGGGCACCACACATACTAAAACGTTTGGAAACAGAATCTATCATGATCGCATTTTCAGCAATTTCAGGTTCATTCAATACTGAAAAATGCTGGTATCCGTCATAGGCAAACTCACGATACACTTCATCAGCAATCAAAAACAAATCATGTTTTTTTACCAATGCAGCCAATTGAGACAACTCTTCTTTAGAATATAAATATCCTGTAGGGTTTCCGGGATTACAGATCAAAATAGCTTTTGTTTTATCTGTAATCAATTTTTCAAAATCCGCTATAGGAGGTAAAGCAAAGCCTGTTTCAATTCCTGAAATAACCGGAACTACTTTTACCCCTGATGCCGTTGAAAAACCATTGTAATTGGCATAAAATGGCTCCGGAATAATAATTTCATCACCCTGATCCATTGTACTACCCATGGCAAACATCAAAGCTTCTGATCCTCCCGTAGTAATGATAATATCTTCAGTATTTACAGGTAATCCCTGCTTTTGATAATAAGCAGCCAATTTATTTCTATACGATTCAAAACCCGCAGAATGACTGTATTCAAGAACTTCAATATCGGCATTCTTTACCGCATTTAAAGCAACTTCAGGCGTTTTGATATCGGGTTGACCGATATTAAGATGGTAAACTTTTGTTCCTCTCTTCTTAGCTGCCTCTGCAAAAGGAACAAGCTTACGGATAGGAGACTCAGGCATTTGTTGCCCTTTTTTAGATATTTTCGGCATAATTAATTGATGTTTTTACACAATTGTTACGTATTCAATTTTAAAAAGAAAACTTTCTAAAATTTCAGTTACAAATTTATAAAATTCCTATGGACTTGCAATCATTAATTATTCGTTAAAATACCCGCACTACACCTATAAATAAGTATTTTTGTGGAATTTTAATATCTAGTACACTACTAAAATAAAGTATTTTATGAGTAAGATTTTCTCTTTTTTGTCCTCCACTCGTTTGATGGCGGTTTTATTCATTGTTTTTGCAGCCGCAATGGGTATAGCCACATTCATTGAAAACGAATACAATACAGATACTGCACGAATATTAGTATATAACACCAAATGGTTTGAATTTATTATGCTGATATTCGTTTTTAATTTTATCGGTAATATTAAACGCTATCAGCTTCATAAAAAAGAAAAATGGGCTACCTTGATACTGCACCTTTCCTTCATTCTTATCATTGCAGGTGCCTTTATCACAAGATACATCAGCTTTGAAGGTGTAATGCCTATCAGAGAAGGAGAAACAGCATCACAGATTTATTCTGACAGAACATTTCTTACGGTATTGGTGGATGGAGAAATCGATGGAGAAATGAAAAGACTTACTTTTGAAGATCAGCATTTGTTTTCGGGTGCGCTTGAAAAAGACAATCTCATCAGTTCATTTGCCAGCAATCACTTCAAAATCAAAAACGATTTCAACAAGATTCCTTTTGAAGTAGAATTCAAAGAATTTATAATGAATGCTACGGAAGAAATAGTAGAAGATCCCAACGGAAAAAGTTTATTGAAAATCGTAGAATCAGAACACGGAGAACGTCATGAACACTTTATTGAAGAGGGTACTGTAGAAAGCATTCACGGAACTCTATTTGCCTATAACCAACCTACTAACGGAGCCATCAACATAACTTCTAAAGACGGTACGTTTTATATCAATACCCCTTTTGAAGGTAATTATATGCGTATGATTGATCAGCATCAGGGTGAAGTGGCAAAAGATACAGAACAGGAATTTAACTTCCGTTCTATGTACAATCTCGGCGGGGCACAATTTGTAGCCGATCGTCCGATAACAGGAAAAAAAGTATTAAAATCAAACAACAACTACAAAGATCAGCAAACTGATGATGCTTTGGTATTATCGGTACGTACAGATGGTAAAGAACAGGAAGTCGTATTGATGGGAAGTAAAGGTAAAATGGGCGTTCCTCAATCTTTCAAATTAGGACAACTTGAGTTTACTTTAATGTATGGTTCTAAAATATACACCACACCTTTCCAGATAAAACTAAATGATTTTATTGCAGAAAGATATCCCGGAACAGAAAAAAGCTATAAATCTTTTGAGAGCCAGGTAACGGTAATTGCTCCTTCTGAAACATTTGATGCCCGTATTTATATGAACAATGTTTTAGATTACGAAGGCTATCGCTTTTTTCAGGCAATGTTTGATCCGGATGAAAAAGGAACTATTCTATCCGTAAACCACGATTTTTACGGAACATGGACTACATATATTGGTTATACCTTATTATATATTGCGATGTTAGCTATTTTATTTACTAAAAACACGCGTTTTAGCGAATTAAAAAATAAACTGAATAAAGTAAGAAAGAAAAAAGCAGCACTTATGACTTTGCTGCTGCTGCTGATCTCTTTCTCAGGTTTTGCTCAGCATTCACACAACGCTCCAACCCCTGAACAAATTGATTCTTTATTATCAAAGATTAAAATTTCACAGGCACATGCCGATGCTTTTGGAAAAATAATCATACAGGATGCAGGCGGACGTATGAAACCGATCAATACATTTTCTTCTGAATTATTAAGAAAAGTAAGTAAAGCAGACCACTACAAAGACTTTGACTCTGATCAGGTTATGTTGTCAATGGTTCAATACCCTACACTCTGGTATAATGTACCGATCATTAATCTTAAAAAGGGGAATGACAGTCTCCGAAAGGTAATAGGACTTCCTGTAGATGCAAAATTTGCATCATTAATCAATTTCTTTGATGAAAAAGGAAACTATAAATTAGGCAAATATTTAGATGAAGCCAATCACGCTGGGGTAAAAAATCAATTTCAAAAAGATTTTATTGAAGTAGATAAACGTGTTATATTACTTCATCAGGCACTTTCAGGAAGCATTTTAAAAATATTTCCAATTCCCGGAGATCCTAATAACAAATGGATTTCTTATCTTGAATTAAACGATGCCAACCTTAAGGGAATGGATTCACTGTACACCAAAAATGTACTCCCATTGTATATTTCTGCATTGCTTCAGGCAATTGACAACAACAATTATAAAGGTGCTGACGAATTATTAGAATCGATCAACAACTATCAGCACAAATTCGGAAAAGAGGTAATGCCTTCTGATACACATATCAAAGCGGAAGTATTATACAACAAATATGATATCTTCAAAAACCTGTTTTCCTTATATATGTATGCTTCTGTATTACTATTTTTCGTAGTTATCATCCGTATATTCAAAGTAAACAGATTTTTAAACATCACTACAAAAGTATTTATCGGCCTCACGGTACTTCTTTTTGTACTGCATACCTTAGGTCTTGCAGCCCGTTGGTATATTTCGGGTCATGCCCCTTGGTCAGACGCTTATGAATCGATGATTTACGTGAGTTGGGCAACCATGCTGTTCGGATTAATTTTTGGAAGAAAATCAGAACTTACAATTGCTTCCACAGCCTTTGTTGCCGGAATGATATTGATGGTTGCACACTGGAACTGGTTAGACCCGGCCATTGCGAATTTGCAACCGGTATTGGACTCCTACTGGCTTATGATTCACGTAGCCGTTATTGTTGCCAGCTACGGTCCGTTTGCTTTGGGAATGATATTGGGAATAGTAGCATTATTACTCATGATTTTTACCACAAAAGACAATAAATCAAAACTGGATCTGAGCATTAAGGAAATCACGTATATCAACGAAATGGCACTGACAGTGGGCTTAGTTCTGCTCACAATTGGTAACTTCCTTGGTGGACAGTGGGCTAATGAAAGTTGGGGACGCTATTGGGGATGGGATCCTAAAGAAACATGGGCATTGATCAGCATCATGGTCTATGCATTTGTAATACATATGCGTTTTGTTCCGGCATTACGCGGTACATGGATTTACAACTTCTTTTCTATCCTCGCTTTCTATGCTATTTTAATGACCTATTTCGGCGTTAACTTCTATCTGTCCGGATTACACTCTTATGCAAGCGGTGATCAGGTAGTCACCCCATCATTTATATGGTGGTCTGTAGGAAGTATTTTTCTGATAGCCTTTATCGCTTTCTTTAAATACCGAAAATATTATAAAAAATAAAACAATAAAAAAGCTTTCCGAATGGAAAGCTTTTTTATTTGACACCCTTAACAGCCTCATGGTTACAAATTTTATCTTACTTCAGAATACTTTAAAATGACAAAATGACGTTCTATAATAATAGAAAAACAGATATAGAATCTTAACATTATTTTTAAAGATGCTTCGTTTCTTGTTTTGTAATTTTATAAAAAAGTAAGAGATGAAATATCTATTAATTATCGGCAGCTTATTCTTATTTAACTGTTACGATGCAAATCAGACAAAGATGAACAAAGACAAAACAAATGATTCAAAAATGGTGTCTAACGAAAACACTATTTACAACTTTAAAGTTGAAGATATTCAGGGAAATACTTTTGATCTGAACTCCTTAAAAGGAAAAAAAGTGATGATCGTCAATACGGCTTCCGAATGCGGACTCACTCCTCAATTTGAACAATTACAAAGTCTGTATACAGAATACAAAGACAAAAATTTTGTTATCATCGGTTTTCCATCCAATGACTTTATGGGACAAGATCCAGGAAGCAATCAGGAAATTGCTGCTTTTTGCCAGGCCAATTACGGAGTTACATTTCCTATGATGTCTAAAATTAAAGTAAAAGGTAAAAACATACATCCTCTCTTTAAATACTTAACAACCAAATCAGAAAATGGCTTAGGTGATTTTACGGTAGAATGGAATTTTCAGAAATTTTTAATCAATGAAAAAGGTCAGTTAGAAAAAGTAATCAGCCCGAGAACTTTACCGACAGATGCGGAAATTAAAGATTGGATCAAAGCAAAATAGTATTTTATCATTTCATTTTACAAGCTTTGTTCGTACCTTTGAGTAACAAATGGTACTACAAATGATACATCCCGAAATCCCTTTAGCGCAAAGCATTATTCAGATTGCTAAAGCAAAAGGACTCAATACTATAATCATATCACCAGGATCGAGAAATGCCCCGTTAACCATAGGGTTTTCTTCCGATCCTTTTTTTAATTGTTATAGTATAGCAGATGAAAGATGTGCTGCTTTTTTTGGTTTGGGCATAGCACAGCAAACCCTTACCCCTGCCATTTTAGTTTGCACGTCAGGTTCTGCTCTATTAAATTATTATCCGGCAGTCGCAGAAGCTTTTTACAGCCAGATTCCCTTGATTGTTATCTCTGCTGATCGCCCGACTGATAAAATTGATATCGGAGACGGACAAACGATTCGTCAGCGAAATGTTTATGACAATCACAGCCTGTATAATGCCAACCTTACAGAAGAAGCATCGGCTTCCAATGACTTGCTTATTCAGAATGCCATATCTGTAGCGATCAATAAAAAAGGACCGGTGCACATCAATGCACCATTCGAGGAACCTTTATACAACACTTTAGCAGAAAATACTTACACACCTGCTCTTGTTGATATAGAAAAACCAGTTTTGCCTGCTGTTGATTTTACATCTTTTAAAGAGTTGTGGAACAACACTCCTAAAAAATTAGTCCTCATTGGTGTTGAGAATCCGGGCTTTATGGATGAGGAAATAATTAACCTTCTTGGCAATGACCCTTCAGTGGTTGTAATGACAGAAGTAACTTCCAACCTACATCATCCTAACTTTGTATCTACCATTGATACACTGATTACGTCTTTTAGTGAAGATGATTTCAAAAAACTACAACCTGATTTGCTGATCACAACAGGTGGAATGGTGGTTTCAAAGCGCATTAAAGCGTTCCTGAGAAAATATAAACCAAAAGCACATTGGCATGTTGATGAATTGAGAGCTTATGATACTTTTCAGGCGCTCAATGCGCATATTAAAGCAGATCCCAATCTGTTTTTTAAAGCAATGTATGCCTCATCAGAAGAGATTAACAGCCCCTACCAATCCTGGGTACTTACCCTTATGGAAAGCAGAAAAAAAGGACACCAAAAATATTTGGAAAACATCGTTTTCTCTGATTTTAAAGCATTTGATATCATTTGGAAACACCTTCCGGGCCATCTGCAACTGCAAATAAGCAATAGTGCTTCTATCCGTTATGCACAACTTTTTGACACAAAACCCTCAATCCGTGTATTTTGTAACCGTGGAACCAGCGGTATTGACGGAAGTACTTCTACAGCAATAGGAGCTGCTGTGGTGAGTAAAGAGCCTACCGTACTCATTACAGGAGATATTGGTTTTTTATATGACAGCAACGCACTTTGGAACAATTATACTCCAAAGGATTTTAAAATTATTCTCATCAACAATGGTGGCGGTGGTATCTTTAGAATACTTCCGGGTCATCAGGAACAGGTTGTTTTCAATACTTATTTCGAAACCGAGCACCAATTGGATGCTTCGCATCTTGCAAAAATGTTTGGCTATGAATATTATACAGCTACAGATGAGCAAACACTGGAAAAATCACTTTCCAGACTCTTTTCAGAAGAAAACGAACGCCCTGCTATATTGGAAATTTTTACTCCCACTAAAATAAATCAGGACATTCTCAAAGAGTATTTTAAAGTTATTTAATATCACCTGAACAAGGATTTTTTCTATCTTTAAATAAAAAATATTTTGTTATGAGTAAAAGAACCGGATTAATTGAAAAATATGCAGCTGACTTAAAAGATAAGTGTGGTGTAACAGCAGATATGGAATTATTGGAAAAAGTAACCATTGGTTGCGGTCCGTCGATCTATAACAAAGATTCATCCGTTGTTTCCGGTTCCAGTAAAGAGGAATTACAAACCGTAAAAAATAATTTTCTCATAAAAAAATTAGGACTCAAAGATGATAAAACTGTGGAAGAAGGTCTGTCTAAAGTAATGGAACAATATGGTCATTCTAACAAAAACAAACATCGGGCAGTTGTTTATTACCTGCTGACAAAACACTTTAAAAAAGAACATATTTATAATAAGAAATAATTTTAAAAGGCTGTTAAACACAGTCTTTTCATCTTCAATATCGCTGTAAAAAATTTTATATGAAAAAAATAGTATTGCCTTTAGTATTTATCACATTGTTTAGCTGTACAGGTCTTCAACAAATAGCAAATCAGATACCGGAATTGTCGTCAGCAACAGGTGCCGGACAAACACAAATCGCAAACGGACTCAAAGAAGCCTTAAAGCAAGGTGTCGATAAACAAGTGAGTAAGCTTACTAAAACAGATGGTTTTTTTGGTAACCCTCTTGTAAAAATAGGATTGCCGCCAGAGCTAGAAAAAGTAGAAAAGGGACTTCGCACAGCAGGCTTGGGCAATCTGGCTGACGAAGGTATAAAAGCACTTAACAGAGCAGCAGAAGATGCTGTAAAAGAAGCAACACCTATTTTTATTAATGCCATAACCAGTATGACCATAGCTGATGCAAGCAACATACTGATGGGCAATAAAAATGCTGCAACTCAATACTTAGAAAAAAACACCAGTACATCTTTGTATACAAAATTTAATCCGGTTATTAAACAATCTTTCAATAAAGTGGGTGCTGATAAAATATGGAAAAATCTTATTAATAATTACAACACCTTACCTATGGTAAAAAAAGTTAATCCAGATCTGACAGATTATGTTACCAAAGAAGCATTAAACGGTGTTTTTATGATGATTGAAAAAGAAGAATTAAACATTCGAAATAATGTTTCTGCCCGATCAACAGATGTATTGAAATCGGTATTTGCACTGCAGGATAAAAAATAAAATTTTAACATTGACTCTCAATATTTTATATTAATTTTATAAGAAATAAAGATTTCATTATTATTTAGGGTTAGTTATGAAATTTTAAAAAAATGGCTGTCTATAGTATAGACAGCCATCATTTTTTATACACTTCTCTGTTCTCTTTCAACGCCTTTTTACAGTACATTCATAGAATCCCATATTGTAAAACGGCAAAAGAAATACACTACGGACACAAAAAACTACTATGAATAACTCCATTAAGAGACATAACTTCTTCTGAGACAATCTCTTTAGTAAAGTGTGTAACATTTTGCTATCCTACCTAATTATATAGACAACAGTTAATACACCGGATATTGGCTTAGTGGAATAATTTTACTATCTTTAAAATAAAAAATAAGTTATGGACACACACAAAAAAATATTCTCAGGAAGCGAAATTACTGCTTTGGCAGTTAAAAATATTTTGGAAGAAAACAATGTTGAGTACATTGAAAGAAATGACATTCAGTCCGCCATACGCTCCGGATTCGGTTCGGCAGATCAGGCTGTACACATCTTTGTTTTGGAAAAAGATTTAGAAAAATCACGCATTTTACTGTCTGACTTTGAATTGATCTTTGAAAGTGAGGAAGACGAAGAATAGCAAAGCGCTTAGATAGAAGCAGAACATGTGAAATAATTTTACAATAACAAGAGAAATCAGTAATTTTGAAGCTTGATCTGATATTTACACAATTCAAAAAATATTAATAAAAGTAACAACAATGATTATTAAACCGAGAACCAGAGGTTTTATATGTTTAACTTCACATCCTGAAGGAACATTACAAAACATCAAAAATCAAATCGATTACGTAAAATCAAAAGGGAAAATTAAAAATGGACCGAAAAAAGTATTAGTAATCGGTGCATCAACAGGTTTTGGTATTGCTTCACGTATCACAGCCGCTTTTGGTTCTGATGCAGCCACTATTGGTGTGTTTTTTGAAAAACCTGCTGCTGAAGGCAAACCGGGAACAGCTGGCTGGTATAATTCTGCTGCTTTTGAAAAAGAAGCACATGCAAGCGGTTTATATGCAAAATCAATCAATGGAGATGCATTCTCTGATGAAATAAAAAAACAAACTATTGATTTAATAAAAAAAGATCTTGGACAGATTGATCTGGTCGTTTACAGTCTGGCTTCACCGCGTAGAACACACCCTAAAACAGGAGTAAATTATGCATCTGTACTAAAACCAATCGGACAACCTTTCACAAATAAGACAGTAGATTTTCATACGGGTGTTGTTTCTGACATCACCATTAATCCTGTAGACAATGATGAAGATATCCAAAACACTATTGCCGTTATGGGGGGTGAAGACTGGAAATTCTGGATGGAAGATTTGAAAGAAGCTGGTGTTTTAGCCGAAGGTGTAAAAACGGTAGCTTATTCTTACATAGGACCTGAACTTACCTACCCTATTTACAGAAACGGTACTATTGGTAAGGCAAAAGATGATTTGGAGGCTACTGTTACAACGATCAATAAGCTGTTGAAAGATTTGAACGGAATTTCTTACGTATCGGTAAACAAGGCATTGGTAACACAATCCAGTTCAGCAATACCGGTAGTGCCATTGTATATTTCTCTTTTATATAAAGTAATGAAACAAAAAGGCATTCACGAAGGTTGTATCGAACAAATGCAGCGTCTGTTTGCAGAATCCCTATACAGTGGTGAAAAAATAGCACTTGATGAAAAAGGCAGAATCCGTATAGATGATCTTGAAATGCGTGAAGATGTACAGAAAGAAGTAGCAGCTTTATGGGAGCAGGCAACAACTGAAAACCTTGAAGCAATATCGGATATTGAAGGGTACAGAAATGATTTCTTTAATTTATTCGGTTTTAACTTTGAGGAAATTGATTATGACAAAGACACCAACGAATTAGTCAATGTCGATAGCATACAATAATATAAAGCACCTTTACGGTGCTTTTTTTAACTTCATGAAACGGAAAAAATGGCAATAGACAAAAGGCAGCAATTAAGGAAACATAAATTTATAGCAACAGGGTTATTTGTAGTAATGGTAATTACCTATTTTTTAATGGTATATGGAATCAAATACTCAGATGCTGCGTGGATGCATTATGTAAAAGCTTTTTCTGAAGCCGGAATGGTAGGTGCTCTTGCAGACTGGTTTGCGGTTACTGCATTATTCAGATATCCGATGGGAATAAAAATACCCCATACCAACCTGATTGAAAACAGTAAAAATGCTATCGGAGATAATCTCGGAACTTTTGTTACTGAAAATTTTCTTACGCCAGGTACTATCCGCCCTTATATCAACAAATTAAATGTTGCGGATTTCATTTCTGACTGGCTCAATCAGCCCAAAAATAAGCTATTGATTACAACGGAAATCAACCGTCTCCTATCAGGTATTTTATATAAAATGGATGATGAAATGATCAGCAACCTATTTGCAAAAAAAGGTAAAGAAGCTATTGACAATCTTCCATTTGAAGTTTTTGCCTCAAAAGGCCTTGAATATATAATAGAAAATAACGAACACAATAAGCTTATCAACCTTATCATACCTGAAGCAAAAGGCTATATAGAGAACAACCGAGGAGCCATCTATGATAAAGTAGTTGAAAAACAACCGCTTTTGGGATTAATCGGAGGAAAATCTGTCACCAATCAATTAATTTCAGGAATCACTTCTTTTTTAAATGATGTAGAAGAAAATGAAGCTCATGAGATACGGAATGAAATTACCCGTAAACTATTTGAAGTTTCTGAGGAATTACGAACAAGCGACGAATGGAAACAGAAATTCACCTCTCTTAAAAATGAATTTATTTCTATGGAAAAAATTCAAAATTATGCTAATGACGCCTGGCTTAATCTAAAAAAAGAGATCATTCTCAATTTGGAAAACAAAACATCCGTACTCAATACCTATATTGAAAAAAACATCGATGAACTTGCTCATAACTTGTCCACTGATCAGCAATGGAAAGATAAAATAAACAGTTTTGTAAAACAATTCGTTTATAAATTAGCATTGCGAAACAGTAAAGAAGTAGGAACTATTATCAGTACTACTGTAGAAAATTGGGATGGTAAGGAATTGAGTGAAAAACTCGAACTCGAAGTAGGAAAAGACCTTCAGTACATACGTATTAACGGAACTATCGTTGGTGGTTTGGTAGGTCTTATTATTTATATTGTTACCGAGTTTATCTTTTCCTAAAAGGAAGCTTCCTGTCTCATAAAAACATCTGTAAAAGTCAAAAAAACCACCATAGTCAAACACAAAAAATGTTAATATCTGGCTAATATTACGTATATTTATGTCATATGTACTTTTAAATAAAGATACTATGAACATAAAAAAGATAACATTAGCTTTCGTTCTCGCATTTGTTTTCAGCTGTAAGCATACCCAAAATCAATTGACAGCAGATGCTATATATTATGGTGGTCCTATTCTTACAATGGAGGATGATGTTCCGTCTGTTGAAGCTTTGGTAATAAAAGATGGAAAAATTCTCTATACCGGAACTCAATCTGAAGCAGAAAAATACACGGATAACAATACGGTAAAACACCATCTTCAAGGAAAAACATTACTGCCTGGTTTTATAGATGCTCACGGCCATCTTACTTCCAAAGCAGGTATGGAAATGGCTATTGGTCTTTCCCCAAGTCCATACGGAACCGTAAATTCAATTCCGGATTTACAACAAACTTTAAAAAAATATATTACAGATTATAAAATACCGGCAGAACAGCCTCTTATCGGGAATGGTTATGATGATGCGATTATGATTGAACATAAACATCCTACACGGGATGAATTAGATGCGGTGAGTACTACAAATCCGATAATTGTGCTACACGCTTCAGGTCATGCCAGTGTTGTGAATACAGCTATGCTTCATTTATTAGGAATCAATGAAGATGTAAAAGATCCGGAAGGAGGTCATTATGGCAGAGATAAAAACACTGGTAAACTCAATGGTAAACTGGAAGAAAATGCCAATTTTTCAGCATTGTTAGTATTGATGAAAAAGATAGCCCCAGAAAAAGAAAGAGATAAAAAAGATAGTACCCAAGCTCTCAAAAACCTGATGAAAGCACAGGAAGAATGGTTGAGTTATGGGCAAACAACCATCTGTGATGGAAGAACGATGGGCGAAAATGTCGCCTTATTAAAAGAAGCAGCGGCGAAAGACTTGTTGATAGCCGATGTTATTTATTTTCCTGATTTTGAAAACTTCAAATCCGAATTCGAAAATCTTAAACCGGATTATATGCGCTATCATAAGCGTTTGAAACTCGGAGGGTTTAAATTTTCTGACGATGGATCTCCGCAAGGCAAAACTGCCTGGCTCACCATACCCTATTTGATTCCTCCGGAAGGACAAACAAAAGATTATAAAGGATTTCCTATATTCACTGATGACGTATTATATGCTGATCTAAAAACACTGTTTGAGAATAATATTACCGCTCAACTACATGTAAATGGAGATGCTGCTATTGATCAGGCCATACGCGTGATACAAAAACTTAAAGATGAGGGTATATATAAACCTGAGTTAAGGGCAACTCTCATACACGTTCAAAACAGTCGCCCTGATCACATACAGAAAATTAAAAACTTAGGAGTAATCCCTTCTTATTTTTCAAGTCATGTCTATCTATGGGGAGACTGGCATCTCACCAGCGTATTTGGTCCTGAACGTGCAGCCTTTATAAGCCCGGCAAATTCAGCTAAAAAAGCCGGAATACTATTTACCATGCATCATGATGCTCCTGTAACACCACCCGATCTGCTCACAGGCATTTACGCTGCAGTTAATAGAAAAACACGCAGTGGTAAGATTCTTGGACCTGATGAAAGAATTACACCTCTTGACGCGCTTAAGGCAATTACAATCAATGCTGCCTATCAATATCATGAAGAAGACCGAAAAGGCTCTCTCAAAGCAGGCAAATTAGCAGACATGGTGATTCTTGACAAAAATCCTTTGACCATAGCTCCGGAAAACATTAAAGATATTCTCGTTCTGGAAACGATTAAAGAAGGAAAATCAGTCTATAAAAGAAAATAGTAAATCCATATTATTTAAAAATCTAAACCGATGAAGCTAAAAAAAACCGAAAACATAGTTTTCGGTTTTTATATTTTAATGTGAGATATTTTTTACGTCTTCCGGATTGTGTTTATGCTTGAACATAAAAGCAAATAATATTGCTATAACGAGAGCATAAGCAGCGAAGGTAAGCCATATATTATGCCAGTCTTTCATAAAAATTTCTTTGCTGAATATACCGTCAGCATTTACAGTGATATTGTTATTTTTCAAAAACTCTAAAAATACATTATTAGTAGTATCTGTATCAAGATATTGAGCAAGATCTGTTGTATTATTAAACGTTTTAATAAAATACTTATCAATAGCCCATCCGGCAGTCATGCTTCCGAATATAGCTCCGAAACCATTCGTCATCATCATAAAAAGTCCCTGCGCAGAAGCTCTGATTTTGGAGTCGGTATTGGTCTCCACAAACAGAGAACCAGAAATATTAAAAAAGTCAAATGCCATTCCATAAACGATGCAGGATAATACAATCATCCATAAACCACCCATAGGGTCACCATATGCAAACAGTCCAAAACGAAGAACCCATGCCAGCATACTGATGAGCATAACCTGTTTGATTCCAAATTTCTTTAAGAAAAAAGGAATCGCTAAAATGAATAAGGTTTCTGATATCTGAGAAATTGACAAAATAATACCAGAATACTCAACTACAAACGAATCTGCATATTTTGGAAAGTGCTTAAATTCATCCAGAAACACATCTCCATAAGCATTTGTCAACTGTAATGCCCCCCCTAAAAACATGGAAAAAATAAAAAACAAAGCCATTTTATAATTACCGAATAATTTAAAAGCTTCAAGTCCGAACGTTTCTACAAATGTTTTGGTTGATTTTTGTATTTTCTGAGGCGGGCACTTAGGTAATGTCAGAGAAAACAAAGCCAGTAAAATAGCTGCTGCTCCTGCGATATAAAACTGATATTCCGTAGCCTTACTTCCGCTGAGATTGGTTGTCCACATCGCTACAATAAAACCAATAGTTCCCCAGACTCTGATCGGAGGAAAGTCTTTGATAACATCCTTGCCGTTAACTTTGAGTGAATAATAAGAAATGGAATTATTTAAAGACATGGTAGGCATATAAAAGCACATGGCCAGTAACATAACAGAAATAAAAGAAGTTGGAGTTCCAATACTGCCCAAACTAAACAGAGTTACAGCATAAAGTATGTGTAAAAGTGCATATAATTTTTCTGCATTGACCCAACGGTCGGCAATAATTCCCATAATGGTAGGCATAAAAATGGAAGCAATTCCCATAGTGCTGAACACCAACCCAAATTGAGTACCGTCCCAATGTTTTGTATTGAACCAAAAATTGGCAATGGTTGTTAACCAGGCTCCCCAAACAAAAAACTGAAGAAAAACGGTTACTTTTAATTTATTCTTAATATCCATCTAGGTAATTTTAAAAAGAGTGTAAAAATATCAATATTAATTGATGTTTTCAAACAAAAAAAGAAGCTTTGAAAAAAGCTTCCTAAAAGGTTATTTTAAGTGTTGATTAACTAAATCCAGTACGCGCATAAATTGTTCCTCTCGTGTTAGGTGAGAATTATCCAATTCTATGGCATCATCCGCTTTTATAAGAGGAGAATCTGATCTGGTGGTATCAATAGCATCTCTTGTGACAACATTTTCAAAAACAGCCTCAAAAGAAACATTCTCTCCTTTTGCGATTAATTCCTGATAGCGTCTTTCAGCTCTTATTTGAGGTGAAGCAGTCATAAATAATTTTAATTCTGCATTAGGAAACACAACCGTTCCAATATCTCTTCCATCCATCACTACTCCTTTTGTATTGCCAAATTCCTGTTGCTGTTCTACGAGCTTTGAACGCACTTCAGATACTTCAGCAATCTGACTTACAAACTGAGAAACTTCTATAGTCCGGATTTGCCGTTCAACATTTTGTCCATTCAAATACATTTCTGCATAGCCAATTTCAGGATTGAAAACGAAATGTAAACGGATGTCTTTTAAAGAATCAATGAGATTTTCTTTATCAAAAGAAGTGGTATTGATGAAGTCATGCTGCATGGCATAGTAAGTAACAGCTCTGTACATGGCTCCTGTGTCAACATAGGTATAGCCCAGATAGGCAGCTAATTGTTTTGCAAGCGTACTTTTTCCGGTTGATGAAAAACCGTCAATAGCAATCGTTATTTTTTTCAAAGTAGTAGTGTTTATTATATTACAATTTTACTGTAACGCCAAAAAGGCTTGTATTGGCTGCAATGGTATATCTCGAATAGGAATAATCAAATCTGAAGCGTTTGACACGAATTCCGAAACCTGCAGAAAATCCGGAAAAATGTCTGTTTTCCAATACTTTCATTTCTTCTCCTTTTCTAAAGTTATACGAAAGTCTCAGATTGAAATTTTTATCCGGAAAAAATTCTGTTCCTATGGTTACGTGCCGGATCAGGTTATTAAAGAAACTCACATTCTCTTCTGTTACATTTCCATCCAGATCTGTTTCAGATCTGTTGGGGTTAGAGAATGACACATCCCATTTCTGAAGGTTATCCAATGTCAGATGCCAGCGAATGGGTACATTTTCTAACTTTTTAGAAATTCCTGCAATAACTTCAAACGGCAGTGATTCCCGCAGTTCGTTATAAGTTGTTATTTGAGTCCCTATATTTCGGAAAGAGATTCCTATATTCCAACCGGTGTCAGGATCAACATATAATCCGCCTATATCAGCAGCTGCCCCGAGAGAATTATAGGATTCCAAGGTTGAAGAAATTAATTTAAGATTGGTTCCGATATGAAAATTCGTTCCGTCAATATGATACGCATATCCGACAGACAGGGCTACATCATTTCCTGAAAAACTTCCTGTCTGAAACCCGTTTTCATCGTATCCTTCAATAGAACCGTAATTAAGATATGTTACTCCTACATGAAAACTTCTTTCATTGTCAAAAGTTTTGGAATAAGATGCTGTACCAAAATTTACATCTCCGTAATATTTACCGTAGTTTAATGAGAAGCTGTTATCCATTTCACTGTTAATGGCAGCCGGATTGTATAGAGGTTGGTTTACATCACCGTCATAATTCGTAATATTGTTTCCTCCCAACGCTGCCTGACGCGGAGCTCCTATCAATGTCAGAAACTGATAGGCATGATTTCCCCCTACTTGAGTCCATCCAAATTGTGCAACGAAAAGAGCAGAAACCGATAATAATATTTTGCGCATGAAGAGGTGTTTTATTCCGTAACGAATATATTAATTTTTATATTGTCTGAAAAACAAAAAAGATACATTATTTCAAATGTATCTTTTTAAAAAACTTTGCTGTAAGGTGTTAGACCAGCTTTTTAGCATTTTTAACTTTCTGTGGAGTCAATGCCAGTTCAATTACTTCACTCATCCGATCAACATAATGGAATGTCAATCCGGTTAAATAAGCCGGTTTTATTTCGTCTACATCTTTTTTATTTTCTTTACACAGGATGATTTCTTTAATATTAGCTCTTTTGGCAGCCAGAATTTTTTCTTTAATTCCTCCTACCGGCAATACTTTTCCCCTTAGCGTTATCTCCCCTGTCATAGCAAGATTTTTCTTTACTTTTCGTTGTGTAAAGCTCGATAATATAGAGGTTAGCATCGCAATACCTGCAGACGGTCCGTCTTTAGGAGTTGCACCTTCGGGTACATGCACATGCACTTTATAATTTTCAAATATTTCTGCATTCAACCCGAATTGTTCTGAATTTGCTCTGATGTATTCCAATGCAATGGTTGCAGATTCTTTCATTACCGTTCCGAGGTTTCCTGTCATGGTAAGTGCTCCCTTTCCTTTCGAAATAATTGACTCTATATAAAGAATATCCCCTCCTACACGTGTCCATGCCAGACCTGTAACTACGCCTGCGGTTTCATTATTCTCATATTTGTCATACTCAAAACGGGGTGTACCCAGAATTTTTATGATATCGGCTTCTGTTATTTTTTCATTATAGGATTCTTCCATCACCACTGCCTTCGCAATCCCCCTGACAAGAGTAGCGAGCTGTTTATCAAGCCTGCGGACACCGGATTCACGGGTGTAATTGGCAATGATGAATTCCATTTGCTTTTTATCAATACTGATCGCCTTTGAATCCAGTCCGTGTTCTTTTAATTGTTTAGGCAATAAGTGTTTTCTTCCGATTTCAACTTTTTCTTCTATGGTATAGCCATTCATTTCAATCACTTCCATACGATCCAAAAGTGCCGGCTGTATGGTGTTAAGACTGTTAGAAGTTGCAATAAACATAACTTTGGAAAGATCGTACCCCATTTCCAAAAAGTTATCATAAAACTCATGGTTTTGCTCCGGATCCAATACTTCAAGCATCGCAGAAGACGGATCACCGTTATGCGAACTGGAAAGTTTATCAATCTCATCTAAAAGAAACACCGGATTCGATGTTTTTGCTTTTTTAATGGACTGTATTATTCTTCCCGGCATAGCTCCAATGTACGTTTTTCTATGTCCTCTGATTTCTGCTTCATCGCGAAGTCCTCCCAAAGAAATTCTCACATATTCTCTTCCTAATGATTGTGCTATCGACTTTCCGATTGAGGTTTTACCTACACCGGGAGGTCCGTATAAACACAAAATAGGTGCTTTCATGTCATTTCGCAGTTTGAGAACAGCCATATGCTCAATAATTCTTTTTTTGACATCTTCTAACCCAAAATGATCTTTGTCTAATATCTTCTGAGCAGACTTTAAATCAAATTTATCTTTGGAATATTCATTCCATGGCAATTCAAGCAAAAGTTCCAGATAATTTCTCTGAATTGAAAAGTCAGGGGATTGCGGGTTCATACGTTGTAATTTTGACAATTCTTTTTCAAATTGTTCTTTCACCTTAGCATCCCACTTTTTCTTAGCTCCTTTATTTTTTAGTTCTTCAATTTCCTGCTCATTGGAAACACCTCCAAGTTCTTCCTGAATGGTTTTTATCTGCTGGTTTAAGAAGTATTCCCTTTGCTGTTGATCTAAATCTACACGAACTTTTGTTTGAATATCATTTTTCAATACCAGTTTCTGATATTCCAGATTGAGTTTCTGAAGAGTATTCAGTGCGCGTGTTTTCAAATCATTAATTTCTAACAATTGTTGCTTTTCTTCAACTGTGAGATTCATATTTGAGGAAACAAAATTGATCAGAAACCAATCACTCTCTATATTTTTAATAGCAAATCCAGCTTCTGAAGGCAGAGAAGGATTTTCATTAATAATCTGTAAAGAAACATCTTTCAGTGATTCGACAATAATTTTAAACTCCTTATCATCTTTATCTGCCCTTGTTTCCGGAACTTCAGAAATAGTTGCTTTGAGGTAGGGTTCTGATTGTGTAATTTCTTCTACCTGAAAACGCTTTTGTCCCTGAAGAATGACTGTGATATTCCCATCAGGCAATTTTAGTACTTTGAGAATTTTTGCTACTGTTCCGATTTTATGAATATCTTCAAGTTCCGGATTTTCAGTATTTTCATTGATTTGTGCTACTACACCAATAACTTTATTGGAAGCATTTGCATCATTGATTAATTTTATTGATTTATCTCTTCCTGCGGTAATCGGAATAACAACTCCCGGAAATAAAACCATATTGCGCAAAGGCAGTATTGCTATATCAACAGGTAATTTTTCCTTATTCATATCTTCCTCATCCTGAGCAGATAAAAGAGGAATAAATTCAGAATTACCATCTAATTCCTGTAAAGATAAATTGTCAAGTGAAATTATTTTTTCTTGTGCCATATTGTTTTCGGACAATTTGTCATAATCTTTGCTTACATGATTTATAAAAAAACCTTGTAATTCCACAACAAATTGATTTTAAATGTTTTAAAAGATATACTTATGTATAACATAACAAATAAGTCAATCTTTGTGCCATAAAAAAATCCCGACATTCTATCGGGATTTCTACTTTATATTATTTTTTGATGATCTAATTGGATGTTTGATATTTCACATATTCAAAATATCCGTTTTCAATTTTGATAGGTGACGGAACGGGATTCAATGGCAATCCGTTAACTTCTTTTGGAGGATTCATGGTGTATGAAAAAGTACCTTCAAAATATTGTGCATTGACATTAATAGTATTGACTACCAATGAACCCATATCTGTTATGGTTTCAACATTTTGTGTACTGTATTCCCATGTAAGATCTCTATCCTTAAATGTAGCATAGGTATATTGCAATTGATTGATAGGAACCGGATTCTGAGGATCTATCAAAGATGTATAGTTGGTAGGATAAAATCCTGTAGCCAGTTTTGTCATTTTAATCTTTAAAACAACAGGTGAGAAATCAGTATTTACATCTTTAATTGTTGCCTGAAGCGTAATAAAATTTCCTTCCAGAAATACTTTAACATCGTCCCCTTTTGCAATCCGTGTAATACCGTTTAATTGAAACCTTAATATGGCTTTACCCGGTAAGCTATCGTCTTTTACTACTTCATCAATTTTCTCAGCTTCACAAGACAGTAATCCTGCAGTGGCTATCAATATTAGAACAAGTTGTTTTATTTTTCTCATAACGGACTTGAATGTTAAATTTTTCCAAATATAAAATTATTTTTTAAAAAGAGAAATGCAAAAGACTTTTAATATCATTTTTTAACTAATCTGCTGTCTAATTTATTTAAACGGATGAGTAAGATGACACCGATTATGAAAAAAACAACTAAAAATAAGATGGCATTTTGTACTCTGCCTGTAATCTGAGTTACAAATCCATACATAAACATACCTATTACAATTCCTATTTTTTCCGTTACGTCATAAAAACTAAAAAAAGAGGTTGTATCTGATGTCTTAGGCAATAATTTGGAATAAGTCGATCTGGATAAAGACTGAATACCTCCCATCACAAAACCTACCAGACCCGCTGTAACATAAAACTGAACCGGAGTGACCACAAAATAGGCTATAACACAAATGGCTATCCAAAACAGGTTTATAAAAATTAATGTTTTGATATTACCAATCTTTGAAGATAGTTTTGAAGTTAGGATGGCGCCGATTACCGCAATAATCTGAATAAGCAATATGCTGATGATAAGTCCGGAAGTACGTTGAGAATCCGTTTCCCACGCTACTTCTTTTTCACCAAAATAGGCAGCAATAATCATAACGGTTTGAACGGCCATACTATATACGAAAAAAGCGAGCAAGTAACCTTTCAATACAGGAAGATTTTTAAGCAATTCCCATACTTTTGATAATTCTTTGCCACCTGAAAAAAACACTGCTTTTGAAATCTTTTTGTCGTTTCTGAAATCCGGAAGGTTGCGATAGGAAATCTGACTGAATCCCAACCACCAGATACCAACGAGCAGAAAAGACCAGCGCATGGCTTGTAATTCATTCTCAAATCCAAAAGATTCATATTTAAGTAACATTGCCAGATTGATAAGGAGTAAGATAACACTGCCTATATATCCTAAGGAATATCCTTTGGCACTAATTTTATCCTGTTGTTCTTCATAAGCAATGTCCGGAAGATAGGAGTTATAAAAAACCAGACTTCCCCAAAAACCAATTAATGCCAATCCATAAAAAAGGAGCCCGAATGTAAAAGATTCTAAACTAAAAAAGAAAAGCATCATACATGACAGAGAACCTATTAAGCAAAAGAGTTTGAGAAAAAACTTTTTATTACCAAGGTAATCAGCTACACCTGAAAGTATTGGAGAAATAAAAGCAATAATTAAAAAACCAATGGCAGTAACATAGCTTATGATGGATTCACTCGGAGTATCTACTCCGAAAAAAGAATAAGAATCTATTCCTTCAATGCGAAATAAGGCTCCGTAAAACAATGGAAATATGGAAGATGAAATGACCAAAGCATATACCGAATTTGCCCAGTCATAAAAAGCCCATGAATTCAGAACTTTTTTATCTCCTTTGATAAAGTTTTTCATACTAAAAAATTAAAAAGCAGCCAGGATTGGCTGCTTCAAATATACTATTATTTCTTACCAAATTTAGCGGCTTCTGCTTTGGCTTCCGGAATCAGCTTTTTAATATCATTTATTCGGGTCTGATTACTCGGATGCGTGCTTAAAAATTCAGGAGTGCTGCCTGAGCTTACTTTTTCCATGCGATCCCAGAAAGATACTGCCTGATCCGGATTGTATCCTGCAATGGCCATAAGTATCAATCCCAGACGGTCAGCTTCGGATTCATTACTTCTACTATATGCCATCATTGTCAGGTTAGATCCGATTCCATACACCATACCAAGCCCTTGTTGCAACACCTCAGTACTGTTAGCAGTTGCAGCTCCCAATGCTTTACCGATACCAGACTGTAATATTGCCTTATCTACCCTCTGACGGCTGTGACTTAAAAGAGCATGAGCTACCTCATGTCCCATTACAGTGGCTAACCCCGTTTCATTCTGTGTTACTTTCATAATTCCTGTGTAAACAGCAATTTTCCCTCCGGGCATGCACCATGCATTGATTTCGTTACTTTGTACAAGATTATATTCCCATTTATAGTTGGCAATCTGGCTCTCATACCCTTTTGAACGCATCCATTTTTCAGCTGCCATCTTTATATTCTGGCCAACGGTGTTTACCATTTTTGCATCAGCGGTATTTTTTATTACCTTATTTTCCTTCAGAAATGTTGAGTACTGCTGATAGGCCGCCGGAATAAGTTCCGTGTCTTCATTCGTCAGGGCTAAGGTTTTCTTCCCTGTCAACGGGTTTGTAGCACATGCCATCACTAATGCTGCGGCACTGCTTAGAATAAAAATGTTTTTCGTTTTCATAACATACTTTTTTCAAAATTAATTATTTTTTTTTTGCTCAAAAACTTATGTTAAACAAAATACTAAAAAACCTTAAACCAGCTAACATTTTGTAAATTTGGTATTCACTTATAACTTTTTAGTAAGTTTTTTTGGATTCGCAATGAAAAATAAGAATACAAGTACAGTTCAGATACCTCAATATATTAGATCCTCCGTTAAAGCTTTATCGTTTTTATCGAATAAGTGGGCTACGAAACTGGCTATGAAGCTTTTTATTACCCCATTTAAATTTCCACTTCCAAAACGTGAAATACATATGGATACTTTTTCAGTAAAATATCCTTTAGAATTACCAAAGGCTAAAAAAGATATTCTGGTATATGAAAACGGAAACGGAACAAAAAAAGCATTGCTCATCCATGGCTGGAATGGCAGAGGTACTCAGCTTTTTTCTATCGCAAAAGAATTGACACAGTCCGGATATACAGTAATTAGTTTTGATGCACCGGGTCATGGAAAAGCTTCAAAAAACACATCAGTAATGACCGAATTTATGGAAGCTGCCTTTGTTTTGGAACGTAAATATGACGGTTTTGACATTGTCATAGGTCACTCTCTCGGAGGAATGACGGCAATTAATGTGTTAAGCAGAGGATTTCAAGCGCGAAAAGCTGTTATTATTGGAAGTGGAGATATTATACAGGATATTATGGATGATTTTATCAAAAGAATAGGTCTTAAACCAAAGATTGGGATTAAACTCAAAGAGCTTTTTGAGAAAACGTATGATGAAAACATTGACAACTATACCATCAGTAATCAAATACAAAAAGTAAAAATACCTGTTCTTATCATTCATGACAGAAATGATCTGGATGTTCCTTACACAGCTGCCGAGCATATATACAGTAAAGCACCCAATGCAGAATTGTACCTCACCGAAAAATTAGGGCATAGGAAAATATTAGGAAATGGAAATGTATTACAAAAAATTAAAGAATTTATTGAAAAAGATTAGTCCACTGATGATTATCTTTTACACGCTCTTTTTCATAAACTGCAAACAAAACAAGTACGAATCAGCAATCTCTAACCCCAGTACCATGAACACAGAAGATCAAAAATGGAAAGAAAAATTAACTCCTGAAGAATACTATGTTCTCAGAGAAAAAGGAACCGAACGGCCACACACAGGCAAATACAATGATTTTTTTGAGAAAGGATATTATGTATGTGCTGCCTGTGGAAACAAGCTATTTACATCGGATGCGAAATTTGATTCACACTGCGGATGGCCTTCTTTTGATCAGTCTATCGAAGGTTCCGTAAAATATGTAAGAGATGTATCTCACGGAATGATCCGCACAGAAGTAGTTTGTTCTCAATGTGAGGGCCATCTTGGCCATATCTTTGAAGACGGGCCGAAGGAAACTACCGGTAACAGATATTGTATGAACTCTATTTCTTTAAAATTTGTTCCGGAAGATTAATACAGCATTTTAATCTCTTTGAGGTTAAATGATGCAACAACATCGTTTTCCAACATTACTTCTAACTGTCCATTTTTGTTGACTCTTTGAATAATTCCCGGAAAACGGTGTTTTGTTTCGTCTTCGAACATCATGGCCATACCTTTCTTGTAGAGATTTTCATGATAATATTGCCACTCAAACTCAACTATTTCCAAAAAGTGCTGCATTTTTTCTTTTAAACTGTACACAATTGTTTTCATCAGTTCGATTTTATCGATCACAAGACCTGAACATTCAAGAACAGAAGTTGCTTTTGGCAATCCGCTAAAATCTTTTTGCAAAAGATTAATTCCAATACCGACAACAGACTGTATCGATCCGTCAGATTTGATGTTATTTTCGATCAGTATACCACATAGTTTTTTATTATATGACAAAATGTCGTTTGGCCATTTGACCGCTATATGCTGTAAGCCAAACTTTTTCAAGGCATAAATAACACTGTTAGCCACCATAATATTCAAAGAAAAAATAGACTCTATCTTTAGGTAATCACCATTCAGTAACAAGCTAAAAGTTAGATTGGTATTAGGCTCAGTCAACCATTGAGTTCCCATTTGCCCTTTTCCTTTGGTTTGAAAATCTGCTATAACAACAGTAAAATCTTCTATTTCCAAACGTACTGACAATTCTTTTAAATAATCGTTGGTAGAGGGTATGGCATTGAGTTTGATTATATTCATTTATATAAATAAAACAATTTACACGACAAATTTACATTTTATTAATCATTCATATTTGATAAATTTGCAGATGATAAGTTTCAGAAAATAGATAGATGACAAAAAACAAAATTAACAACGAAGAATTATTAGCCCTAATAATTGAAGGAATAGACAACGTAAAAGGAGAAAATATTGCTATATTGGATTTACGCGAAATTGAAAACACGGTATGTGATTACTTTGTTATCTGCGATGGAAATTCAAACACTCAGGTAAATGCCATCTCCGGATCCATTCAAAAAACTGTTTCCAAAGAATTAAAAGATAAACCCTGGCATGTAGAAGGTACAGAACAGGCGAATTGGGTTTTAATGGACTATGTAAACATAGTTGTTCACATCTTTCAGAAAGAAACCAGAGAGTATTATAATATCGAAGATTTATGGGGTGATGCTAAATTTGTCCAGGTTCAAACTAACTCTAAAACACAATAATGCATGTCTAAGATAAAGTCTAACAAACCGAGGTTTAATCCTTGGTTTTTATATGGGACAATAATACTGGTTATTATTGGATTCAATTTTTTCTCTAATAGTTCCGGTTTTGGAAATTCTAAAACCATTTCTATTTCTAAATTTTATGATTTTTTAGATAAAGGAGATGTTGAAAAAGTACTTTTCAGCAGAACATCCGCAAAAATTTATCTGACAGAAGCAGCTCAAAAAGCTACAGAAGACAACAAAAAATCAAATAACATCATCGGTCAAATGTCCGAGAGAGGACCGGAATATCTTGTAGATATTGCCAACCCTGAATTATTTGAAAAGAAACTTGAGGAAGCACGTGCTGAAGGAAAAATTAAAGAATATACACCGGAAAAAGACAGTAACTGGAGTGATATCTTTTTCAGTTTTCTGCCTTTAATCATCATCATCGGATTCTGGTTATTTATGATGCGTCGTATGACCGGAGGAGCAGGTGGCGGTGGAGGTGGTCAGATTTTTTCTATAGGAAAATCTAAAGCAAAACTGTTTGATGAGAAAAATGATGTAAAAATCACTTTTCAGGATGTTGCAGGTCTTGAAGGAGCAAAAGAAGAAATTGTTGAAATCGTTGAATTTCTTAAAAATCCTGAGAAATATACTTCTATCGGGGGAAAAATACCGAAAGGAGCTTTGTTGGTAGGACCTCCGGGGACAGGAAAAACTCTTTTGGCGAAAGCTGTAGCAGGTGAAGCAAGAGTACCTTTCTTTTCTCTTTCAGGTTCTGATTTCGTAGAAATGTTTGTAGGTGTCGGAGCATCCCGCGTAAGAGATCTGTTCAAACAGGCAAAAGAAAAATCACCTGCTATCATCTTTATTGATGAAATAGATGCTATCGGTCGTGCAAGAGGAAAAAGTAATTTTTCGGGTTCTAACGACGAACGCGAAAACACTCTGAATCAGCTTTTAACAGAAATGGATGGTTTTGGAACCAATACCAATGTTATTGTATTGGCCGCTACCAACCGTGCAGAGATACTCGACAGTGCCCTGATGCGTGCAGGTCGATTTGACAGACAGATTTATGTTGACTTACCAGATGTTCGTGAAAGAAAACAAATCTTTGAAGTACACTTGCGTAAAATTAAAAAAGTTGACAATCTTGATATTGACTTCTTAGCAAAACAAACTCCGGGATTCTCAGGAGCAGATATTGCCAATGTATGTAATGAAGCTGCTCTTACTGCTGCAAGAAAAGATAAAAAACAGGTTGATAAACAAGATTTTCTGGATGCCGTAGACAGGATTGTAGGTGGATTGGAAAAGAAAAACAAAATCATCAGCCCGGAAGAAAAATATGCGATTGCTATCCACGAAGCAGGTCATGCTACTGTGAGCTGGCTTACAGAACACGCCTCTCCTTTGGTTAAAGTCACCATTGTACCAAGAGGCATCAGCCTCGGAGCAGCTTGGTATTTACCAACTGAGCGCCAGATTGTGAGAACAGAACAAATGTTGGATGAAATGTGTGCTACGATGGGCGGAAGAGCAGCAGAGAAAGTAGTATTTGACAAAATATCTACAGGCGCTTTAAGCGATCTTGAGAAAGTAACCAAACAGGCAAAAGCAATGGTTACCGTTTACGGACTTAATGATAAATTAGGTAACATAACCTATTATGATTCTTCAGGTCAAAGCGAATACAACTTCTCAAAACCGTATTCAGAAGAGACGGCAAAACTTATTGATAAGGAGATATCACAGATGATCGAAGGACAGTATCAGAGAGCGATTCAGATATTGACTGAGAACAAAGATAAATTGATTAAATTGGCTGATTTATTATGTGAAAAAGAAGTCATTTTTAAAGAAGATTTAGAAACAATTTTCGGAAAAAGACCTTTTGACAAGGAAATCATTGAAGATACAACGGAAATATCACCTGATAATACAGCTCAATAAGCTAATTTTGAACATACTAAAAATCCCCGGTTTAACATTTTGTTAAACTGGGATTTTTTTTATCTTTGAATAATGTATATGTTTCGGCTGAAACTAAAATTAAGCTATGAATATTTTTAAAAAGATACTGGGAAACATTGTACCTTCCTTACGGGAGAACGATGAAGAAAAGGAAAGCAAGTATTTGCCTGATAAAATCGTACCCCTTGATGAAGAATTTACTTTAAATTTTAAAAATAACGGAGGAAAATTTTTGTACTGTGAGAATGAAGAAGATCTAAACGAAACATTTATCAGCATTCTACAGGAAAATGATTGGTTTGAAATAGAGGCACAGACTTTCGAATTACCTTTACAATCTTATCTGATTGAGAATCGGTTACTTTATAAAAACCCGGTAAATCCTTTGTTTTTTCTCTGCAACTGTGAGGGTTTGATTTCTCAGGATGGATCTATCTTATTTTCATCTAAACAGTTCTTACACTATAAATCTAACGAACTGCCTAAAAACATTATTGTAATTGGCAGAACAAGTCAGATAACACGTACCAAAAGTGACGGACTCAGAAAAATAAAATACAAATACGGTTCTAATATTCCTTCCAATATTACCACGCTGCAGTGTTTCAAAGAAAGAGTATCGGATGATTTCCTTCAATACGGAATCGAACCAAAAAATCTCTATTTATTACTTCTTGAAGATTTATAGAATGTCTGAAAATGTTATACGTTCCCTATCCGGCATTGTATATATACTTCTCCTAATAGGAGCAACATTATACAGCGACTGGACTTTTCAATTATTATTTCTTTTCTTTTTACTTACGGGTGTCTACGAATTTTCTAAACTCTATAGAATTCCTCTTAAAACAGCCGTTATAGCAACTGTTTTCAGCTTATTAGTGTTTTATTTGATCCGTACAAATTCAGATTTATCCGGATTATTATTGATTGGACTCCCCTTTTCTGCCTATCTGATTGCAGACCTGTTTAAAAATAAACTGGAAATAAAAGAAGCATCTTATATAAAAATCCTGTTTTTGTCAGGTTATATACTTATACCGTTTTTAATACTGTTGCAACTGCCGTTTCTTAGCAATACTTATAATCCATTTATCATCATTGGTATTTTTATCTTAATATGGGTTAACGATACTTTTGCTTATATTTGTGGCAGGGCGTTTGGCAAGCATAAATTATATGAAAAGATTTCTCCCAAAAAAACAATTGAAGGATTTATCGGGGGGTTTATAGCCTCTGTCTGTGCAGCATGCATACTGAGTATTTACTTTCAGTATTTCACAGTCACAACGGGGATTATAAGCGCTCTAATATTAAGCTTATTTGGCACTATAGGTGATCTTGTTGAATCAAAATTCAAACGACAGGCACAGGTCAAAGACAGTGGTAATATTATGCCGGGACATGGCGGTATTCTGGATCGTTTGGACAGTGTATTATTCGCTGCTCCATTTATATTTTTAATGTATCAAATTTTATTATAATGTTTCATAAAGAAGGCGCAAAAATAATTTTAGGATCTGTAATCGTTACTGTAGCACTTATTTTACTCGCAGATTATATCATTCCGGCTCAGCTACATTGGCTAAAAACATTTGTTCAGGTAGTAATGCTTGTATTTTTGATTATTGTACTTCAGTTTTTCAGAAATCCGAAGCGAAATGTTGATGCTATAGAAGATCATTTAATCCTTGCACCGGTAGATGGCAAAGTTGTTGTAATAGAAGAAGTGTTCGAACCAGAATATTTCAAAGATAAAAGGTTGATGGTGTCCATATTTATGTCACCCATCAATGTCCATGTTACAAGATATGCCTTAAACGGTATGGTAAAATATAGTAAATACCACCCGGGAAAATATTTAGTAGCATGGCATCCGAAAGCCAGCGAAGAAAATGAACGCACAACGGTTGTTATAGACAATCCTGTTTTCGGAGAGGTTATGTACCGTCAGATTGCAGGAGCACTGGCCAAACGAATCGTAAATTACGCGAAAGAAGGACAAAGAGCTATACAAGGTGAAGATGCAGGTTTTATCAAATTTGGTTCTAGAGTAGATTTATATCTGCCTTTAGGAACAAAATTAAATGTAGAACTGAAACAAAAAGCAAAAGGAAATAAAACAGTTATTGCCATAAAATAATGGACGATCAGCTCAATAAAGAATTTTTAGAAGCATATAAGAAAGCCTCTTCTACAGATTCTAAAATACCGTCAGATGTAAAACTGAGAATTTACGCCTATTATAAACAGGCTACATCAGACACCCTACAAATGCATGATAACCAACAGGATGATCTTGTAAAAGCTTTTAAATTCAATGCATGGATGCAGATAAGCCATTTGACTAGTGAACAAGCAAAAATAGAATATATTAACCTGATAAAATCTTTAGAATTATGAAAAAAGTCTTTATTGCAAGTATTATAATTGCCGCTTTTATTAGTTGTAACAAAAAGTCAACTTTAGAAGAAGTAGATGTACCTCAGGCTACATCAACAACTACAACAAGTGAAACTACCTCAAATCCGAACGATGTAAAAGCAAACGAAGGAGCTTTCAAAATGTTAGGACTGAATTACGGGTATGCTGATCTTGAGCCTTATATGGATGCGAAAACAGTGGAAACACACTACGCAAAACACCATGTAGGATACACAAATAACCTTAATGAAGCTGTAAAAGGAACCGAGTTAGAATCTAAATCTATAGAAGAAATACTAATCGGAATCGATGGAAAAGACAGCTTTTTAAGAAATAATGCTGGAGGATATTATAACCACAACATCTTTTGGGAGATATTAGGTCCTAAAAAAGGTGGAGAACCAACAGGTAAAGCTGCAGAACTGATCACGAGAGATTTTGGTTCATACGATGCCTTTAAAGAGCAGTTTAAAAAAGCCGGAACTGGCGTATTCGGATCCGGATGGGCATGGTTGATTATGACAGACAACGGAGCGTTAAAAATCATTACAACGGCTAATCAGGACAATCCATTAATGGGTTTTCAGGAGGTAAAAGGTTATCCTATATTGAATCTTGATGTTTGGGAGCATGCTTATTATTTAAAGTATACAAACAAAAGAGCGGAGTATATAGATAATTACTTTAAACTGATAGATTGGGATAAAGTAAATTACAGAATCGATTTACACAGAAAATAAAAAACAAAAAAAGAGGAATTTATATAAATTCCTCTTTTTTATTCAACAAAATGTAGAAACATTACACAAGGTTTCACATTAGAAAGAGTATTAGGGACCTATTTTCCTTATTTTTTTATAGTGGTATAAAATTTGAATTTATTATTACAAATAGTTAGAAAAAGAATTTACTTATACCACAGAAAAGTTTATTAAGTGAATAGTAGTAGTTAATGTAGTTTTTTAAAAATAGGCGTTTCTTATGAACCGCCTATTTTTTATTTTATAACCTTTGCTGTTCTTCTGTTTTATTCCGGCTCTCAACATTCTTTATTTTCCGATTTCCTATATTGTATTTAAAACCAATCCGAAAACTTTGACTGTCGCTGTAGTCATTAAAATAATTAAACTGATTGGCATAGTTGGTAGATACAGTTTGTTTTTCTCCTCTGTAAATATCTGAGAATATCACAGAGAACTCCCCTTTTCCATCAAAAAGCAGTTTTCTGAAACTGACAGACAAACTGGAAAAAGAGCTTATTGTAAAAGTTCCCTGCACAGAAGGTGACGTATAAAACCCATTGACCTCAGCTGTAAAATCTTTTTTTGCATTCAGATTAAACCGATTGTTGATACTTGAACTAAATTGCAGCCGCTCATTTTTATAAAACTGACCGTCCAATCCCTGAAAAGTATCCTGTACATAATTGAGGCTGGTCTGAATACCCGATTGCCACCATGAAAAAAAATCAATACTGGTATTAAAATCGAGTCCGTAACCTGTTTTCCTTTTTATATTGGTAAATTTATATACCAGCGTATTTGTTTCATAATCCTGATACGATATCTCCATAGCCGGGTTGCTTTCATTTCGATAATACAGATCAAAATTATAGTTACCAGCCAGAGTGTACAACAAACTGATATTGTTAATGATTGCCGGTTTTAAATCCGGATCTCCCGTGAAGTAAGAATACCGGTTATAATAAGACCGGAATGGATTAAGCCAGCTGTATTGTGGTCTGCTTATGCGCTTACTGTAAGATATACCAATCTCATGTCCTTCAGTTGGTTTATATAAACCATAAACAGAAGGAAAAAGCTTGAAATAGTTTTGCTTATTGATTTCATCAATTGTTTCTGAATTTCCTTCCAATGATGTATATTCTCCTCTGAGCCCTGCTTTAAAACTCCATTTATCTATTTCTTTTGCATAGCTTACATACCCGGCATAAATCATTTCCTTGTACAGAAAGCGGCTTGTTCTCTCAGCATTTCCTACAAGCATTCCCGCTTTTTCATCTTTAAAATCTAATGTATTATCCGCTTTTACACGTCCCCATTTCACTCCTGCTTCCCAGGTTTCATCGTTCTTTTCACGCATATAATCACCTTGTACAGAAAAAAGTCTGATGTTCTGTATATTGTCACTTACAAACCGCATTTTACGATAAGGCTCATCATCCGGCAAAGAAAATAAGGATGTGATATCCTGATATTCCTTATTAAAATATCTTGTATAATCAGATAAAAAAGATAGTTTTTCTTTTTCCCCCAGTTTATATTCATATCCCAGATTATAGGCACTTGTCTTTTGAGGATCTTTTCTATCATTACGCGTGGTATAGAGAGAATCCAATACACTATTTCCATTATAGATATAGGTAGGAACATTATAGGTTCCGTAATTATTAGTGCTAATAAAACCGTTGGTGCCTAAGGTTACCGATTGAAGACTATCTATGGCATACTCTGCTGAAAGTCTGTATGCATTCTGAGACAATGATTTATTTTTTCGGTTCAGAAAACTTATCCATTCAGATGTAGTCTTCTTTTCATCATCCATATAGCGGATTACGTCTTTACTCTGCCTGTAATAAGTACCTGTACCACGACTATAACCACCAGACAAAGTAAGTTTTTTTGTTTTATAATTTTGAGAAGTACTCACTACGCCTTTTGGATACATCGATTGTACATAAGCTCCGCTAACAGAAGCTTTATAGCCTTCCATTATATTCTTTTTCATGCTGATGTTAAGAATTGCACCTCCCTGGGCTTCATATTTTGCTGGCGGATTCGTAATTACTTCTATGGAATAAATATTTTCTCCCTGAGTATTTTCTAAAAGCTGTTTTAACTCTTCTCCTGTCAGATACACTTTTTTATCATTTATTGTAATCAGAATGGAACTGCTTCCTCTTACGGATAGAGATTCTCCGGCAGAGACCATTACACCTGGCGTTTTCTTAAGAATTTCCCATGCATTGTCTGCAGCCAAAACGGAACCTTCAATAGTAAACTCCAATCGATCTATTTTCCGCTTTATTACTGGTTTTTTATAATGTATGATCATATCCTCCATCAAAGTAGTTTCTTCTTCAAGGATAACTACCGGGAGTACCTGATCAGATTCCAGAATAATATGTTGTTCATAATCCGTGTAACCGAAAGCTGCGATCTTCAGAACATACATTCCTTTTTGCAACTTATCGATTTCAAAAAATCCTTTTTCATCTGTTACAGAGTTTTTATAATCTAATGAATCTGCCATGTTTATTATGGCTATATCAGCAAACGAAAGCAACTCTTTTTTTGAGTTCTGAACAGATCCTGAAAGTTTGATTACCGGCTGAGCAAAGCTCATAAAAGGCATTATCAAAATGAATAGAATGTACTTTTTCATCATTATATGGTTTTGGAGCAAATCTCTGTAACTTGTCTGGTATTATGGGTTAAGAATGGGTTAATGAGAGGTTAATCCTTAAAGAAAAAAAAGAAGTTTTAGGCAAAGATTATTGAGGCATTCTACAGAATAACCTATTTTAGGTTAATGCAAGGTTAATACCTTATCTATCTGTATTGTATCTTAATAAGATTCGTAGTTTTGTTATATGAAAAGAAAAATTGCTTTCCTTATTGTTGGCTGTATTTTTACCGTTGTAGCTCTTGCAGCCATACAGGGATATTTTATTTACAACACGTATGCTCTTAAAGAGAAAGAGATTAACGCAGAAGTTAAAAAGCAACTTTTTGAATTAGAAGATACACCCGAATATACAGCACTAGATGATGAATGGATGGAAAAAGCAGCCGGGTTTCTTAAAGATTATAAAGACAAAACAATAAACCGGGAAGTCTATAAAAAGCTTATTACACAAACAGCTGACTCACTCTCTGCCGTTTTACATCAGTTTATGCAGACTCAGGAAATTTATCAAAAATATAAAATAGGGTATGCAATTTATATGACGTCGGCTACTGTTACCCAAAACGGCAAAACCGATACTATATTCAATGGAAAAATCCGGACATTAGGGAACACGGTGAAAAGTAAAAATGAAATTTCTTTTGCTTCCGGTAAATGGCAAACGAGTTCAATAAAACGCGAAGAGCTATCAAACAAAAAATCCTTAGAAGATTATTCGCTTGAAATAAGAACACAGCGATATTACAGCATTGAAAACTGGGAAAAAATTGTCATGGGAAAAATGATTGGCTTGCTTTTATTCTCCTTACTGTTATTGTCTTTTGTAGTGGGTTTGTTTTATTTATCCATCAAGAATTTGATTACTGAAAAAAAGATATCCTCAGTAAAGACCGATTTTATTAATAATATCACACATGAATTCCAAACACCTCTTGCAACCATAGATATTGCTATAAAGACATTACAACAGAAAGAGAAACAGTTGAGTCCTGAGCATCATCAAAATACTTTATCAATCATCAAACGGCAGAATGAACGTTTGCAAAAATTATTCATACAGATTACAGAAGCTTCTTTTGCATCAGAGATAGTTGCCTTTAAACAGGAAAAAACCGTAATGAGCAATGAGATAGATGCCATCATATATGATTTTCAAATATCAAAACCCAATATTACCATTCACCATATCGCGTCTGCTGAAAATATCTTGTTAAAGATGGATCATTTTCATTTGAATACGATTATTGTGAACCTGTTGGATAATGCAGTAAAATACGGAGCTCGACATATAGAAACGACCTTAACTATCAGTGAAAATCATTTTACGTTTTCTATAAAAGATGACGGTCGCGGTATATCTGAAAAGCATCATAAGTTGATTTTTGAAAAATTTTACAGAATAGAAAAAGGCAACATTCATACAACAAAGGGGCTTGGATTAGGTCTGTTTTATGTTAAACAACTTATTATAGCCTACGGAGGCAGCATAACCGTGAAGAGCGAAGCTGGAAAAGGAGCTCTTTTTAGTATATCAATTCCCTTATTATGAAACATATTTTATTAACAGAAGATGATGGTGACTATGCTTCAATCTTACAGCAGTATTTAGAAATCTCAGGTTTTAAGGTTACCTGGGCAAAAGATGGCAAGGAGGCACTGAATATCTTAAGAGATTTGTCACCTGATATCTGTATATTGGATGTGATGATGCCCGAAATGGACGGATTTACTCTTGCCGAAAATATTATAAGCAAAAACCCCGGTATTCCGTTTCTTTTTTTAACCGCAAAAGGACTAAAGGAAGATAAAATAAGGGGACTAAAGCTTGGAGCAGATGATTATGTAGTAAAACCATTTGAAGTGAATGAGCTTATATTGCGCATCCGGAATATTATTAAGCGCTCTCAAAAAGCAACGGCAACTGTTGATCGTGAAGAGAAAATTTCAATCGGAAGTTACAGTTACGATCCTAAAAATTACGTCATCTCCCATAAAGACGATCGGTATCGCATTACCGAAAAGGAAGCTCTGCTTCTGCAGTTTTTATACCAACATAAAAACACACTCATCAGAAGAGAAGATATTCTTAAAGAAGTCTGGGGAGCTGATGATTTCTTCTCCGGAAGAAGTATGGATGTTTTTATCAGCCGTCTTCGTAAATATTTTAGCAATGACCCAACCATATCAATTACCAGCATCCGTGGAATAGGACTTGAATTTAATATTAAAAACTAATATCATGAAAATAATGTATCTTTTAGCGTTTATATTGCTTTCCTTTTTAGCAAACGCACAGACAACAACGGTTACTACGCAGTTTTCAAGTAGTACAAGTACTCATAGTGACCCAAAATCAAAAGACAAGGTTGTAGTAAAAAATTCTCAAACCAACAGTTCAGTATCAATCTCAAATTCAGACAGTCGCTATCAATTAAAGGCTTCTTTTGACGCTCATAAAAAGGAAGCGCTTAAAAAGTTATTGCAGCAGTATCTGGAGAATGAATATCTCCTGTCAGATTCCAAAAAACAAGAATGGAAAAAAGAAGAAAAAGGTAAAACAGCGTACGAAGTACTATTACAGGAAAACAGATTAAAAATTAATGTTGACAAAGAGTTAAACTCATCATCATTTTCTGAAAAAATGGTACTGCTCGGAGAAAAAATTTCAGATCTTATCAGTAATCAGTAATCCGGCTTTATTAAATAGTTCAATACAGACTTACAGCTAAGCATCAGGAAATAGTGTTTAATCCCCTAAAATACTTAGGGGATTTTTTCTTTATACCCCTCCATTAAAAAAGAATAAATCTACCCTAATTAATGAATACACTGGAGTATTTAGCCGAAGTTTATCGTAATTCTTACCGGGATTATCATTTAAATATCCCATATAAAAAATATAAATCCATACCTATATAATAAAAAACAAAAAAAATTAACATTATTTTAAAATAAATTTATTAAATTTAACATTAATAACCTAAAATTATATATTATGAAAAAATTATTATTCCTTATGGCATTAGGCTTCTTTATGTCTTTAAATGCTTTGGCGGCTTCACCGATTGGAAGTGGAAGTACTCCTTGCGGAGGTAATGCTTCTATACGTCATTTTTTTTACACCAATTTCTGGGCAGGTGAAAAAACCTATTACGGGCCTTATTATTACTTTAACTCATTAGAAGATGCATCGAGTTATATCATACAGACTTATCCGCCGGTACATTTACCAAATGTCCCAAGTGGTGGAGCAACTGTAATGTGTTATATGGTGGTTACACCTCCTGTTTGTTGTCCGTAATGACTGTTATAAAATCTTATAAGAAAGAAGTCTAATCATTTAAAACAAAAAGCCAGAATAGAATCTATTCTGGCTTTTTTTGTCGTCCTGTCGGGACAATTTTCGAACCATTTTTTAAATGATTTGAAAAAATTAGCTCTTTCTCAAGATCTATAAAAATATCACGACAATTATATTTTAAAGGCTTTCTTTTATACAGAGAGCCTTGTCTCTATTCTTTTTTTGTGGTGCAAATGTAGTATTATTTAATAATAGCATGCAAACTTATTCTTATTTTTTTAATTTAAAAAAAGCAGTAAAGCCCAAAGCGGCTAATAAAGAATAGTTTACAAGAGTGAGAACTCTACCGGTAACGATTTAGTAATGGTGCTTACTGCACTCGCTTTCATTTGATTACCTTGTAAATCATTAATGCAAATCTACTAAATAATTGGGTAAGGTATATTATTACTTTACCCTTTTTTGCTCCCTATCCTTAAATAAAAATTCCCCCATAGGGGGTAATCTGTGATATTGGTTTCATTATTATTTCCAAATTTTGGCATGTTAACAATAGTTCCAGCTCTGAATAAATAGTGAGAACCTCTAAAAGACTATGCTATGGAAATCGTATTGAATAAAATATTAACGCAAATTCAGTATCAAGAAGATAAACTTTCTTCTCAAATGATGCAGATGCCGGAAGAGGCTTACCAAATGACTTTATTTCTAAAGGAGATGCTATGTGAAATAAAATTTCAAATCTTACGGGATGGGTTTGCAAATGAGCAACAAGAGATTGATTTTTTCAAGAACATTAAACCAAACATCTTAGGGAAGCTTATTTACTATAACAAAGTCTTCCGCATCGAAACAACCTGCCCCGTGAGCAATGGCAAAATACATCAAAGCTATTATGAAAATCTATTAAAAACTCTCAAATCAGAATATAAAGAAAGTATTTGCAATGAAGATTTTTACAGGTATTATCGTGCTGGCAGAACAGACCGTGACCACATTTATTTCAGGCTCGGACAAATCAACTATCATGATGGTTTAAAGAGTGCTGTATTTGAAATTGATCTCAGCTTTTCAACATATTTTGATAACAAGATAGCCCATATTGTGGCGAATGAGCTACTTTATACCTATGTGCTTACTAAAATCAATCCCGAAGAAAATCCCGATACAGTTTTGCAGAATTTGGATGCTAACAAGGATATTTCGTGGACAAATTCTCAAAATGCACTTATCGAACTGATATACGCCCTATATGCTTCAAATTCTATTGCCCACGGAAAAGTTGGCATCCGAAAATTAGCTTTGATTTTTCAGGTGTTATTCCGAACTCCCTTAAACGATATACATCACTCTTTCCACCGAATGAAAACCCGAAGTGGCTCCCGAACGGCATTTTTAGACCAGCTTAAAGCTTCATTAGAGGAATACATGGATAAAGACCTTTAACTACATCAACAGAGCAGTTTACAAGCAGTACACAAAATGTACTGCTATTTCTTTGCCCATATCTGCCAATTGGCAAACAGTACCAAAACGCTAATCCAGAATATCTCAAATGCTTCAAAACTCTTATTAGACAAGTGTTTTCTGAGATTGTGAAAATTTTCAAAAAATCGTCAAACCAATGGGTAAAGGTTGGCAGACAAACACTACCACCTTTCACAATTTTGCATAGTGAACTTTAAATACTGTGCAATGAAAATAATAACTATTGAAGAGGAAGCATGGCAACAGCTCAACAGCCGTATCAGCGCCATTGCAGACTATCTAAAAAGACAGGAAGACAAAAGTTATGATGACCTGTGGCTTAATAACCACGAGATATGCCAATACCTGCACATCAGCGAGAAAACCTTATGGCGAATGCGAACCAGAGGTGAGATAGCTTATTCAAAAATGTATGGTCAGTATTTCTACACCATTGGAGCAATTAAGGATTTGCTTAATACCAATGCCATACAGAGTAGTGAGGAGTATGTGCAAGAGCTTATGGTAAAAGGTAAAAGTTATATCGAAAAAGGCAGAAAGCTAAAGGCAGATAAAAAACAGGTATGAACCCTTAAAAGTATTGTCCTATGAATATTGACAGAATGGAATTTTTGGCTTGGATGGATCGGCTGATGGGTCGCCTCGATATGTTGGGTGACAATATAGACGAGTTGCAAAAGAAACGCAATAGTATAGACGGTGAAGAGCTGCTCGATAATCAGGATTTACTTCAAATGCTGAAAATTAGCAATCGTTCCCTGCAACGGTATCGCTCCATTGGGAAACTTCCTTATTACACAATAAGCGGAAAACTGTATTATAAGTTGTCCGATGTGCATCAGTTTATCCGGGAAAGTTTTAATCCTCCTACAACTAAACTGAACGCCAGTAAGTGACAAACACTGCCTTTGAATGCCAATTAGTGCAATGCAGTGAACACTTACTTTACTTTCAACATCGAATTTTAAAATTTTTCAGATTATGAGCGAAGAAACCACAAACAAACAGGATATGCCCGAACAGCTTTCGGACATATTGCTGGTGCTGGATAAAGAAAAAATGAAAATCCAAGCCGTAAAAAGCATCGACGAAAACGGGAAAATGGAAACCGTTGATCCTACAAAGAAAAACCAAAACCAATTTATGCGTATAGATAAAAGTGGTGATTTCTTTTCCAACTTCTTTTCCAATTTTTTCAGCCAGTTAAAGAACCCTACAAACTTCACTTTCTTCAAAGTGCCAGCACCTGTTGCTGTTGAAAAAGCACAAGAAATGCAAAAACAAGTGGATAAGCCAACTCCAGAAGGTGAAAAAGTGATGGAAGAACACGAAGTAAAAGCACAACCATCACAGGATAAAAAACAAGAAAATAAAAATGATATGGCAACAACACAAACAACAACATCGGAAACCAGCGAATACCGCTACAAACCAGAACAGATTGATTGGGACACTATGACCAATCTTGGATTAAGCAAAGAATACCTTGAAAAAAGAAACCTACTTGACCCTTTATTGAAAGGTTATAAAACCAATGAGCTCGTACCGATTGGTGTTAACCTCGGTGGTACTATCCTCCGAACGGATGCCCGCTTGTCTTTACAGCAAGCAGAAGACGGGAAAGTTGTCGTGGCAATACACGGGATAAAAAAAGAACCTAATCTGCATTTTGAATTTTTCGGACATAAGTTTACGGATGAGGACAAGAAAAACCTGCTCGAAACGGGCAATATGGGGCGTGTGGTTAATCTGGTTAATTCAAAAACAGGCGACCTAATGCCGTCCATTATCAGTATAGATAGGTTGACAAACGATGTAATTGCATTACGAACGGATTTCATAAAAATTCCCGATGAAATTAAGGGCGTAAAACTGAATGATGTACAAAAACAGACTTTAATGGAGGGTAATCCGCTAAAGTTAGAGGGTATGATTTCCACGAAAGGAACAGAATTTTCAGCAACGGTACAGTTCAATGCAGACAAACGTTATGTGGAGTTTCTTTTTGACCGTAATAATTCCAATAGACAAACGCAAAGCAATGGACAGAACAGTCAACGAACCAACCAGCAAAGTCAGCCGCAGGAAGCTCCAAAAACATTCAGAGGTAAAGAATTGACTGATGAGCAACATAAGGATTTTAAAGCTGGTCAAACCGTTTACATTGACGGATTGAAAGATAAAAAAGGGCAACCGTATCAAGGTTATATCACTTTCAATGCAGAAACTGGAAAAACGAACTTCCAATTTCCAAGCCAGGTTAAGGCACAGGTAAAACCTACCGAAGCTCATAAAACGCAAACTGCCGTTAATTCGGAAGGCAAGACCAACGAAGCAACCAAAAACATCAACGAGCCTTTGAAGTCGGGGCAACAAAACCCAAAAAACAAACAGCAGCAGGAACAACAGGAAAAGCCCAAAGCTCCTACAAAGTCCAAAGGCGTAAAAAGGTAATCAATTATGAAAACAATTATTGCAGAAAAACCAAGTGTAGCAAGAGAAATAGCTGGACTTGTGGGTGCATCTGATAAAAAGGACGGCTACCTTACAGGTAACGGCTATTTTGTTACGTGGGCATTCGGACATCTTATAGGATTGGGAATGCCCGAAGATTATGGGATCTCGGGATTTGATAAAGCATCCCTACCCATATTACCCAACCCGTTTTTATTAACCGTTCGCAAGGTTAAAAAAGATAAAGGCTATACCGCTGATACAGGAGCATTAAAGCAACTGAAAGTTATCGAACAGCTTTTTAATCGTAGTCACAGCATTATTGTCGCTACCGATGCAGGACGTGAGGGCGAACTGATATTTCGCTATA
Source organism: Flavobacterium sp. (assembly GCA_032096595.1). Taxonomy (GTDB): domain Bacteria; phylum Bacteroidota; class Bacteroidia; order Flavobacteriales; family Flavobacteriaceae; genus Flavobacterium. Next base: position 60,553 of record DAMCXY010000006.1, on the reverse strand, counting down.
TCTACGAATACCTCAAATGCAACAAACCTTTTGAACGTCTTTGGATAAGCTCACTTACCGAAAAGGCAATAAAGCAAGGTTTTGATAACCTGAAAGACGGGACAGCATTTGACGGCTTGTATCAGGCGGCACAAGGCAGAAGTCGTGCCGATTGGCTCGTAGGTATCAATGCTACACAGGCACTTTCCATAGCCGTCGACAATGGCATCTATTCGCTTGGAAGAGTACAGACACCAACACTGGCCTTGATATGCAAACGCTATTTGGAAAACAAAAATTTCTCGATAATGAAATATTGGCAGATACAGCTATTACATAATAAGGATCTAATAGACTTTAAAAGTCTTTCCAAATCTAAATGGGAAGACCAAAAACTCGCCGATGATACGCTGAAAACCATTCAGCGAAGCGAAACTGCAACAGTTATATCGGTCGAAACCAAAAGCGTTACAGAACAACCGCCTTTATTGTTCGACCTGACTGGCTTGCAAAAGGAAGCCAACAAAAAGCTGAACCTTTCTGCCGAAGAAACTCTCAATATTGCTCAAAGTCTTTACGAAAAGAAGTTTATCACTTATCCACGTACTGGAAGCAAATACATTCCTGAAGATATGTGGGCAGAAATTCCCAAACTAGTGAGGGCTTTACAGGACAGGGAAACCTGTAAACAAGGCGTGTCAAAAATGAAATGGGGGCGTTTCAGTAAACGTATTGTGAACGATTTACGTGTTACCGATCACCACGGATTATTAATTACAGACAAAATCCCGTCAGCACTGAACGCAAAGGAAAATGCTGTTTACGATATGATTGCGTTTCGATTGCTGGAAGCCCTTTCACAAGCTTGTATCAAAGAGATAACTGATGTGGCTTTACAAGTATTGCATTATGATTTTATCGTAAAAGGTAGTAAAGTTACGGAAGCTGGTTGGCGTTCGATTAAGGGAAGTTTTACGGACGATGATACCGAACCTATACAAGATTTGCCTGAACTGAAAAAGGGTAATAAACTCAAAATAAAAGAAGCCTCTGTTTTGGAAAAGAAAACCAAACCACCTGTGCTTTATACCGAAGCAGGGCTTTTGTCGGCTATGGAAAGCGCAGGAAAGGAAATCGAAAATGAAGACGAACGGAAAGCCCTGCAAAATATAGGTATCGGTACTCCGGCTACCAGAGCTGCAATAATCGAAACATTGTTTACTCGTAACTATATCCAACGAGAAAAGAAATCTTTAATCCCCACCGAAAAGGGATTACAGGTATATGAGTTGGTCAAAGACCGAAAAATTGCGGACGTTGCAATGACTGCCGAATGGGAACTCACATTGCAGAAAATCGAAGATAACGAAGCCGATGCAGGAACATTTCAAAGCGAAATGGAAGCTTTCGCTTCATCTATTACCAATGAATTGCTGCAAACTTCCATTGCCCAAAACAACCTGCCTAAATTGGTTTGTCCAAAATGCAAAAGCCAGCAACTCATTATCCGTGATAAAATCGTGAAATGTCCCGATGAAGTTTGTGGCTGGGTACAGTTTCGCAATGTGTGCGGCGTACAAATAGGCATAGTAGATATTGAAAGCCTAGTCAGTAAAGGAAAAACTTCACTCATCAAAGGAATGAAAAGCAAAGCAGGAAAAAAATTCGATGCTTATATCGTGTTGAATGAGGATTGCAAAACCTCTTTTGAATTTGAAAAAACAAAAGTTACAAGAAGTAATGGAAAATAGACCTGCCATTAGCCTAATGGAAATTAAGAACCTGATTTATACCATACGTGGCAAGCAAGTGATGTTGGATAGCGACCTTGCTTCATTATACCAAGTGGAAACAAAAAACCTCAACAAAGCTGTAAAGAGAAACATTGAGCGATTTCCTGTCTCTTTTTGCTTTCAACTGACCGAAGAGGAAGTTGAAAACTTGAGGTTCCAAATTGGAACCTCAAGTTTAAATTACGGCGGAAGGCGTTATTTGCCTCATGTTTTTACTGAACAAGGGGTCGCAATGGCTTCCGCTATACTCCGTTCAGATATAGCAGTTAAAGTCAGTGTTGAAATTATGGAAGCCTTTGTGGAAATGCGTAGAATGCTTATCAGCAATGCCGCTTTGTTTCATCGTTTGGATAGTATTGAATTGAAGCAACTGGAAGCCGACCAAAAATTTGAAGAAATTTTTAAGGCTATGGAAAGCGACAAGCTCCACAGCGAAAAAGGCATTTTCTACAATGGGCAGATTTTTGATGCCTATACCTTTGTTTCTGATATTATTCGCAATGCCAAAAGTTCTATTATCCTGCTTGATAATTATGTGGATGATACGGTACTAACCATATTAGGCAAGCGAAACAGCAGTGTAACCGCTACTATCTACACCAAAAGCATCAGCAGTCAATTACGGTTAGACTTACAACGCTACAATAGCCAATATCCTCCAGTAGATATTAAGCTTTTTTCCGATGCCCACGACCGTTTTTTGATTATTGATAATTCAGAACTCTACCACATCGGGGCGTCACTCAAAGATCTAGGCAAGAAATGGTTTGCTTTTTCGAGGATGGATATTGAAGTCGGTAGGATGCTTAGGTTACTTGAAAACATTTAATAGTATTAAATCAATTAATGCATCTCAAAAGCTACATTAGTACCTAATCTTTCAGCCCATTGTTGTAGTAATTTATATGCTATATTTTGTACTATTGGAAGTTTGCTAATTACGTTTTCTACATATTGTACATCTACTGTTACCCCACCGTGTGCAATCTTATTTCTAATATCGTTATTGTCATTAACCCATCTATCATCTCCATTTATATATTCCCAGTCTGCACATTCACCCCAAAGCGTAATAAAGCAATCCCATATTTTGTTTATTATTCCTTGCCTAGTTCTCTCATTGTCATTGCAATAACCGTCTGCAACAACACTTATTGCATTCCAAAATGCTAAAAACTTGTCAAAAGGGTCATCAGTGTATAAGCCCTTTCGATACCAACTGAATGCTCTTAATAACTTATTTTGGTTGAGATTTAAGTCACGGGCAACTCTAAAACAGAGCATAAACTCTTCACGATTTATTACAGCCCTAACATTGTTGCCATTTTCAATTTGCCGATATTCATTTAAACTAACATTGAGTGGTGAATTTGTTCTAAGTGATAAAATATCCAGCATTTTTCCTATAAAAAGTAATGCTACTTTGTAGGCTCTGTCTTGGTCTGCTGTATATACAGTAGAAGAAATCAAAAAACCTTGTTTATGGGGTCTTATAGAAATATCACTACGAAAAACATTACCTAAGTCAAGTTCCTTTTCGGTACTAAAATCTATCGCTCTTTTTACAGCAACTTGCCCATAAACTAATAATTCAACGTTATATATTCTCATTACTCTTTGTTAGTTGATGTTGTTCTTGTAAAATGATTGTATCCAAAAATGGTAGTATCTTACTAAAGGGTTTTACAAATACTGATTTAGTACCCTCATTTATTGAGCATAATACACCTACACATTTGCCATCTTGATTTATAACTGGAGAGCCACTTAATCCTGCCCAATTTTCATAATCAGAAATCTCTTTATCAGTATTTAATAAGAGATAGTCCCCATAAGAATTTATGTACTTAAGGTTATTTTTAAATGTAATATCACGATGAAGAAATAGTCCTTTAAAGTTAGGTTTAATCTTTCCATATATAAAATATGTATCTTTTCCAGACGGTTCAACAATATGTTCTTCGAGAAATTCAAACTTTTGTTGATTTTGAGAAACAATAAGATTTTCATCTTGGTCTGGTATATTTTCATCTGTAAAAAATGGAGCTTCAAACTTCTCTCTGTCTACCATACTTATTGCTACATCAACTAATTGAATATTTAAATTATTTTTAGAAATATCGAAACTCTCCATATAATAAAACCCACCTACTGGGGTAATTATCGTTGAAAAGTTATTTCTGTCACTTATATTGTTGAATATCCCAACATAATTATCAACACCAGTTCTCTCATTAATTTGATGGTCTTCAATATGAATATTATGGTCTGCTGTAATGAAAAATAATTTGTCTTTGAAATTCATAAAGAACCCTGAACCAAATGCTAAAGGATTACTTTGAAATGTGGGTTCTTTTGAAATAACTATTTGATAGGTTGTTTTAACCAATATCTCTGTAAGCGAAAATTCCCGTTCTATTAAATTATTCATTTAGTAAAAATAGAAAATTATTCTAATCTAACCTCTATACACTAGCCAAATCCCACCTCTCAAAGCCAAACCCTGCCACTTCTACAAACGTCTTTCTTTCCTTCTCTAATTTTAGGGTTTTAAGTAAAATCATAAACAAAAATAGTATGGATACACAGCAAAAAGATCTATCGTATTTCAGGTTACGACTGCAAGAATTATTAAACACGAGCTTCCCCGAAAAAGCAAACGACCAAAAATTTATTGAGCAACGTTCATCGTGGGCTGCCAATGCCTATGAAGGTGCTTTTCAGGCAGGAAACACTATTGAGCAATGTGAGCAATATGCAAACTACATTCTTTTTGAAAATCTGCACTTCTCCAAATTCGACACCATTTTTCAGGTGATATGCAATGAATTCGATACCATAATGGCAGACGAGGAACTGCGACCGTTTGCCTTGAAAATGTTCTCAGTTTGTGAGCCTGTTTTTTCCAGCTATGAACTAACTGATGATTTTGCATACGGTTATGAGTTTGATCTACTCTATACCGAAATAACCGGAACCATCGCAATATGGATTGAGGAGAATGGGCTTCAGTAAAAAGCAACATCTCCAACAGAACATTGATGCCCTGCGAATTGCTTTTAAACTAGAAAAGGAGAACCGAAAAGCCACCGTAGGTGAAAGACTGCTAATGATGCAATACAGCGGATTTGGCGGTCTTAAGTTCGTGCTGAACCCCGTAGAAAACGAAATAGACATCAATCATTGGAGAAAAACAGAACACGACCTTTTTTCATTCACACAGAAACTCCACCAACTACTCAAAGAAAATTCCGAAGACGAAAAGCAATACCGCAGGTATGTGGATAGTATGAAAAGTTCCGTACTGACGGCTTTTTATACACCTCCAAAGATCATAGATGCCATTTCATCCGCTTTGCGAGATAATGGTCTGCACATTGATAAATTCCTCGAACCATCGGCAGGTATTGGCTCATTTATACAGTCTTTTTCTGAAAATCAAAATGCCAGTATTACGGCTTTTGAAAAAGATTTGCTGACAGGCAAGATTTTAAAACAGCTTTATCCCGAAAGCAATATTCGTGTAAGTGGTTTTGAGGAAATTGCCGAAAAGGAACAAAATAGCTATGATGTGATCGCCAGCAATATACCGTTTGGCGATACTTCGGTATTTGACCTTTCCTATTCCCGAAGCAAGGACAGTTCAAAAGTGCAGGCTTCCCGAAGTATTCATAACTATTTTTTTTTGAAAGGAAATGATATGCTCCGTGAGGGCGGTTTACAGGTTTTTATCACCTCGCAAGGCGTTTTAAACAGCCCAAAGAATGAACCGATACGCAGGGCATTAATGGAGAACAACAATTTAGTATCGGTTGTCCGATTGCCCAACAATCTGTTTACGGAATATGCAGGTACAGAGGTCGGAAGCGACTTGATTATCCTACAAAAGAATACGGCTAAACAAAGCCTGACCGAAGTTGAGATACTATTTTGTCAAAGCAAGCAAACGGAATACAATACACCTGGCAATGCTTTCTTTCAGGACAGCACAAGAATTGTGCATACCGACTGGAAATTAGATACAGATCCTTATGGACAACCAGCCCTAATCTATACACATAAAGGCGGCGTTGAGGGAATTGCCAATGATCTCAAACAAGTGCTTTTCAAAGATTTTGACGAGCACTTGAATTTGAATTTATACAGAGGCAAACAAAACAATGAGCCTGTTATACCAACACCAAACGTTACACCTCCGATTATCGAACCTGTAACCATTCAACAAAAATCACAACCAATACCCACATCTGTAATTCATCGGGAAAGCCCAAAGGAATTAAAGCAATTAAGCATTTTTGACCTGTTTGAAAGTGTTGACGAACCTGTAATGGTTGCTGCTCCACCAAAAAGAACGACACAGTCCCAAAGGCAAAGCATTAAAACAAACCGCCGTACAATGGGTTGTCAGCCTGACCTGTTCAGTAGTAGTGCAATACAGCAACCCTATACGCCTCCTATTACCAATAGAGCTATCAATGGAAATACATCAGTCAATGGCAAAAAACAGGAAGCTATCGGCGACCTGTTTTCGGGTATCAACGGAAACGGACAAGCTGAAAAGCGAAGCATAACTAACATTGTTCCCGAACCCGCTCTGTATAGTGGCAAACTGCAACCGTTTCACCGCAACGATTGTCTTGTGGTGGATAAAGGTTGGGTTGGTCATCTGCAAAATGTAGATACGGCAGACAGTAAGGCAGTTTTCCATCCCCTACAATTATCATCCTTACAAAAAGCAAGAGCCGAAGCTTATATCGGGGTGCGTGATGTTTATCAAGAACTTTACACTAAAGAAGCAAAGTTTCAAACTGAATACAAAGAAGAAAGGGGAAAACTTAACCGCCTTTACGATGCCTTTGTCAAAAGGTATGGAAGCCTCAACAGTGCAGATAATATCAAACTCATCAAAACAGACAGTTCCGGTAAGGAAATCCCTTATTTGGAGCGTGTTGTTGGTGGTGTGGTACACAAAGCGGATATATTCAGTCGACCTGTTAGTTTTTCTACGGTAAGCATTGCAACGGACAATCCCGAAGAAGCGTTAGCAGCTTCATTAAACAAATACGGCAACGTGGATTTGAGCTATATGTCTGAAATCAGCGGTATGAGCAATGATGTGCTAAAAGAAGCCTTATATGGTCGTATTTACTATAATCCTCTGCAAAAGGAATATGAAATATCCGAACGCTGGATTGCAGGAAACGTAGTTGAGAAAGCCCAAGACATAAGAACCTACATTGGAAATAATCCCGATGATACCGATGCCAAAGCAAGCCTTACCATTTTGGAAGAAGCTCGTCCAAGACGTATCGAATTTGAGGAACTGGATTTTAACCTCGGCGAACGTTGGATACCCACAGGCATTTATGCCCGATTTGCTTCGCACTTATTCGATGCAGATGTACTCATTCATTATTCTGAAAGCTCTGATGACTTCTCGGTAAAATGTCATCAAGGTAATATGCACATTTGGGAAAAATATGCCGTCAAAACCGAAAACAGGACATTTGACGGTATTGCCCTGCTTAAACATGCCCTTGTCAATACCACGCCTGACATTACCAAAAAAGTAAAAATAGGCGACCAAGAAGTAAAAGTACGGGATATGGAAGCCATACAAATGGCAAATACTAAGATTGACGAAATCCGTACCGCATTTACAGAATGGTTACACGCACAAAGCGATGAGTTCAAAACAAGGCTGACCGATCAATATAATGATACGTTTAACTGTTTCGTTCGACCGAACTATAACGGAACGCATCAGGACTTTCCGGGCTTAGATCGTAAGGCACTCTGTATTGAAGATTTGTATTCAAGCCAAAAGGACACCGTTTGGATGATAAAGCTGAACAATGGTGCTATCTGTGACCACGAAGTAGGTGCAGGAAAAACACTCGTAATGTGTACAGCGGCACAAGAAATGAAGCGTTTAGGATTAGTCCATAAGCCGATGATTATTGGGCTGAAAAGTAATGTTCACGAAATTGCCGAAGCATACCGCACTGCCTATCCACACGCAAAAATATTGTTTCCAGGTAAGGAAGATTTTACGCCTCAAAAGCGTTTGCGGATTTTCGGCGATATTAAAAACAACGAATGGGATTGCGTAATCCTCACACACGACCAATTCGGAATGATACCACAATCGTCCGAAATTCAAAAAGATATACTAGAAATAGAATTGGACAGCGTAGAACGTAACCTCGATGCCCTGCAATCACAAGGCAAAGAAGTTACCAGAGGAATGCTTGCTGGAGTAATCAAACGCAAAGAAAATCTCGTAGTGAAGCTCAAAACCCTGCAACATGATATTGAGAACCGCAAAGATGATGTGGTGGATTTCAAGATGATGGGCATTGACCATTTGTTTGTTGACGAAAGCCACCAATTCAAAAACCTAATGTTTAACACAAGACATACAAGGGTTGCCGGATTGGGTAATGTAGACGGAAGTCAAAAGGCATTAAACTTACTCTTTGCTATCCGTACCATTCAGGAGCGCACTAATGCGGATATGGGAGCAACCTTTCTTTCGGGTACGACTATCAGCAATTCATTAACGGAACTGTACCTGCTGTTTAAATACCTGCGACCACGAGCAATGGAAAAACAAGGTATTCATTCTTTTGATGCGTGGGCAGCTATCTACGCAAGGAAAACAACCGACTATGAATTCTCAGTTGCCAATAATATTGTAGCGAAAGAACGGTTCCGTTACTTTATCAAAGTACCAGAACTGGCACAGTTCTACTCAGAAATTACAGATTACCGAACGGCAAAAGATATAGGTATTGACCGTCCAAATAAGAACGAGGTTCTATATAATATACCACCTACGCCAGACCAATCAGTATTTATCCAAAAATTGATGGATTTTGCCAAAACTGGAAATGCAGAACTGTTGGGCAGACCTCCGTTAAGTCAAAGTGAGGAAAAAGCAAAAATGCTCATCGCTACAGATTATGCTCGTAAGATGTCGCTGGATATGCGTATGGTTAGCGGTAAGTATGATGACCATCCCGATAGCAAAGCTTCACACTGTGCAGCAAACATTGCCAAGTATTACAACCAATACAATGCACAAAAAGGAACACAGTTTGTTTTCTCCGATTTGGGAACCTACAAGCCAGGCGAATGGAATGTGTACTCCGAAATTAAACGCAAGCTTGTGGAAGACCACGGCATACCCACACACGAAGTCCGTTTTATACAGGAAGCGAAAAATGATAAGCAACGCAGGGAGCTTATCAAGGGTATGAACGAGGGGAAAATCCGTGTGCTATTCGGTTCAACAAGTATGTTGGGTACAGGCGTAAATGCACAAAAAAGAGCTGTTGCCGTTCATCATCTTGATACTCCATGGCGACCAAGCGACCTTGCCCAACGTGACGGCAGGGCTGTCCGAAAAGGCAATGAAATTGCCAAGTTCTTTGCTGATAACAAAGTAGATGTAGTCATCTATGCTGTAGAAAAATCACTGGACAGCTATAAGTTTAACTTGCTGTATAACAAGCAACTTTTTATAGACCAATTAAAAAACAACAACCTCGGCAAACGAACCATTGATGAGGGCAGTATGGACGAAAAATCGGGAATGAATTTTTCAGAATATGTGGCAATCTTATCAGGAAATACAGATCTGTTAGATAAAGCCAAGTTAGAAAAACAGATTGCAGGGTTGGAAAGTGAAAAACAAGCGTTCAACCGTTCTAAATCCAGTGCCAAATACAAACTGCAAGATTTTACGGAATTGCTGGATAGTACACAATCACGTTTAAACCGAATGAGCCTTGATTGGGAAAACTTACAGCAACGCATACAAAAACGTTCGGATGGCGCAATCATAAATCTTGTGCTATTGGACGGCTTACCTCCCAATGCAGATGTAAAACAAATTGGTGCAAAGCTCAACCTGCTTGCGGACAAAGCTCGTACCGGAGGACAGTATGAAGAAATAGGCAGCTTGTATGGTTTTACACTCTTGGTTAAAACGGAAATAACCGAAAAAGAGGGGGTGGATATTCGGGCAAACCGTTTCTTGGTTCAGGGCGATGGCAATATAAAATACACCTACAATAACGGATTAATGGCAAAAGATCCCGAAACGGCATCAATGAATTTTTTGAGGGCTTTGGAAAAACTGCCGAGCTTTGTAAAACAGGAACAAGAGAAAATTGCTGAAATTCAAAAAGACCTGCCTATACTTCAAGAAGTGGTTAACAGTACTTGGTCTAAGGAAAGTCGATTAAGCGAACTTAAAACGGATTTGGCAGCCGTAGAACGAAAGATACAGCTTTCAATAGAGCCTGTAAAACAAAGCGAAGAACCTGCTGAGCAGGTAGAAAAACGGAAAGAAGCCCCAGACTTTTCAGAAAGTAATGTACGAACTAAAAGCATTTATGTACCTCGTGGCGTACTGTAATGATGTTGTTTATTGTTCTTCCATTTTCTTTATCAGTGCTTCACACAGGCTATCAAGAAATTTTGTTCGATTTATCTTGCGGGCTTTCAATTCCATAAACGTGTGGTAAAAATCGCCTAACTCAATATTAAAAGTATCTTCAAAAATTTTGGCAATCAATTTTATATCTGTATTCCCATTGTTAAATACACCATGGGAATACAGTGCATAAATAAGCTCTGTGAGTGCTGTTTTGCTTCCTGTCCAATTGAGTGAAGAAGTGTCGGGTATCTTAGTAAGATTACTATTTAACTGACCTTCAAGATAAACTTGTATGAGGTCATTAGCAATTATTTTAGCAACTTTATAATCGTGTGAAGTAGAAAAACGATGGTCAGCTTCAAAATAAAAAGTGTCCAACCACAGCCTTATGTCGTGTTTTCCCCGCACAAAAAATTTCTCATCAATGAAAGAATTATTGCTGCGATAATACTTGTAAAAATCAAGGTTGTTATCAAAGAATTTTTTGAGCTTGTTTATTTCTTTGTTCAGAAATTTTTTAACCTGTTTTTCTCCATAAGGTTTTTTTGTTTCGATTTTATAAACAGCATTATAGTAAATGAGCTTTGAAACAATAACAGGTTTCTGATATTTGAAAAAATAGATTTCTGCCTCCATATCTTTAAAGTCGTTTTTTAGTACAAACTCCTTTAAATCTGAAAGGCTTTTAATGATAAGCTGTATAATCGCTTCAATCCTTTTTATAGGGTTGTCAATCTCAATCTCCTGTTCCTGAATTGCAGTTTCCAATTTACGATATGTCTCATTGTAAAATTTATCCATACGCTTCATTTTGAAATTCATGATAGTACCTTGCACCGTCACCGCAAGAATATACATTCGGGTTGGATATACTCTGCATATACTCATTCACGGCTATTCCATTATTTTTAAAAGAAACATTCACCTTTTCTAAACCCATATCATCTATATCTGCGGTTCTTCCAGCAGCATGTACCACAAGAGAAGTAGCGAAGTTTAATTCATTTCCTCCCTGCACAGCATGAACTACAAAGTGATTATTTTCTTTGACTATGCTTATTGCCTCAGTGTTTAATTTAATCTGAATGACTAGTTTAACCATGTCAGCATCAAATTTTCCCAAGGGCATCTCCCCCCTGTGAAGAATAACTACTTTCACCCCAAAACGCGAAACAATATGTGCAAATTCAAAAGTTATATAACCACCCCCGATAAACAAAATGTCTTCTAGTAATTCTTTCAGTTCTAAAAAAGCGGTGCTATCGATGAGGAAATTTTCTCTAGGTATATTGATACTCCGTGGTTTGGCTCCGTTTGCAATAACAAACTTTTTTGCTTGTAAAATATTTTCGTTTATTTGAATGGTATTTTTAGAAACGAATTTTGCTTTGCCGTGATACATTCCAACGTCTGCTCTTTTTAATCCGACTTCAGTTTCAGATATTTTTGGTTCTGTAAAACTCTTTTTAAACCGCATCAAATCTTTCAATGAAGATGTGGTAGAAGTTGTGATGCCTTTTCCCTCCAATTGTTTATTGAGCGTCAATACATGCACTAGGCCGACCAAAACTTTTTCAGGGTCACACCCTCTCAAAGCGCAAGTGCCTCCATAGGGTTGGTAATCAATGATAGCAGTTTTTTTATCTGCTGCTGCACAACGCTTGGCTACGTTACTTCCCGAACCTGTGCCTATCACTATTACATCAAATTTTTCCATTTCAAATACTTCAATTTTTTAAAATATTTTCGCAAAATAATAACAAAGATCCTTTTTGGCTTTATCAAGTGGCACAACAGCTCAGTTTTGCCACATCTTTCCCAAAAGTAATTGCAGCCAATTTGATGCCTTCCCCTAAAGTCAAATAAGGATAAAAGCTTTCTGCTAATTCTTTTACGGTTATTCCATATTTGATTGCCATACTCAATTGTTGAATAAGTTCTCCGCCTTCGGGTGCTACTATTCTTGCTCCGATTAGTTTGTCGGTCTCGGTGTTGCGAATAAGCTTTATAAAACCTCTTGTGTCATTTGCTGCAATGGCTCTCGGCACGTCTTTCAATTCTATTTTAGAAACTTCAAACGGAATATTTTGCAGTTCAGCTTGTGCTTCGTCCAAGCCTGCACCTGCTACTTGCGGGTCAGTAAATACTACCCAAGGTAAAGAAGAGTAATCTGCTTTATTTTCACTTCCTGAAAAAGCATTTTCTACGGCAATTTTTCCTTCAAAAGCGGCTGTGTAAACAAAAGCGGGTGTGTTGGTAACATCGCCCACAGCATAAATATTAGGTAAATTTGTTTCCATTTTTTCGTTTACCAAAATGTGTCCTGTTTTATCAAGTTCCAAACCAATATTTTGCAATCCTAATTTTTGTATATTGGGTGTTGTGCCAGATGCCACTACAATTTTTCCTTTTTCTATAATTTGTGTAAAAGAACCGTCAGGGCATTTACAATGGATAATAGTTTCATTTCCTTTTTTATCAAATTTTACTGCTCTAAAATTTGGCAGGATTTCTATACCTTCGTTACGCATTTGTGTTTCCAAGGCTTCGCTGATGTCAGGAGTTTGTGTTCTTAAAACTCTATCTGTAAATTCGATAATACGCACTTTTACACCCAAACGATTATATGCCATAGCTAATTCCAAACCGATGTACCCTGCTCCCATAATAGTGATGCTTTCGGGTTTTTCTTCTAAATCAAAAAGCGAGACATTGGTCAGGTAGCCAATTTCATTCAATCCTTCAATGTTTGGGATATTGGTAGTCGCACCAGTGGCAATGATGAATTTCAAAGCTGTATATTCTGTTTTACTATCCACAACAATTGTTTTGTTGTCTTTAAACTCTGCCCAACCTGTTACCATTTTCAGGTTTTCAAAATCGCTTACCACATCCATATATTTTTTTTCTTGAAGTGTGGCAACCAATTTTTTCTTGTCTTTGATAACCTGTGCAAAATCAATATCAACTCCTTTTGGTTTAATACCTGTAAAGTTGGAATGTGTGGAGTGATAAGCAGTTTCTCCAGCACGGATTAAATTTTTAGATGGTACACAACCTACATTTACGCAAGTTCCTCCGAAATCTAATCCGCCGTTTACCATCAAGGTTGATAGTCCTAAACTTTCGGCTTTGATAGCTGCTGAAAATGCAGCCGAACCACCACCAATAATGATTAAATCAAAATGGCTGCTATTTTGTAAAGAACTATCTTTTTGTGTAGCGCAACAATCCTCTTTTTTGATTTCGCTTTTTACTTTGTAGTTTTTTGTTTCGTTGATTGTATTTACAATTTCTTCTTTACTTGTTTTTGAAGGATCAAACGAACATTCGCAACTGCCACTTTGATAACTTACTTTGGCTTCTGTTACACCTTCATTTTTTAAAAGCATTTTTTCAATGCCTGTTGCACAATGGTCGCAGGTCATGCCCGAAATTTCAAGTAATAGTTTTTCTTCAGTAACAGCTTTGCCATTTTTATGTTCGGCTCCGTTACCTATTATATTTTTTATGAAATTCATTTTTAATTAAATTTTACTTAGATTATTTTTTTGAACAGCATCCTTTCTTTTCACAGTTTTTATCGGATGAATTTCCCTTTTAACAACAGCTTTTCGACTTGCTTTTATCTTTTTCTGTTGGTCTTAAACCCATGCCAATCGCTTCTTTCAATGCCGTCATTTCTGATTCGTTCAGGTATTTTTGCCCTATGGAAAGCAAATCTCCCTCTATCTGCTTTTCAATATCATTTTCCACTTTCTGCTCGTTATTGTTAATGGCTGAACCATAATTTTTGGTGAAACGATTTTTAAATGCCTGGATAAATTCCGTTTTAAGGTTTTCAGCTTTTTCTTTGCTTAACGGGGTTTTGGCATTTACACGGCTAATCAGGCGATCTGCAATAATGCCGGCTTCTTCCATACTGAGTTTGTCAACATCGGTATTTCGATACCAGTTTTGTTTATTGGCAAAATCAGCCATCAATGTTTTTTCTTCCTCACCGGAAACGGCAGTTACATTCAATTTATTTTCCGTGAAAACCGCATTTGCAACAGATGTGCGCAAGTCTGGTGTCGTATTTTCTTTCCATACTACTGCAATCACTGTACCTGTTCGGTTCAGCCAGGCTTCAGTCACTACGTCGCTTTTATTTTCCAAACTAAGCAGCACAGGTTTGGCTTTGCTGCCACAACCAATTTGAGGTGCTGCGGCACATACCAAAGGAGCTTTATAAAAGCTGATGTTACTTTTAGTATTCGGGGCTTCTTTTGCTGAGAGAAGGGCACCTGCTACAATTAACTTTTTCATTTTTTATTAGTTTTATTATTTTTATTATTTTTAGAAAATGGTTTTAACATTATCAACGCTACCAACAGCGCACCACAACAAATAAGATGAAGCCACATAAGTTTTTACAGGATTGACTATTTGATTTTACGCCTTTGTATTGGGCTTAATAACTTCAATGGCTTTAATCAGTTCTTCGGGTTTGGTTTTGGCGGCATCATACTTTACTATGGCAACTCTTTTCACAGTTTTTATCGGATGAATTTTCCTTTGAACAACAGCTTTTCGACTTGCTTTTATCTTTTTCTGTTGGTCTTAAACCCATATCAATTGCTTCTTTCAATGCCGTCATTTCTGATTCGTTCAGGTATTTTTGCCCGATAGAAAACAAATCTCCCTCTATCTGATTTGCCACTTTCTGCTCTTTATTGTCATTGGCTGAGCCATAACTTTTGGTGAAACGATTTTTAAATGCCTGGATAAATTCCGTTTTAAGGTTTTCAGCTTTTTCTTTGCTTAACGGGGTTTTGGCATTTACACGGCTAATCAGGCGATCTGCAATAATGCCGGCTTCTTCCATACTGAGTTTGTCAACATCGGTATTTCGATACCAGTTTTGTTTATTGGCAAAATCAGCCATCAATGTTTTTTCTTCCTCACCGGAAACGGCAGTTACATTCAATTTATTTTCCGTGAAAACCGCATTTGCAACAGATGTGCGCAAGTCTGGTGTCGTATTTTCTTTCCATACTACTGCAATCACTGTACCTGTTCGGTTCAGCCAGGCTTCAGTCACTACGTCGCTTTTATTTTCCAAACTAAGCAGCACAGGTTTGGCTTTGCTGCCACAACCAATTTGAGGTGCTGCGGGACATACCAAAGGAGTTTTATAAAAGCTGATGTTACTTTCAGTATTCGGGGCTTCTTTATTGCCAGAAACGAAAGAGTAAATGACGATTGCTACTAAGAGAAGGGCACCTGCTACAATTAATTTTTTCATTTTTTTTTATTTTTATTATTTTTTTATTTTTATTATTTTTAGAAAATGGTTTTAACATTATCAACGCTACCAACAGCACACACCACAACAAATAAGATGAAGCCACATAAGTTTTTCCAGACTTTATTGACTATTTGAGTTTACACCTTTGTATTGTGCTTAATAACTTCAGCTTGGTATCCTGCTTCCTCAATGGCTTTAATCAGTTCTTCGGGTTTGGTTTTGGCGACATCATACTTTATTATGGCGACATCACCCGGATACTCAACTGATTGTTCTATAACACCATTTACATTTTTCAGAGCTTTTGATACATGGTTTGCGCATCCGGCACAGGTCATTCCTGTAATTTTTAACTTAACAGTTTTACTATTTCTCTGATTATTGTTTTCAGTAATTGCTTTTTTGTTTGATGAAGCAGCACAACATTGTGCATTTGTTTGAAAGGATAGTAGTATAAATCCAATGATTGAGATTAAAAAATATTTTTTCATTATGCTTTTTTTATAAATGATTAAAAAAAATTGCACCCATTTGGGTCGCAAATGTATCCTGCTATCCGTGTGCTTAATTTTCTAAAGTTGCTGCTTCGCCAGAAACTTTGTAACCTGTAGCATCAATAGACTTGATAATTGCTTCCTTGTTAGTTTTACTGTTATCAAATTTTACATCAGCAGTTCCATTAGTACTGTTAGCAGAAACACTTACAATTCCTGGTAATTCATTCACTGCGTGTTTTACATGTTCTTCGCAACTTGCGCAAGTCATTCCACTTACATTAAATTTTACTTCTTGTATGTTATCAGAAGAAATTACAACTATTTCTTTGTCTGCTTTCGGATAGAAAATATGTCCATAATAAGGGAAAGCCATCATCAGAAATGCAAATACTGTTACAATTCCTAAAAACTTTTTAGTTTGCATAAAAGGCGGTTTCTCATCTTCTTCACAAGCACATTCTATTTCTTCGGCAGTGCGTGGTTTGAGTTTTTGATACCAAGCAAAACCCAATACTAAAACGGTAATACCAAGTAAATACGGTCTTACAGGTTCTAACCACGAAAAGGATGACACAATTCCTCCTGCACCTGATATCAGGGCTAAAACTGGTGTAATGCAACAAAGTGATGCTGCAATGGCTGATAAGATACTTGCTCCCGCAAGTTTTCCTGATTTTGATTTTTTATTCATGCAAGTTCTTTTTTTGATTTATTGTTAATAATGATTTTGAAAAAAGGATGTAGTAGTCTTAGATGTTCTGCTTTAAGAGAATAAAAAATTGTTTGTCCTGAACGTCTGGCTTCTATTACATCGCCATCTTTCATTTTTCTTAAATGTTGAGAAATTGCTGGCACGCTCATACCCATAATATCAGCAAGGTCGCAAGGGCAAAGTTCGTCTTCTTCTTCAAGTAGGAACATGATTTTAAGTCTTACTTCATTGCCAGCCAATGCTAACAAACTACTTAATTGGTTAAAAGCTTGAGCATTGGACTGCAGTTTTTCTCTGCATTGTTCTATTTGAGTTTGGTCAGCAAATATTCTAATACACGATTTTGTTTTTCCCATATCTTTTTAATTATTGATTGAATAACGCAGCAAATATACAAATAGTTTTCTTATTTAAGCAAATGCTTAAAAGAAATATGATTAATTTACCCTCTTTAGCATTTAATTATAATACTGTTACCAGGAAGCTATTCTTATGAGTGTGTTATTCTGTCCATTTGGTTATTTTTTAACATTATTTTGAATAACACCCAAGTTTACGGGCAAACTAAATCTTTGGAAGTTTATTGTCCGACGCCAAAGTAGTTTCTATTCTTTATTGATAAAATAGGCTGTCATATAACCATTTACGTTTACTAAAATCATCCGGCTAAGGCTTACAGCCTAAAAAGCTTTCTGTTTCGGCATTATACAGTTCAAAAAGCAAAGGTCAGCTAAGAAGGAGGCAATCAAATTTTACTTATTTGTACTATTATGTGTGTTCGTAACATCCATAATAGTACAATCTTCTCACTAGAGTATTAGTATCTTCATTATTACATCAGATGCTGCAAATCAGGGTCATTCTTAATGCGCTCTATTTCACTTTCTATAATATGAAGAATATCTAATTTTATATGCTTGTAATTACTTTCAATTTTCTGCTTCATCTTATCCTCGCCGTGTTCATTTACAAAAGACAAGATTTGCGGTATTTGCTGATAAGCTTTTGTTTCGGCAGCTACCTTTTCATTATCCACTACTATTTCAGCGTGAAATATCTTTTGCTCGATACGTTCATCAAAATTATCCGATACTGAGCCTACAAACATTCCCTGTGTTAAGGTTGAAATCTTTGAAGCCGGAATAAGGCTATCTAATTGGGTGGAAACAGAAGTTGAAGTATCATTTCTGTTGATCGATATGCTCTGACGTTTCTGCAGTACTTTCCCGAAACGTTCCGAAAGGCTTTTTGCTGTTTCTCCAACCACCTGACCACTGAAAATATTACCAACAGTATTCTGAATAACTTTGGCTTCTTTGTCCCCGTAATCCCTTATCAATTGAGAGAAATCCTGAAAACCCAAACAAACTGCAACTTTATTACTTCTTGCTGTTGCAATCAGGTTATCCAGCCCTCTGAAATAAATTGTAGGTAACTCATCTATAATAACGGAACTTTTTAATTGCCCTTTCTTATTTATCAATTTTACAATCCTCGAATTGTACAAGCCCAAAGCTGCGGAATAAATATTTTGCCTGTCAGGATTATTGCCTACGCACAAAATTTTCGGTTCTTTCGGGTTATTGATGTCGAGCGTAAAATCATCGCCTGTCATTACCCAGTATAATTGCGGACTAATCATTCTTGATAGCGGAATTTTTGCTGATGCTATTTGTCCTTGTAATTGGTCTTGTGCACCGCTTTGCCACGCATCCATAAAGGGCGATAGATAGTTTTCTAAATCGGGGTATGAGGTTAAAATAGTGAACACGTCCGAATACTTTTTATTCAGTAATTCAATGGCGTGTGGGAATGTACAATACTTGCCATTTTCGTAGATTTTCAGATACCAAATAATAGCAGCCAAAAGAATGATTGGGCTTTCTACGAAAAAATCCCCTTGCTTTTGTATCCACGACCTGTTGAGGTTTAGCATTATGGTATATGCTGCTTCGTAAGAATCTGAAATGTCCGTCATAAAGTCGGGATTGAGTGGATTACAACGGTGGCTCTTGCGTGGATCGTCAAAGTTAATGACGTAAAATTTCGGCTGAACTTTGTACTTATCCCGATGCTTTAGTAAATGATTGTAGGCAATGGTTGAAAGATCGTCAAACTTGAAATCGTAGATGTACATACTAAAGCCTTTTTCTATCTGTTGCTTGATGTAATTGTTTACGATCGCATATGATTTTCCAGAACCCGGAGTACCCAATACGATTGATGCCCTGAAAGGATTTACAATGTTTATCCAACCGTTGTTCCATTTTCCTTTGTAGTAAAACTTAGTGGGTAAGTTAACAGAATATTCATTTTCCATCAGCTTTGTTTCTTGCTGAAAGCTCTCGTTCTCATTATTAAAAACATCATCCATCAAGTTAGTACGGAGCAATCGGCTCATCCATACACCTGCCATAAGAAAGGCGATATATCCTAATGAGATAGTAAGAATATACAGAAATGTGCCTACTGCTGGAGATAGCTTTAACAACAGTGTATTTAAAAAGAACAGAACAAAACCAATACTCAAAGCCACGTAAATTTTAGGCCAGGTTATCCTTTCATTCTTTACGCCTTTTGTTCCTAAACAACTCAAAGCCAACAAAACCAAAGCGAATACTTTGGTATATAAGCTATGTGAAAACAAACCCGCTGTTCTGTCGAAATTGCCTAATATCTTATTGATTACTTCCAATGTCCAGCCACGTTCTAAAAAGAAACCGTAACAGAACCAATAAAGGTGCATCAACACCAAAAGAATACTGACTGCCCGCATAAAAGCCATTATTTTGGCAAGTCCTCTTAAATCGTCTTCTCCCTGCATTATCTTAAGTTTTAATGTTCGGGCGTGAATTTAAAGGCGATATAGTATGGCTTTAAGAATGTGGCAGTCAATGGCGTTCTGTGGCAGTGTTTGGCTAAATATTACTTCTGACCTCTTTGTCGTTTTCTTTTCTTCTTCATCTTATTAGCAAAGTTCTGCTCTTCATGATCTTCGCCCTGGGCTTCGGGCAGTAAACCGCCCAATGCTTCAATTAAACCGTCTTCGTGTTTGCCCGTGGTTAAGAAGTCGAACAAATGATGTGGTTCTTCCATAGGAAGATCTGTATCATTTGATGTGGATATTTTTGGTTGTGATATGATAGGCTCTTTAATATCTGGTTTGATGTTATTGTTCCAATAATCATTAAAAATATTGGCAGAAAGCTCTTTTCCTAAGCGTGAACCGTTCCAAACCACTTTGGAATTGTGGTCTATAAAAGTTATCCCATATATACGTCCGGTATCATTCCGGCGTACTACTACGTTAATGCCCTGTTTCCTTAACTGCTTTTTAAAAGCCTGCTCATCACTTGTAGTGTGCAAAGCAATCGTAATGGCAGATTTTAGTGTCTGTTTTGTTGGGGTATCTTTCAAAGCGATTTTACATTTTACAAAATGCAATTCCAAAGCTGGAAGTCCTGCGCTCTTTCCGAATAACGAAGCCTTGAATGGATGTCCAACTCTTTCGCCTTTTTCATTTAGTGGAATATATAATAGGCCTTGTTGCATTTTTCCTTGCAATTCGCCCTCAATTTTTTCGGTTGTAATATTGAACAGGGAAAGCAAGGCATTGTATTCGCCTAATGTTTGATATTGGTAGTAATTTGGCAGGTGACGAATAACCGAAGCAATTTGACTTTTTACATCTCCAGCTTGGTAATTCACTGGATGGAAAACCTTATCATTCTGATTACGCTTTTTTTCTGTAGCAGGTATCAAGTTGTATTTTTTTTCTAGCTCACGGCATACATTCATAGACCGAATTTTCTCGAATTTGTCCGAAATCTTTTTACCCTGCTCATCCACGCAAACCGATACAATGTGTATGTGGCTGCGGTCAATATCAGTATGTTTGAACACTATAAAAGGCTGTTCACCATATCCCATTTCCTTCATATATAGTTCTGCCATTTCCCTAAACTTATCATCGCTTACTTTGTCATTCGGGTCGGGATTGAGTGAAATATGCAATGTGTGTTTCTCGGTATTGCGGTTCGCTATCAGGTAAGGAGCAAAAGACTGGGCTAATTGGGCAACGGAATAATGACCGCTTGCGGTTTCAATCATCTTATTAGCAAACAAAATTCGCCCATTTTCATTCTCCACTTTAAGCTGATTGTATGCCAATGCGCCGTATAAATTTGCGCTTCTTCCGATTTTTGCTATCATTTCTACCGCTATTTTTTCAGGTGTTTGGCTTCAAATTCCTCGGTTAGCTGAATAATTTTTTGACATAACATCGCCATTTCAGCCGTTTGTTTTTCCAGTTTATAAAGAAACGCTGCGGCTTTTTTCTCGGAAAAATTCTTGTACAATAGCTTCACAACCTGATTGTAGTTTACTCCGATGGAACGGAACTGACTGTGAAAAGAGGTCAGCCGCATATAAAAATCAACCGTTCCTTTGTCAATCTGAATGGTCTTTATCATTTTATTGAAGATGCAAGACGTTATAAAATGTGCTTTTACTTGCATACCTGATTTATCAAAAAGGGCAAGAAAGCGAGCGTGTTCCTGCTCGTTAAAGGAAATCGTGTACCGAATGGTCGCCGGGTCTTCTTTGGGGCGGCGTCCAGTCTTTTTCAATTGCTTTTTGTTGTTTTCATTCATCACTAATCCATTTTAAAATCCATACAAAACCCTGACTTCGGAAGGTGTTTTCTGTCCCCTGCTAAGGGCAAGTTGTTTTGAGCATCGGAAATCATTCCGAGATGCTCAAAACACAACTTGCCGTGTTCAGTTGAACACAAAAATCCGCCCTTCGGGACGGATTAAATGTAACAGGGAAAAACGGCTCGATGCCGTTCTGCTTAGTGTCCATTTTGTCAAGATGCTTTTGCATAAATCCGTTAATAAAAATCATTTTACAAAGTAAAGCCCTGCCCGTAAGAGTATTGCAATGCAATACCCGGACAAACTCTGCCCTTGAGTGCCAAACACTGCCACACTTCCAAACTCGAATAAATCAATCGCTTTATTTGCCTTATAGTTTTAAGGCAGGTAGTAAAAAATGTAGTTAGACAAAGAAGAAAATAAGATTTACATAAATGCTGTTGGCAATAAAAGCATAAGGTTTTAAAAGCATAAAAGCGGTAAAGCATTTTGTTTTCTGCACGGTTTACAACCAGCCAAAACATACACCTGACAAGGCTGTAAGGAAAGCAAAAAACGATACAGGAATATTCCAAAAAAGCAATACAGGAATATGGAAAAAAGGGAATATACCAATACACCAATATTCAGATCTATAAAACAGGCAAAGTGCATAACAATAAATTTTTAAATAATGGAAACAAAGAAGAAAACCTTAAAAATCAGCTTCTCCACCCAAAAAGGCGGTGTGGGAAAATCTACGATGACCACCTTATTGGCGAGTGTGCTTCACTACCGCTTAGGTTTTAATGTGCTTGTATTTGATTGTGACTTTCCACAACACAGTCTGACCAATATGCGTGAACGGGATAAAAAGACCATAATGCAGAATGACTACCATAAAAAAGTGGCAATGAAGCAATTCCAAACTATTAACAAAAAGGCATACCCGATTATCAAAAGCAAAGCTGAAAATGCTTTGGAAATGGCATCGGAATACGTAAGCCAATCGGCAGTTGCGCCTGATATTATTTTCTTTGACCTGCCGGGAACCGCAAATACCAAAGGGGTATTGACAACCTTGAAAATGATGGATTTTATCTTTTCGCCCATTACCGCCGACCGCTTGGTAGTGGAAAGCACATTGGGCTTCACAAAAGCCTTTCTTGAACTTCCGAAAAACATTGAGGGTAACGATCAACAAGAACTGTGGTTGTTTTGGAACCAGGTGGACGGCAGGGAAAAGACAAGTTTATACGAGGCATATCAAAGTGTCATTAAAACACTCAACCTACCCATAATGGAAACCAGGATAATGGACAGCAAGCGTTTCCGAAAGGAAACGGATGATACAGAAAGTTATGTGTTCAGGTCAAGCCTGCTACCTGCCGAACCTCAGTTGATGAAAGCAACGAAAATGGATTTGTTCGTTGAGGAATTTTTAAAAATTACTCATCTATAAAAGCGATAAACCATGGGTACAGATAAAAATGATTTTAAAAAGCCTGATGTTGATGAGGATTATCTGATGAACATTATCAGTGGCGATGAGCCTGTTACTCCACACCAGAAAAACCAGCAACAGGAAGAACCAAAGGAAATCAAGCCTAAAGCCAAAGAAAAAGCCCGAAGCAGTTCGTCTAAAAAAGCGGATTACGAGGAAACGTTTCTGGTCAACCGGTTTCCGTCTGGTCGTAGTGGTAAGGTAGTTTACATACGTCCCGAATACCACGAGAGATTGCTCCGCATTGTGCAATTAACGAGAGAAGAAAAAACAACACTCTACTCGTACATCGATAATATTCTTGAACATCACTTCAGAGAGTTTGGGGATGATATTACCGATTATTTCAATGAACGTTTTAAACCCATTTTATAATGAAGAAAAATAATAAAAAAAGGAATGTTGTTGCAGACAATGGTATTCCCGAAGTAATGAGAAATCAAGCTCAAAACAGCTATGAACAGGCATTTCTGCAAATGGATATTGAGCAGAAAAGAGGCAGTAAAAGCATATACCTAAGTCCTGAATATCACGAACGACTAACACGAATAGTTCAAATCATTGGCAACGATAAGATACCCTTGTTTGCCTATCTCAATAACATCCTCGAACATCATTTTAACGTGTATGAGGATGCCATTACAAAGGAGTTCAAAGAAAAATACAAAGGACTGTTTTAAAAATTAGAGGTTATGGAAATAATTATTGTGATATGCCTGCTGATAGTCATCGCCCTGCTTTTACAGGACAAGATTGTCATTAAAAAAAGGTCGGAACAAAAACGAAAACAGGAAAAAGTCAATCCGAACCTGCCCGATATTATGGGACAGCCGAAGCCAGTAAGAAGCCACTCCCTGCCAAACACTGCCAATGAAAGCCAAATTGAGGAACAGGAGATAAACCCTGATAATTTAGACATAGAATACGACGAGAATGAAAACGTCGGAATTCAAATTCCGCAGGAAGAGCTGGACGAAGTTTTCAGAAATATACCTAATTTGGAGGAAGATGAAGAAGAATGGAACAGGTACGGAATATCCGGTGGCGATAACAGTCTTGCCCAAGGGGTTACCTTTGAAGAACTAAGCTCCGTAGGTGCATTGCTCCAAAAAGAGAATTTGGAACAATCACAAAAGAAAGCAGCGGTAGATATAGTTCAAAGATTACAGGGAACTGAATTATTCAGCCTGTTGGAAAATTCCATTGAGGGTGCATCCCGAAAAATTGCCGAGCTTTTGGATAGCACACTTTCAACTGAAACGGAAGCCGGTTCTTCCACTTTGCGGAAAAGTGATTTGAGTGATTTTGACATAAGGGAGTTTGTATGAACAAACTCCCTTTTTCATTTTTGATGTGAGCATTATACAAATTACTATTGCTTCTGATGCTAAATATAACTCCAACGTCTATCAAGCAAATTTATGCTGTGTTCTTTTAACCTTCCAATCTTCAACTATTATTTCAGATTCAAATTCTGAGAAAACATTTTTTGGCTCACTGTGATACCAATGGTTGATAGACTTTGTCACTCCATAAATACCCATTTTTTTAAAAATGGCATCTTGGACTAATTGATTAAATGTTTTCATGTCAACAATTGGAATATTATTTTTGATTGGAATAGGAACGGGCAATGGTTTATGCGTAATGATTAATCCCGATACAGTAAAATCTTGAATACTAATTAACTCAACTTTTGAGAGTTGATTGAGATTATCTATATACTTTTGAACTTGGTTAATAGCTTTTTCTAGTTCCTTTATCTTATATTCAACTTCTGATCCTGAGATAGGACCAATAAAATGCTTATAATCTGCAACCAATAAGAATTTCCTAGTTGGGTCAATTAAAATAATATCTGGACAAATTCGCTGACCATTATTTTTTAGAGTTTTTTCCAAATAGCAAACAATATTTGGTAGTTGCTTTACTTTTCTGCCAATTAGATCAAGGTTAGTCTTTTCAATGGAATTTATTAATTTGTCGTAAACTCTCTTTTTTTCTCCTTTATTCAAAGCACCAAGCATCATTCGAGATGGTTCAACCTGAACAAATAAATTGGGTAAAATGTAGTATTCGCCCTGGGAATAAATAAATGGTTGTATCGTGACACTGGTATGAAAACTTGATGGATTAAAAGTGAGGTCTTTGATTATTGAACTAACTAGCTCAACATTCAGTCCTGTTATCTGGCACATAAGTTTTTTAAATTTGTCCGCACTCATTGAAAGAGGGTTAGAGCCGTATGACAAATTATTTTCTCCCATTCCTGAATCTAAATATCCTTCAATCCATCGTATGAAATAAAAACTCAGAAAACTTAATGCAAAGAATTGTCGCAACTGTTGAAGATTGTATCCTTCAAAATCCGTAGTTTCTTCCAGTTCAGGAAATAGCACTTCTTTCATTTTTGAATACAATAGAGGATATGATATAGATAATCTTCCTTTCTTCCAATCTATATGATTGGCTATAGGAGGTTTTTTAAAATCTATACTTTTAATCCATTCTGAAAACTCTTGCTCCATGACACTATGTGGATAACTCTCATAAATTAAAGCCATCCTAGATGCGTACAAAACTTGCAAGTCGAATATTTTACTGTAATCGAAAAATTCTGGATTAATAAAAGTAATTTCTCGATTTACTACATCAACAGTTGCTTTTTTTATTTTGCGTGACCAAGTGACAAACTCCTGAGCTATCATATGATATCCTGCACCCCAACCAAGAAAATCGGCTGCCATCTCGTGAAGCTGTTGATAAGTTTCAGTGGTAATATTTTTTAAATTTGAGCCATCTCTATTGACTATCCATCTTATACAATGCCCCATTCCATGCAACATATTGTTTAGAAAAATAGAGAAGTTGATATCGTTGTGTCCCTGACGAATTAAATTATCTCTATGTCGCTCAGTATCTCCGTATACTTGCAGGATATAAGGAATTACAATATTGTCAGAATATTGGAAAAAGGGATATTTCTCATGGGATTTATCTAGGACTTCCTTTTCAAAGTTCCTTATTATTTGATTATCATCCATTAAATAGTCTAGTACGAATTGTTTTAAAATTCTTCGTTCTGCTTGATTGCTTCTAAAATCTTTTTTAAGAAATCTTTCTTTCCTATTTTTTTTTCTAATGACCCATCAGATCCTTTGATGCTATATTCTTTATTTCTAGTACGAGAAGCACTTATCCATTCGGTTTCAGAATGGATATCATTTAGTATGGTTTTTAATTCCTCAAAACTTAAAGTCACTACACCATCTTTACCACATACCAAGAGAACAAAGATATTACGTAACTGCTCCTGCATTTGAAGTATTTCATCTTGATGTTTTTTTTGAAAACTAAAGCGCCAAGGACTCATCCTTTTAGTAGAATACTTAATATAAATTCCTATATTGTCATTTATAACATAGGAGGCATTACTTGGACTTGGGTATAATTTAACGGAAATGCCATCAGATATACTATGAATCAATTTAGAAAATACTACACCATGATAAAATTCAAATTCTTTTATCATTTCTTAGTAGTTTTTAAAAAACGAATATTACCTTCATATTTATAAAAAATACGGGCTTTACCATCTTCATTATATAATATATTAATATGATGTATAGCATCAGGATATTTTGACAATTCAAGCTCCCTATTACCTATAAAGCCTCTAGAACGCATGATAGTAGCCTTATCTACTTCACCTTCTTTATCAGTATATCCTGCAATGCTTTTGGGTTCGTGAATTGCAATTGATTTGTTTCCTGAAGGCAAGAAGGTTTCTATATAACTTATAAGATATGTTGGCAAACTATCATTTCCTAATAGTCCCGATATCATTTTGAGCTTTGCAATAGGGGCTTCTTTTTTATCAAGTATGACTTGTAATTTATCCTCATCAAAGTCAAATAGACCAAAGCTCATTTCACCTCTATCAACTACTACATTTGCTTTATCTATACTTGCACTAGCTACCGCAATCACTCTTTCCCCATCTAACCAGACAGGAGTTGTTTTATTTTGTTTTCTTGATTCGAGAGACAGACGATGAAATATGAAGCACTTCTGCCAATCAAGATATAGTGACTTAGGTATTATTAATTCAAAATATTTAAGATAATTCTCTCTTGACCCAAACATTCTGGCTCTTTGAATATACGTGTCTTGTTGTAATTTATGCTTTACATCTCTGGTAAAAAACATAGAAAGCAAATTGTTAAATGTTACTCCTCTTGAAACTATGTTTCCTCCAATTACGATTGTAAAAGGAGCTGTCGGATCGGTTGCAGTCCTATTGTCAGCAGCATTAACCTCCTTATCGCTATTCATCACAACTATATTATTACGATCACAAGCTTCTAAAACATATTGCGTAATATTATCTTCATAACCTGAATAGCGGGATTTGGCAATTTCCCAGATTCTTTTATAATATACCTCGTGGTTTGAATTTTTTTCGTCTTTTAATGCTTCAAATATTTTTACTATTTGCTTATAATCTACCGAATGGTCTGCCTTTTTTCCACTAGTATGTACTAAAAAACTGTAATTGAGTTCAGGTGTGTTAATTTCACTATTTAAATAACCAACATTGACCATAAAACAAAATAAAGCCTCTCGTAAAAATTTAGGATCATCTCCTGTATCAGGAAGGAATGTCAAACGGTAGGGTAGATTATCTGTTGAAACAGGAAAAAAAATATCTTGCCCCGTATAATTTGAATGAGAAGGAAAATCAATCCAGTGTTCGTTTTGATTTTGGTGTGTGCGATTCAAGTCCAGTCTAGCTGGAGTTGCTGTTACGCCGATATAAATGCCTTTGTCTCCTATTAACTTACCAGTCAATTCATTTATTTTGCTGGCTTCATTCTTGTTAATTTTTGAATTGGGAGTAGCATAATCTGCCTCATCATCAATTACAACACAATTGTCAACACCATTAAGTTTCTGTATAAGTTTCTGTAAATCACTGGAATTTTTCTTGCAAAAAATAACCCATTGCTGTTCTCCAATTTTTACTTCAGGTGACAAAATCTCACTGAATTTTTTAGGTGATGGTGATAAGCCAGAACGTTGAAACCGTTCTAAATTTTGACCTAACAGTTGCACGCTATCATTTAGAAGAGCGACAATAATTTTGAATCCTTCATCCAGTAATTTTGCAGTTAGTGCAATCATCATTTCTGTTTTACCACTTTGAGGTTCCCCATAGATAATGAATGACTTCTGATCAGCTTTGATATTAGTTATTGCATTTTCAATAACAGATTTGATTCTTGACGTTTCTTGACCATTCGCCGTAAGTTTCGCTAACCTGCGATCATAACGATTATTGTGAGTGGTTTGCTTTTTAAGATTCTTTAGATTAAACATAAGTATAGCGTTTATATGGTTTAAATATTTGCTGAAAACTATTTTAAGTTATACAGCCTTAAACTTTGTGGAATCGCGGGTACACCAACTCTTCCAACATATGATAAGTACCTTTGTCTCAATTGCTGGATATAAGGAGAATTTATTTTTATTTTTCGATTTTGAACGTTTTCATGAAGATATTTTGCTTTCACTAACTTTAACGAAAATCTAAAATCTATGAGTGCAGTTGAACGAGTATCATCATCAAAAGGAAAAATGGGTAACAAATGAACGGCAGATATTTCTTGATTATATGCTCTCTTAATTTCATCTTCTGTTTTACAGAATGAATTAATGGTGTCAAAACTTTTTGAGGTAAAACAAAGTAATTCAATAAATTCATTTTTGCTTATAAGCTTCATCATGTCACATTCTGGGGAAATAATTACTCCAAAACAATCTTCCGCCAGCTTATAAATGTCGCCGGTCATAACTGAATCTGTATCTAAAGTTTGAGTATAATACAATTTGGAATAAAGACCTGTGATCGAACTAGTCGTTGGTGTTTCTTTGAAATTTTCCACAGAATAAGTTTTTATAGCTTCTCTTAAAATTTTGTCTTGAATTAATCTTTCTGATAAAATGTTTTGGAATAGATTAATAACTTCGATCGATGGCTCAAATTCTACAGAAGTAGGAACTCCAGTTTGTTTATCAAATTTTCTAACTGAGCTATAATACAGTTCTTTTATCCAAAATTTATCTGAAGATTCTAATTCTGAAAAAATCTTTTGAGCAGATTTATTTATTGATTGACTCCAAACAAATGGTACATTTAAGTGTCTATTGTCGTTTTCAAAATCTTGAATGCCTTTTAAAATCTTAGCATATTCCTTATCGGATTCACCTATATCTCCTTTTTTGTTAAAAAATATTTTGTTTGGATATAATTGTTGTAACTCAGCTTGTATTTCCTGTCCAATATCTTCTTGTGAGTATACATACACTAAAGAATATAGTCTTTGACTTCTTAAAAATTCATGAGGATCATCATCAGGTATCTGTAATCCTTCAATATCATCCTCATCTGTAGTCCGTTTAAAATTCCAATCAAGAATCAAAGCTTTATAAGTAGAGATAGAAACTACAGTTTTTTCAAGTGTTATTAGATTGTTGATTGGCAATACAGAATAACTACTTTCATTATTAAATTTCTGAAATAAAGCATTTTCAATCCTTCCTGCTTCGAAAATATGATCGTCTGCAAATAGTATAACTCCTTCCATACTAAAATTCCTGATTAAATTTGATGATAAAATTGGCTCCTGATAAGAGTTTGTCTTTCTCTTGTTCAAGCACAAATATTTCCCCATTAATCCGGAGAAGAATCTCTTTAACGATGTATAATCCCAAACCACGCCCATCTGATTTTAAAGAGAAAAATTCATCAAAAACAAAAGGAGCTGCATCTTCTCTAATTCCAGAGCCACTATCTGATATAATCAATGCGTTTTCTCTGGTGTTTAACTTTAATATTATTTCTTTCTCTTTAGTTTCATTTCTATTGACCCAGTAAATGGCATTATCTAATAGGTTTATAAGAATTTGAAGTACAAGACCTGTGTTTGTCTTTACTTTAATGTCATTATCCTTAATAATCTTTACATCAATTTTTCCATTTAGATCTCTTCTAAAATATTTTAAAACTTTTTCTATACTTTCATAAATACTAATATCTTGAATGGCTTTACGTTGATTTTTAAACAGAGGCTGAATAACCTGCATTTCATCATATACGAAATTCAGGTTTTCATCTAATTCAATTAGTAATTCAATTAGTTCTTCATTACGGTAATTAGACTTTTGAGCCTTTACTTTGAAATCCCTGATATTTCCACGCATCTTAGACAATATTGTCAGAGCATCATGAGAGGCTTTTTCTACAGCCATCCCTAACCCTGCCAAGTCTTCCACGGTAAGCATCCGTTCTTTGATAAGGTTATTATGATTCTCTACAGTCTTAAGAAAGCTATTTGCCTTTTCTAAAACTTCCCTATCATTTATTTTTTCGAGGCTATTTTTTAGACTATTAAAAGATTTTGATACCACATCATTAGATTCCCTGTATGTTCTCTTCTTGATCTCTAATTTTTGCTTATCAATTTTACTTTCAATATTTAATATTTCTGTAACAGCAGTAACTAGATTTTGAAAGTCGTCCAAAGCACCATCTACATTCATAATCCCCTGACGATTAGAAGCGTCTTTTAGTTTTGGATTGTCTTTTTGACTTATATATACAAATCCAGTAAGGTCATTATAACTAATAAACTGACCTGCTCTTACAGTTGATCGTAATTTATCCAAATTTAACCAGTCTATACCTTTTTCACCATAAGGATATACTCTAACACCATCTCTCAAAACAAAAACAAAATTGTCCTTTACAAAAGATTTAATAGCGGGAGTAATAAGTAATTTATCAGGCTTATTTAAATCAAATGCATAAAATGAAAACTTAAATTCACCACAAGAAAGCCCTTTGCTATTCTTAAATCCTTTTTTAATTGCATACAAATCATACCCATTCCTATCAAGCTCCTCTATATCAAATAAATTTATAGTTTTTTGAATAGCCCTTTGAGGGGCTTTTGATTCATATTCAAAAGATAAAATACCTTTCTCTGAAACCGTCCCAATCATTTTATATTGAGCTCTTTCAATAACATCTTTAAATGTTGTAGCATCTTCGGAACTATATATATCATCATCTTTATAAATCTCAATATCAAAATCCTGCTTAAAATCAATACCTAACTTTTTAGCATTTTCGTCTACAGGAGGAATTAATCTTTGTATCGATTTATACAATTCTTCAAAATCAGATTCTTTCCAATGTTCTCTTAAATGAGATATTCTGATTAAAGTTCCTTTCTCTTTTTTAATTACTTCAGGAGTGTGGTTTTCATACCAAGTATTATCAACCTGCTCTAATAGCTTGAAATCTATATTTGTTGGCTGATTAAATAAATCTACTTTTTCGGGATTAAACTCGGTAAAATCCATTTCAAGCTTAACCTCATTATGATCTTTCGATTTGGTAAACAGCTCAATTTTTTCCCCAAGTTTGTGAATAGCAAATCTCCCAATACCTTTTTCTCCCTGTATAATTCTTCCTTTTTTTGTTTCGTTTTGTTTACGAACCTTTTTCTCATATTTGCTCGGAGTTGCAGGTCTGAGCCAGACTTTTTCAATAATTTCCAACGTCATTCCATCTCCATCATCCTCTATCTCAATATATGGTTGTTCATTTTCAGGTAAATAACCTAATCCATAATTTTTCAAATTAAAGAAACGAACCTGAACATTTTCGGCATCAGCATCATAACTATTTTTTACAACCTCAATAACAGCTACTTTCTTATCGGTAATCAGTTGATCACCAATAATATTCATAAGCCTTGCATAAGGCTTAAATGGTTGGCTATATTTTTTTCTTTCTGACATAGTTTATTGTGAAAAGGCATTAATATAAATATCTCTAAACTCACTGGGAACGTCAGTAGCAAAAGTTTGATTTAATGCGTTTAATATTTTTTCAGGAGGCACTTGTAAACTCACTATATTGTCATGCGATAAACTAATGTAATTGGGCACAAGTCGTTCAAGACTTTGAACTAAAGACTTCAAGTCATCTATCGAATGCTTTTTTAATTCAGCATTGCTCATTCTTAAGGCACTTAAAAATGCAGGTTCTGTATCGGATTTAATAAGGGTAAATGCTTCTTCTAATAATTCTTTAATCGGCCCTCGACTTACTTCTCTATTCTTAATTTCATCAATCCATGCCTTGGTTTCAATAACTGTATGACAATTTTCAAAAAAATCTCGAAGTTGTTTTAATCCAATTTGTTTTGGGCTAGATACCAATACAAGTACCATAAGGTCTTGAGCTCTTATTAGATTTATTTTATGTTTTTTAGCTTCTGTATTTACTGCTGACCTCGGATCATCTGCACCTTCATAATCAATCGCAACAACACAGGCGTAATTTGAATTATAATTATCTCTGTGCCTGTCAACACCTGAGATATGAGCCGTAGTTGCTTTTATCTTGTTTTTGAGAGTGCTTTTAGCATCAAATGTTACCGAATAATTATCGGCAGAATTCAAAGGGCCTAAATAAGCAACTGCTTTTCCATCTGGTTTCCCAGGTCCTCCAATAGAAGTAGATTCGTATCCAAGTGTATTAAAAGCTTGTGTTACTGATTTTTCTAATCCACTAGAATCTCCTAAAGAAGCTTGCAATAATGAAGCTACAAAAGGAGCATTTGGCTTGTCACTAAATGTCAGCTCCCTTAATATTGCATCTCTTTTAAACATTATTTCCCTAACTTCATCTTGTTTAATAGCACTATCAAGTAAAAAACATTCTGTTAGAATTTCAGTTAATGCAATCAATTGAAACGGTAGAGGGGATTTTACCTCATCTAAGAAATTAGCGAAAAAAGGATGCATCAGATTAATTTTTGCAAAACCTGTTATTAGTTCAAGTTTTGCAATTGGATCTTCTGGATTTAATGCTACCCATTCTACTTGTTGGATTATCCCTCTGTCAGTGGTTAAGTCGGATTCTAACTTTAGGATTAATTCGTTTTTTTCTTCTTCGGTTAAATTATTAGGTATTTCAGTTAGTACCAAATCGCTTAATTCTCCATCAAGAAATTTTTTGGCAGCAACAATTAGTGGTCTTCTTGATAAACTTGCAGATGCATAGGCAATTTTATGAGAAGCCCTATTCTTTTTTTCTTCATCCTCAACTGTGGAAAAATACCATTCCCTGACAGCATTGAATTTTCTTTTTATATATTCTCGCAAATCTTCTAATGCAGCTGATGATTTAATAGATTCTCTTGTGGATGTAATATAATCGTCCAGTTCATCAGCATTTACCATGATTCTTACACGGTTAAAAACACCATGAGAAAGTGCTTCCATTCCAATTAAAGGGTCATCTATATTCACCAAGCGTCCTCGAACTGTAAGAAAGATTCCGTTGCTTCTGCCTAAATCAGCAGATTTCCCAGTTAGCAAAGAATCACGATACAAATCAATTTGTCCAGTAATATTTTTTAGGTTCGGCAAATGAACACAAGGTTTTTCTTTATATGTTCCTGTTTCATATTTGAATTTAGTAGCAACTTCATCATCCTTTCCAAAAATCCATGTTTTCCAAGGTTCAATATTATCTTTGCTAGATTGTAATTCTGTACCATTGAAGAATAAATTAAAATTAGGGTTTAAAGGTAACGCACTACTTAAAACCCATTTTAATCTACCATCTTTTATTTCAGCGGACTTGGGCTTAAGGTCTGATAATATTGCAAATGTCCAAGTATCTTCACATCCATCTCCCCATAATTTGAACGTAATCAAGTCCTGATTTCCTTTTTTAATCAAAGGAGACAATATGGTTTTAACTTCGTCTAATGTCAATTCTTTTTCATCAAGAGATATTGTTTCTGTTGAATCTTTATTGATGGTTGAGTAATTCATCATCACTGCATAATACCTTCCATCAGTAGCTTTGCAAATCAGCGTTAGTTTACTTGTTAAAATATATGTAGCCAATTTGCCAATGCCAAATTTCCCTATTGGTAAGCGTTCTTGATTTTCATTTTCTCTTTTAGTCGAAGAGCCTATTTTCCAAAATTGCTTTAACCCTTCTTTATCCATTGACATACCATTGTCTGCTACCCATAGGATTGAATCAGACAGGGTTTTGTCAAGAGGAACATATACAGACACTTTTGTAGCTCCAGCATCATAAGAATTGCTGACAAGTTCTTCAAAAGCCTTGTTTGGGCTTGAATAAAGTCCCGCTGAAAACAGCTCAATAATTTTATAACTTATTTCAACAGGTATTTGATCGATTATAGTTCCAACATTTTCGATATTCATTCTGCACCTTTTTTTGCAATTATTATGTATTCTTCAGGATAAACCTCTTTACTATTTTTATTTGATAGCGTAGTGAACTTTCCCGAAACATTATCTCTAATTGTCGGTATCAATTTGTGCGGAATAGATCTTTTGATCACTTCATCTATTTCAAAACCACTACTCTCAAGCATTTCTACAAAAATTTCTGCTGAATTAATCTTCACGTTCTTATACGTTGTATTACCAATAACAATAAATGCTTTGCCTCCCACTTTTAGTATTCTGAACATTTCATTTGACACTGCTGCCATATCCGAAAAATAATTCGACATTTCTTTCGCCGTTCTTAAATGCTTTTCTGAAATTTTATTGACGGTTTGATTAGCTAAGTCCGAGACAGTCTCTACAACTTCACCGTATGAGTAGAATGTTCCTATAAACTGTTTTCTGAATTCCAAAAGGCTTTCTACATATTCAAACCAATAGCCCGTTAGCTGGTGTAAATCCGCATATTCATATGATGTTACGTAAGGCGGTGAAGTAATCACTGCATTTACAGACTCTGAATCTATACCCGTTGCTCTTGCATCCTCTAAATAAATATTACACTCAGTATCTAGAAAATTCAAACTGGCTAGTTCTTTATAAAATTCAGCATTTTTCCTAAGCATGGATTTTATCTGTCTTTTAAAAGCTGTAAAGGGGTCTGCTGGAATTTTATTAGGATCAATTTGGGGTTTTGTGCTTGACTGTAACCATTTTGAACAGTTCTTAAGTATATTAGATAAAGCCACCAAGAAAAAATCTTTAATTCTTTGATCCTCCTGAAGATTCAAAATCACCCCATAAAGAAAAGCAATTTTACCTTTATTCTCAGGAAAGAACCAATAATCAATTCGTTCATGTGTAGCAACATTAATATAGTCTTCCAAATTAAAATCATCAAACTTTTCTAGAATCAAGCTGTATGTTTCATTAAGTTTTGCAGGACCTATTGGATTTGTCTTAACGCTGGTAATCAGTTGTGCAACTGGATTTATATCAACTCCAACCGATTTTCTACCATGGATTTTTGCTTCTACTAACGTGGTTCCACATCCTGCAAAGACATCCGCAACTGTGTCACCAACCTCTGTATGTTCTTCAATAATTTTCTTTACAATATTTGGAAGGAATTTCGCGGGATACCTATGATATCCGTGAGTCCAATTTTCGACAGAGCGTACATTTTTAAATGTCCATTCTGGACTAACTGGAATATTATCAAAACTGATATTTTGCACCTTAGAGTTCATAATTAATTTTTAGTAGAGTTGATTAACTCTTTAACATCAATGTTTAAAAGTTGCGCGATTTCAACGAATGTATCCATTGAAGGCTGTATTTCATTAGTACACCATCTTGATATTGTGCTTTCGCTTCTTCCAAGTTGATTAGCCAACCATTTGTTTGTTTTGGATTTTTCAGCCAAAACAGCTTTTAACCTATTGATTTTCATTTGATGCTAATTAGTCCGCATTATATGCAAATTTAAAGTAAATATTTTTTATATCAAAACAGAATAAGAAGCTGATATTCAATTATTTCACATCCTTCCATAAATCCCATATAATTGTTTATTGTTGCTAGGCTTTCAAGAATAATAATATTAGTTCAGTGCCACTCACCGCCAAACAATTCCTCTGACTGCCACTTTGTTATCACGCCTTAATTTCTGAAACACCTTTGTCCCGAAAGCTCGCAAAGTGCGGGCAAACGGTAACAAATTAATGTGTTTCAATTATGAAAAAACAGAGAAAAAAAGTTTTGCTGGCAGCCGTGGCAATGCTCTCAGGTTATGGTGCATTCGCACAAGGAAATGGTACAGCAGGTATCAACGAAGCTACCCAAATGGTAACAAGCTATTTCGATCCCGCCACACAGCTCATCTACGCCATTGGTGCAGTCGTAGGACTAATCGGAGGTGTGAAAGTGTACAACAAATTCAGTAGTGGAGATCCCGATACGAGCAAAACTGCGGCTTCGTGGTTTGGTGCGTGTATTTTCTTAATCGTTGCAGCTACTATCCTGCGTTCATTCTTCCTTTAATCCTCTGCCTTATGAATTACAATATCAACAAAGGCATTGGAAGAACGGTGGAATTTAAAGGGTTGAAGGCGCAATACCTGTTCATCTTCGCTGGCGGACTTCTCGGTACGCTTATCCTGGTGATGATACTGTATATGGCAGGTGTAAACTCTTACATCTGCCTGTTCCTCGGAGCAGGCGGTGCTTCACTTATCGTATGGCAGACCTTTTCACTGAACAGGAAATACGGCGAACACGGATTGATGAAAATAGCAGCCAATAAAAGGCATCCCCGCTATATCATCTGCCGCAAGCCTGTACACCGCTATTTAAAATTCACTCCTAAACAGAATGCCGTATGAGAAATGTATCGAAGACCACCACACTGGAAAGCAAGTTTCCTTTATTGGCAGTAGAAAACAACTGCATCCTTTCCAAAGATGCAGACATTACCGCCTGTTTTGAAGTGCGTTTGCCGGAACTGTTCACAGTAGCCTCAGCGGAATATGAAGCGATACATTCTGCTTGGCACAAGGCTATCAAGACGTTGCCAGATTTTACGGTAATCCACAAACAAGATTGGTATATCAAGGAAAGCTATGCTCCCGATTTGACTAAGGACGACCAGAGTTTTTTGGCTAAATCGTATCAACGCCATTTCAACGAACGTCCATTTCTAAATCACTACTGTTACCTGTTCCTCACCAAGACGACTAAAGAGCGTATGCGTATGCAGAGCAACTTTAGCTCACTCTGCAAAGGTTCGCTTATCCCCAAAGAAATAAGGGATAAGGAAGCGATACACCGCTTTATGGAGGCCGTGGCTCAGTTTGAGCGTATCGTTAATGATAGCGGTTTTGTAAGCCTGCGACGTCTGACTGAGGAAGACATTATCGGTACGGACGAAAAACAGGGATTGTTGGAACAGTACCTTACGCTATCGAGAGATGCCGGAACACCGATGCAGGATATCGCACTCGGAGCGGAAGAAGTACGTATCGGGAATAAAAGATTGTCTTTGCACACCTTGTCTGATACAGACGACTTGCCAGGAACGGTGTCGGCAGATACCCGTTTTGAAAAACTGTCTACCGACCGTAGCGACTGCCGTTTGTCTTTTGCTGCACCTGTTGGGTTATTGCTGAGCTGTAACCACATTTACAACCAATACTTGTTTTTGGATAATAGCGAAGCCAATCTCCAGAAGTTTGAAAAATCAGCAAGAAATATGCACTCGCTAGCTCGATATAGTCGTGCCAACCAGATCAACAAAGAGTGGATAGAAAAGTACCTGAACGAAGCCCATAGCTTCGGGCTGTCCTCAATTCGTGCACACTTCAACATCATGGCCTGGTCTGAAGATCCTGCGGAACTGAAACAGTTAAAGAATGATTGCGGTAGTGCCTTGGCATTAATGGAATGCAAGCCTCGCCATAACACCACGGATGTGGCTACTTTGTATTGGGCAGGAATGCCTGGCAATGCGGGCGATTTTCCGAGTGAGGAAAGTTTTTACACCTTCATTGAGCCTGGCTTGTGCTTCTTTACCGAAGAAACCAATTACCACAATTCGCCTTCGCCGTTCGGTATCAAGATGGCTGACAGGCTTACAGGAAAACCAATTCATCTGGATATTTCCGATCTACCGATGAAACGTGGTATCATCACGAACCGGAACAAGTTTATACTTGGTCCGTCGGGTTCGGGCAAATCGTTCTTCACCAATCATATGGTAAGGCAGTACTATGAGCAAAGCGCACATGTCCTGCTCGTTGATACAGGTAATTCGTATCAGGGACTATGCGAACTCATTAAAGGAAAAACCAAAGGCGAAGACGGTGTTTACTTCACATATACCGAAGACAACCCGATTGCTTTTAACCCTTTCTATACCGATGATGGCGTGTTCGACATTGAAAAACGGGAAAGTGTCAAGACTTTGATACTGACACTTTGGAAACGTGATGATGAACCGCCAACCCGCTCTGAAGAGGTTGCCCTTTCAAATGCTGTTTCAGGATATATTGAACGGATAAAATCAGATGATGTTTACCCATCTTTCAACGGTTTTTATGAGTATGTGCAGGGAGATTACCGCAAGGTACTCGAAGAAAAACAGGTCAGGGAAAAAGACTTTGATATTGCCAATTTCCTTAACGTACTCGAACCCTATTACAAAGGTGGTGAGTATGATTATCTGCTCAACTCCAACAAGCAGTTAGACCTTCTTTCCAAACGCTTCATTGTGTTTGAAATCGATGCCATAAAAGACCACAAAATTCTTTTTCCCATAGTCACGATCATCATTATGGAGGTGTTTATCAACAAGATGCGGAGACTAAAAGGTATCCGAAAACTCATACTAATTGAAGAGGCTTGGAAAGCCATTGCGAAGGAAGGTATGGCGGAATACATCAAGTATTTATTCAAGACTGTGCGTAAGTTTTTCGGGGAAGCCATTGTGGTAACACAAGAGGTTGACGACATCATCCAATCGCCCATTGTGAAAGAAAGTATCATCAACAATAGCGATTGCAAAATCCTCTTAGACCAACGCAAGTATATGAACAAGTTCGATGATATACAGGCGATGTTGGGACTAACCGACAAAGAGAAAGGACAGGTACTTTCCATCAATATGAATAACGATCCCTCACGGCTTTACAAGGAAGTTTGGATTGGTTTGGGTGGTACACACTCGGCAGTCTATGCCACCGAAGTTAGTCTGGAGGAATATCTCGCATACACCACAGAAGAAACCGAAAAGATGGAAGTGATGCAGCTTGCTTCCGAACTCGACGGTAACGTAGAACTCGCCATCAAGCATATCGCTATGGAAAGGCGTGATAAAACAAATCAATAGTCATTAACAATTTAAAATTCAAGAAAAATGAAAAAAGTCCTTTTTATGGTGTGTATGGCACTAATGCTTGCCGTAGCACCGTCCGCAAAAGCCCAATTTGTGGTTACCGATCCCACAAATCTGGCATCTGGTATTCTCAACAGTGCGAATGAAATCGTACAGACCTCATCCACAGTATCCAATGTTATTAAAAATTTTAAGGAGGTGGAAAAGGTCTATAAGCAGGGAAAAGAATATTACGATAAGCTACAAGCTGTAAATAATCTCGTAAAGGATGCCCGTAAGGTGCAGCAAACAGTACTGCTTGTTGGTGACGTGTCTGAAATGTATGTACAGAATTTCGGTAAGATGATGAACGACCCAAATTTTTCCGCACAGGAATTGGCAGCTATTGCCAACGGATATTCGGCATTGCTGAACGAAAGTACCGAACTGCTGAAAGAACTCAAACAGATTGTGACCTCATCAAGCCTTTCGCTGAATGACAAAGAGCGTATGGATATTATTGACCGTGTGTACAAAGAGGTAAAGGAATACCACAGTCTTGTACGCTATTACACTAATAAGAACATTTCTGTAAGTTTTTTAAGAGCAAAAAAACAAAACAATACCAAAAGAGTGCTTGACCTCTACGGAACTCCAAATCAAAAATACTGGTAGTTATGGAATTTAATAATCTTCATGAAGTCCTACGCTCATTATATGATGAGATGATGCCTCTGTCCGCTGATATGGCGGCAGTGGCTAAAGGCGTAGCAGGCTTGGGGGCTTTGTTTTATGTTGCCATAAAAGTATGGCAGGCATTGAGCAGAGCGGAGCCTATTGATATGTACCCTTTGCTTCGTCCGTTTGCCTTGGGACTTTGTATTATGTTTTTCCCAACTATCGTATTGGGAACAATCAATGCCGTATTAAGTCCTGTAGTACAGGGCACTCACGCCATTCTCGAAGACCAGGTGCTTGACCTTAATGATTTGCAGGCAAAAAAAGATTTGCTGGAAAGAGAAGCGATGTTGCGAAATCCTGAAACTGCTTACCTCGTAAGCGATGAGGAGTTTGACAAAAAACTCGAAGAATTGGGTTGGTCGCCATCTGATTTGGTAACCATGTCGGGTATGTATATGGAGCGTGGTATGTACAGTATGGAACAGTCTGTAAAGAACTGGTTTCGTAATCTGTTGGAGGTACTTTTTCAGGCATCAGCTTTAGTTATTGATACTATACGGACATTTTTTCTAATAGTACTGTCCATACTTGGGCCAATAGCTTTTGCCATAAGCGTTTGGGATGGTTTTCAGTCCACGCTCACGCAATGGCTGACCCGATACGTCAGCGTTTACCTGTGGCTTCCTATAGCTGACCTGTTCAGTTCTATGCTTGCCAAAATACAATCCCTCATTATAGAAAAAGATATAGCAATGCTTGCTGACCCCACCTACATACCTGATACGGGCAATACTGTATACATCATTTTTATGATAATAGGTATTGTGGGCTACTTCACAATTCCAACGGTAGCAGGTTGGGTAATACAGGCAGGTGGTGTAGGAAACTTTACCCGAAATGTGAACCAAGCGGCAATGAAAACCGGAAACATTGCAGGAGCCGGAGCTGGCTCAACAGTTGGAAACATCGGTGGCAAGCTAATGAATAAATAAACAATTAATCATTTAGAAAAATGGAATTTAAAACGCTAAGAAATATAGAAAACAGCTTTATGCAGCTCCGTTTGTATGCCATTGTGTTTGCCGTTCTCTGCATTGGCGTCGTAGGATATGCCGTATGGCAATCCTACCGCTTTGCAGAAGAACAACGTCAGAAAGTCTATGTATTGGACAACGGCAAATCCCTGATGCTTGCCTTATCGCAGGATGCAAGTATCAACCGTCCCGTGGAAGCAAGGGAACACGTCAGACGTTTTCATGAACTGTTCTTTACCCTTGCACCCGACAAGAACGCTATCGAAAGCAATATGAGCAGGGCATTCAATCTTGCCGATAAAAGTGCCTTTGATTATTACAAAGACTTATCGGAAAAGGGTTATTACAGCCGTATCATTTCAGGGAACGTACAGCAACGTGTAGAGGTGGACAGTGTTGTGTGCAACTTCGACACTTATCCTTATGCGGTGCGAACCTATGCAAAACAATTCATCATCCGTTCGAGCAATGTGACCAGGCGTAACCTGATCACTTCCTGCTATCTCGTAAACTCCGTTCGCTCTGACAACAATCCGCAAGGATTTAACATCGAAAAATTTGCGGTGTTGGAAAATAAGGATATCGAAGTTATCGAACGCTAAAAACAATCTTATGGAAGCATTATCAGATTTAAACACGTTCGCAAAAATCCTTACAGAAAAAGGTATAACGGCTACTTCCATACGCAGGTGCGTATGCCGGAAAGCTAAAGGACAGCATCAGCG
This sequence comes from Flavobacterium sp., assembly GCA_032096595.1. GTDB lineage: Bacteria > Bacteroidota > Bacteroidia > Flavobacteriales > Flavobacteriaceae > Flavobacterium. The sequence goes on along the minus strand of DAMCXY010000006.1, from coordinate 19,039 downwards.
ACTATCTCGAAAACTGTCAAAAAGGTGCAGACAGTTTGCCTAAACAGGACTTGTTGCTGACGGGGTATCTACAATGGTCGGAGAAGACAAACCACGTGTTGAATGAACCATGTGGGTAAAATACCTGAACGGCAAATTCTCTCTCGATAAAATGGAGGTGGCCAGAAAAGACGGCTTCGGGCAATTGCTCAAAAAATCGGAGCTGACGGGTCTGTCCATAATATCTGCACCCAAAGCGTTGGAGGCAGTTGCAATGGTCAATGAAGAGCAGAAGCAAAATGCAGGGAAAAGCCCTAAACGTTTCAAGCTGTAACAACACAAATAGTAAGGCTATGAAAAAATTAAGAGCAAATATGGACAGGTACTTTGACAAACTGGATGAACGCTGGCGTGGATTGCCTTTACGTAAGCAACACCAATATACGCTGTATTTCTTTTTGGGTTATCTGCTGCTCACCGCAGGGGTCATTTGCAAAGTGTGGTATGATACGGCAAAGTCGGGTAACGATATGGTCATCGAGCATATCGAAAACCCTGTCCTCAAAAAGAGTGAAAGTCCTGCAAGGTTGCAGGACACAATATCAACAATTCTAAAAAATCAGATTTATGAAAGAAAATGAGAACAAAAAATCGGTTGTTCGGGTAACGGAAGGTAGCCCGAAAGAAACCGCTGATGTGCTCCAGGAAAGCACACAGAATAAAGTCGAAAAGCTCAAAAAACCGCTCATATTCGCATTGATGGGCGTTGTATTCTTAGGCTGTATGTACTTGATATTTAAACCGTCTCCCGACAAAAAGGAAATCGAAAATATCGGGCTGAACGATGCCGTTCCACAGGCTACCGGAGCGGGAATGCCTGAAGACAAGGGCAAAGCGTATGAGCAGGAAATGCTGGAACGCAAGGACCAGGAAAAACGCAATGCCCTGACAACACTTTCGGATTATTGGAATACAGACGACAAAGAGGGTTCAACAGATGAGATACCCGAAGATGACGAAAGTAACAATTATGGCACTGGCAGAAATTCAGGGAGAAACGGTAATCAGGCATTAAACAGTTACCGCAATGCACAAAGTACATTGGGTTCATTTTATCAGGACGATAATTCGGAAACAACGGAACTCCGCAAGCAACTGAACGAATTAAAAGAACAGTTAGCGGATAAAGATGTACCTAAATCTACAACCGTTGATGACCAGCTTACCCTAATGGAGAAATCCTACCAGATGGCGGCAAAGTATCTGCCAACGGGTACAGCTTCAACAGAAGCTACACCTGCTAAGGAGGCAGGTACGGCTATGTCGGCTTCCAACCAAAAAGAGCATTTTGTAGCGTTTACAGCTGCGAGGAAAAACACTGTATCTGCCTTGTACCGTGAGCCTACCGACAGTGCATTTTTAGCCGATTGGAGCCAAACAAAAAACCGTGGCTTTTACACAGCCGGTTCCATTGAACAAGTTGTACAACCGAAAAACAGTATCAAAGCCTGTGTTCACGAAACGCAGACGGTTATAGGAGAAACTGGCGTACGCTTGCGATTGTTAGAGCCTGCCCAGACGCCTCAGCGTACCATTCCCAAGGGAACGATTGTAACCGCTAATGCTAAATTTCAGAACGGACGCTTACAGCTAAAAATTACTTCCATAGAATTGGAGGGCAATATCATTCCTGTAGATATAACCATTTACGATCTGGACGGACAACAAGGCTTGTACGTGCCATATTCACCCGAAATGAATGCCCTTACGGAAATGGCAGGCAATATGAGCCAGCAATCGGGAACAAGTCTGATGCTCACGCAGAGTGCCGGACAACAGGTTGCTGCTGATTTAAGCCGTGGCGTTGTACAGGGCATTTCTGGCTATTTCGCTAAAAAAGTAAGAACACCGAAAGTTACCCTGAAAGCAGGGCATCAGGTATTTCTCTTAGCTAAAAAATAATGTTGAATTCAAATAAATAGAACAATGAAAAATCATTTAAAAACCTTTTGGGCATTTGCCCTGATACTCGGCTTTGCCGTACAGTCTTTTGCACAGGATACGATAAGAACTAAACTCGAATTAGGTAAAATAGAACCTTATAAAATGGAGGTTACCTATGATAAGACTTCGCACCTGATTTTCCCGACCGCCATCCGCTACGTGGATTTGGGTAGCGAATACCTGATTGCGGGAAAAGCGGAAGATGCTGAAAACGTGTTGCGCGTAAAAGCATCAGTAAGGGATTTCCAGGCTGAAACCAATTTTTCTGTTATCACGAATGATGGAAGTTTTTACAGTTTTAATGTGTATTACAGTTCGTACCCAGAGGCAATGAGCTATGATCTGCTCTCGATGCAAAAGGCAGTTGATAAAGCCAATGGTAACGATGTGCTTTTTGAAGAATTGGGCAATAATTCTCCATCATTGGCAGGCTTGCTTTTGGAAACCATTTACAAGAAAGACAAACGCATTGTAAAGCATATTGGGGCGAAGAGTTTCGGTATTCAGTTTATCCTGAAAGGCATTTATATCCACAACGGTAAATACTATTTCCATACGGAATTGAGAAACCGTACCAATGTACCTTTCCAGATTGATTTTGTGAATTTCAAGGTGGTAGATAAGAAAGTGGCAAAACGTACCGTCGTACAAGAACGCCCGATGATACCGCTTCGTACTTACAAACCATTGGACGGTATTAACGGAAAATCAACCGAACAAAACGTGTTCCTGTTAGACCAATTTACCATTGCCGATGACAAGGTACTGCTGATTGAGATTTTCGAGAAGAACGGTGGCAGGCATCAAACGCTCCAAATAGAAAATTCCGATTTAATCAAGGCTCGTTTGATTAACGATATGCACCTTAAATTTTAATAACCCTTTAAAGTAATTAGCATGAAAAAGTATATCTATACCGTAATGCTCGTTTTAGTAGGCATCACGGTTGCACAGGCACAACGGATGTTGCCTAAGCAAAAAGGATTGGAAGTAAATGTTGGTGTACTATCCGATGATAAAATCGGTAATGATTATTACATCAATATCGGAATGACCGTGAACGGCAAAAACGGCAATTACCAACTTTGGGCATTGGAATACACCCACCAATACCAAGACTACAAAGACCTACGCATACCACAGGAAACCTATACAGCCGAAGGTGGTTACAGTTTCTTCCTGCTGGGCGATGCCCGTAAGAACATCACACTGAATGCTGGGATAACAGGCGTATTGGGGTATGAAACCATTAACCGTGGCGAAGCGATGTTGTATGACGGAGCAAAGATTTTGAATGAAGACAACTTCATCTATGGAGCTGGCGGAAGGCTCACGTTTGAAATGTACTTATCCGACCGTTTTGTATTAGTCCTGCATGGGCGTACAAAAGTTCTTTGGGGAACTGATATGAAACAGTTCCGACCTTCCGCAGGTGTGGGATTAAGGTTTAACTTTTAAAACGTAAAACGATGATAGCAATATTTAATAAATTTAGAATAGGATTACTGCCGATTTATGTACTCTTGGCAATCCTCACAGCTTCGGTTTCTTTGGTATCTTGTAGCAAAGATGATGACCTCGAAATACAGAACGATTTTCCTTTTGAGGTAAACGTGATGCCGGTACCCAAAGATGTTGCCAATGGACAGACAGTAGAAATAAGGATAACGATACAGCGAACAGGGAATTACAGCAACACGCAGTACCATCTACGCTATTTCCAATTTGACGGAACGGGAACGCTACGGTATTATGATGAACCACCGTATCTGCCAAACGATTTGTACTCGTTACCAACGGAACAATTCAGGCTATATTACACTTCAACATCTGCCGTATCACAATCTTTTGAGGTTTGGATTTCGGACAGCTTCGGGAACGAAAAGCAATTGAGCTTTCAGTTTAACAGTAGTGATTAAGTGCAACTTAAACGAAGATAAAAACCGACCTGTAAAGTCGGTTTTTTGCTTTTCGGCTTTCGACGTAGGATGATTTTGTTTAATTTTACTTGATTTATAATTTCAATGGGTATGGATGCGGTTACTTCTCAATTGGTACTGGGTATTATTCCTCTTGTTATAGGAATAGGGCTTATCTATTGGATAAGACGTAGAAAATTTTACAGGCGAAATGCCGTGGGTGCGGAAGGTTTTTCGAGTTTTGAAGCCTCTGTATTTATCCGTTTTATAGAACGTGTTGGCAAGTGGATTGCCTATGCCTTAATTATTATCGGTATTCTTTTCATTTGGTCGTATTCGCAAATGAAAAAAGATAGAGAGAAAAAACAGCAGGAAGTAAAAACGGAACAGCCTGCCCCACGCTGATACATATTCTTACAATAATATTTAAAACAAAATCGGATAGCCCAAAAGGTTATCCGATTTTTCGTATGTGGCAAAAGTAAACTGCCAAATACTGCCTCTCAAAGCCAATCAATACCACATTTCCCAACCCTGTAATAAGCCTTAGTAAATTCGACTTCCACAGAAAAATCAAGCAAACAATGGAAGTTATCGCAATACAAAAGTCTGCATTGGACGGGATGAAGAATGAGCTAAGGGAACTTTTGGAAATGACCGAAAAAGCCACGAGAAAATACATGCCTATTTTCAAAGAGGAGAAATGGCTTGATAACCAGGAAGTATGTTTAATGATGAACACTACCAAACGGACTTTGCAGACTTATAAGAACAAAGGCTTATTGCCTTATTCCAAACTGAACCGCAAGAATTATTATAAACACTCGGATGTGCAGGCTTTGCTCGAAGCAGGTCAGCCGTACAATACCAATACCAATGGATTTATTCACGAATGACAATGAAGAAATCATTATTCATCAAGATATGATTTCTCAGTTAAGAAGCCATATCGAAGAAATCTTGAAAAACTACCGTCCTGTAATGAACGGAGAGATTTACCTGTCGGGCGAAGATTTGTGCAGACTACTACACATTAGCAAAAGGACTTTACAGCAATATAGAGATGATAAAATTCTTCCGTATGTACAAGTGGGTGGCAAGATAATTTATAAGGAAAGTGATATAATGACTGTATTGGAAAAAAATTACTGTAGTAATAACACGGATACACAATAACCAAAGTCAGTCCAGATTATGTTTTCTTATAAGAACGAGTTTAGTATCTTTGCTATTGAAAATATAGAAAATCTTAAAGTGTTTTTGCTTTAAGTCCCACATTGAAAACTGGTAATTTTTAGACAACGGGACGATAAGGAAGAACGCTCATGCCATAGGCGTGGGCGCTCGCTTATTCGTTGTCGGGTATACCAGTACCTCAATGTGCGTTAAGTGTAGTTGCCTGCGCTTCTTTTTTTGTGCAGGACTACATCAACTTAAAAAAGTATGATGATATGGAAACTGGTACCGCACAACAAAAAAAATCACTCGCCTTTATTAATGATAGAAGTCCGATTTTGGATTTAATCTGCAACGAGTTCACTGCTTCAGGCATTGAAGTAATATTTCGGTCTGAAACGATAGAAGATGGATTACATCAATTGTCAATATTAAATACACTACCTAACATTTGTATAATCGACCTTGATTTCTACGAAAAAAAGATAATAGCAAAACTTCAAAAATTGAGAACGGAATATTCCTCTGTAAAGCTAATTGCTCATAGTGATATTGATGACGAGAAAGTCTGTAAAGCTCTCTTGGAAATTGGTTTTTCGAGCTGTCTACTTATTGGTAGCGTTACGGATGATTTTAAAAAAACCATTGACAATGCTGTCAATGGCTGAAATATTTTTTTACATTGATAGTAGCAAATTGCTGTGAGTAAAAAGTCAAGATATACAACGTGATAGTTCTGTAAGTATTCTCTCTAATCTGTTATTCCCTTAAAAATAAGTTTGATAAAACCTTCTATATTAGTTTCTTCCGAAACCCATATTTCTGAATTGACATTAAACCTTATATTCTGATCTTCAATATTGACCGAAATCCCATCTTTTCCACTATTGAGATCACTTTTCCTTATTTCGACTTCATTATAATCAGGATAAATATTATTTATCCTGTAACCTATATTACTTATTACCTTGGCGTGTTGCCTTAGGTATTCAACATCGGGGTCAGCACCATTAAGAGGAACTACTACCAATGCGTAATTATCTTTTTCTTCTGTTGCTTTTTGTGCTTGTAAAGGAGTCATAGCCGCATATTCTCTTCCTGTAGCTTTCAGTTCTATCAACCAGTCATTGATTTTGAAACCTTCACGTTCACCGTTTGCATTGACAAGATCAGATGATTCCTCAGTGAGTATATAATCACTACCGAAAGGTCTTCTATCTATATTTAGGGAAGCTCCTTTTGACCGCAGATCATCTATGTACTCCTTGAAAAGTATTTCGATCAATTTGCCTATAGACTGGTTTCTGCCAATTAATTTCCTCTCATTTAGCCTTCTTTCATATTCTTTCTTTATTCCTGGATCATTAAAAATCTCCTGAACCAATTCAGGATCTGCATCACTTGTAATCATATTTGTAATGGCTTTATCCCAGCTTAAACGGAGTTCATCGGAAGGAAGCGTGTTGCGTATTAGATCAGATACACCCACGCCCAATTTATTCAGAAAGCTCTGCTGTCTGGCACCACGTATGGTCTTTATCAATCCATCATCATTTTTTAGGAGTTCGGAGAGATTCTTTGAGGAAGGAGTTTCACTTACAAACTTTGCTTCGCTTCCTTCACTTTGTGTCTTTACATTAATCCAGTTTAGACCGCGTGCTCGGTATACCCAAAGGCTTTGCCTTAAATAGATAGGGTTTTCTAATCCTTCCAGCGTAATTTTTTGTTTATCTTCATCAAACAGTCCATCTTTATCTACTGCTTCTGTCAGCATAAATTTAAGTCGTTCTAGACTTGACTTCTGCGTCGTGTTACGACCATAGATATGCCCATCAGAGGTAGTTAGATATGCGAAATCTGAAAAAGACACTTCAAATTTGTATTTAAGCTGTCCGTCCGCATCTCGCAATAAATTCAGATCATTTTCATGTACTAGAAGATGCTCTAACAACTTAACCGTTGCATTCTCAGTTTTTATGACTATTGGAGTCAAATGTACAAACCCATTGTTGTTTAGATAAGCATAATCTTCTGTTTCTAAAAAAATATTATATACCTCATTTAGACAATCTTTATCCCTGACGAGATTAGCGTACAATGGAAATTCGGCTTCAAAGTAAACTTTGGGAGTCAACAAAAGATGATCTGTCTTTGGGAAATGGTCATATCCAAAACTTTCCTCATTCTTCTTATTTGCTCCTGTCAGTACTTTAAGGTCTTTAATAATATCTTTATGTCCTTTTACGATAAGCCATTTCAGTAATCTTGCACTTGCTTCTTGGTTTTTTATATTTACTAATGCTGTTTCGGTTAAATCATTTAATTCTGATTTCAGCTCAGATATCGCATTCTGAATCGAGAACCGTTCCACACTACTAATGCTGAATTCAATAATGTGTCTCGAAAATAATCGTTCCCCAAAATTAAGTTCAATTAGATCCGAAATAGCAACAAGTTCGTCATCTTTGGATATATCCCAACTAATACCTTCGGCTTTTCTGAAATTATCTTTTTGGTTTAATGATATCCTGTTACCTAGTGGAAACTGTCCCTTTATTTTAACGACCAAAGAATAAAATCGGTTCAACCATACGTGACCTTGGATATTCAAGGAATCATCAAGTTCAGAAAGAGATTCTTTTTCTTCAATTGTCTCAATAAGTTCATTAATACCCCAGACAAAATCCAGATCATAGGTACTCTCTACATTCTGCTTGATGATTGCAATTTTTTCAGCTACCTTAATCCAGTTAAAAAGTTCTATGTGTAATGGAATTCGAAGATATTTAATTTCTGAAAGAAGGTTCCATAGCTCTGAAGTATATTCTTTTTTATCAGTGAACGATATTGTCAGATCACTCAGTCTGCTGTATTTTTCATCTGCACCATTATAATGAATAAACTCTTCAGACGCCAAAAGCTCTATAGCCTTTTCCTTAACATCCGTGAACCATTTGTGATCTATCCACTTAAGGTCTTTTGAAAGATCAAAGCTGAATAACTCATACAGACCTTTTATGTTTTTGCTTTTGAACAGATTAGCAAAGGAGAGCATACTTTTGGTTAATGCTTTGTTTATGATTTCTTTATTGGAAGACTCACTTCCTTCCTCAGATACCTTTTTAAGGTAAATACCATCTCTTTCAACACGTGGGTCAAAATTTGTCGAATTGATAATAATAGGTATTCCTATTTCCTCAGTTCCAATCAGTGGGAATGTGTAATACAATCGGGGGTAATTGGGTGTCAGCGGAAAAATAAATTCTTTATCTTCCTGTAACTGTGTAATGATACAGGCTTCAAAGTTGTTATCTTTTTGAATGTATGCTTTTAAACTAACACATTCTATATTATCCACAACAGTATTGATTTGCCATTCTGCAATTCCCACTTCCTCATGTGTATCGAGTAGAATTTTTGAAAAAGTTTTGGTAGTTCCGTTCTCAGTTACTGTAACAGATTCTATCTGTTCATTAAAAAGTTGTGTTATTGGAATAAGCTCGTCAAGGCAGAGAAGACCTATCTTTGCTGTTTCCTTTCCTTTTGAATCTAACTCATAAGTGAATAATGTTTGAAATTCTCCCTTGTCGAGATAACTTTCTTCTCGGATTGAATTGTCGAACTCTTCATTTGAATCTAATTGTAACCGATAAAAATGATCGTTATCTGTAGCATCACGATTTAACAGAAAACTAAAACAACCCTGATTTTCAGTAAGCTTTCCAATGATATGTACCCTTTTTGAAAGTAGATACGTAGTCATAAAACCTGTACCAAATCTTCCAGTTTTACCTTCTTTATTGTTTTTTGATGATCCTTGTATAATTAGACTCAGAATATCGTCAAGTTCAAATGGATTTCCAGTATGCGAAAAGGAAATCTGTTTGTCGGTTATCTCTATCTTGACTCTAATACTTTGATTTTCCTCAATAGAATCTTTTGCATTTTGAAGTAGTTCCCAAAACCAGCGTTTTTCATATTCTTCTCTTTCTTCTTCTCTTGCTTGGATATCTCTATATACACTATCCGCATGTCTGATTTCTGCAATTTCTTTGCGCCTTTGTTGTACAAATTCTTTTTCAATCATTTATAATCTATACTAAGTTTGACTATTAATTTATTTAAGAATAGTCAATAGCTCTTTAGATGAATTCGAGCTCATTAACTATTATCAAATTTAATAAAAATAAAGCCTTGACTTACAAAAAGCCATCACTAACCAAGCGAGATTCTTTTGCTTCTTTTCTTTGGTCGCTGTGTGGAAAGAAATGAAGTCAGCTAAAATAACGAAAGGGATACCAAATATCCCAGCAAAGATTTCGCAATCTGTTTGATAAAATGTAAAGAGTGGAATTTGTGAAACGGTACATTTTAGCAAAGTGATTGTACCTTTTGAACGCAAAAATGCGTTTCCGACCGCAGGAAGGAATTGCATTTTTGCCGCCCGATTTTGGCTGTCAGGCGACTTTTAAGGGTTGGGTCTGGAAGTTCTTCAAATTAAGAAAAAAGCCCCTGTTTTCGGTCATTCCATAGCGGAACATAGACCATAATAAGGAACAACCCATTTGAGCCAATGTAGCATTGATATACAAGTCCTGTTTTTCCAATGCTTCGGCTAAACTGCAACTTGGCGTGTCGTCTGTTTGTTCGGACTGTTTCAGCAGTTCGCCAAATTCATCCGTAACCATTGGCAGGCTTGCCACCGTTTCGTATTTCTCAGAGTTGGGTTGTTTAATCTCTCCGATTGTAGATAGTATCACTTGTCCTGTTTGTTGGCTGTTGCCAAAGTCTAACCAATACTTTGGTTCGTCACGGTTGGCTCTGCGTTTGCTCATCGCTTTGAGCATTTCGGCAATATCAAATCGTGCCTGTACGTTATCCACGCAAGTAATGTAAATCGTTGCCTTTGCATTTTCGGGCAGACCACCGAAATTATTACGTTCAAATTTTTGGGTTTCTGCTTTCCAATTCGTACCCATAAAACGATTGACACGGTTTATCAAGGCTACGGATTTGTACAATCCTGTTTCACTCAGTGCAAATCGCTGTCTTCCTAAATTTGCTTCGGTTATAACATCATCATCCCACAAACGCACCTGCAACCCTGGGTGTTCCAATTCTGTTAGGCTGTGGCTCATTTCCATTAAAGCAGTTAAGACCTTTGAACCTGTGCCACCCGCACCAATCAAATTGACGTCAATCGGGTTGGTCGGACTTATCAGATAGTTGTCCGTAAAATGAACGGCTGTTTTTACTGTTTCCATTACAATAGATTTTTAAGGGTTTTATTATTCGGTTTCAATACTTCTTTTGGAAAGGGTTTGTCTGTGTTTACAAGGTCTTTCCATACGGTAACACAATTGCCTTTTATGGGATTATGTTTACCTAACAAGTGGCTGAAATAGGAATTGAAAAAATAGTATTCCCAAGCCTGTATAAATTCTTCCACCGAAGCGGATTTTTTAATTTCAATGCTCACCGTTCCCATACAGACTTTGCCGTCTTCGTAAATATTGAAATATGGTGTATGATACAGTTTTGTCTTTTCTGTGGGTCTTCTGTCGCTTGTTAGGGCAAACACGCTTAATCCATTTTTACTGGCTTTCCAAAGCATTGGCGGTACTTGTGCTATTCCGTTGGGGATTTGCAGACTATCGACAAAATACAACTGCCTTTGCTGTGCTTTTGTGTACCAAATTACCGCACCTTTATCCGCATTCGGATTGATGTGCAGAATGTTGGTCGGCAAAATTCCGTTCGACTTCAAAAAGGCTTTGTTCTTCTCCTGTTCGGTGTTCAATGCCTTTGCCAATACATTGGCTTCCTTTACGGTCAATGGGTGGGCGTTGATAGGGTTACCGTTTTTGTCCATATCAAAATGCTCAACATAAACATCGGTATTGCTTCCTTTGGTTTCATAGAATACCAAAGCCGATTTAGGGTTGTACAATGTGCCAAAGTCTTTTGTTATGTCGTTTGTAGCTTCCATAGTTCCAATTTTAAAAGGTGTGTAAAATGTCCCTTAATCTGTGCAGTAGTTCAAATAATCGGTTTTCAAAACAAAGGTTGTTGGCGGTTATATCCCTACCGTCAAACTGTTTTTGGATAATAGGTTCTTCGATTTGTCCGTATTCCTGTATTTCATTGTTTACCGATTCTATGAGCGTTTCATTGAGCCAGCCTTTGTGGTCTGCGTAAAAGGATATGTATTTTTCCATTCCTATAATGTTCTCCATATCTTCTTCCAATGCTTCTCCGTTAGGTTTAGCGTTGCGGAATACGTTTTCATTCGGATAGGTCTGATAAAGGGCAAAGGCTTCTTTTGCTACGTTCAAACATTCTTTATCAATATCGTCTTTGGCTTTAAAGCTGTTGACACGCTGTTCAAATACGGTCAGATTGATGCGGTTATAAATCCGCTGTTCCATATAATCCCCGATGTATTCGGCTTGCTTTATCTCTGCAAGATAAACGGCTGTTTCATCTGTATAATCGTCCTGTTCAACCCAGTCATTCATCATTTCATACATCCAATACAGATAGCTTGCTTCTTGTCTGTAGTACGGAATGTCAGCTATGTGGTACAGATAAGCACAAACGGACAATAGCAAATGGGCGTTTCTTTTCCGCTTACGGTTGTGCAACATTCGGTATAAGGAAGCAATGGGAATATAAAACAATGTTGAGCCTGTATTATAGCGTTCCTCACTTACGAAATAGGTTTTCTTAATGTCCTGTACCAAACGGATTTCTTCCCAATCCAAAACCTTTTGGTTTAGTTTTTCTTGTATATCCGAGATAGCCAATGCCATATTGTAGGGATAAGGAAACTGTTGTGTTTGCTTCGGTTCAATTTGGTAATGCTCTCCCAATTTGGAAAGGGACTGAAAAAAATCCCTTTCCATCTTCGATTTCCTGCAAGCCTGTACAGTTTTGGTTTCTTTCAGTTTAGGCAGAAACGTACTCTTTAGAAAACCATCGGCAACATTGCTGTCGGTACAGACTTGCGTTTGTCTTTCCGCATTTCGTTTGCATCCTTTGGCTTTTGCATCCAATTGGCGAACTCGTTCAGCTGTCGGTGCAATTGCCGTTGTCGTTGCTGTTCGGGTATTGTGATAGTTCCCGATAGGATATGTTTGTGCATAATTCATTGCTTTAAATATTTGGTTAACCTTTCGTTCCCATTACGCTCTCAAATTTGTACTCTACTGCATCGTCTTTGATTTGCGGTGCAGATACTTTTGCCGTTGTGAGTATCGGGTACATATTGGCGTAAAAATTCATTACGGCTTCCACGCTCCAACGTGGTTCGGGGTCGGTCAGTCTGATGTCCTGTCCTTTATCTTTGAGTATAAAAACTCGTTCTAATTGTGTTGCTAATAACATAACTTTTCGATTTTGGGATTAACGCTTTATTCTTCTTCGTCCGTTTCATCAATGGGATAATCTTCGCTAACCTCTTCCACTTTTGTCGGTTCGGTTTGCGGTTCTTCCATCGCTCCGAAAAGGCTCGGTGTGGCGAACTTGTTTGACAATTCCGTTTTGCATTTTCGGATTTCGTCCGCTTTTTCGGGAAACTCGGTTATGTCGGGAACTTTCATCCACGCTTCACGGAATTTGCCCTCTTTCTCCAATTCGTCAGCCTTTGCCATTCCGTCTTTAAACTTCTTGTCTTTGGCTTCTTTTTCCTTTTTGGCTTTCTCGGTCTTTTCTTTTTCCATTGCCGATTGCTGTTTGACAATTTCCATTTGTTTTAGGAATTTTTCCATATCCACCATTACACCCGAAACGGTTTCTATAGGCTTAGTTATTTGTTCAAAAAATCCCTCGTCAAACTCTTGGGGCGTGGCGTTAAATGTCAATGGTGGTATAAGGTTTTTGGCATTATCTCCGCATTGCTCGTTGTTGACCAAGACCGATACGATAAGGTTATTTTCTGCTCCTTTGGAAATGTTCAGTTGCAATACTCCCGTAAAATCCAACTGTGCTATTTGATTGAAAAAGTTAGTGTTCATCGTTTTGAAATTTTAATAGGCTACCACCGATTAAGACGGTAGCCTGTTGTTATCTAATTAAGTTTTAGGATTTCTGAACCATCTAAGGCAAAACCGCTACACAGTTCAAATGCTTTCTGTGATTTGAGTTGGGCAGTTCCACCCAATACAATGCTCTGCAATTTGGCTTCATCGTTCTTGTAATTTCTTACGTTTTGATAGTAGCCTGTAACGGCGTTGTACGCTCCGAACAATGTGCCTTTCGTGGTTTCCATCTGTTGTGTATCGCTTATCATAGCGTAGGCAAAGGCATCTTCTACGGTATTTTTAAACACGGTGGAAATTTCATCTTCCGCACCTTTTTTGATAAGGTCAAGCGTTTCCTTGTTCGGACAAAGTGCCAATTGGATTAGCTTTCGTATCTCTTGGTCTGATACTTTTACCTTTGTCCATTCGTTGAAAATACCCTCTAATTGGTTGCTCAAAGTATTGGCAAGTCCCATAATCTTATGGGCGTTCTCAATACGCTGTTTTGCTCCCGAAGTATGTTTGATACGCACTACATTGGTCATATTGCGTAGCGAAGCATTCAGCGTATTTTGGCATACAATCCTCACAGGGGTAAATGCAGCTGTGATGCTTCCGCTACCATCGTGCGAAGTGGTCAGGAAAATATATTTTTCCGTTACATCATCGCCATTGCCTACACGGATATAGTCAGGCAGTTTGGCTGTGATAAAAATACGTTCTCCGTTGCCCAATGCTCCTGCAGTTTCGTATAGAATACCCTCGCCACTGCTTACAATCGCATCAAAGAAATTAAAGGCTTCGCGGTTTTGTACGATATGGTAATCCTTCCCGACTACACCCAATACAGCATTGTTATCGGTGCGTATGTTGGCGAAATAGTTGGGCACTGCCAATTCGTTACTGCCTATCTCTATACCGTTTGCGGTTTCGATTATGCCCGAACCTTTGGTAAATAAAGGGGATTTTACTACTTCGTAATCTAACCCTGCGTGTTTGATAGCTTCCTCGCTCGTTGGGTATTGCTCCACAATTTGCCCCAAACCGTGCCACGCTTTTTGCTGTACGCTAAAAAATGAATAACGTCCTGTTCTCTCGTTGAAATTGATATTATGTGCCATTTTGATAAGATTTTGATGTTAAAAAATGATTGAATACTCGTTGTTAAAATGGTAGGTCGTCCTCTGTGCCTTTTCCTGCTGTGTTGTTAGTTCCTGTTTGTGCAATAGCCTGTACGGTTTCTGATTTTTTGCCACCGCCGTGCAATTTGATGTTTGAGGTATGGAAATTCAGCCCTGCGTGTGCTTCTCCGTCATTTCCTGTCCACGCCCTTGCACTTACCCTGCCTGTGAGTTCCACCAAAGTACCCTTGGTGAGTATCTTGGCCACGTTCGGACTTATCCAGTATGAGCAGTCGAAATAGGTTGTCTGCTCTATGCGTTCGCCCTGCTTGTTACGGTAGCTGTCATTAGTCGCTACTGAAAAGTTTACTACTTGTTTTTCCTGTGACGTTGTGCGTACTTCCGCATCCCTTGTCAATCTTCCTGTAATGTTCATGATTTCTACTTTTTTGCGTTATGAAATTTGTTCTTATTTGATTTTTTTAGATTTATTCGGCAATGAGAGGAGGTGCTGAAGTTTCGTTTCACTTTTTCCATTTCCAATGCTATATTTTTCCATTACTGACATTTTTTTTATTCGTCTAAAGAGCCGGAGTATGCTTTGTTTCGTTTCACGAGCATAAAAAGGTTAGTGTTTAGCAGGAACAAGGTTTTGTCAAAAAAATACGACCTGAATAGGTGGAGATTTTTTTGCAAACCTGAAGGGCATGACCTTGTTCCTGCGTTAAGAACACGGAAATACCTTTGCTCTTGAAATGGAACAAAACCAGCATACCGGTTCTTGAATAAAAACCTATGTGGAAGCCAATGGAAAAGGCATTGAGGAAATGTTTGGTGTGATCAGAATACATGCACCTTCAGTGCAGAATTTTTAAAACCATCCTTCATTATGTAATGGGCTCCGATAGCCCGATAAAGGGTATAGAAAATAACTTAGACATGAAATTGATGGCATTTTCTGTACTCTTTGTAGTAAAAGTCGATTAAAGCTCTTTTATGATGGGGATGAAGCTTGGAAAATGTGTTTTAGAAGACAAGAATAGGTATTAAAAAAGCTAGGAAGTTGGGCCTGGCTTATATGAAAAATCATTAATTAATCTATTTATAAGAACTTAAAGATGTTTTCTGTAATAAGATGTTTGGTGATATTAAAGATAAAAAAATGACCATAATTGAAACCCTCACTAATTGCAATTACGCCAAGAACAACCTTTGAAAGCCAATAGAAGCAACTCAAAGAGTTGTCATGTAAATCTTCGATAGTTTAGCTTTCTATGATTATCAAATTTTTTGGAGATGAAAGAGAGCATTCAAAATACAAAATTGACTCCCGAAAAGCTTGCAAAAGTTTTAAAAAATGGTAAAAATGAATTGGAAAGAGATGAGGCAGCGCAGGTATTGTTTTTTCTAAGAAAGCTGGCTCGTGTTGTTGTTAGAAAATATCTGGAGATATGAATGGTAGTAGAGATCCATTAGCAGATTTATATGTTCGTGTGAGTACAGATGAGCAGGCGGATAAAGGTTACTCGCAACGCAACCAGGAGGAAATGCTGCGTAAATACTGTGATAACCATTCTATAGAAATACGAAATGTAATCTATGAAGATCATTCAGCTAAGTCATTTAATAGACCTGAATGGAAGAAACTGCTTCAAAATTTAAAAAAGAGTAAGAATCAAATTGACCTTATACTTTTTACAAAATGGGATCGATTCAGTAGAAATGCTGGGGATGCTTATCAAATGATAAATCAACTTCGTGATCTCAATGCAGAACCACAAGCAATTGAACAACCGTTAGATCTTTCCATTCCAGAAAATAAAATGATGCTTGCCTTTTATTTGGCCGCTCCAGAAGTTGAAAATGATCGAAGGGCATTGAATGTCTTTTATGGAATGAGACGAGCGAAAAAAGAAGGTCGATATATGGGATTGGCTCCTGTTGGATATTTAAATCGTGTAGATGAAAGTGGCAATAAATATATTGTCCCGAAAGAACCTGATGCGACGATAATTGCGTGGGCATTTGAACAACTAGCAAAAGGAGTATTTAATACAGAACAAATTTGGAAAAAATCAAGAGAAAGAGGATTAAAATGTAGTAAGAATGCATTTTGGCAAGTGATAAGAAACCCTATCTACTGCGGTAAAATCTTCATTCCGGCGTTTAAGGATGAAGAAAGCTGTTTTGTTGAAGGGCAACATGATGCTATTATCACGGACAATATTTTTGAACAGGTACAGGAAGTTTTAGATGGTCGTGGTAGAAAGTACAGACCAAAAATAGAAAGTCGAAATGATTTTCCATTAAGAGGTTTTGTAATCTGTCCTCAATGTGGAAAATTGCTTACCGGTAGCAAATCAAAAGGCAGGCATAAATATTATACTTACTACCATTGTTTTCAAGGATGCTCGTACCGAATTAATACAGAGAAGCTGATGCACTTTTTTGAGTTGGAACTACGCAAATATATCCCTAAAAAAGAAATAATAACCATTTACCATAGTATACTGGTGGAAACTTATTATGAATTGACCAAGGATATACAGATTTCTAAAAAGCAGACGCTAGTACAGATTAAAGAATTTGAAAATAGAATGTCGCATATAAGGGATTTATTGGCGACAGATAAAATAGACGCTTCTGACTATCATGATATAAAAGCGCAATACAAAGGATCAATAGAGCAATTGAATGAAAAATTAGTTATGCTTGGTGAAAAGGTTCCTGATATCAACAAGTTATTACACCAGAGTATAGAGGCTTTTTTACAATTAGACAAGGTATTAAAAGATGGCAATAGCGAAGATTTCAGAGCAATAGTTAATATGCTATTCCCTGAAAAAATTAAACCTTTTGAAAATGGAATAGAGTATTCTAAACTAAACAACATATTAAAATTAAGCTATTATTACAATGATTAAGACTGGTAACTATTTGTAGCTAAAAATAGGGTCAAAAAAGACTAAAAAACTAAATTTTTCTGACAGGATTGTCACAGATTAAACTCCTACAAGCTAGGAGTTTTTTTTGTTCTTTTTTTCTAAAAAACAAGCTAATATTACTGAATTATAAGATTTTATATTATCCAAAGCTGTAAATTAGTGCCATTAAAAGCCAAATACAGCCATCAAGAGACAAGTGGAATAATGGAGATACTTTTTCAAGATAAATCTCTATTACAAATTTAAATTTGAAGGTCACATTGGTTTTCTTCGATAATGTTTAAAGAGTTAATTTCTTGAAAAGATGGCATACATAGCAGACTTATATATTCGTGTAAGTACCGATGAACAAGCGGACAAAGGATATTCACAAAGAAATCAGGAAGAGATGTTGCGAAAATACTGCAACAATCAGTCTATACAGATTCGCAATGTTATTTATGAGGATCACTCAGCGAAATCTTTTAACAGACCGGCATGGAAAAATATTGTATTGACTTTAAAGAAGAAAAAAAACAATGTTAATCTCATACTTTTTACCAAATGGGATCGGTTTAGCCGGAATGCTGGTGATGCTTATCAAATGATTAACGTTCTTCGAGCTTTAGGGGTTGAGCCTCAAGCCATCGAACAGCCGTTGGATCTTTCAATTCCAGAAAACAAAATGATGCTGGCATTTTACCTGGCAGCTCCAGAGGTAGAGAACGATCGTCGTGCCCTAAATGTTTTTTATGGTATGAGACGAGCAAAAAAAGAAGGGCGATATATGGGATTAGCTCCTGTAGCCTACGAGAATAAATCAGAGGAGAACGGAAAAAAATATATTGCACCAAAAGAACCAGATGCAACCACTTTAAAATGGGCATTTCAGGAGATTTCAAAAGGAACATATAATACTGAGCAGGTTTGGAAAATGTCGAAAGAAAAAGGATTAAGATGCAGTAAAAATGCATTTTGGCAAGTAATTAGAAATCCATTGTATTGTGGAAAAATCTTTGTTCCACAATTTAAAGATGAAGAAAGTAAATTTGTAGAAGGCCAACACAAAGCAATAATATCGGAATCTCTTTACTATGAAGTTCAAGAAATATTGGATGGTAGAGGCAGAAACTATCGTCCAAAAATCACCACTCATGATGAGTTTCCGATGAGAGGATTTTTGATATGTCCAGAATGCGAAAAACTCCTTACAGGTAGTAAATCTAAAGGTCGTAATAAATATTACGCTTATTATCATTGTGTAGGTGGATGTACACATCGGGTTAATGCTGAAAAGGTAAATGATTTAATTTTAAAAGAATTAAAAAACTCCATACCAAAAATAGCTGACCCAGCATTTTATCAAGAGATTATTTCTAAGAATTATTTCGAACAGACAAACGAAGTTCATTCAGAAAAAAAACAAATCCTGTTAGAAATTAAGGACTATGAGGAAAGACTATCTCATACGAGAGACCTTTTAGCTACACGTCAAATTGATGCTGATGATTATAGAGTTATGAAATCACAGTATACGTCAAAAATTTCTGTTCTAGAAGCCCAATTGACAAGGATAAACTACGACACCGACGATATTCAGAACACTATAAAACAAGGAATTATAAAGATTAACGAAATAAATGAAGCTCTTAATAATGATTGTTTGGGTGAAGTAAGAAAAGAAATTGGTTCAATTTTTCCTGAAAATATCGTTTTTAGCGATGGACAAGTTCGAACCGCTAGACCTAACGAATTTATACAATACATCAATCTGATTAACAGAAAGTTGAGTGCAAAAAAAAACGGGACAAAAGCAGAAATTTCTGTTTTGTCCCGTGAAGTCGGGGTGGCAGGATTCGAACCTGCGGCCTCCTGCTCCCAAAGCAGGCGCGATA
>DAMCXY010000005.1:151469-184033 GCA_032096595.1 Flavobacterium sp. | reverse complement strand
AATACATAGAACCAAACACCGGATTACAAAAAGAAGCAACAGGTCACTTCTCGCTGAAACGATAAGGGCTGATGCTTAACCATAGAAAAAGGGAATCAAGTAATTGATTCCCTTTTTTATGTAAATAAAAAAGAGACGATTCATGAATCGTCTCTTCGTATTTTAAAAGATTATAAAGTTTCTTTTAAGAACTCTACTTCTCCGCTATCAACATTATAGTAAGCGCCTACAATTCCTATTTCCCCTTTTTCGAACAAATCTTTTAATACTTCACTGTTCTCAAGAATTTCATTCATTGTTCTGATTACGTTGTGTTGCGTTACGGTTTCAATGAACTCTGAAGAAGTAGGCTCTACTCCAGGAAGTTCTTTTTTTACTTCTTCTATAGAAGTGTCAAATTTCTCTAATACAGAAGTAAGTTTTCCTCCTTTTTTTCCTGCTGTAGCTCCGGTTGTAGCCCCACATTTACTGTGGCCTAATACCATGATTAATTTACTACCCACATATTTGCAGGCATATTCCATACTTCCGATCATTTCATCTGTCAGGATGTTTCCAGCAACTCTAAGACTAAAAATATCTCCGATTCCCTGATCGAATATTAACTCAACAGAAGTTCTGCTGTCCATACAGCCTAATACTACAGCAAAAGGAAATTGTCCGTCCTTTGTCTCGTTTACCTGTTGTAGTAAGTTTCTGTTTACTTTTAGATTATTTAAAAAGCGTTGGTTTCCTTCTTTTAGGAATTTTATTGCTTTTTCTGGTGTCATTGTTGCTAATGTTTCTGCTGTATGCGCTTTCATTGAATGGGTGTTGTTATTGTTAAAATTCATTATATGGCTCTTCGGTGGTCTATAATAATAGTATCGTTGTCATCTTTATTGATTTCGAAACTGTTTTTAAAACCCGAGAGCTTTATTTTTATACTCTTTTCTTTTGCGATGTTATTGGCAAAATCCTGAATCAATTCCAAAATATCAGAATGGATATAAACAGATTTCTTCGCGTCAATCCAAACTGTGGCATTTTTAGGTATTTCTTTTAATTTTCTTTTAATTGAAGCTTTGTTCAAGAAAGAAACTTCCTCTGCCAAAGTTATGGTAAAATATTTTCCACTGCCTTCTGCATTTTCGACAAACATGCCTTTTTTTATATTTCCTATCAAAAGAATAATAATACTGAACAACAGTCCTAAACCAACTCCTGTAAGCAAATCGAACACTACGACAGCTGCCAAAGTGATGAAGAACGATAAGAACTGATAAATACCTTTATGCCAAAAATGCTCAAATGTAGCTGGTTTTGCGAGTTTGTATCCTACAAGTAACAAAACTGCGGCTAATGTTGCCAGCGGTATTAAATTTAATATAAAAGGAATAGATAATACACAAATAAGTAATAAAAATCCGTGAATAATTGCTGAGGCTTTGGATTTTGCTCCTGCATTTACGTTTGCAGAACTTCTCACAACTACTGATGTCATTGGTAAACCTCCAATGAATGAGCTGATAAGATTACCTACTCCCTGAGCCTTTAATTCTCTGTTATTATTAGTAGTTCTCTTATATACATCTAATCTGTCTGCGGCTTCAATACACAACAATGTTTCGATAGAAGCTACAATGGCTATTGTAATACCTGTAGTCCATACTACCGGATTGGTAAATCCTTCAAAATTAGGAAGCATAATTAAACTTGCCAGATCTTCAGTACTTCTTACTACAGGTAGTTTTACCAGTTGATCGTCTCCGATTGCCAAATGGCTGCCCGTTGACAAAAAAATCTGATTAAGTACAATTCCTACTGTTACGGCGATCAACGCGCCTGGCAGCATTTTGAATTTTCTCAAAAAGGCTGATTTTTCCCAGATTAATAAGATGGTAATCGATACGAGTGTGATAAGAATTGTTCCTATATGGAGTGCGCCTATTCCTTTGTCCAGAATAGCTCTATATCCTTCAGTTCCAAGTGCCACAGGTATCTGCTGAATGATGATAATCAGTCCGATTCCGGCAAGCATTCCTTCAATAACACTGTTTGGAAAAAAATTGGCAATAGCTCCGGCTTTTACAAAGCCTAATATCAATTGTACAATTCCGGCAATAATACCGGCACATAAAAAGATATCAAATGCCTGCAAATCTGTAATAGCTACTAAAATGATGGCTGACAAACCTGCAGCAGGACCCGATACACTAACATTGGAATTACTTAAAAATCCGACGACGATACCGCCTATAATACCTGCTATAATCCCTGATAAAGGAGGGGCTCCTGAAGCTAAAGCAATACCCAGACACAAAGGGAGTGCTACTAAAAAAACAACCAGTCCAGAAGCAAAATTCTGCGACAATTCTGTTTTTATATTATTAAAATTCATGATAAAAAAGTTTAAGTTTAAGACAAATTATCCCTATCCCAATAAGAATGGGACGGAAAATACAGTAGTAAAACTTAAACCTGTTCAGGAGGGGGGAGGGGAATTTTTTGAACAATAGGATCTTTCATTGACAAATTAAGATTTTTATCAAATTTTCCTGAACCGTAATCATAGTTAGTAACATTATAAAAATGGTAAGCATTAAGATAATGTACTTCTTCCTCAGATACGGTATTGTTCTTTTTTATATGATTTTCTTCCTCTTCATTGAGGTTCATTCCAGAGTAACAAATGTCCATATCCGCACAGTAAGCCACTGTAGGATAGGCCAGAAAGTTGATAAAGATTATCAGTAATAATATGTTTATTCTCTGAATCATGCTACAAACTTAAAATAAAAAAGACTAAAGAAGTATTAATAAAACATTAAAAAATGAAATTTATCCTTATTTTTTGTTGTTATACAGAGTTTTTTGTTGTCGGTTAGAGTTGTTTTGCAGTTTTATAAAAAAAAGAGGCTTATTAAGCCTCTTTTTTTTATAATTTGTCAATAGTGTCAAATTCTAAAGTATCCTTGTTGCCAGTAGGTTGTTTTGGTGCAGGATCATAAATATTTGCAGCCTGTAAAAAACGCTTAAAGTATTCTCTGTAAGGTTTTAATTTCGCTTTGTGCTTTTCTGCAGTCTGCACATCAGAACCTTCAGCGTAACCTATGATACGTTCATAGCTTTGATAAGCTTCTACGATCTCATAAATATACTCCTGTTGGTCTTTAGGATTCATAGATTTATAGAATATAAGATCTTCCTCATATTTCTTGGCTAAAGCATCTACAATTTCTTTTGCTTTCTGTTTCTCACCAAGACGGTAATATAATTCGGCAAATGGCTCTACAGTCATATAATTTCCAAAATAATCAATCGGGAAATTTTTCATTGCAGTATCAACGATATTTTTCGCTTTTTTGTTTTTACCTTCTTCTATCAGCTGTTCTGCCAGACGGGTAAGATTAATTCTGAAAAGGAAAGCATTTCTTCTGGTTTCAGGATCATGGTAAATTTTGCTACTTCCATTATTACCCCAGGTCCATCCACGGCGTTTTCCGTTTTCATATTCCTTTTCCATAATTGTATTATACAGCTTGTCTGTATCAATACTTCCTAAATATAAAGGGTGGTTGCGTTTGCTCTGATCTGTTTTCATCGGAACCAGTTGATAAGCAATACCCGATAATTGTAAATAATCTTTCATCCAAAGGAAATCTTCATCACTCAATGAACCACTTGTAAAATAAATCGGGCGTTCCCAGTTATTATTGGCAATAATATCCAGCATGATGATTCTCTGGCGGTAAAGTACACTGCTTTTAATGTCGAAATCAACATAGGGCACTATCTGGTCCGCATACTTAGGACTCAGAAGATTGTTTTTGATAACCGCTTCTTTGTCTACCGGAATTCTTACTTTATTAGTAGGAATACGAACAATACTGTTACCGTTACTCATTTCTACTTTTGTTCTCGGATCATCAGAAGCAATATAATCCATCATAGAATTTAACTCAATACGGTCATCCATTGTTGGAGATACCCCGGCATAGTATAAGTTATTTCCGGAATACTGACGGTGATTAAATCGGATTTTTAAAGGATCGGATTCATACGCTTTAATTTTCATCTGATCAATATACCATTCTGCCTGGAGCAATGCCGTACACACCACACGGACATCTGTTCGGTATCCTTCTACTTCCTGTAAATACCAAAGCGGAAACGTATCATTATCCCCAATAGTAAAAATAATGGCATTTTTATCTAATGAATCTAAATATGCTTTTGCTGTTGAGAGCGCAGTATACTTTTCTGAACGGTCGTGATCATCCCAGTTTTCTTTTGCCATAATAACGGGTGCAGCCAAAAGAGTCACTACAATTACTAAGGGAGCGGTTACTTTTGGTGATATATATTCTTTAAGCGTGTTATAAATAGCATATACACCGAAACCAACCCACATAGCAAAAACCATAAAAGAACCTACTACGGCATAATCTCTTTCACGCGGCTCAAACGGACGCTCATTTAAGAAGATTTTTAATGCAATACTGGTAAATAAAAACAACACCAGTAATACATAAAATGATTTCGGATCTTTTCTGAAGTGGAAGATAAAACCGATTAATCCTATGATAAACGGAATCATATAATAATGATTTCTTCCTTTATTATTCAACACATCAGAAGGCAGATTTTTCTGTGATCCCAAACGGAACTCGTCAATAAAATTGATGCCTGTAACCCAGTTTCCGTTAATACGGTCATTGGTGCCCTGTACATCATTTTGTCTTCCTGAAAAATTCCACATGAGATAACGCCAGTACATATAACCAAACTGATACTCAAACATGAATTTCATATTGTCGCTAAACGAAGGATTCTGAACATCAAAATACTCCGTAAAATCACCGCTTTGTAATATACGGCCTTCGTATTCTTCCAGAGGTATTTCGCCAGATGCCATACCGGCTCTGAGTTGTCTCTCAAAATTGACCAATTCCGGATCGCTTTGATACTCCGGTTTCAGTTTAAAATCAAGAGGTTTGGTGTACCTCATATAGTTCAGGGCATTTGACCCGTCAGTACTCCACATTCGAGGTAAAAAGCCTTTTAATTCTCTCGAAATATTGTTTTCTGAGTTTTTATAATTGTTGACAATCTCGTATTTTCCTGTCTGATAATTTCTTTCATAATTGGGTTTGCCGTCTGTATACGGTTTTTCCTTGTCAAGTTCTACCCGATATTTAGTTGTATAGTAAGTGTCGTAAAATAATGATCGGGAGCCATACTGTTCTCTGTTGTAATATGCTAAAACTTCAGCAGCATCCGATGGTTTGTTTTCATTGATCGGTATTTGTGTATTTGCCCGTATAGGCAACATTAACCAGCTTGAGAAACCGATAAATATGAAAAGTATTGAAAGTATAATCGTATTTGCGGTTTGTTTGCCCTTCTGCTTTGTATATTTCAGAGAGAAAACAAAGAATGCAATAATCAAAACAAAAGCGATAATAGTACCGGAATTAAAAGGCAATCCGATCGAATTTACTGTAAAGATCTCCAGTTTTGCAAAGAATGCCAATGTATATGGGAGTAAAAATAAAAATACAAACAAAAGAATGGCAACAATAACAATGTTTGCAATAATGAAATTTTTAATAGTAACGGTTGGGTACTTCTTGAAATAGTATAAGAAACCGATAGAAGGTATGGTTAATAAAGCCATAAAGTGAACCCCAAATGAAAGTCCGATTACTAATGCGATAACCAAAAGCCATTTGTTTCCGCGGGGTTTATCGATATCATCAATCCAGCGGATACCAAGCCAAAGCAAAACCGAAATCAAAAGCATTGCTGTAGCATATACTTCTGCCTCAACGGCACTAAACCAAAAACTATCAGAAAAAGCAAAGGATAAAGCGCCTACAAAAGCACTTCCTAAAACAGCTATTGCATTGTTATTATTCCACGGAGAAAAGCTGCTTACCACTTTTCCTAAAAGATTCGTAGTACACCAGTACATAAATAAAATCGTAAAAGCACTTGATACTGATGCCATCATGTTTACCATCAAAGCAATGTGTTCATTACTGGCTGCAAACATGGAAAAGAAAGCTCCCAACATCTGATACAGCGGAGCACCTGGTGGGTGACCAACCTGCAATTTTGTAGAGGTAGCAATGTATTCGCCGGCATCCCAAAAGCTCAGAGTAGGTTCAATTGTTGAGATGTATGTAATTAAAGCAATTAAGAATGCAACCCATCCTAGTATGATATTCCACTTTTTAAAATTGATAGTCAACATAATACAGTGCGATTAGATTTTTTTGATTTGTGATACAAAGAAAAACGTTTTTTTTTAATCCTTTCCATTATTTAGTTTTTTTTAATTTTTTTTGTGGAATACTTGCAACATTTGATTTTTGTATTACCTTTGCAACCGCAATAAAGAATTACTCTGAGTTTTAAGAGCAATTTACTGGCCTATGGTGTAATGGTAACACAGCTGATTTTGGTTCAGTCGTTCAAGGTTCGAGTCCTTGTAGGCCAACAAAGATACTCGTTTAGTCTCAATTTAAAGAACTAATTGGTCTATGGTGTAATGGTAACACAGCTGATTTTGGTTCAGTCGTTCAAGGTTCGAGTCCTTGTAGACCAACAATAAAATAAGAGCCGGTTTTTAACCGGCTTTTTTTTATGCCTTTGATTTTTTTTCTCATTCTCTTCTGTGTTTTCAATTATTTGCGAATCTAATTTTAAAATTTTATTTAAAAAACCAATTTGTTTTTTGGGAAGTTTCATTTTGCTTACTACCTTTGTTTATAATTAATCTAAATAAAAATTAATGATGAAACATTTTTCCATTTTATTATTATTGCTCTTTACGGGGAGTGTAGCTGTTGCTCAGACAGCTTCATTAAGAGTGAAAATAACAGATGAAACAAATACTCCTTTGGCTTATGCAACAGGTATAATTCAGGAAATTAATTACCAAGTAGCAGGTGATGAATCGGGAGAACTCTATTTTAAAAATCTGCAATCAGGGAATTATACCTTGCGAATAGAGTTGATTGGATATTATGCTGTCAATAAAAAAGTAGAGATAAAACAGGAAAATCAACATATAAGCATAAAACTTATTCAGGAATCTGATGTTTTAGAAGAGATAGAAGTTTTTGGTGAACGCAACAGGCAGCCTAAAGGATTGGAGACGATTACCCGAATGCCTTTAAAACCTAAAGATCAGATACAGAGTATCTCTGTTATTTCTAATAAAGTAATCGAAGCTCAGGGAGCCTTAACGATTACAGATGCAGTACGGAATATTCCAGGTGTTACCTTATTTGGGAGTTACGGTGGTGTGAAAGAAAGTATGTCTGCACGCGGATTTCGGGGAATACCAGTATTAAAGAATGGTGTGCGTATGGATTCTCAGTTTCAGACTGCCTCAGGAGTTATTGATATGCAGGGAGTAGAATCGATACAGATGATCAAAGGCTCTGCTGCTATTACTCAAGGGGTTATTACCGATTTGGGAAATGCAGGAGGTGTAATTAATGTGGTAACAAAAACGCCGAATTTTGTTAATGCTGCCAATGTGGGGTTGCGCGTGGGAAGCTGGAATCAGATACGTCCGGTATTTGACTACCAGAC
Source organism: Flavobacterium sp. (assembly GCA_032096595.1). GTDB lineage: Bacteria > Bacteroidota > Bacteroidia > Flavobacteriales > Flavobacteriaceae > Flavobacterium. Next base: position 176,446 of record DAMCXY010000005.1, on the reverse strand, counting down.
GGTATTAAATGAGAGTGAAACAGTAGCATTTCGTTTAAACGGAGCGTACGAAAGCGCAGATAGTTACAGGGTGTATTTAAAATCTAACCGCGTTTATCTGAATCCTTCCCTGGCCTGGAAGCCTACAGAGAAAACAACAGTTGTTCTTGAAGGAGATTATTTTAATGATAACCGGACACCGCATACTTCTGCTGTAAATCTGGCGGCTAATCAGGGAACTAATGCATTGTATGTCTTGCCTGATGATAAATTTTTAGGATTCAAAAGTGATAATAACAACACAAAAATGAGCAGTATGATGGTTAGAATTGATCATAAACTGGACGATCAGTTCCGGATAAGAGCTGCTTATGCACAATCATCCTACAGCGTAGATAATACACAAACAACCGCAAACGCAATAAGAGGCTCACAAGAGTATCACATTCGCCAGCGAGTGATGAGCCGCAGTCTCAGAGAAGATAAAAACAGTACGTTTCAGTTTGATCTGATCGGACAGGAACTTTATACAGGTTCTGTAAAACATACGGCACAATTAGGATTCGATTATCGCACAGCCGATGCAACTACCACCAGCTTTACAACTGATGTAAACGGTTTACAACGCAATTATATTGATGAAATAAACATCTATGAAAATTTTCCAAATGCGATCAATGATGTAGTAATCACTGGAGAGGAAGGGGAACAGATACCGGCAAAAATTACGTTTAAGGCAAATGATCCTGTAAGAGCTCAGTATGGTACGTTTGGTGTTCTAGCTCAGGATGTAGTAGAATTTAATAAATATGTGAAAGGAGTTTTTGGTCTTCGGTATTCACAAATAATTACAAAAGATGCTGTGTCTACCAACGGTACGCAACGCTCTGCATGGAATCCGATGGTAGGTGTGATGCTGAGCCCTATAGAACAGGTGAATGTTTTTGGATCTTTTACCAATTCCACCAGTTTAAGAAGCGCTGCAGATAAGCTGAACACAGGAGAAGAAGTGGGAGCAGCAGTGACCAACCAGTTTGAAACAGGAATAAAATCTTCATGGCTAAACGATCGCTTACTCTTTAATTTTACCTATTTTCATATTCTCACCAGCAACTTGTCAAACACCGAATATGAACCGGGTACTTCAAATCCGACGGGCTATGTATTTAAAGCAGGAGATCTGAAACGAACCGGAGTAGAAGTAGAGCTCAACGGACGTATATTAGATAATCTTACGGTAATGCTTGGATATGCTTATCTGGATGCGCAATATCAAAACAGCCCTTCGTATGTAAACGGTTCTGCACCCATGAATGCTCCAAAAAACACAGCTAACGGCTGGATTCAGTATTTGTTTAATAACGGGGTGCTAAATGGTTTAAGCATCAGTACAGGTTTATATTACGTTGGTGAGCGTCCGGTTAATGAATACAGTCTGGCTCCGGACGGACATGGAAATATGGGAGGAACAGAGCCATTTGATATGCCTTCTTACTATACGTTAAATGCACAGCTGGGCTATAAATACAAAGGATTCGATGCACGATTTTATTTCAATAATATAACAGATCAGATAGGGTTAAATTCTTATTTCAGAGGAGGTTTTATCAATCAGATAGATCCGCGGAATATAGCTTTATCGGTTTCCTATAATTTTTAATTTGAGTGGGTTAGTTGATTAGAAAAATGGCTTGTTTTTATATAAGCCATTTTTTTTAATTATAAAAACACCGTTAATAGATTATTAAATACATAGCTTAAAACAAAATAGTTTTATAATTTTGTGTCATAACGTAAATCAGATAATTATGTACCCAGAAGAAATTGTAAAACCGATGCGTGAAGAGCTTGTTGCTGTCGGTTTTCAAGAATTATATACAGCTAAAGAAGTGGAAGATGCTTTAGCAAAAGAAGGAACAACCTTGGTAGTGGTAAATTCAGTGTGTGGTTGTGCAGCAAGAAATGCACGTCCGGGAGCACGAATGAGTTTGGACAACGGTAAAACACCGGATCAGATTGTAACTGTTTTCGCAGGAGTGGATAAAGATGCAGTAGATGCAGCACGTGAAAAAATGTTTCCTTTTCCTCCGTCATCACCAAGTATGGCGTTGTTTAAAAACGGAGAATTGGTACATATGTTAGAAAGACATCATATTGAAGGTCACCCGGCGGAGACTATTTCAGAAAACTTAAAAGAAGCGTATAACGAACACTGTTAAGAACACTGTTAAACTTATCCCTTTTTTAAACAAACGAACCGCCGATTATATCGGTGGTTTTTGTTTTTATTGTATATTTGACCTTTAATTTCATAAAAGTGCAAAAAATTATCTCTTATCCAATTAGTATTGTTTTTTATTTCTTTTTTGCGTTAGCCTTGTTGATCTTTCATCCGATTCAATGGATTTGTTTAAATATTTTTGGTTATCAGGCACATAAAAAAAGCGTAGACATTCTTAATGGCTGTTTATTGAGATGCGGACATATATTAGGAACTACATTTTCAGTAGAAGGTGTAGCGTTGGTGCCTGAAAAAGTGCCGGTAATTTTTGTATCCAATCATCAGAGTCTTTATGATATTGTTTTAATGATATGGTATCTGCGAAAAGCACATCCTAAATTTGTAAGTAAGAAAGAATTGGGGAAAGGGATTCCGAGTGTGTCATTCAATCTTAAAAGAGGTGGTTCTGTGCTTATTGACCGTAAAGATTCAAAACAGGCATTACCTACTATCAAAGGATTGGCAGAATACATCCAGAAATACAACAGATCAGCTGTTATTTTCCCGGAAGGAACGCGTTCAAAAACGGGTGCACCTAAAAGCTTTTCTGAAAACGGAATGAAAATATTATGCAAGTATGCACCGGATGCTTATGTAGTGCCGGTTACCATAAATAATTCATGGAAAATATTCCGTTATGGAATGTTTCCTTTAGGGTTGGGGGCAAGAGTCAGTATGAAAATACATGAACCGATGAAAGTGAATGACTATGATTTTAATACCCTGTTTGAGATCACACAGGAAAAAATCACCTCGCAAATAAAATATTAATAACCGGATAAGACGGTAAAAGAAAAAAATATGTCAACAAAAAATGTTCGATTAGAAGTAATGCAGTTTCTGGAAAAAAATATAGATAGTTTCGTAGATAACTATCTGATTCCAGTGGAGAAAATTTGGCAACCATCTGATTTGTTACCCAATTCAGAATCAGATAATTTTTTTGAAGAAGTTAGAGAATTAAGAGAATACGCTAAAGAATTACCATATGATTTTTGGATTGTTTTAGTAGGTGATACAATCACTGAAGAAGCATTGCCAACTTATGAATCCTGGCTGATGGATGTTGATGGTGTAAAACAAAAAGAAGGAGAAGGTGGTAACGGATGGGCAAAATGGATACGTCACTGGACAGGAGAAGAAAACCGTCACGGAGACTTGTTAAACAGATATCTGTACTTATCCGGAAGAGTGAACATGAGAGAGGTAGAAATTACCACACACCATTTGCTCAATGACGGATTTGATCCGGGAACGGACAGCGATCCGTATAAAAACTTTGTTTTTACCAGTTTTCAGGAATTGGCAACGTATGTTTCTCATAACAGAGTAGCGCAGTTAGCCAAGAAAAACGGAGATCATAAATTATCAAAAATCTGTCGTTTGATTGCTGGAGATGAAATGCGTCATCATCATGCATATTCTGAATTTGTAGATCGGATTTTTAAAGTAGATCCTTCTGAGATGATGCTTGCTTTTAATTATATGATGAAGAAAAAAATCACCATGCCAGCCAACCTTATTCGAGAATCAGGCGGAGCCATCGGCGATGCTTTCCATCACTTCTCGGAATCTGCACAGCGTATTGGAGTTTATACTTCTATGGATTATGTGGAAATATTACAAAAATTGATCAGCCGTTGGGAAATCGATAAAATAACCAATCTGACAGATGAAGCTGAGAAAGCGAGAGATTATCTTATGAGACTTCCGGATCGTATGGCCCGTCTGGCAGAAAGAATGAAAATATCTGCAGAGTCACACGTGTTTAAATGGGTAAACCCTGCTATGGTGAAATAATATAAATAGAAAGCTGTGATAACAGCTTTTTTTAATTTACAGAGATGCAAAACATTATAGAAAAAACAATCGTTTTTGTGCAAAAAGAATTGCAACATAACGAGTCGGGACATGATTGGTTCCATATCGAACGTGTGTATAATACAGCAGTAACTATTGCTAAGAAGGAAGCATGTGACCTTACTGTTGTAAAATTAGCAGCACTGCTGCATGATATTGCAGACAGTAAGTTTCATAACGGAGACGAGAGCGTGGGACCTGAAAAAGCAGCTGGCTTTTTAGAATCATTGGCTGTTGATCCTGAAATCATTGAGCATGTAAAAAAAATCATTGAAAATATATCATTCAAGGGAGGTAATTTTGAGAAAAACTTTCATTCCAAAGAACTGGATGTTGTACAGGATGCTGATCGGTTAGATGCTATTGGTGCTATTGGTATTGCCCGTGCTTTTAACTATGGCGGTTATAAAAACCGGATAATTTATGATCCGGCACAACAGCCTAAAATGAATATGACCAAAGAGGAATATAAAAACAGCAATGGTACTACTATCAATCATTTTTATGAAAAATTACTCTTGCTAAAAGACCGAATGAATACTGAGACCGGAATACAGATGGCACAACAGCGGCATAATTATATGGAAGGGTTTCTGAATGAATTTTTTGATGAATGGAAGGGTTATCTATAAATAAAAAACGAGTATTAAACTCGTTTTTTTATCTTTTAAGAATATAGATGTGTTCTAACACTTTCTGTGGCATACCTGAACGGATACTAAACCACGTGCATATTGAATCTGAACACAATCTCCGCTTCCTTTTAAGCTTGGGCTAAGTATTTTTTCTGTTGCGGTGGCAATCCCTTCTTTAGATGAAAACGAACCACCACTGGTCCAGCCTTCAGGACATTTTCCTAATAATAGATCTGCAATGCCTATCAATGAAGGGAAGGTACTATTGATTTTATTGTCAAATACATCGATTACTTTTTTTGCCTTTGTATCAAGAAAATGCAAATCAGTGACAAAAGCCTGATTTTGCTTGAAATTTAACTTATACACTACCAAATCAGCATTTGGGTACTTTTTTCTGATTTCTTCTAATTCATCATTAAAACTGTTCAGTGTGTTTTTAATGTGACTATTCAATTCTTTAGCGGTGTAAGCCTTAAATAAAACAATTGTATCTGTTTTAAAAGGAGTAAAATCGTTTAAATTTAGTTTATATCCTACATCCTCTTTGCTTAAATTATTTTTTGTTTCGGCTTCTCTGTCTTCTTGTGAGCACCCTGCGAATGCTGCTAAAGAAATTACTAATAAAATAAATAATTTTTTCATACTGTATAATTTTGTAGTTAATATCTCAAAGCTAAGTAAAAAACAATACAATATTTTAAATTAACAAAATATTAACTTTTTGAATTTGAATATTAAAATGTTTTTTGTTATTAATACCAAGTTGGGAAATTGTATTGCTACATATTACTATACAATAAAAAAACAGCTGGAATTCAACAACTGTCTTTATTTAAATTTATTTTAGGTGGCTTTTTATGTAAAGCTCTAAAGATTTAACTTCTTCATCACTAAAGGTTTTGATAATGGCGAAATTAGCTTTCATTACATCATATTGAGCGGGGTCTACAATCGGTTCTGCTTTTTGTCGTAAAAAAGCAAACATATCGCCGTTTTTCTCCTGATAAATTTTTGCTATTTCCTGAATACTTGGGCCGATTACTTTTTTATCAGGAAGGTGACAGGTATAACATGCCGCTTTATTACTGTTAAAGAGTTCCTTTCCTTGTTCAATAATCACTTTTGGATCATTCGGGTCAACTACTTCTTCAGGATATAATTCCTTGGATTTTTTTTCCTCTTTATTACATGAAACTCCCAAAAATGAAAGAGCCAACATGCTGAACATAAAAAATTTCATTGTCTTGTTTTTGTTGTTCTGTAAAGATACTAATATATACTTACTTGTTCAGTAAAATAGCGGCTTCTTTAGCGAAATAAGTAGAGATAAGATTAGCACCTGCACGTTTGATGCACATAAGCTGTTCCATCATAATTTTATCATGATCCAGCCAGCCTTTTTCAGCTGCGGCTTTTATCATGGCATACTCTCCTGAGACGTGAAAAACGGTAACAGGTACCGTAACCCGGTCTTTTATTTCCCGTACAATATCCAGATAAGCAATTCCGGGTTTTACCATAACCATATCAGCTCCTTCCTCAATATCAGATAAGGCTTCTTTTATGGCTTCGAGCCGGTTGGCATAATCCATCTGGTATGTTTTTTTATCTGTTGGTATGTCAGTAATATCCACCGGAGCGCTATCCAAAGCATCTCGGAACGGACCGTAGAAGGCAGAAGCATACTTGGCAGAATAACTCATAATACCTACATGTTGAAAACCTGCCGCATCCAAACCTTGACGAAGGTAAAGCACTCTGCCATCCATCATATCTGATGGTGCTACGAAATCTGCACCTGCGTGTGCATGAGAAACAGCCATTTTCACCAAAGCGTCAACAGTAATATCATTGGCAACTTCCCCGTTTTTAATAATACCGTCATGTCCATAGATCGAATAGGGATCTAAAGCGACATCTGGCATTACAATCATTTCCGGACATGCTTCTTTTATAGCTCTAATGGCATTCTGCATCAATCCGTTCGGATTCCATGCCTCTTTTCCGGTGTTATCTTTTAAATTTTCAGAGACCTTTACATAAATATTAACGGCTCTTATACCCAAAGCATACAGCTCCTGTACCTCTTTAACAGTCAGATCAACTGATCTTCTGAAAATACCCGGCATAGAAGGAATTTCTGTTTCCGTGTTTTCTCCCTCTGAGATAAACATCGGAAACATAAAATCAGCCGGACTTAAAGTTGTCTCTCTGACAAGGCTTCTCATCGATTCATTTACGCGCAGTCTTCTGCCTCTGTGTAATGGAAACATATTTTTATTTTTATACCCACTCTCGCGGTTGTTGTAATACATTCAGTAATTTTTCCTCTTCTGATCCTTTTTCCGGATGATGGTCATATACCCATTGAACGTGAGAAGGTAAACTCATGAGGATTGATTCAATGCGTCCGTTGGTTTTCAATCCGAAAAGGGTTCCTTTATCGTGTACAAGATTGAATTCTACATATCGGCCTCTTCGTATTTCCTGCCATGTTCTCTGTGCTTCCGTATAGGGCAGCTCTTTTCTTCTTTCTACAATAGGTACATAGGCTTCTATAAAACTGTTTCCGATTTCGGTAACAAAATCATACCATTGTTGCGAAGATCTTTCTGGCGTTTCTTCAAGATGATCAAAAAAAAGACCTCCGATACCACGGGCTTCATTTCTATGAGAATTCCAGAAATACGCATCACACTGTTTCTTGTATTTTTCGTAAAACTCAGGATCATGTTTGTCACAGGCTGTTTTGCTTACCTTATGAAAATGACGGGCATCTTCTTCAAAAAGATAGTAAGGAGTAAGATCCTGACCGCCTCCAAACCATGAGCGAACTTTATTGCCTTCTTTATCATACATTTCAAAATAACGCCAGTTGGCATGAGTGGTAGGTACCATCGGACTTTTGGGATGTAATACCATACTCAACCCACAGGCATAAAAGTTTGCATCGGTTACATTAAACATTTTTTGCATAGCCTCGGGTAAAATCCCGTGTACAGCAGAAATATTTACACCTCCTTTTTCAAAAACATTTCCGTTTTCAATAACGCGTGTTCTACCGCCACCGCCGCCGGGACGTTCCCACAGGTCTTCTCTGAAAACGGATTTTCCGTCAACTTTTTCCAGCGCTGATGTGATTTGATCTTGGAGATTCTGTATGTATTGATAAAACTTTTCTTTCATAATTCGGCAGTTAGGTTAATTGTACAGTTATAATTTATTTATCTTATTAAATATTTCAAATGAAAAAGCTTTGCTCTCACTTTGTATGAATTCATACATTTTTCTTGCTTTTGACTTCAAAGTTTCATATCCTGCTTGCTCAGATAACTTAACCAGAATATCGGCAAATTGCTCCATTTTATTCCAGGGAAACTGTTCATTGATGAGGTGTTCATGCAGGTGTTCCGAATCTTTTGTAAGCAAGTCGGATACTGTAAGCCCTATTTTTTTTAATTCATCTTCCAGTATCATTTCATTCCAGTTGTCCGGAACAAAAACAATAGTTGTCATTCGTTCCAGAATGGCATTGATGCGTTGTTCTTCTTCGCTTTTTAATCCTTTGTTCAGCATCGGTCTATGATTTATATTCTTTTACAGCGTCAATAAAAGCTTTAGCATGGTCTACCGGAATATGAGGCAGAATGCCATGACCTAAATTTACAATGTATCTGTCTTTTCCAAATTCATCGATCATTTCATGAACCATTTTTTTGATGGTAGGGATTGGAGATAACAATCTGCTCGGATCGAAATTCCCTTGCAGCGTAATTCTGCCTCCGGAAAGATACCGCGCATTTTTTGCAGAACAAGTCCAGTCAACTCCCAATGCAGAGGCTTTCGACTTTGCCATTTCGTGTAAGGCAAACCAGCAGCCTTTGCCAAAAACAATAACTTCTGTGATTTCAGATAATGCATCTACTATCTGACGTATATACTGCCATGAAAATTCCTGATAATCTACAGGAGACAGCATTCCTCCCCATGAATCAAAAATTTGTACTGCATTGACTCCGGCTTTTACTTTTTCTTTCAGGTATAATATTGTTGTGTCCGTAATTTTCTGTAACAAACGGTGAGCAGCTTCCGGCTGTGAAAAACAAAATCCTTTAGCGGTATCAAAACTCTTAGATCCTTTTCCTTCTACGGCATAGCAAAAAATAGTCCAGGGAGAACCTGCAAAACCGATCAGAGGCACTTCGTTGTTCAACATTTCTTTGGTTACCTTAATGGCTTCCATCACATATCCTAATGATTCTTCTATGTTGGGAATGATTACCTGATCGACATCAGCAGCTGAGCGAATAGGTTTTGGTAACCACGGACCAACATTTTCTTTCATCTCTACTTCTATGTTCATGGCCTGTGGTACGACAAGTATGTCTGAGAACAGAATAGCAGCATCTGGCTGTATAATCCGGATAGGTTGAACTGTAATTTCAGCAGCTATTTCTGGCATTCTGCAACGCGTAAAAAAGTCGTATTTGTCACGCAATGCGCGGAATTCCGGTAAATATCTTCCTGCCTGACGCATCATCCAAACGGGTGGACGTTCTACCTGCTCACCTTTTAGAGCTCTGAGGAATAAATCATTTTTTAACATAGTGGAGATTCTTTTTTGTAGACCTTACGTCTATTGATAATGTTTTATACATTGCAACAATACATCTTTAATGGTTGGCTTGTCTGCAATTTCAATATTTTGGGTGTCGTTTTTTAATGCTGTCGCTGTTGTGGTACCGATACAAAAACAGGTTTGTGAATGTAACGTGTTGTTTTGAAGAAAACTGTTTACGGCTGATGGACTGAAAAAAAGAATACCATCTGCTTCACTGATTACTTTTATCGGATGCAATTGCGTTTCATATACCACATATTCATTCATTAAGATACCTTGAGACTGTAAGCGTTCAGGAAGCGTGTCATAGCGTAAATTTCCGCTAAAGAAGGTAATGGAAACATCAGGATATTTTTCCAGAATCAGTTCGGCCAGATCTTTAGCATAATCAGCTGATGCGATAACTTCAAATCCGTAACGTTCCAGTAATTTACGGGTTTCGCTGCCTACACAGAATACCGGAAATGAAATGAGTTGCGCCAAAGATTTCTCCACCACGCTCATCACGGCATTTTTGCTTGTAAATAACAAGTGTGTGTTTAGGGAAATCTCGGAAGGAAGCTCTTTTTGGGTAATTTCGATGAAGTCTTTATCGGTCAAAAGGATATCAGAGTCAGTAAAAAGCTTTTTTTGTTCTTCAGAAAGTCTTTTTGTGGATACTATATGAATTGACCGTTTCATTTCAATTAATTTTTAAGGGTTTGTTTTATCATTTCCATCAAGGCAGTTCCTCCATTTTCCAATACTTCTTTGGCGGAGTAATAGCCTAATTTTTTCCATTCCTGAATTGGTACATTTTTTTCCAATTCTATTTTTTCTTTGCCATCAACTGACAGTAATACTCCTTTGAAATGAATTGAGTCATCTGCTTCGTTGTATTGAGCGAGAGCGGCAATAGGAGCCGTACATCCACCTTCAAGTGTTCTTAAAAACTGTCGTTCAATATGCGTACAGATTTCTGTTTCAATATGATTGAGCTGATTTACTGCTTCAAAGCAATAATTATCGTCCTGATTAACAACCACCATCATAGCTCCTTGTGCAGGAGCAGGTACCATCCAATCAAGAATCAGATGATTTTTAGGTTTTATATGAATGCGTTCCAAACCGGCGGCAGCAAATATTGCTCCGTTCCAACCCTGAGTTTCCAATTTCTGTAAACGTGTATTTACGTTTCCTCTAAGATCTTCAACAGTATGTTTTGGATATTTGTTGAGCCACTGGGCTTTTCTTCTGAGACTGCTCGTTGCAATGACACCTTCTGTTTCTAAAAAGCGTGTATCTTTATTATAAACCAGTAAATCTGCACAACTGGCGCGTTCTAAAACAGCTGCCTGTATAATACCGTTTGGCAGCGCTGTAGGTACATCTTTCATAGAGTGTACTGCAATATCAATTCTTCCTTGTAGCATTGCTATATCAAGGGTTTTGGTAAAAATACCGGTAATGCCCAATTCATATAAAGGTTTGTCAAGAACAATATCTCCTTCTGATTTTATAGCAATGATTTCAGTTGTGTAGCCTAATGCATTTAGTTTTTCTGCTACATGTGTTGCCTGCCATAAAGCAAGTGCGCTGTCTCTTGTTCCTATTCGGATGGATTTAGTCATTTTTTAGGGGCTCTAATTGAAAAATCTTGTGAATCCATTCAATGCTTTCATCCAAAACCGTTTCTTCATTTTTCAAATGATTTGCAAAATGAGTAGTGATTTTCTGTATGATACGATTGCTGATCATATCGGCATGTGTTTCATCAAAATCCCGAAGTTTCTTCTTCTGGTAATTCAATTCGTTTGATTTTATTTCTTCCAGCTTTGTTTTAAGGGCATGAATGGTAGGTGCAAACTTACGCGCTTGTGTCCACATTACAAATTCATTTTTTACTTCTTCCAGTATAGCTTCAGCTTGTGGTACAAATTGTTTTCTTCTTTCCAGAGTTTCATCCGTCATTTGTGACAATTGATCTAAATGTACTACAGAAATATTAGGTAAGGCAGCAACCTCATTCGAAACATTTTTCGGAATAGAAAGGTCTAAGATTAACAGCGGTTTTTCAGAAGAAACAAGTTCTTTGGTAATAGTGGGCTGTTCTGCTCCTGTGGCAACAATGAGAATATCTGTATGAGAAATCTCTGTTTTCAGGGTTTCATAATCTTTCACAACCAGTTGAAATTTTCCTGCTACTTCCTTTGCTTTCTCTTTTGTGCGGTTGATAAGGGTTATATGAGTGTTTTTAGTATGTTTTATTAAGTTTTCGCAAGTGTTTCTTCCTATTTTTCCGGTTCCGAACAATAAAATGTTTTTTTCCGAAACGTTGGCTACTGTATTGATGATATACTGTACAGATGCAAAAGAAACTGAAGTGGCACCGGAGCTTATTTCCGTTTCATTCTTGATGCGTTTGCTTGCCTGTATAACCGCATTGATCATGCGTTCAAAATAATTCGAGGTGAGTCCTTTTTGACGGGATTTGATAAAAGCGTTTTTTACCTGACTGATGATTTCAAAGTCTCCGAGAATCTGGCTGTCCATACCGGTTCCTACTTTAAAAAAGTGAGAAATAGCGTCTATGTTTTTATGCACATAGGCAACATTTTGAAAATCTTCCACTGTTCCGTTGCTGAAATTACACAAAAGACTGATCAGCTGAAAAGGGTGTTCTGCAAACCCATACAATTCTGTGCGGTTACACGTAGATATTACCAGAAGAGAATCTATCCCGTCTGCTTTTGCCTGATCCAGTAACGCATCTTTTGCCTGATCGGTAAGACTGAATTTTCCGCGCATTTCTGCATCGGCTTTTTTGTAATTCAATCCGATTACATAAAAAGTCTGATGCTTTGTTTGGCTGTTTTTCATTATCGCTTTAATCCTAAGAAATATTCGAAGACAAATTTATGATTTAGCTTTTTACAAAAGTAACGCTTAAAGTACTAAATGTAACGGTCAACGAATTTATGGTTTTTTTAGCGTTGTTTTTTCTCAAATATCCTTATTTTTGTGGAGTTATCGAGAGTTATTTTGTTTTGTAGTTTAGATTGATTCTAAATAAAAGAACTCTGATTAAAAAATAAAAAACAACGCTATGAGTTCAGATGATAAAATAACGATAGAAGATGATTTTGTTTGTTTGCGGTATAAAAACGATACTGACAAAATGCTGGTAATTGAAAAAGAACAGCCAGACGGAATCATACAGTTTCATTTTGGTCTAAAGGGATTCGGGAATTTTTTATTCAATCAGGGAACCTATAGTTTCGGATTAAATGAAAATAAATACATCACTTTGTATAATCCTCAAAAGTCTCTGCCGATTCATTTAGAAATTGCTCCTCACTCATGGGTGGTTTCAATTCTTGTGCCGATCAAAAAATTCCATTCCTTATTTTCGTCTGAAGCAGAATTCATCCCTTTTTTGAATAAGGAAAATCAGGATAAAAAATACTATTCAGAAGAGGAGATCACGCCATCTATGTCGATTGTGTTGAATCAGATTATGAATTTTCATATGCATGCTTCAGTAAAGAAATTGTATTATAAAGGTAAACTCTATGAACTTTTGAGTCTGCTGTTCAATAAAAGTGAAGACGGAGAAACAGAAAGTTGTCCGTTTATTACAGATGAAGAAAACGTAGCTAAAATTAAGCAGGCAAAGGATATTCTAATTGAACACATGACCGAACCGCCAACATTACAGGAACTCGCAGACGCCATTAATCTGAGTCTTAAAAAGCTTAAAGTAGGCTTCAAACAGGTGTATGGTGAAACGGTGTATGGCTTCTTGTTTGACTATAAAATGGAATATGCCCGTAGATTGTTAGACAGCGGTGCTTATAATGTCAATGAAGTAGGTATTAGAATAGGGTACAGCACAGCCAGTCATTTTATAGCCGCTTTTAAAAAGAAATTCGGAACTACTCCAAAAAAATATTTAATGTCGATTAATGCGACGGTATAAAAAGAAAAAATGAAAGGCGTTTTATTAGTAAACTTAGGATCTCCTGAAGCTCCGACCCCCGAAGCGGTAAAACCGTATTTAGATGAATTTTTAATGGACGAAAGAGTAATTGATTTGCCGTATGTATTGCGTGCCCTTCTCGTAAAAGGAATCATTCTCAATGTCCGTCCTAAAAAATCGGCTGAAGCCTATCATAAAATATGGTGGGAAGAAGGTTCACCGCTAATTGTAATTTCTAAGCGAACTCAAAAAAAGATTCAGGAACGTACTGATATACCCGTTGCTTTAGGCATGCGGTATGGCAAGCCTTCTTTGGAAAGCGGACTCAAAGAGCTCTCTGAAAAAGGAGTAACAGAAGTATTGTTACTACCCTTGTATCCGCAATATGCTATGGCTACAACAGAGACCATAGAAGTACTTGCCGATAAACTGGTAAAAGAAAAATTTCCGGAACTTAAAATCACCCGATTTCCGGCTTTCTATAATAAAGAAGGATATATCGAATCCTTGTCTCGTGTGATAGCAAAGTCACTGGACGGATTTGATTATGACCATTTGTTGTTTTCGTATCACGGAGTTCCTGAACGGCATATCAAAAAAACCGATAAAACCAGGTCTCATAAAAAAATTGTAGAGAATGAGTATTGTTGTAAACCCGGAACTCCTGAAGCCGAATTTTGTTACCGAACGCATTGCTTTGAAACCACACGCAGAGTAGCGGAATACTTAAAGTTAGATAAAAATAAATACTCATTATCATTTCAGTCAAGATTGGGAATCGATAAATGGTTACAGCCCTTTACCGCAGATAAAGTAATTGAGCTTGGAAAAAGCGGAACTAAAAAAATAGCGGTTGTTACTCCGGCTTTTATTGCCGATTGTATTGAAACACTCGAAGAAATAGAGATGATGGCTGGAGCTTCTTTTAAAGAAAACGGAGGTGAGGTATTTAAAATGATTCCATGCCTTAATGATGATGATCATTGGATGGATGTGTTGAGTGGGTGGATTAACGAGTGGTCGCTAAAAGAAGTTTATGTATAATTATCTCAAGGCACTTCATATTATTTTTGTTGTTTGCTGGTTTGCCGGACTCTTTTATATCGTTCGGCTCTTTGTGTATTATGCAGAGGCACAGCTTAAATCAGAAATAGAAAAACAGATTCTCTCGGATCAATACCGGCTTATGATTCATAGGCTTTGGTATATCATTACCTTTCCTGCTGCAGTACTCGCAACTCTTTTCGGTATCTGGATGCTGATAGAGATTCCGGGCTGGCTGCAACAGCCCTGGATGCATATTAAATTGCTTTTTGTACTCTTATTGTGGTTGTATCACCTAAAGTGTCATCAGTTTGTGAAACAGATAGCGGCGGATACTTTATCTAAAACGTCATCATTTTTCAGGATGTGGAATGAAGGGGCTACTATTATCCTTTTTTCTGTAGTCTTTTTAGTGGTTTTAAAGAGCGCTTTTAATTGGATTTTCGGAGTTGTAGGAATTATTGTATTTTCGTTGTTGCTAATGCTCGGATATAAATTCTATAAACGCATCAGAGAACGCAAAGAAAATTAATGGCAAGAAAGTTTAATTTACAGAATACGTCTTTAAGGGTAAGAATCTTCATTTCTATGATATTTCTTACTTTGATATCTTCTGTGTTAATATCTCTTGTGGCTGTCTATCAGTTTGATAAAGAAGCGAAAACCTATCATGAAGATCGGTTGGAAAGAAAGGAAATGGCTATTAATGAGCATATCAACTTTATTCTTAAAACCACTT
The DNA here is from genome assembly GCA_032096595.1 of Flavobacterium sp. GTDB lineage: Bacteria > Bacteroidota > Bacteroidia > Flavobacteriales > Flavobacteriaceae > Flavobacterium. The sequence continues at coordinate 161,326 of DAMCXY010000005.1, read as the reverse complement.
CTTATCCTTTAGTGTCGGAAAATCTGCCTCTAATATTCAAAGACAAAATCCATGAACTTTCAACCATTCACAGTATAAAAATTGATTTGCATGATCTGGACGGAAATCTTGTAATTTCTTCCAAAGGAGATTTTGCTTCTGATAAGGCAAGTGACCAGAAAATATCGCCAGCCATTCTTAAAATTATTGCCTCCTCACCATCCAAGCGATTTGTAGATCTAAAAATTAATAAAGACACCCGTTACCGTTCGGCCTATAATTACATTATTGATAATCGTTTTAAGCCTTTGGGAATAGTGCATATTCCTTATAAAGAAGAAGCTGATTTCTACAATAATGAAATGAAAAACTTCCTTATCCGCTTTGGTCAGGTATATGCTTTTATGTTTTTATTAGCCATCGTACTTGCTTATTTTTTATCGAGTTATATTACCAAAACGCTTCATCTTATCAGTGAACGCATTCTCACAACACAATTCAATAAAAAGAATGAAAAACTCAGAGCTGAAAATGCTTCCAGAGAAATAGAAACGCTCATCTCTGCCTATAATAAAATGGTAGATAAGCTTGAAGAGAGTGCTGAGAAGCTCGCACAAAGCGAACGCGAACAGGCATGGCGTGAAATGGCGAAGCAGGTTGCGCATGAAATAAAAAATCCTCTGACACCCATGCGGCTTACTGTACAAAGTTTTCAACGGCGTTTCGACCCTCAGGATCCCGAAATTCTGCGTAAGCTTAATGATTATTCCAATACCCTGATTCAACAGATTGATACAATGAGTTCAGTAGCATCTGCATTTTCTAATTTTGCATCCATGCCCGCCCAGGAAAATGAAATGCTCAATATTGTCAAAGTTGTACAGCTTGCGTTAGACTTGTTTAATGAAGATTATATTACATTCCAGTCATCAAAAACAGAAATTATCACTAAATTTGATAGGAGTCAAATCATCCGGGTTATTAATAACCTTGTGAAAAATGCGATTCAGGCCATTCCGCCTTATGAGCCTTTTCCCCGGATTTATGTAAAAATATATGAAAAAGATGCTTTTGTGTATATTGAGGTAAAAGACAACGGAACCGGAATTCCAAAAGAAATAAGAAACAGGGTATTTGAGCCTAAATTTACTACAAAAACCAGTGGTATGGGGCTGGGCCTTGCTATGATTAAAAATATTATTGAATCGTATAAAGGAACGATCTATTTTGAAACTACGCTTGACAAAGGCACTACCTTTTACGTTAAATTACCTATTACTAATTAAAAAGAAATAAAATGACTTTTGAAAACATTTTAGTAGAAAAAGAAGCAGCAATAGCTGTGATAACCATCAACAGACCTACCAAGCTCAATGCTTTGAATAAAGCTACCATTCAGGAGCTGCACGAAGCCTTTAAAGAGATGGATGCATCAGAAGAGATACGTGCTATAATTGTAACCGGAAGCGGAGAGAAAGCTTTTGTAGCCGGAGCAGATATTGCAGAATTTGCTGATTTTTCTACAGAGCAAGGCAGTGAGCTGGCTGCAAAGGGACAAGAATTGTTATTTGATTTTGTTCAGAATCTATCTACTCCGGTGATCGCGGCTGTAAATGGGTTTGCTTTAGGAGGAGGATTGGAACTGGCAATGGCAGCGCATTTCAGAACGGCATCCTCTAATGCTAAAATGGGATTGCCTGAAGTTACGCTTGGAGTAATTCCGGGGTATGGAGGTACACAACGTTTGCCGCAACTGATCGGAAAGGGTCGTGCTATGGAACTCATTATGACCGCACAAATGATCGATGCCGCTACAGCTCATAACTATGGTTTGGTAAATCATGTGGTAGAACAGGCAGATTTGCTGTCTTTTACTAAAGATATTGCACAAAAAATCGCTAAAAATTCACCTTCAGCTATCCGTCATGCTATACAGGCGGTGAATGATAATTACAAAGAAGGAACGAATGGTTTTGAAACAGAAATCAAAAATTTCGGAACGTGTTTCGGAACAGCTGATTTTAAAGAAGGAACTACTGCTTTTCTGGAAAAACGAAAAGCGACTTTTACAGGAAAATAAAAACAATAAAAAATGCGGCAATTGCCGCATTTTTTATGATTGTTGGTTTTTTAACAAATCGCGGATCTGAGCCAAAAGCTCTTCCTGAGTTGGTCCTTTTGGTGCTGCAGGTGCCGGAGCTTCCTGACGCTTCAGTTTGTTGATGAACTTTACCAGTAAGAATACCACAAATGCCAGTAAAAGAAAATTGATGGCTACGGTAATAAAGTTACCATAGGCCAGAATTACGGCACCTTCTACGGCTCTTGCATCTTTTAATGCGAGTCCCTGTGCTACATCTCCTTTGAGTACAAAATACATGTTGCTGAAATCCGGAGAACCGATGATAGCAGATACAAATGGCATGACTAAATCATTGACTACACTGTCAATAATTTTTCCAAAAGCCCCTCCGATGATAACACCGACTGCCAAATCCATTACGTTACCTTTAACGGCAAATTCCTTAAATTCTTTTAAAAATCCCATAGTCAATAATTTTTATTTTCTCAAATTTAAAAAAAAATCACGCAACTCTTAAATAATGTTAAAGAAATTACTCCTTAAAGAAGATTCTTTTTACACGTTGTGAGATGGATGTCATTACTTCATAAGGAATTGTCTCCCATTTCAAAGCAAGTTCGGTTATAGGAATTTCTTCTCCGAAAATGATTACTTCATCACCAACAACAGCACCTGTATCTGTTACATCTATCATCATCATATCCATACAAATGCTTCCGATGATTTTTGCTCTTTTTCCGTTGATTGATACTTCTCCTTTCCCATTTCCGTAAGCACGCCGTATACCGTCTGCATAACCAATAGGTATTGTAGCGGTTTTGGTAGGCTTATCAGCGATAAAACGGCGTCCGTATCCGACACTTTCTCCTTCTCCAACATCATTGAGCTGAAGAATAATTGTTTTTAAAGTAGTGACATTTTGCAGTTTTTCATTTTCCTGTTCACTGTTTCCTACACCGTAAAGCCCAATACCCAGGCGTACCATTTCCATCTGATATTCAGGGAAATTAAAGATGCCGGATGTGTTGAGAATATGCCGTATGGGTTTTATACGGAGTTGATCCATCAGATAGGAAGACCATTTTTGAAAAAGCTTAATCTGTTGTAAGGTAAATTTTCGTTCTTCCGGCATATCACTTGTTGCCAGATGTGAAAAAATACTGGCTACTTTTACAGAATTGGTACTTTCCAGAATTGCAATCAATTCTTCAAAATGAGTATCGTTAAAACCCAGACGGTTCATGCCTGTATTTAATTTGATATGAATCGGATACTCGTACAGGCTGTGTTTTTTTGCTTCCGTTAAAAATGTTTTCAACTCCGGCAGTGAATAAATTTCAGGTTCCAGCTGGTACGAAATCATCGTAGAGAAAGCACTGTTCTCCGGATTCATTACAATAATAGCAGACTTAATACCTGATTTTCTAAGTGCTACCCCTTCGTCAGCAAAAGCAACTCCAAGATAATCTACTTTATGAAAAGCCAGCAGCTTTGCAATTTCGTAACTGCCGTTGCCATATCCGAAAGCTTTTACCATCACCATCGTTTTGGTTTCCGGAAGCAGTTTCGATTTATAAAAATTAAAATTATGACTGATGGCGTTGAGGTTAATTTCTAAAACCGTTTCATGGGTTTTTTCTTCCAGTTCAGAAACAATTTGTTCAAAGGCATAACTTCGTGCTCCTTTGATAAGGATGGTTTCATCTTTGAATTTTTTAAGATCAAAATGATTTAAAAAGTCCAGCGTAGAATGAAATCCTTCAAAGTGCTGTAAATGCTTCAGATAAAAAGAAATATTTGGGCCAATGCCAATAATACGGTTGATATTGTTGTTTTGTAACAGAGTGCCTACCTTTTGATAAAGGATTTCATCACTAAAACCACTTTGCAAAATATCAGATAAAATCACGGTTTTTTGTGGATGTGTTTTTTGCTGTTCCAAAAAATCCAGTGCAATTTTCAAAGACTGATAATCTGAGCTGTAACTGTCATCAATAAGGGTGCATTGCTGCAAGCCGTTTTTTACCTGTAACCGCATTTCTACTCTGTACAGTTGGGTTATTTTATCCTGAATATACGCAGTATCAATCCCAAGTGCCAGTAAAGTAGTAATACAGCTGGCAATATTGTGAACGGAAGCCTGATCAGAAAAAGGAAAATCTACAGAGAAGCTGTTTGCATCATAATTGACGGTGTACGTATTGTCTTTGATATGCTGAAAACGTACCCGGGCTTCTGCCGTAAAGCTCCAGTCATAGTGATATTGTATAGAAGCTGTTTTCTTTTGTATGCTTTCATTTTTTTCATAGATAAGTACATCAACTCCTTTAAAGAGTTTCAGTTTTTCATCAATTTTTTGATCAAGATTTTCAAATCCTTCATTATGAGCGCTTCCAATAGAAGTAAGAATTCCTATGGTGGGCTGTATGATCTTTTCAAGTACTGCCATTTCTCCGGGAAGAGAAATTCCGGCCTCAAAAATACCTAAGGTATGTTTCTCATTAATACCAATCACGGAAAGAGGAACTCCAACCTGTGAGTTGTAGCTTTTCGGACTTTTTATAATGTTATAAAAAGGATGCAGTAAAAAGTTAAGCCATTCTTTTACAATTGTTTTTCCGTTGCTGCCTGTGATTCCGATAACGGGAATATCAAACAGGGTACGGTAATAGGCAACAAACTCCTGTAGACTTTTCAGTGTATCCTCAACTACGAAAAAGGTAGCTTTGCCTTTGACATTTTCTGGAACAGTTCTCACCACAAAATAAGTTACTTCTTTACGGATCAGTTCTTCAATATAGTCATGGCCATTGTGAAAAATACCTTCAATAGCAAAATATAAAGTACCTTTGGTATTTCGCAGAGAGCGGCTGTCAATGGAGATATCGTTGATTTCAATAAGTCCGGAAACAGGCGATTCCGAAGCTTTTAGTATAGAAGTTAAATCAGTTGTGTTCAGTTTCATTTTACTGCAATAGGATTCGTTAAATCAAAGGTAGCAGTTTTTTATTTCAAAACGGGTTCCGTTTTTCAGAGAAAAACAGTTAATGTATCTTTTGTTACATTCCATTAGAAATTATATGTCGATTTTTGTATAAAAATAATAAAGATGGATTGGATTTTAGAACCCTGGGAATGGTATATATCGGGACCCTTGATTGCTTTGGTTATGATTCTGTTAATTGTAATGGGAAAGAGTTTTGGAATGTCTTCCAATCTCCGGACGCTCTGTACTATTTGCGGAGCCGGAAAAACAAGTGATTTTTTTAGATTTGACTGGAAAAAACAGCGGTGGAATTTGCTGGTAATTGCCGGAGCCTTTATAGGAGGTTTTATCGCCAAAAACTATTTAAGTACCGATACTGTGATAACTCCAATAAGTACTGAAACCATTTCGGAATTGAAGCAGTTAGGATTTATGAGTGCTGGTAAAGCATATACCGCGACAGAATTATACAGTTCAGATGTTTTTGAAAATCCTGAAATATTGATGATTTTGCTTATTGCAGGTGTTTTATTGGGATTTGGTTCGCGCTATGCAGGAGGTTGTACGTCCGGGCATGCTATTTCAGGTCTGAGTAATCTGCAAATACCCTCGCTGATTGCTGTTATCGGCTTTTTTATAGGCGGATTAATCATGTCTTATTTCATCATTCCTCAACTGTTTTAATATGAAAAGTATAGGCTATTTAAGTATTGGTATATTGTTCGGAATCGTAATGTTTAAATCCGGAGCAGCTTCCTGGTTTCGAATCTATGAAATGTTTCATTTTCAATCGTTTCATATGTTTGGAATCATCGGTTCTGCATTGCTGATAGGAACACTTTTTGTACAGACTGCCAAAAGAAAAAAGTGGAAAGATATCTCTGGAAATTTACTCTTATTTCCAGATAAAGTAAAAGGATGGAAAAGATACCTTTTTGGGGGTATTGTTTTTGGTCTTGGATGGGCATTGGGCGGTTCATGCCCGGGACCGTTATTTACCTTATTGGGAGCTGGCTTTTTTCCTGTGATTGTCGTTATTCTCGGAGCATTGCTCGGTACATGGTTTTACGGATTGATAAAAAATAAACTTCCTCATTAAAATGATGAAATCAATAGATTGGAAAGAAATTTTTCCAGATTTTGAACCTCCTTTATTGCTGGAAATGGAGCATTTTGCAGTAATCAATAATTTCGCTGAAGACGATGTGCTCATCGATATAGGGGAACCAGTGGTATTTGTACCCTTATTATTGGAAGGATATGTGAAAATCATAAGAGAGGATAAAAATGATGGAGAACACCTTCTGTATTATCTTGAGAAAGGAGCGGTTTGTGCTCTATCCATCAGCTGTTGTTTTGACCATAAGAAAAGTGAGATAAAAGCAATAGCGGAAACATCAGGTAGGGTAGCAAAGATACCTATCGGAAAAATGGATGAATGGATGGCGCGTTTTTCAGGCTTCAGGAATTTTGTTTTACAAAGTTACAACCGGCGTTTACAGGAAATGCTTGTTGCCATTGATAGCCTCGCTTTTTTAAATTTAGAAGAACGTATCGTTAAATACCTTCGGGATAAGAAACAGATCAATAACAGTCGTTTTGTTGAAACAACGCATCAGGAAATGGCAGCCGATTTAAATACTTCCAGAGTGGTAGTTTCCAGATTGCTGAAGAAAATGGAAGCAGATAAGAAAATAAAAATAAACAGAAAAAGTATAGAATTTTTAGATTGATAATATGGAAATACAGCAAATAATAGGATTGGTTTTTGCCCTTCTGATAGGGGTTTCTCTGGGGCTTATAGGCAGTGGAGGTTCCATTCTTACCGTTCCTATTTTAGTATATGTAGTAGGGGTAGAGCCTATATTGGCAACGGCATATTCCCTTTTTATAGTAGGGTCCACATCGCTGTTGGGCAGTATACGGAATATTATGGATAAAAATGTCCATTTCAAAATAGTACTGTTGTTCGGAATTCCCTCATTACTTGCGGTTTTCTTTACCCGGGCAGAGCTGGTGCCATTATTGCCGGACACCATTACCCTGTCTAATAATGTAGTGCTCCCAAAGGCGAAACTGGTCATGATTTTATTCTCGCTGGTTATGTTTGCGGCTTCGTCACGAATGATTCGCAAGCCCCGGCACAAAACCATTGCACGGCCGGAAATTCTTACTTCAGCAATGCCATTGATTACACAGGGTTTGCTTATTGGAGGTATTTCAGGACTGGTAGGAGCCGGAGGAGGTTTTTTGATTATTCCAACCCTGGTGTTTTTTGCCAATTTACCCATGCGCAAAGCCATAGGAACATCATTGACAATCATTGCAATTCAGTCGCTTATAGGCTTTACGGGTGATCTGGTGCATCAGGATATTGAATGGCCACTAGTGTTGTCTTTTTCAGGTGTTTCAATGATTGGACTGCTTCTCGGTGTGCGATTGTCAAAACGCATACTCGATGGAAATCTGCGCCGCATTTTCGGTTGGTTTGTATTGGCAATGTCATTGTATATTATGGCAAAAGAAGTTTTATAGAACAACTTAAACAACAAAAGAATTTATTAACTTTATAGAATATAAGGAATTTAGAAATGAAGATAGAACAGATTTATACAGGATGTTTAGCTCAGGGAGCTTATTATATAGAGAGTAAAGGAGAAGTAGCCATTATAGATCCGTTGCGTGAAGTACAGTCTTACATTGATAAGGCCAAGAAGTCGGGTGCTACAATCAAATATATTTTTGAAACTCATTTCCATGCTGATTTTGTAAGCGGGCATTTGACTCTTGCTGAAAAAACAGGCGCAAGAATTGTGTATGGTCCTACGGCAAATCCAAAGTTTGAAGCTCATATTGCGACCGATGGTGAGGTATTCAAAATTGGAGATATTACAATTACGGCTTTACATACTCCGGGCCATACAATGGAGAGTACTACTTATCTTTTGAAAGATGAAAATGGAACTGATCACGCGATTTTCAGTGGGGATACCTTATTCTTAGGTGATGTAGGCAGACCTGATCTGGCTCAGAAAGCCGCTAATATGACTCAGGAAGATCTTGCTGCAATTCTTTATGAAAGTTTGCGAACCAAAATCATGCCTCTAAAAGATGAGGTTATTGTATATCCGGCACACGGAGCAGGTTCTGCCTGTGGTAAAAATTTAAGCAAAGAAACAGTGGGTACTTTGGGAGAACAAAAGAAAACCAATTATGCATTGCGTGCAGACATGACGGTTGAAGAATTTGTTAGAGAAGTTACAGATGGTCTATTGCCTCCTCCGGCTTATTTCCCTGAAAACGTTCGTTTAAACAAAGAAGGGTACCAAAATGTAGAAACCATTATTGCTGCCAATAAAGCATTTACTCCGGAACAATTCAAACATTTTGCAGAAGAAGCATTGGTACTGGATGTCAGAGATGCAGACAGTTTTGCGGCCTCTCATATACCGGGTGCTATTTTTATCGGTATTGACGGTGGTTTTGCTCCATGGGTTGGTGCTTTGATAACGGATATCAATCAGCCCATAATTCTGGTAACTCCGGAAGGAAGAGAAGAAGAAACAATCGTAAGGTTGTCACGTGTAGGATACGATAATACATTAGGATATCTTGAAGGCGGTATGAAGGCTTGGGAAAATAAAGGATTTGAAACAGACAGCATCCAGCGTATCGATGCAGGGCAGTTGGCCGACCTTATAAAGGGCGGAGAAAAAAATGTATTTGATGTGCGTAAACCTGGTGAATATGAATCTTCTCATTTGGTAGATGTACCGAATACCCCTTTAGATTATCTCAACGATCATCTGCAGGAATTTCCTACTACTGCAACAACGTATCTGCACTGTGCAGGAGGATACCGATCTATGATTGCTGCTTCGATATTAAAAGCAAGAGGATTTCATAATATGATTGATGTAAAAGGAGGCTATGGAGCAATAAAACAGACAGGTTTAGCGATGACGAATCAGACATGTCCTTCTGCGGCAAAATAAAATCATTTCTTAATTTAGTTTAAGTCCTGTAAAACACCGAAACACTAATTTTGATAAAAATATTAATTATTAAAGAATAGAATTATGAAAAAATTATTAGTGTTATTTGTAGCCTTAGGGTTCGGTTTAAGCGTTTCTGCACAGACAAAATGGAGTGTAGATCCTGCCCATTCATCGTTGAATTTTTCTATTAAGCATTTGGGGATTTCCTTTGTAAACGGAAAAATGGATAAATACGACGGAACTTTAGAGTTAAACGGAGAAGATATTACTACGGCAAAATTCAACTTTACAATTGATGTAAACAGTATCAATACAAGTGTTGAAGCACGTGATAAACATCTTAAGTCTGCTGATTTCTTTGATGCTGCTAAGTACGGAACAATAAAATTCGTTTCTAAAAGCATTAAAAAAGGTGATAAAAACCATTATAAGCTTACAGGAGATCTTACCATTAAAGATGTGACAAAACCGGTAACATTTGATTTGGTTTATGGTGGTAAAGCGGCAGATGACGGATTTGGTAATCAGAAATTAGGTTTTCAGGCAAAAACAACAATTGACAGAACAGCTTTTAATATCAAATACGATCCTACTGGAGGCGCTGTAGCTAAAGATGTAGAATTGATGGTAAATTTAGAATTTGTACAGTCAAAATAACAAATAAGTAAACAACAAACAAAAAAGTGCTTCTCATTTAAGAGAAGCACTTTTTTTATATAAAGGAATATGATAATATCAGATTAAGCAATAAAAAAAGGTTTCTAATAATTTAGAAACCTTTTTATTCCAAGAGCGGAAGACGAGGGTCGAA
>DAMCXY010000005.1:0-151369 GCA_032096595.1 Flavobacterium sp. | reverse complement strand
CTCGCGACATTCAGCTTGGAAGGCTGACGCTCTACCAACTGAGCTACTTCCGCATATAACGATTTTTAAAACTTCGTTTTGTTTTTCCAAGAGCGGAAGACGAGGGTCGAACTCGCGACATTCAGCTTGGAAGGCTGACGCTCTACCAACTGAGCTACTTCCGCATTTAATTTGTGATTGCAAATATATCTATTAAAACCCTTTCATGTCAAGCGTTTTTTGAAAAAAATAATATTTTTTTGTTCAGTACTCTGTTAACAAATTGAAAACGAACCGTAAAACTATTTTTTATAGCGTTTTTAGAGGATGGAAAATTAAGAAAAATTTAATAATTATTTGGTTCGGTAATTACCGAACTGGATGTAAATTTGCACAAAACTTTACATGAAGGATAATCCCAAGCAATATAAGTTGTTTTTAGAACTCGCTCAGCACATTGAGATTTTTCAGAGTTTACCCCCATTAGCGGCCAGAATAGTTGCTTATATGCTTGTGTATTGTAAAACCAAAGAAGGTCGGTCTTTTGAAGAACTTATAGAAATATTCGATTGTAGCAAAAGCTCGATTTCATGTAACCTAAGTATGCTTTTAGAAAGAAAAAATATGGAGTACTACTATCTTGAAGATACGCGAAAAAGATATTTTAGGCTCAATTCTAAATTTATGCTGATGCGTCTCAGCAGTGTTTTTGATATGCTGAATAAAGAATATGAACTGAATACAGCTCTTTTAGAAGTCCAGTCTGAAGACCCTGATCTTCTTGAAAGCCGTGTACCGACTTTGAAAATTTACACTGAACATTTAACGGAAATAAGAAAAATATTTTCGAATACGATAGAAAAATTAAAAACTACATTATAATAATCTCTTTGAAATATGAAAAATAAATTAAAAGCCTTGGTATTGGTTGTCTTTGGTTTAGCTGTAGTTTCCTGTGGGAAAAAACAGGAAGCAGCACCTGCTGCACCGCCGGCAGAAATCAGTGTTACACAGGTAGCTGTAAAAGATGTTACGGGATATCAGTTATTTCCTGCGAGTATCGAAGGAAAAATAAACAATGCAGTGCGTGCCAAGATTCAGGGATATATACAGGAAGTTTATGTTCATGAAGGACAATTTGTGAAAAAAGGTCAGGCGCTTTTCCGTTTAGAGACTAATATACTTACACAAAATGCGGCTGCAGCTAAGTCAGGCATTGCCTCAGCGGAAGCAAACGTAAATGTTGCACAGGTAGAAGTAAATAAATTAGTGCCACTTGTAGAAAAGGGGATTATCAGTAATATTCAGCTTGAAACAGCAAAAGCCAATCTTGCTTCTGCAAAAAGCATGCTGGCTCAGGCAAAAGCCAATTATAATAGCGTAAATGCTAATATCGATTACTCTATGGTAAGAAGCCCAATAGACGGAATCGTGGGAAGTCTGCCTTTTAAAAATGGAAGTTTAGTTGGTCCTACGGATCAATTGCCTCTGACAACGGTTTCTGATATCAGTGAAGTATTTGCTTTTTTCAGTATGAATGAAAAAGAGTATTTCAACTTTTTGAATACTACACCTGGAAATACACTTTCAGAAAAAATTAAAAACCTGCCGGAAGTTGAACTGATCCTTGCAGACGGTGTAACCTATGGTTCAAAAGGTAAAATTGAAACCGTAACAGGACAGATTGATGCTGCTACAGGAACGGTTCAGTTCAGAGTAGCATTTAAAAATGCAGATAAATTGTTGAGCAACGGTAACAGTGGTACTGTAAAAGTTCCTCACTATTATAAAGATGTTCTTGTAGTTCCGGAAGCAGCTACCTTTGAGCAACAGGGTACCGTAAATGTATTCAGAGTTGAAAAAGATACTACTTACGCAGCTAAAATAGAAGTGATTGACCGTGTAGATAACATGGTTGTCGTTAAAGAAGGGGTCAAAAAAGGAGAAACCATTGTAGGAATCGGTGCTGCGTCTTTGAGAAACAAAACCGCAATCAAGCCTAAAATGGTGAATTTTGATACCATTGTAAAACCAGTAAAACAAATTTTCTAAAAAAATAAAATCATGCTAAAAACTTTTATTGAAAGACCTGTACTTTCAACGGTTATTTCTGTAATTATTGTGATTTTAGGTATTTTAGGAATCACAACATTACCGGTAACCCAGTATCCGGATATTGCACCTCCGACAGTAAAAATTACAGCTTCTTATCCGGGAGCGAATGCTGAAACAGTGATGGAGAGTGTTATCATTCCGATAGAAGAGCAAGTAAACGGGGTTGAAGGAATGACTTATATTACTTCTACTTCGTCAGATGATGGTAGTGCTTCTATTGACGTGTTTTTTGAACAGGGAGTAGATCCGGATATTGCTGCGGTAAACGTGCAAAACCGTGTATCCCGTGCAACACCTTTGTTGCCTACTGAGGTAACACGTTCAGGAGTTGTAACGCAAAAACAGCAAAGTTCGGCTTTGATGTTCCTGTCTTTTTATACCACTAACCCAAGTTATGACGATACGTATCTTCAAAACTTTTTAAATATCAACGTAATCCCTGAATTAAAAAGGATTTACGGAGTTGGAGATGCTCAGGTTTTCGGTGGTAAAAACTACTCGATGCGTATCTGGTTAAATCCGGAAAAACTGGCGGCTTATAAATTAGTGCCGACTGACGTAACAGCAGCAATCAACGAGCAAAGTTTGGAAGCTGCTGCAGGACAGGTTGGACAAAACAGCGGATCTGCTTTCCAGTACACCATAAAATATACCGGAAAATACCGTTCGGTTGAGCAATATGAAGATATTATTATTAAAGCATTGGGCAACGGACAATTTTTGCGTTTGAAAGACATCGCTGAAATTGAACTGGGGTCTCAATCCTATACCGGAATTGGTAGTAATGACGGATATCCGGCAGTATCAATGGGTATCTTTCAGACACCGGGCTCTAATGCACAGGATATTATCGTTGCTATAAAAGCAAAACTCGAAGAATTAAAAGTAAATTATCCGGAAGGAATTGATTATACAATCAACTACGATACCAATGAATTTTTGGATGCATCGATCAGTAAAGTTATCTCTACACTGATAGAAGCCTTTATCCTCGTTTTCTTTGTAGTGTATATTTTCTTACAGGATTTCAGATCTACTTTGGTACCGCTGATTGCAGTACCGGTATCTATTATTGGTACCTTTTTCTTCCTGAATCTGTTCGGATATTCTATCAACTTACTTACCCTTTTTGCTCTTATTCTGGCCATTGGTATTGTGGTGGATGATGCGATTGTAGTAGTAGAGGCCGTTCACGCCAAGATTGAAGCTACGGGGGAAGATGGAAAAACAGCCACACTGAGTGCTATGAATGAAATTACAGGAGCTATTATTTCCATTACTCTTGTGATGGCAGCTGTATTTATTCCTGTAACTTTTATTACCGGACCTACAGGGGTTTTCTATAAACAGTTTGGAGTAACGCTTATTGTAGCAATTCTTATTTCTGCAGTAAACGCTCTAACACTGAGTCCTGCCTTATGTGCTTTATTCCTTAAACCGCATGTTGAAGGTGAGCATGAGAAAAAAGGATTTGTAAAAAGATTCTTTAGTTCTTTCAATGCGGGATTTAATGCAATGACAGATAAATACGGAAGATCTTTTAAATTTTTATTTAAAAATAAATGGGTAACCATTATCTTGTTTTTAGTTGCCTTTGCAGGTGTATATATTGCAAATAAGTCAATGCCTACTGGATTCGTACCTAACGAAGACCGGGGGATGATCTTTGCCAATGTTGAGTTACCTGCCGGAGCATCTATGGACAGAACGGCTGAGATAATGAAACAACTACAGGAAAAAGCTTCTAAAATTCCGGGTGTTGTGGGGGTTACTTATACCACAGGACGAAGTTTGATCAACGGTTCAGGATCTAACTATGGTTTGGCCTTTGTTCGGTTAAAACCTTTTAAAGAAAGAAAAAGCGAAGAAATGTCAAGTCCGATGATTGTAAAAAAATTATTCGGTTTGGGTAGTACGATGCCACAGGCAAAATTTATTTTCTTTGAACCGCCAAGTGTACCTGGTTTTGGTATGTCTTCCGGTTTTGAATTAAAAGTATTAGATAAAGCGGGAGGTTCTCCTCAGCAATTAGATAAGGTTACACAGGAATTCTTAGGAAATCTGATGCAGCGTGAAGAAATTATGTATGCGCAGTCATCTTATAATACCGGATTCCCTCAATATCAATTAGATATTAATGTCCCTAAAGCAAAAGAAAGCGGTGTATCGGTAACCAATATTCTGTCCACATTGCAAGGGTATATCGGAGGTATTTATGCTTCGGATTTCACCAAATACGGAAAACAGTTTAGAGTAATGGTACAGGCATTGCCGGATACCAGAACCGATGCAAATGTGATCAATCATTTATATGTAAGAACTGCAACAGGTGAGATGTCGCCGGTATCTCAGTTTGTAAACCTGACAAGAGTTTACGGTCCGCAATCATTGTCGCGTTTCAACTTATTTACGGCGGCAAATGTAACCGGAGCTCCGGCTGCAGGATACAGTTCCGGAGATGCCATCAAAGCGGTACAGGAAGTAGCACAGCAAAAACTTCCGACCAATTACGGTATCGATTTCTCCGGATTGACCCGTGAGGAGATCAACGCAGGTTCTCAGACCATATTGATCTTTATATTGAGTTTGGTATTTGTATACTTTATCTTATCGGCACAGTATGAAAGTTATATTCTTCCGTTTGTTATTATTCTTTCGTTGCCTTTCGGGGTAATGGGAGCCTATTTATCACAGATGGTAGCCGGTTTGGAAAACAATATTTATTTTCAGATTGCTTTAATCATGCTTTTAGGGTTACTGGCCAAGAATGCCATCCTGATTGTGGAGTTTGCATTGCATTTCCGCCAGGCCGGAAGTTCTATTGTTGATGCCGCAATCAAAGGAGCTAAAGCGCGTTTACGTCCTATTTTGATGACTTCCTTTGCATTCATCTTCGGTCTTATGCCATTGGTATTTGCTGCAGGAGTAGGGGCAACAGGAAATAAATCTATCGGTACCGGAGCGGCGTTCGGATTGTTAATCGGAACCGTAATCGGAGTATTTGTGATTCCTGTATTGTTTGTGGTTTTCCAGAATCTGCAGGAAAAAGTTAAGCCAATGAAATTTAATAAACCGATTGAAGATTAATTATGAAAATTTTATATAGAACATTAGCGATTGTCGTTCTTGGAGCCACTTTACAATCCTGTCTGGCGACAAAAAACTATGAACGCCCGGAAGTGATTAATGAGAGTTATTTCCGTTCTGATAATCTGCCTCAGGATAGTTTATCAATGGCACAGGTATCCTGGAAAACAATCTTTAAGGATCCGGTTCTTACGAATCATATCGAAAAAGCACTTGAAAATAATATTGACATACGAGTAGCTATTGAAAACATTACAGCAGCTCAATCCATTGTTTTTCAAGGTAAAATGGGATATTATCCTACTTTAAATTTAGGAGCCAACTATACACATTCTGTGAACTCAGAAAATACGCAGATCGGTAGAATTATTGGTAGACGTCAGCGTCTGGATCAATATGACATTACTGCCAATGTAAGTTGGGAACTTGATGTATGGGGTAAAATAACGAGTCAGAAAAAAGCATCTGTAGCCAGTTATTTACAGACTGTAGCAACACATCAGGCAGTAAAAACTCAGGTAATATCGAGTGTGGCATCAGCGTATTTTCAATTATTGGCATTAGATGAACAAAAAGCCATTGCATTGAGTACGATTGCGAATCGCCAGCAGAGTCTGGAAACTAACAAAGCATTGAAAGATGCCGGAAGAATTACAGAGGTTGCAGTAAAACAAACGGAAGCGCAATTGTTTAATGCAGAAGCTTTGTTGTTGGATATTGAAAACAATATCAAAATACAGGAAAATGTAATCAGTGTTTTATTAGGAGAAATGCCTCATACAATTGAGCGCTCAACTTTAGACGCTCAATATTTTGATATTGATCTGAATACAGGTTTCCCTGCTCAGTTGCTGATGAACCGTCCGGATGTTATTGCAGCAGAAAACGGATTAATCAATGCTTTTGAAATGACCAATGTTGCCAAAACGGCTTTTTATCCTACTTTGCGGCTGACGGCTACGGGAGGGTTGCAATCTGTAGACTTTGCAAAACTGTTTGATCCTACTTCTCTGTTTGGAAATTTTGTTGCCGGACTTGCGCAGCCTATTTTGAATGGTAGACAAATCAGAACGCAATACGAGGTAAGTCTTACTACAAAAGAAAAAGCATTTCTTAACTATAAGCAAACCATCCTAAACGCAAGTAAAGAAGTGTCGGATGCCCTTTATACCTATGAAACAATGGAAAAAAAGGTAGTATTGAAAGAAAAAGAAGCTTTGGCATATAGTACAGCTGTTGAGTATTCTGAAGAATTGCTGAATAACGGTATGGCAAGTTATATCGAAGTTCTGACGGCTAAAGAAAATGAACTTAATGCTGAGTTAAGTGTTGTAAATACACAGTTTGCCCAATGGAATGCCCTCATACAATTGTATAAGGCACTCGGTGGCGGAATCAATTAAATTATATAAATTGCGGTTACACAAGTAACCGCTTTTTTTATGTTTCTAAAATCTTCAGCACTTTTGAGAATCCTGTTTCACAATCAATTGTGGAAAGTAAAGACAAAGGAAAAAAAAGTATATCTTACTTTTGATGATGGACCTGTTCCCGAAATTACAGAATGGGTACTTGATCTTTTGAGAGCTGAAAATATAAAAGCAACCTTTTTCTGTATTGGAGACAATATAAGAAAACACCCGTTAATTTTTGAGAAAATTATTGTTGACGGACATACAATTGGAAATCATACCTTTCATCATATAAAAGGTTGGGGGTGTACTGCTTCTGCTTATTTTCAGGATGTAGAGGATTGCCGTCGGGAAATAGAAAAACACCACAAGATCAAGTCGCAGCTTTTTCGTCCTCCCTATGGAAAAATAACACCTGTACAGACAGCGGGACTGTTAAAAAGAGGATACCGTATTGTTATGTGGGATATTGTAAGCAAAGACTATGATCAGCAATTCGGTGTAGCCAAATCCTTACAAATGGTAACTGAAAATGTATCAAAAGGAAGCATTATTGTATTTCATGACAGTATCAAAGCTTATGATACCTTACAACAATTGCTTCCAAAATGCATTGAAGTTTTAAAAACGAGAGGATATACTTTCGATGTTCTTAATTAAAAGCTTTTGCAATGGTAACCAAAGAGCTTTTGTCAATCATTCCTGATTGTCTCCATACCATGGCACCGTTTTTATAAACCATCAATGTTGGTATTGTCTTTATTCTTAATGCTTCGGTAAGTTCCTTATTTTTTAGAATGTCTATTTTAATAATAGATAATTTATCGCCCATTTCTAAAGAAACATCTTCTAAAATTTTATTCATCTGATTACACTCCACATTGTGGTCAGAGCAAAAATGCAAAAGAACCGGAACCGGACTGTTTATTAAATCGCCGAATTTTGACATAAAGATCAGTTAGAGTTGATTACAAAATTAGAAACTTTTAATTAAAATCTGTTTTTTAGACAAGTTTTTTTAGTTCCAAAATAGTAATTTCAGGCATAATACCTACTCTTCCTGAATAGGCATGAAAACCAAACCCTCTGTTTACATAAATGTATTGCTTTCCTTTCTGATACAGACCTGCCCATTGTTTATAAATGTATTTTACAGGACTCCATTTGAACCAGCCGGGAATTTCAATACCAAACTGCATTCCATGAGTATGTCCGGATAAGGTAAGTTGATATTTTTGAGGATTGTTAACTACCTCTGCATCCCAATGAGAAGGATCATGACTCAGCAACACCTTAAAATCATCAGGATTTAATCCTTGTCCAGCCAAAGCAAGATCTCCTGCTTTTTTAAAATTCAGCCCCCAATTCTCAACGCCTACCAAAGCAATTTTCTCACCATCTTTATTTAAAAAAACATGCTCATTCAGCAATAATTGAAAACCGATTTTTGGGTGTGTACCTTTTATAGCTTCAAAATTAGCTGCCTTTTCTGCTTCCGTATCAAATCTGACATATTCTCCGTAATCGTGATTTCCTAAAACAGAATAATTTCCGTAGGGTGCTTTTTTTATTCTTTTTAAAACATCCAGCCACGGATCAGCCTCATTGGCCAGACTATTCACTAAATCCCCTGTAAAAACAATTAAATCTACCTCTTGTTGATTGATCAGATCAATACCGTATTTTATTTTTTCTTCATTGTCCCAGCTTCCTACATGGAGATCAGAAAGTTGTAATATTCTGAATCCGTCAAATGCATCTGGTAAATCATCAAAAAAAATCTTTTGCTTAAGGGTCTTAAAATTATACTTCCCTTTCGTAATTCCATATAATATCGATAAGAAGGGAATCACGGCCATTCCAAAAGCAATCTGGCTTACAAACTTTCTTCTGTCGGGTAAAAAAGTAGTAGTAGTATTTTGGATAATCTTATTAAAAGTACCTATCAGTAAACGCATGATATCCTGAAATCCTAACAATAGAGTAATGATAAGCTTAGGGATGATCATCAATAATAGAATGCCCATGATAAACATGGTATTGTGATTTTGGCCTTTACTTCTGTCTAGATTCAATAAGAAATAAGTAAAATATAAGACAGCTCCAAAATTTATTATTATATATGCCCAGTGAACTATCTTGTTTTTTGTAAGATTTTGAACAAAAATATAAGAGTAAAATTCAAGAAGGATAATGATAACTAAGACTAAAAAAATTCGCATAGGTTCAATTTTCAACAAAATTATTGATTTATAAGCACGCATTCTTTCTAATTAAATATTATTTAACAGCCATTTTCTTTCATTTATCCTTTTTATTTAGTTAACATTTTTTTAGTTGTGGAATAAAATATTTAATAAGATTAAATAAGTATAAAATAAGATTACATTTATTTTTATTTAATCTAAATAAGTAATTTTGTGGAATCTAAATTACTATTCCATGGAAAGAAATACCTATTTTGTTACACATGCAAATAAAATGAGACAATCTATAGGTTTCATTTTACTAATTTTTAGTATAAATCTGATGAATGCCCAAGTTGCTTATCACGAATTCAGTCAGATACAGAAAACATTTACTTTGTTGGAAAATCCAACGATTTTAGCAACAGCTACAGGTGCTTCAGGCCCTTCGTCACTGGATGATGTAGTATATAATATCGCAGATAATACGATTCCTTTTTCTTTTAACTTTAATAATATAGATTATACAGGTTTAAAAGTATTCACAAATGGTTATGTTGCATTTGGTACTATTGAAACGATAAAAAACAGACCTGTTTCTGACAATACAGCCTATGATGGAGTTATTTCAGCAATGGGAGCAGACTTAAACGGGTTGTTTCAGGTAAACGGCAAAATAGCTCAAATAAGTTATAAAACGATTGGTACAGCGCCAAACCGATCTTTTGTAATTGAGTACTTACATTTCAGACCTTACTCTACATCTACAAGTACTTCATCTTATTTTGATTGGAATTTTCAGATTCACCTAAATGAAAATCAAACAATTGAGATTGTATATGATTTACAGGTAACAGGTACTCCAAGTTCTGAATTACTCGAAGTAGGGCTCAGAGGAAGTACCAATGCAGATTTTAATTCCAGAAAAGCGAATGGAGTGTCAAGCAGTAACTGGACTTCAACAACAGCATCAATACAAAATACCGATCGTATTACAACTAATTCTTCAACATTGCCACCGAGCGGCTATAGTTTTAAATGGGAAAAAACGAGTTTTTGTTTACCCGTATATCAATACAGTGCAGATCCGGTAACACGTGTTGTATTCAATACGATTGATAATGTTTCTACATCTACAGTACCGACAACACCGATATATGAAGACTTTACGAATATATCAACAGATCTTACAAAAGGTCAGACATATCCAATTTCTATTAAAGGACCTTCCAGTACATTTCCAAGTGATGTTATGGTCTATATAGATTTTAATCAGAACGGATTATTTGATGATGCTGGCGAGTCATTCTATATAGGTAGATTAGAACCTCAAAATCCATTCAACGCATTAACAATTACTTCGAATATTCTTATTCCTTCTACAGCATTAAACGGACCTACAAAAATGCGTATTGTGAAAAATACTAATGTAAGCGCACTTGCCAACCCTGATGCACCGAATGCTATTTCAGGACCTTGTGCTACCAATATGAGATCAGGTCAGGTAGAAGAATATACTCTTAATCTTCAGGGAACAAGCACAACACCTGCTGTACAGACTGTAGCTGTAACCACTCAGAATAATGTGGCTGCACAGATTACTGCTGTTAATGGTACATTGCCACTGTTGGCAACAGTTAACCCTTCCGGAGCTAATCAGGAGGTTACCTGGTCAGTAGCTTCCGGAACAGCGTTTGTTTCTGTAAACAATGAAGGAATTGCAACGGCAATAGCCAATGGAACAGCTACTGTTCGCGCTACTTCGGTAGCCGATACAACCAAATTTGGTGAAATACAAATAACGGTAGTATTACCAACAGATACCTATTGTACTTCAGAAGGTGTAGATGGGTATTCATTGCCTATTTATGAGTTTAACTTTAATAATATCCAAAATCTAAGCCCTGATCAGACAGATGCATCGCCCCTTTATGAAGATTTTACCAATCAGATATTTGAAGTATCTAAAGGCAATACTTATCCTGTAACAGTAAAAGGAAAAACAGACGGTCAGGAAAATATATTATCTGTCGTTTATATTGATATCAATCATGATTTTCAATTTACAGACAACGAAGCCTTCAATATTGGAATGTTAAGTAATACGGGTGGAGAAAACGGAGCAGCGACAGGTTCTGTAACCATTCCTCAGTCAGCTTTATCGGGTAGTACACGAATGAGAGTAGTGAATATGTATTACAATCCTTCGAGTACTAACGGAACCTTTATCAATACACCATGTCCTAACGCATGGTATTTAGGACAAATAGAAGACTACACAATTCAGATTTCAGAAGGAGTAACTCCTCCTGCTGTACAAACTGTAGTGGTAACAACACAAAATAATGTTCCGGCTCAGATATCAGCATTAAATGAAACCTTACAATTGGTTGCAACAATTAATCCTGCCGGAGCAAATCAGGAAGTAATCTGGTCTGTAGTATCGGGGCAGACTTTTGTTTCAGTAAATAATACAGGAATTGTAACGGGAATTGCAAATGGAACAGCAATCGTTCGTGCAACTTCAGTTGATGATCCTGCCAAATTCGGAGAAATTCAGGTCACTGTAAATCAGGTGTTGTCTGTTGAAAATGTAATGGTTACTGTTATGAATAATGCAGAAGCAAAAATTATTGTTCAAAATGAAACCTTGCCATTGGTTGCTATTGTTAACCCTTCAGGAGTTAGTCAGAATGTCACATGGTTTGTAGCTGAGGGAGCGTCTTTTGCGAGTGTAAGCACTACAGGAGTTGTAACGGGAATCACTAACGGTACTGCAATTATTCGTGCCACTTCAGTTGCTGATACCACCAAATTCGGAGAAATAGAAGTGATTATTGATATTCCGACAGCATCTATAGATGATTTTGTCAAACAACATATAAAAGTCTATCCTAATCCGGCAGTTGATGTTTTGAACTTTGATTCTGATTTAACACTTGAAAGTATCGAAATCTACGATATGACAGGGAAAAAAGTAATAGAAACCAAACAAACTCAAATAAATATTCAGCACATAGCATCCGGAATCTATCAGGTAAAAATAGTGTTTGAGAATCAAAAAGCAGGATTTATTAAAATTATTAAAAAGTAAAAATGAAAAACAAAATTCTACCTTATTTCAGCCTACTTATAGGTTTAGCCGGCTATACAACAAGTCATGCACAAACTGCAGGTCTTGTAAAACCTGCCAAAACAAACATTGTACGAGGTGTTGCCGATACAGAATGCAGCAATACACTCCCAGGGCCTGATACAGGTGATACCGGATGTGTAACTTTTATTTATCAGGGGCAAACGGTTACGTACGCAACTGTAAGAGCAGCAGATGGTAAAATATGGTTACAGCAAAACCTTGGAAGCAGTCAGATAGCAACAGCGAGCAATGATGCTTCTTCTTACGGAGATTACTTTCAGTGGGGACGTTGGGATGACGGACATCAAAAAACAACTTCGCCTACAGTATCTGCGCCTGTACCAAACAACCCTGAAGGTCTTCAAACACCATCAAATGCCTTTATAACAGGCACCGGAGCTAATGGTTGGTGGTCAAACAATTTGCTGACCGATAAATGGGAGGTGTCAACGCCTGAAAATGCTACAGATGTAAATGGCTGTGATCCTTGTAAAGCCTTAGGTGAGCAATGGAAAATGCCTTCTCAGACTGACTGGACAGATTTGAAAAACGCAGAAAATATAAGCAATCCGGCTACCGCATTTAGCAGCAGTCTTAAATTATCAGCGGCAGGATATAGAAGCAATTCAAGCGCAGGATATACTTTTATCGGGGAAAGACTCTATTACTGGAGTTCTACACCTTCGAGTTCAGGTTCAAAATACTTCTATGTAAGTTCACTTATTGCAAATCCTGCAGCGGGTGCTGTAAGAGGGCAGGGATCTTCCATACGATGTGTACTGGCACAGGAGCCGATAGCGTCTGTTGCCATACAGGTAGAAGCAAATGCAGCTCCGGCTATTACAACAAACGGAGGAACTTTACAATTATCAGCAACCATATTACCAGCAACAGCAGATCAACAGGTAAATTGGTCTTTATTAGATGAGAGTACACTGGCAACTGTAGACGCAAACGGACTTGTAACAGCGATAGCGAATGGAACAGTAACGGTAAAAGCGGTATCTGTTACAGATAATACCAAATATGATACACTTGAAATTGTAATTTCTAATCAGGGATCTTCATCAGAGTTTCCGGCACCTTACTGTGGAGATGACGCCATCACGACATTGACAGTAAGTGAAATTACAGAAGTAACTTTTGGATCAATAACGCATACCAGCGGAATAAATGAAACACCGGCAACAACGATAGAAAACTTTACCGAAACAATTCTGAATGCAAATCAGGGTGCAACATACCCTGTGACCATTAAAGGAGGTACACAGGGACAAACTTCAGTATCGGCGTATGTGTATATTGACTTTAATCAGAACAATATTTTTGATGCCGATGAAGCATTCACAATAGGTTATCTGGATAACTCAAATCCGGTTACAGGAGTTGAGTCAGGTACAGTATCAGGGAATATAACCATTCCGGCAGATGCCCTTACAGGTACTACGCGTTTTAGAGTAGTAAAAGCGTATGAGTCAGATTCATGGATGGGAGTATTGGAAAATCTGCCATGTCCTACAGGATGGTTTATAGGACAAGTGGAAGACTACACGATAGAAATTGCGGAAGCATTGCCAGGTCCTGTAGATGATTATTGTGAGGTAGCGGTAGATTTTGATGTAGAGCCAATTACATATGTATCATTTGCTAACATTGATAATACTACATCAGAAGCTGTAAACGGAACACCGGCTTATGAAGATTTCACAGCAATCACAGGTGATGTTATTACTGGAGAAACGTATGTTTTAAAGGTAAAAGGAAACACCAACGGACAGTTTTCACATGACGTTCGGGTGTTTATTGATTGGAATCAGGATTTTACTTTTGATATGGAAACGGAATATTATACCGCTTCTTTAGAACCTTCAACAGGCACGGATGATGTCGGGGTAGCTATTGAAATTACGATTCCTCATGATGCTGTATTAGGTACTACTCGTATGAGAATCATCAAAGATATGTGGAATGTTTATGAACCGGGTGAATTCGATGCGTGTACTAATGCTTATTACGGACAGGTGGAAGACTATACATTAAACATTCAGGATGAAACGGCTTCTAACGAAGCGTTTGACAAACCAGAAATTAATGTGTATCCGAATCCTACAACCGGGATGGTAACCATATCTTCAGAAACAGAAATTTCAAAAGTAGAATTGTTTGATCTTACAGGAAAAAAAATTGCTGTATATACAAATGCAACATTTGATATTTCACATTTGGCTGCGGGTATGTATCAGACAAAAATATCTTTTGGCAACGGAAAACAATCCTTCGTAAAAATTATCAAAAAATAACCTATTGAGGCTGCTATTTATAGCAGCCTTAACTATATAAATAAAAAACATGAAACATAAAATATTTTTAAGCGGATTGTTAGTGTTTTTGACACTATCAATACAGGCACAGATTTCCCGGTCTGAAGGGAAAAGCAATGTGGCCTATCACGCTGCCTATCAGCGAATGGCAGCGGGAAGTGATCACTATCTTGAAATAAAAAACGGAGAATTGTTCGCCGCAGGGTCTAATAGTGATGCCCAGTTGGGAGATGGCACAACCAATTCCCGGAATACAGCAGCAAAAGTGGGTACAGATGACAATTGGGTAACCATTACTGCAGGAACAGGTTTTTCTCTTGGTATTAAAGCAGATGGTACTTTGTGGGCATGGGGTAAAAATGATTTGGGACAATTGGGAATAGGAACCAATGTAGTGACACAAACACCCGTTCAGGTTGGAAGCGATCGTTGGATAAGTGTGTCAGCAGGATCTGACTTTACACTTGCTGTGAGAGAAGATGGAACCTTATGGGCATGGGGAGGAAACAGTATGGGACAATTGGGCAGAGGAACTAATAATTTTTCTGCGAATGCCACACCTGTACAGATAGGAACAGCTACAAACTGGACTAAAATAGCGGCTGGTTTCTGGCACAGCCTTGCTCTAAAAGCAGATGGAACCTTATGGTCGTGGGGAGCTAATGCTGTAGGACAATTAGGAAACGGAAGTGTTTCGGTTACAGGCATCGCAACACCAGTTCAGATAGGAACGGACAATAAATGGAAACAATTGGCAGCAGGAGGTTTCTTTTCTGCTGCACTTCAGTCAGACGGTACTTTATGGGTATGGGGAGATAATTACTACGGACAGATAAGCGGCTCTTCTGCAGAATATGAAACAGCACCTTATCAGGTAGGAAGCGAACGCTGGAATAAAGTAGTGGCGGGAAGAAATCATATTCTGGCGTTGAAAGCCAATGGTAAGGTCTGGAGTTGGGGTGATGAACAAGGGAACGGGATACAGACCAATAATACCCCGGTAGAAAAAAACATTTCAGGTATAGTACAGATAGCTGCCGGGAATAGTTTCTCATTCGCATTAAAATCAAACGGAGAATTATTCTCATGGGGAAAAAATAACCTGGGACAATTAGGAAACGGAAGTAATCAGAATGCTGTATCTCCGCTATCGAACGGAAGTAAATCAGAAGAAATAATAAGTGTAGCGGCAGCTCACGGATTCAATACATTGGTACTCTATTCCAACGGAAAACTAAAAGGATGGGGAGCGAATAATACGTATCAATTGGCAAACGAACAGACCGTTGATTTCTATGAACCGATTGCAATTTCTGCTGCAGGAGGCGATAATATTGCCATAGTCGCAGGAATTGATCATACTTTGGTACTCAAAGAGGACGGTACACTATGGGGTTGGGGAGACGGAGAAATGATCGGAAGCAGTACCAATTCACAAACACCGGTACAAATAGGGACTTCAGATGAATGGATAAGCATGACCACAGGTAGTTTTACAAGTGCCGGAATCAAATCAGACGGAACGCTTTGGACCTGGGGGTATAACTCTAACGGACAGTTGGGAAATGGCTCCACTAATTCAAGTCCGGTTCCTGTAAAAGTAGGAGATGATAACGATTGGGTAGCTGTGGCTATGGGAGGTTCACATACAGCAGCTGTCAAATCGGATGGATCTCTATGGGGCTGGGGAAGAAACTATTCGGCAGAAGCCGGGGCCGGTGAGGATACAGAAGATGTTTTACTTCCTTTAAGAATAGGTACAGATAATGATTGGGTTGGAGTGACTTCTGCTTCATTTTCTACCTTAGCTTTAAAAGCCGATGGTACCCTTTGGGGCTGGGGAGCAGCAAACATGGGGCAAATCGGTGGTCCACAGCCATTCCCGATAAAAGTTCTGGCTCCTCAAAAAGTAAGTGAAGATCGGTTCATTCAGGCCCGATTGGCAAACTGGTCGGGTTCAGCAATACGCACAGATGGTAAACTCATGGGGTGGACTAATTTCAATATGGTTTTCGGAGATTTAGGAATGGGTAATAATGACAACTATCCGGTGCCGACTCTTGTGCCCGGTCAGGAAAATATAGTACAAATTAGTGCCGGACAGGCGCACCGTAGCCTTTTAAAAGCACAAAGAAAGGATGTCTGCATGGCAGGAAGAAACTTCAACGGAGAGCTGGGAATTGCAGACGAAGTAACTACAACATTAAACATGTATCAATGCGGAATAGCTCCGTTCGGGGAAGAAGAACCTGTTGTTGTGATAGAATCTGTAACCATTCAGGTTCTCAACGGAGCGTCACCTGTAGTATATGCAAATAATACATTACAATTAGTGGCAACGGTAATGCCTGTTGCTGTAAATCAGGAGGTTGTTTGGAGTATAAATAATGGCAGTGAATTTGCCAGTATAGACAACAACGGATTGATCACAGGACTTGTTGAAGGAATCGTAACCGTAAGAGCTACATCGGTAGAGAATAGCGCAATATATGGTGAAATTCAGATAGAAGTAAAAGAAGAAACAGCTTCTGTTGGCAAATTTGATCTTCTTGCAGCTACTGTTTATCCGAATCCGTCTACTGGAAATATTACCGTAAAATCAGAGTACGGAATTGTTAAAGTTGAAATGTTTGACATGTCAGGAAAAAGAGTGGCAGATTTTACCACCGCTGCATTCGATATCTCACATTTGCCGGCGGGAGTGTATCAAACCAGAGTTGAGCTTGATAATGGTAAAGAGACATTCATAAAAATCGTCAAAAAATAAAATAAAAAACACCTATGTATAAAGCTATGTTTCTTTCAGAAGCATAGCTTTTTTGTTTAAACTTCGTATTTTTGAAAAATAAATCTTCATCATGACACAAAAACGCTTATTCTTACTGGATGCTTATGCCTTAATCTTTAGAGGTTATTATGCTTTTATAAAAAATCCGAGAATTAATTCTAAAGGACTCGATACTTCTGCTATTTTAGGGTTTATGAATTCCCTGATGGATGTTATTAAAAGAGAAAAACCCAATCATATAGCGGTTGCTTTTGATAAAGGAGGCAGTGTGGCACGATGCGAAATGTATTCGGAATACAAAGCAAACCGTGATGAAACACCGGAAGCTATAAAAATCGCTATCCCTTACATCAAGCAAATTTTAGAGGCTATGCATATTCCTATTGTTGAGGTAGAAGGAATTGAGGCAGATGATTTGATAGGAACATTATCTAAACAGGCTGAAAAACAGGGGTATCAGGTTTTTATGGTTACACCAGATAAGGATTATGCGCAATTGGTGTCGGAAAATATTTTTATGTACCGCCCTGCAAGGATGGGAAATGGAATTGAAATATGGGGCGTTGATGAAGTAAAGGAAAAATTTGAAATTGAACATCCTGATCAGGTAATTGATTTTCTCGGAATGATGGGAGATGCTGTTGATAACATTCCGGGTTTGCCTGGGGTGGGAGAAAAAACGGCAAAGAAACTGCTTGCTGAATTTGGTTCTATGGAAAATCTTCTGGCCAATACAGATAAGCTCAAAGGAAAGATGAAAGAGAAAATAGAGGCTTCTAAAGAAGTAGGGTTGCTTTCCAAAGAACTGGCTCGTATTATGCTGGATTGCCCGGTTACATTTGATGAAGAAGATTTTGAAATGAGTAAACCGGATGTGGAAAAAACCGATGCACTGTTTATTGAACTTGAATTTCGAAGAATGAAAGAACAGTTTGATAAAATTTTTGATGATAACGCACCGCAAACAACACCTACACCTATTGGAAAGCAACCGCGTAAAGAAGAACAGTTCTCTCTGTTTGAAACCGGTGATTCAGAAGAAAAGATTACCGATGAAGGATACTATGCTACTTTAGCAAATACGGATCATTTCTACCAATTGGTACAGGGTAATCTGGGATTGCAGCTATTGGTTAAAACCCTTTTAGAACAAAAAGAAGTTTGTTTCGATACAGAAACAACAGGTATTGATACCAATAAAGCAGTACTGGTAGGAATGTCTTTCTCTGTAGAAAAAAGCAAAGCCTATTATATTCCTTTTCCGGAAGATCAGGAAGAAACTCAAAAAATGATAGAAGTTCTCAGACCTTTTTTTGAAAATGAAAACATTATCAAAATTGGTCAGAATCTAAAATATGATCTGAAAATTCTTAAAAAATACAACGTACAGATCAAAGGTTTTCTGTTTGATACGATGATTGCCCATTACCTTATCAATCCTGATATGCGTCATAATATGGATGTTTTGGCAGAAACGTATTTAAAATACAGTCCTCAATCCATTGAAGAATTGATAGGAAAAAAAGGAAAAAATCAGAAATCAATGCGCGAGGTACCGGTTGAGCTCATAAAAGAATATGCGGGTGAAGATGCAGACATTACCTTACAACTAAAAAATGTTTTTGAGCCAAAATTAATCCAGAGCAATACAAAAGAACTGTTTGACCGTATAGAATCTCCATTAGTTTCAGTACTGGCGGATATGGAAGCAGAAGGTATTCGTCTGGATATACCTTATTTGAAGACCCTTTCAGAAGAGTTGTCCGTTGAAGCTAAAAAACAGGAACAGCAGATATATGAAGAAGCAGGCGAAACATTCAATCTGGCTTCTCCTAAACAATTAGGTGATATCTTATTCGATAAACTGAAAATAGGAGGTAGCAAACCTAAAAAAACAAAAACAGGTCAGTATGCAACGGGTGAAGAAGTCTTAAGTTATCTTGCGAATGATCACCAGATTGTACGCAGTATTCTCGAATGGAGGCAAATAGTGAAATTGCAAAACACGTATGTAGATGCTTTGCCATTACAGGTAGATGAGGTAACTAATAGAGTACATACCGATTATATGCAGGCGGTAGCAGCTACCGGACGATTGAGTTCCAATAATCCGAACCTACAAAACATTCCTATCCGTACTGAACGTGGACAAAAAGTGCGTAAAGCCTTTGTGGCAAGAGATGAAAACCATGTATTGCTCTCTGCCGATTATTCTCAGATAGAACTTCGCATCATTGCGGCCCTGAGTGAAGAGCCTAATATGATGGAATCGTTCAAAAAGGGAGAAGATATCCACCGCTCTACTGCAGCTAAAGTATTTAATGTAGCTTTGGAAGAGGTAACAAGAGAGCAGAGAAGTCATGCAAAAACGGTAAACTTTGGAATCATATATGGTGTTTCTGCTTTCGGTTTGAGCAATCAGACCTCACTTTCAAGAGCAGAAAGTAAAGAGCTTATAGATACATATTATACTACGTATCCGAAATTGAGACAGTACATACAGGATCAGATTGCTTTTGCACGGGAATATGGCTATGTGCAAACGGTGTCCGGCCGTCGCCGTTATTTGAAAGATATACATTCCCAAAATGCCGTAGTGCGCGGAGCGGCGGAAAGAAATGCTGTCAATGCTCCTATTCAGGGAAGTGCAGCTGATATTATCAAAATAGCCATGATCAACATACATAAAAAACTTGTTGAGGAAAACTGGCAGGCAAGAATGTTGCTTCAGGTACATGATGAATTGGTATTTGATGTACCAAAAGAAGAAGTAGAGCGTATAAAGCCAATGATTCAACACGAAATGGAACAGGCGTTCAAACTTGCTGTCCCATTGGAAGTAGAAATAGGAGTAGGTGACAATTGGTTGTCTGCACACTAAATTATATACAACAAAGCTATTGAAGATCCTCAATAGCTTTTTTCATTAAAAGGATTCTCCATACAACTCGAACAACTATATGTTGTTCTATGGATAAGAAATTCGATTATATATAAAATCAGTATTTTTGAGAAAACAAACAGAAGAATACAAAAGATATTTTTTTATTTTTACAAAAACTCATCTTGTAATAAACAGTTGGTCAGGTATTTTTTTACTTCTTTTATTTAAATATGATGAATAATGAACCAACAAATTTGCATAATAAATAATAAGTTGTAATTTTGCACTCCCTTTATTGGGTATGGAATGTTTAATTAAAATTAATTTATTGTGGAAAGTTTAAGCTACAAAACAGTATCGACAAACAAGGCTACAGCTCAGAAAGAGTGGGTTATTGTTGACGCTGATGGGCATAACTTAGGACGTCTTGCAACTAAAGTGGCAAAGCTGCTTAGAGGAAAGTACAAGCCAAGTTATACACCTCACGTGGACTGTGGAGATAATGTAATCATTATCAATGCAGAAAAGATCAACTTAACAGGTAACAAGTTAGAGGATAAAACATATATCCGTCACACAGGTTATCCAGGTGGTCAAAGAGTATTAACAGCTAAAGTAATGCAACAAAAAAATCCTGCATTATTAGTAGAAAAAGCTGTGAAAGGAATGTTGCCTAAAAACAAATTAGGAGCACAATTATTCCGTAATTTAAATGTAAATGTAGGTTCAGAGCACAAACATGAGGCTCAAAAACCTAAATCCGTTAATTTAAACGAACTTAAGTAATGGGAGTTATTCACAAAATCGGTAGAAGAAAAACCGCTGTTGCTCGTGTTTATGTTACTGAAGGAACAGGAAACATCACAGTTAACAAAAAAGAATTTACAACTTATTTCCCAACTGCAACGTTACAATACAAAGTAATGCAACCATTGACATTGACTGAAAATGGAGCTAATTTTGATGTAAAAGTAAATGTTTACGGTGGTGGAACTACTGGTCAGGCAGAAGCTGTACGTATGGCTATTGCAAGAGCAATGTGTGAAGTTGATGTAGAGAACAGAGCTGTTTTAAAACCAGAAGGATTATTAACGCGTGACCCTCGTATGGTTGAGCGTAAGAAATTTGGTCAGAAGAAAGCTCGTAAGAGATTCCAATTCTCTAAACGTTAATATTTATTTATTATTAAAAAATCTAAGTTTTTGTTGCAAGCCTGCTGAGGCAGGAAGTAGTTTAGCATCTAAATGGATAAGACCGGAAGCAATTTCGTTACTCATTCATTGCTAATTCAACAGAACGTAAACTATTACAAAATGGCAAACAAAGTAGAAGTTAAAGAATTACTAGAGGCAGGTGTTCATTTTGGACACATGACTAGAAAGTGGGACCCGAATATGGCTCCTTATATCTATATGGAGCGTAATGGTATTCACATTATCAATCTATATAAAACAGCAGCTAAAATTGAAGAAGCTAATGAAGCTTTGAAAAAAATTGCTGCTTCAGGACGTAAAATCCTTTTCGTAGCTACGAAAAAACAAGCAAAAGACATCGTTGCTGAAAAAGCAGCAGCAGCAAACATGCCATACATCACTGAAAGATGGCCAGGTGGTATGTTGACCAATTTCGTTACTATTCGTAAAGCTGTTAAAAAAATGGCTTCTATCGATCGTATGAAAAAAGACGGAACATTTATGACTCTTTCTAAAAAAGAGCGTTTACAAGTTGACCGTTTACGTGCAAAATTAGAGAAAAACTTAGGTTCTATCGCTGATATGTCACGTTTACCTGCTGCCTTGTTTATTGTAGATATCAAAGCTGAACACATCGCGGTAAAAGAAGCTCAAAAATTAAACATTCCAGTATTTGCAATGGTTGATACAAACTCTGACCCACGTGAGGTTGATTATGTAATTCCAGCAAATGACGATGCTTCTAAATCAATCGATAAAGTATTGTCTTTAGTAACAGCAGCTATTGTTGAAGGAAATTCTGAAAGAAAATCTGAAAAAGAAGAAGCAGCTAAAACTGAAGTAAAAGCAGATACTCAAGAGTAATCTTAACAGTATTTTAAAGTCGTTATGCTGATAGTTTCATATTTTTGGATCTGTCTATAACGACTTTTTAATTTTTAATAACACATTAATTCAAATACAATGGCAAACATAACTGCTGCAGACGTAAATAAATTAAGACAAATTACAGGTGCCGGAATGATGGACTGTAAAAAAGCTTTAGTAGAAGCTGAAGGGAATTTTGATAGTGCAATCGAGATCTTACGTAAAAAAGGTCAGAAAGTTGCTGCTAACCGTTCAGATAGAGAATCTACTGAAGGAGCTTCAATAGCTGTTGTAAATGCTGATAAAACTGCTGGTGTAGTAATCACTTTAGGATGTGAAACTGACTTCGTAGGTAAAAACGAAGGTTTCGTAGCTTTAGCAACAGAATTGGCAAACAAAGCATTGGCATTCAATACAAAAGAAGAATTTTTAGCTTCTGATTTCGGTGGAATGACTGTTGCTGATAAATTGATCGAACAAACAGGTGTAATCGGTGAAAAAATCGAAATCACTTCTTTCGAGAAATTAGAAGGTAACTTTGTTGGATCTTATATCCACGCAGGAAACAAAATCGCTACGCTTGTTGCATTATCTGAAAACGTTGAAGGAGCTGAAGAAGCTGCAAGAAACGTTGCAATGCAGGCAGCAGCAATGAATCCTATTGCATTGGATGAAACAGGTGTTGATCAGGCAATCATTGATAAAGAGATTGAAATCGCTAAAGATCAGTTAAGAGCAGAAGGTAAGCCGGAAGCAATGTTAGACAACATTTCTAAAGGTAAAATCCAACGTTTTTACAAAGATAATACGTTAGTAAACCAGGATTATATCAAAGACGGTTCTATGAGCGTTGCAAAATATGTACAAACTGTAGCACCTACTTTAGTAGTTACAGGATTTAAAAGAGCAAGCATCGGATAATTTTCCTTTGTAAATATAAAAACCCAAATCATTTGATTTGGGTTTTTTGTTTTATAGTTGTTTAAACTTTCTTTATATTGGTTATTTTGTAAAAGGAATTATTCTAAGAGGTGTAATTCAAAATACAAATCCTTTGGATCTAATAATAGAAGAGAATCTTTATCGGTTGCAGGCTGAAACATTTGCGTATAAATAATAGTTTGCAGTGAGGGCGATTTTACCTCTCGTATACAGGCTAATATCAAATGATTGTTGATGCGCTCTGATGTTACCTCATTCTTATTGGGAACTAATTCAATACCTACGTATAAGGTTTCACCTTCTTTAATTTCGATGACATGATCAAATTCAAATTTTGTTTTATTCTCCACTTTTCGTTGTTCATTCATGGCATTTTGCGGAATGTAAAAATTATGTATTTCATTATTGATAAGTGAAGTGTGTGCACTGATTGAATCTTTAAAAATAAGAGGACGCAGTTTTTTGTTTTCATACCCTTTTACGTTATTTCTGGTAATAAAAGCAATACCATTAAACTTAATGTCTTTTGTTGCTTTGTACTGTACTATTACCGCATTTCCTTCAAATATCGATATGGAGTTACGCCACATATGTGGTTTTGGCTTTTTAAAAAAAGATTTCCATTCAGAACGGCTATATTTGTAAATCACCATTTCATCAAGTACGGTGCTGTTTTTTTGTAACTCAATAACAAGCGGGGATTTCTGATGGTTGAGGTTTATTTTTTTTTCTTCGAACCCCATACAGTTTATGATAAGTGTTTCATTTGCGTTTATGTTATACAGTTTAAACTCACCTAATGAATCCGTATAGACTGTAAGATTCGATTGTTTTAAATGCAATAAGGCATACGGAATCTTCTCGCCATCCGATTGAATCTTTCCTGATATAGAGTGCTGAGAAAAACATTTCAAGGGAATACACAGTAATAATAAACAGATAGTATATAAGTTTTTCATAAGTTGTAATTATAATATTTATTTTTAGAGGACTAATAAATTAATTAGAATACCTTAGATACATCATGCAGATAATGCTATATAACTATTTCTGATAATTGGTAAAAATTATTTTAAATATAACTAATATCGAGGACTATACTATTAGTCCTCGATACTTTGTTTTAAGCTTCTCTGTTTATGTGTTAACAACGATAAACACCACCGGGAATAGGTCCTGTTGCATCAATAATAAATCCTAAAAAATATTTATTTCTTGAGGTATAATCTACACACCAACCAGGACTACCTGATACAGGACGTGTTATAGTGCTTGAGCATGAGCCCCATACTTTTTGCCAAAAACCACAGCCTTTTGCAGTAGTAACTTTTTGGTTGGCGTATCTAATAAAATCAAATTTTTGAGTGATTTTATAATCTTCATTTTTTGAAAGGTTACTAAAAATTTCGTCTGTATTCATTTTGGCATTATACACGGTTAGGATATCTTTTTCTCTGTTAACATCAGCAAAAAATAAAAAGCTGCCTGACTTGCTATCTTTTACAATATATCCTCTTGCTGTTTTTTCATTGTTAACCAATAATTCTTGTATGATTATTTTCTCACTGGTATCGTTATTACTAATAGTTATTGATTTTCCAAAACTGATATTACTTTGATAAAAATCTTTTGCATATGTATAGCCTTCTTCTGATTTTCCACTAAAAGTGCTCGTTTTTTCGTTTGCATTATCGGTTATTGCTTCATCATTTGTACATGCTATTAATCCTATAGTCATTGTCATAAGGCTTACGAATAGTAAAACGCAAAATTGAATTTTTTTCATAATTGATTAGTTTTTAAATGTTTATAAAAGTGTTTTTAGTTAGCTAACATAACGAAACTATATAAAAAAAAATTTTACAATGTTATAAAAAAGTTAAAAACATATTTTTTGTTGTTTTTAAAAAATATTATTTGTATTATGAATTTTAGTTCATAATTTATTTTTTTACCCTATATTGCTAACTTGGGATTCGAACTTAATTTAAACGTTATTAATTGAAAATTGAAATCCATAAAAGGACAGATAATTGATGACAAGACAAGTTTACTTTCTTATAGTAAAACAATAAGAATCTGCTAAATTCCGCATCATGTTTTATCTAAAGTATTTATTTTAAATACCATAAAAAATCCACAATAACTTATAAAAAATGGCAGAGAAAATAATAAAGCGTTGTGATTGGTTATCCAATGATCCGTTATACATACAATACCATGATGAAGAATGGGGAGTACCGGTTTACGAAGATGATAAACTTTTTGAATTGCTGGTATTGGAATCTTTTCAGGCAGGATTAAGCTGGTTTACCATTCTTAAAAAGCGAGAAGGATTCCGCAACGCTTTTGACCAGTTCAATTATAAAAAAATAAGTGCCTACAATGAAGCCAAAATTGAAGAACTTTTACAGAACCCTGATATTGTCAGACATCGCAAAAAAATAGAAGCAACCATCATCAATGCTCAATTATTCATGACCATTCAAAAAGAATTTGGTTCCTTTTCAGCTTATCTGTGGAAGTATGTCAATCATAAACCTGTCATCAACCAGTTTAAAAGTATTGCAGAAGTGCCCGCAAAAACAGAACTTTCTGATGCCATCAGTAAAGATCTTAAAAAAAGAGGATTTAAGTTTTTAGGTTCTACAACAGTCTATGCCTATCTGCAGGGAATAGGGGTTGTAAATGATCATGTGGCACATTGCTTTAAATCAATTTCTTTTTAACACGTCTCTTTTTACTATAAAAATCTTTTTTAATAAATAAAAGACTATATTTGTCTTCAACTTTAGGGGTGTCTGTAACTACAGGCTGAGATTTTACCCTTTGAACCTGATCTGGTTAATACTAGCGTAGGGAAAAGTGAAATGACTTCATTGCGCACGTCTGTGTGTCTTACAGCCATTCCTAAAGTGTATAATGATATAGGAATGGAACTTAAAATCAACAACAATTTCAAGCAATTTGAATCGGTTCAATTATCGGTTCAGGAACTTTTGGATCTCGAACTTCCGGGAAAACAGAACGGTATCGCCGTAGCGGTCAACCATCAGGTAATACCTAAGCCTATTTGGAAAAACACGCTGCTTTCCGAAAACGATCACATTCTCATCATTACTGCAACACAAGGAGGTTGATTTTACACAAAAAGACAAGATATGAGCAACAACAACATTTCCAGAACACCTTTTCCCAACTCTAAAAAAATTTATGTCGCAGGCACTCTTTATCCGATAAAAGTGGCAATGAGGGAAATCTCTTTACACGACACCAAATTATCGAACGGCGGGATTCTCAAAAACCCACCGGTTACGGTGTATGACACTTCAGGTGCTTATACCGATACTGAAATCCATATTGACGTAAAAAAAGGATTGCCACGCATCCGTGAACAGTGGATTTTAGACAGAAATGATGTCGAAATTTTAGAAAATATTACATCAGATTATGGCAAAGAGCGGCTCAATAATCCAGATTTGAGTCATTTGCGTTTTGAATATCAGCACAAACCCAAAAGAGCTATAGCAGGAAAAAATGTTTCCCAGCTGCATTATGCAAAAAAAGGAATCATAACTCCTGAAATGGAATACATAGCTATTCGGGAAAACCAGCAGATAGAAAAATTAGAAACAGAATCGGCAGAACTTGGACAGCAGCACAAAGGAAATAGTTTTGGTGCCAACACACCAAAAAATACAATTACTGCGGAATTTGTAAGAAGTGAAGTAGCAGCCGGAAGAGCCGTGATACCTAATAACATCAACCACCCGGAAAGCGAACCTATGATCATCGGACGTAATTTTCTGGTGAAAATAAATGCCAATATCGGTAACAGTGCTGTAACATCGAGTATAGAAGAAGAAGTTGAAAAAGCCGTTTGGGCTTGTCGCTGGGGAGCAGATACCATAATGGATCTCTCAACGGGTAAAAACATTCACGAAACACGGGAATGGATCATCAGAAATTCCCCTGTACCAATAGGAACCGTTCCTATTTATCAGGCACTTGAAAAAGTAAAAGGAATCGCTGAAAACCTTACATGGGAAATTTTCAGAGATACTCTGATTGAACAGGCAGAGCAGGGCGTGTCTTATTTCACTATTCATGCAGGTGTTTTACTACGCTACATTCATCTGACAGCCAATCGCGTAACAGGTATTGTATCGCGTGGAGGTTCTATAATGGCTAAATGGTGTCTCTTTCATCATAAAGAAAACTTCCTGTACACACACTTTGAAGAAATTTGTGAAATCATGAAGCAGTATGATGTTGCCTTCTCATTGGGAGACGGATTGCGTCCCGGTTCTATTGCTGACGCCAACGATGCTGCACAGTTTGCTGAATTGGAAACCCTTGGGGAACTTACCAAAATAGCATGGAAACACGATGTACAAACCATCATTGAAGGACCTGGTCATGTGCCCATGCATATGATAAAAGAGAATATGGAAAAGCAATTGGAACACTGTGCAGAAGCACCATTTTACACACTTGGACCCTTAACAACGGATATTGCTCCGGGGTACGACCATATTACCTCTGCTATCGGAGCTGCTATGATTGGGTGGTACGGAACAGCAATGTTGTGTTATGTGACGCCAAAAGAGCACCTCGGACTTCCTAATAAAAAAGATGTAAAAGACGGAGTTATTACGTATAAAATTGCAGCCCATGCTGCTGATTTAGCAAAAGGACATCCCGGAGCACAATACAGAGACAATGCCTTGAGCAAAGCACGTTTTGAATTTCGTTGGGAAGATCAGTTCAATTTAGCACTCGATCCGGATACAGCGAGAGAATTTCATGACGAAACCTTACCGGCAGACGGAGCCAAAGTGGCGCATTTTTGTTCAATGTGTGGTCCGAAATTCTGCTCCATGAAAATATCGCAGGAGATAAGAGAGGTTGCAGCGGCTGAAAAAGGGATGACCGAAAAATCTCAGGAGTTTATTGCTATCGGAAAAGAAATCTATTCGTAATGAAAATAATCACAAATCCTTATCCGGTGGCTGATGAAGCTAAACTTATTCACGCCTTATTTGAAGAAGGTATGGATGTTTTGCATGTGAGAAAGCCGGATTATACGAAAGATGAAATGAGACAGTTACTCGATAAAATTTCAATGGTTTATACAGATCGGATTGCTTTGCATTCACATCATGAATTAGGAGATTCATTTGGAATTGGCCGTTTTCATTTTTCTGAAAATAACCGGAAAAAGAATAATTGTTCATCCGTAAACAGTGTTTACTCTACTGCAGTTCATGATATCCAGACTTTCAATGTATTGAATACTGCCTTTTCCTATGCATTTTTAAGTCCTGTATTTCCAAGCATTTCAAAACCGGGATATTGCCCATCTTTAAATTTATTTGAACAGATAGATAAACGAACCTGTTTCCAAAAAAAACTGGTTGCTTTGGGAGGAATCAATTCTCTCAATATCCTTGAGGTTTACAGAGCCGGTTTTGATGATGTTGCACTTTTAGGTGCTGTATGGCAAAATAATAACCCTATAAAAGAATTTAAAAAGTGTCAGAAAATCGCCCGTTTGTACTCACATTAGCAGGAATGGATCCGAGTGGGGGAGCAGGAATACTCGCCGATATTAAAACCTTCGAGCAGCATAAAGTATACGGTCTGTCAGTAAATACAGCCGATACTTTGCAAACAGAGCAGTCATTCCTTGAAATACATTGGGCAGACATGGATTTTATATTGCGATCTTTAACCAACTTATTTGAAGTCTATGAAATTAAAGCCATGAAAATAGGAATTGTTCCCTCTTTAGAATACTTGCAAAAAGTACTCAATACGGTAAGAAGCACATCAGAAAGTGTGAAAATTGTTTGGGATCCCGTACTCAGATCTTCAACAGGATTCAACTTTATTACATCTGATAATGTACAGTTTTTAGAGAGAATTCTCGAAAAAACAGATCTCATAACACCTAATTATAACGAATTGGACGCTCTGAGCAATAAACATACAAACGAAGAAAAAATAGCCTTTTTATCTCAGAAATGCCCGTTACTTTTGAAAGGAGGGCATCATCCTAAACAAAAGGGAACAGATTTTTTATATACAAATCAAAAGGAAATTGTTTTAAAACCAGCTATTCATGATCCGGTAGAAAAACATGGCAGCGGCTGTGTACTGGCAGCGTCTATCGTTTCGCATCTGGCTTTGGGAGATGAATTAGTAGCCGCTTGTAGAAAAGCAAAAAACTATGTGGAAAATTTTTTAACGTCAAATAGCTCCTTATTAGGATATCATCATGTATAGCAAATTACAATACATCTCACAGGGGAAAACGACTGAAGAACAGTTGAATAATATGATGCGGATATTGGATAATGGTGGTAAATGGATCCAGCTAAGATTCAAAAATGCAGAAGAAAAAACTTTGTTAGCACTTGGAGAACAGGTCAAAAGAAAATGTGAAAGTTATCAGGCAACCTTTATCATAAATGATAATGTTGAACTTGCCGCTCATCTTGATGCGGATGGAGTGCATTTAGGATTGACAGACAGTGGTATTAAAGAAGCCAGGTTACTATTGGGAAATAAAAAAATAATAGGAGGCACAGCGAACACCCTGCAGCAGGTATTACAGAGAATAGAAGAAAAATGTGATTACATCGGGTTAGGACCTTATGCTTTTACTGCCACCAAAGAAAAGCTGAGTCCCATAATCGGTCTTAAAGGATACCGGGAAATAATGCATACACTCAAATCCCTTTACTGTACAATACCTGTATATGCTATAGGAGGAATAAAAGCTGAAGATATAAGGCTGATAAAACAAACCGGGATATATGGTATTGCGGTTTCAGGCTTACTGACGGAAGAAAACATACCTAAGGAACTTATCATACAACTCAACAAAACACTATATGAATTCGCTTAAAATTGCAGAAAAAAACTTTACTTCCCGTTTGTTTTTAGGAACCGGAAAATTTGGCTCTCCTCAGCAAATGGAAAAAGCTTTACTGGCTTCTGGAACTGAATTAGTTACAATAGCATTGAAAAGAATCGATTTAGAAACAGAAACCAACTCTTTATTACAGCACATCAATCGTTCTAAAATGGATCTTTTGCCCAACACCTCGGGAGCCAGAAATGCTAAAGAAGCTGTATTTGCGGCTCAGTTGGCACGGGAGGCAATGGAAACCAACTGGCTTAAACTGGAAATTCATCCCGATCCTAAATATCTGTTGCCGGATCCTGTTGAAACGCTCAGAGCTACTGAAACTTTGGCTAAACAAGGGTTTATTGTTTTGCCCTATATCCACGCAGATCCCGTTCTTTGCAAACGATTGGAAGATGTGGGAACAGCAGCTGTAATGCCTTTGGGCTCTCCGATAGGGAGCAATAAAGGACTAAAAACATTCGATTTTCTGGAGATTATTATTGAACAAAGTAAGGTGCCTGTTATCATTGATGCAGGTATAGGAGCTCCGTCAGATGCTGCAAAAGCAATGGAGATAGGAGCAGATGCGGTTTTGGTAAACACTGCTATTGCTGTAGCCGGAGATCCGGTACTGATGGCAGAAGCCTTTAAACAGGCTGTAGAAAGCGGAAGAAAAGCGTATGAAGCCCGAATGGGAATGCAGTATCAACATGCCATACCTTCAAGTCCATTATCAGCCTTTTTGGAGGAATAATACAAAATAAATATGGAAACATTTCATGATATATTCAAGCATTTTGATTGGGACGATATTCGGAAAAAAATATACAGCACCACAGTAGATGATGTACGTATCTCTCTAAAAAAGAAAAAGAAAACTATTGATGATTTTTTACATTTTATTGCTCCGAATGCCGCAATTCTTTTAGAAGAAATGATGATGGAAAGTAACAGGCTTACCCAGCAGCGCTTCGGAAAAACAGTACAGATGTATACTCCTATGTATCTGAGTAATGAATGTCAGAATATTTGTACCTATTGCGGGTTTAGTCTTGGTAATAAAATAAAAAGAAAAACATTAACCGATAATGAAATTACTATAGAGGCAGAAGCCATCAGAAAATCCGGATTTCAACATGTATTACTGGTCTCCGGAGAAGCCAATTATACCGTAAATATTTCTTATTTCCTTAAAGCGATAGCATTAGTAAGAAAATGGTTTTCCAATATATCTGTAGAAGTACAGCCTTTACAGCAAGAGGAATATGAAAAGCTGCATCAGGCC
Organism: Flavobacterium sp.; assembly: GCA_032096595.1. GTDB lineage: Bacteria > Bacteroidota > Bacteroidia > Flavobacteriales > Flavobacteriaceae > Flavobacterium. The sequence continues at coordinate 120,258 of DAMCXY010000005.1, read as the reverse complement.
GGAGTTTATTCTGTATTGGTATATCAGGAAACCTACCATCGGGAAATTTATAAAAAATACCATCCTAAAGGTAAAAAATCCAATTTTGAATACCGTTTGGAAACACCTGATCGTATCGGAAAAGCGGGGATTCATAAAATAGGATTGGGTGTTTTACTTGGTTTAGAAGACTGGCGTACCGATAGTTTTTTTAATGCTTTGCATATTGACTATCTTCAAAAAAAATACTGGCAGAGCAAATATTCCGTGTCTTTTCCCAGACTACGTCCGGCTGAAGGTATCATAGAACCAAATTTTATCATGCAAGACCGCGATTTACTTCAGCTTATCTGTGCCTATCGTTTGTGGAATGCAGATCTGGAAATATCTCTGTCGACCCGTGAAAACGAAAAATTCAGAAACCATATCATTCCATATGGAATTACATCAATGAGCGCAGGTTCTAAAACCAATCCGGGAGGATATGTTGTAGATAAGGAATCACTGGAACAGTTTGAAACAAGTGATGAACGTTCTGCTTTGGAAATAGCAAAGATTATTTCTGACAATGGATATGAGCCGGTTTGGAAAGACTGGGACAGAATATACATGAATTCGTAATACAGTGAAAAATGCTTACACCTAAAGAAATTTTAAAATACAATCGACAAATTATACTTCCTGAGATCGGAATAGAGGGACAAATAGGTCTAAAAAGAGCAAAAATACTGGTAATCGGTGCAGGTGGACTGGGTTGCCCTATATTGGAATATCTCGTGTCATCCGGTGTAGGAACTATAGGTATTATTGATTTTGATGCAATAGCCCTTCACAATCTTCCGCGTCAGATATTGTATAAAGAAAAGGATGTCAATAAACTGAAAACACATATTGCTTATAATTATCTGACCGAAAAAAATACAGAACTGCAATGCCTGCTTTTTAATGATCGGCTCACTGACGATAATGCTGACAGAGTAATACAGACATTTGACATCATCATTGATGCGAGTGACAATTTTGCTACCCGGTATTTGGTAAATGATACCTGTGTGCGATTAAATAAACCTTTGGTTTATGGCAGCATTTTAAAGTTTGAAGGACAGATAAGTGTCTTTAATCATAAAGGGTCAAAAAATCTACGGGATATATTTCCAACACCTCCTAATCCTGAGGACGTTCCCAACTGTGATCAAAATGGCGTATTGAGTACATTGCCAGGAATCGTAGGAACCATCATGGCAAATGAGGCAATAAAACTCTGTACAGGCTTACCTGTTTTGAGTAATCAGTTATTGATACTTGATGTCATGAACTGGCAATTTCATAAAATTAATTTTTAGAATTCGCAACATGAAGAATTTTTAGAAAATCATCTCTGTGAATTTCAATAAAACCCAGATTGTCGAGATGTTCATTATAAACCTGTCCGTCCAGTAATAAATAATGATGTTCTTTCAGGTAACTGACTAAAAAATGAAGTGCTATTTTGGAAGCATTGGACACTTTAGAAAACATGCTCTCTCCACAAAAAATACGTCCCAAGTCCACACCATACAACCCGCCGACCAACTCGTCTTCTAACCATACTTCTACAGAAGTTGCCTTTCCGGATTCATGAAGTGTGGTATAAGCATTCATCATATCATCTGTTATCCACGTGCCTTGCTGACCTTCTCTTTTTGCTTGCTGGCAATGGGTAATTACCTCCTTGAAAGCAGTATTGAACGTAACTGTAAACTTATTTCTGTTCAGTATATTACGCAGACTTTTAGAAGGTTTATAAGTATCTAAAAGCAACACCATACGCCATTCAGGACACCACCATGTAATGGGTTCTCCGTCTTCAAACCAGGGAAAGATACCGTTTTCATAAGCCAGTAATAGCCTTTTTTCAGACAAATCGCCGCCAATAGCTATAATACCTGAAGCATGTGTCGTTTCCGGAGCCGGAAATTCTAATAGATGAGAAAGTAATTGCATAAAAAAATCCTGATGTTTTTTGCATCAGGATAAAGGTATAAAATATTTTAGAACGGTAAATCGTCCGGTTCTTCTTCGTTAAAATTTGGTGCCGGAGGAAATGAATTGTTATTTTGATTAAAACCTCCGCCTTGTTGTGGATTATTTTGACCATAACCCTGCTGTGGTGCCTGCTGATATCCTTGTGGAGGTGCCTGATTATAACCTTGTTGCTGATAAGGATCTCCGCCCATAGATTGCTGTACCAGATTTTCGATTCTCCACCCTTGAATAGTGTTGAAATATCGGGTTTCACCTTGTGGACTTACCCATTCTCTACCGCGTAAGTTGATAGAAATTTTTACCGGTTGCCCAACTTGAAAGGGATTCAATAAATCGGTGCGATCCTGAGTAAACTCAATTAAAATATGTTGTGGATATTGCTCATCTGTTGTCACTACCACTTCTCTTTTTCTAAAGCTTGAACTCACTTGTTGTGGTTCGCCAATCATTTTGATTTTTCCTGTAACTTCCATCTTCTTAGTTTTTTATTTTGATAAAATCGTTTTCCAAGCACTGAAAACATCGTCTTGCTCCAAAAACCATTTTGCTTTTTTATACAATTCTTCTGTTTGATTATTCTCTGAAAATACTTTTACATCCTGATTTTCAGATTTAAAAGCAGTTATCTCTTCTGTAGTAGGTAAATGCTCAACATTTCCCAGTCGACCTAAATCATTTCCTACAAAGATAGTATTTTTTTTCACATCTTCCGGCAGCGCATCTACACCAATTCCTAAAGTTGTTAATGGCTTTTCTACTTCAAAGAGACCATCATTGGCACGGGTATACCAATTGCCTCCCATACGGGCAACAAGGTCTATTTTCTGCTGATCTATAGACCCGTTGTCAGATAAAATACTTTCTGAGATGTGTATTTTTACGACTTCGCAAATGATGAGATTTCCGGCTCCTCCTTCAGTACCCAGCGGAATAATGTTCTGTACTTTACATTCCAGTTGTACAGGGCTTTCTGCTACTCTAAAAGGTTTTACGATATCAGAAGCCAGTTTGGTAAACCCGGACTTTACAAATTCGTCTACTCCATCACCATATTCTGTAGAAGCAAGAGAAGTTTGCTGTACCATATCGTAATTTACAACATTGATCACCACTTCTTTTGTTGCTTCTGCATTGATAAGTGTATGTTTAATAGTATTGTTACGAACTCTTCTTGCCGGAGAAAATACCAGAATAGGCGGATTAGAGCTAAAAATATTAAAAAAGCTAAACGGTGATAAATTTGGTGTGCCGTTTTCGTCAACAGTACTGGCAAAAGCAATAGGACGCGGCCCTACTGCTGCTTGTAAATAGGCTTGAATCTGAACCGGTGTATGGTCTTTTGGATGGATACTTAACATAAATTTCAAAAAAGATTTAAACAAAGATACTTTTTTGAATTAAGTTTTGTTAATGTATAGAAGAGAAATTTTTATCAACTATTTTTAATAATTTGTATCTTGTTATTCTTTCTGATCTATGAATTTTTTTAAAAGTAATATTTATACCCGGTGGGTTATTTTGGTTTTTTCCCTGTCTATTCTTACCCTCATATTGTGGAATACCTATTTGTTATTTCAAACGTTTAAAAACGAAGAACGTGTAAAAATGGAAATATGGGCTGAGGCATATAAATCCGTGAATTCAGCAGATGGAAATACTGATCTGGATCTGGCTTTGTCTGTATTGTCTAAAAACGAAACCATTCCTATCATTTTAGTAGATAATAACGGACTGATTTCTGAAGTACGCAATGTGGATGATGAAATATTGGAAAATAAAAAGTTACAGGCTGGATTGCTCCGGAAATTTACCTCAGAAAATGATCCTATAGAAATCATACATCCGGGCGGGAGCCAATTTCTGTATTATGGAAATTCATCTTTAATCACTAAAATAAAATATTACCCTTTGGCATTAATTGCTATTTTAGGACTTTTTGGAGGATTGGTGTACACGTATTTCCGAACCAGTAAAATGTCTGCAGAAAGCAAACTCTGGGCAGGAATGGCAAAAGAAACAGCGCATCAGATCGGTACGCCTTTATCTTCTTTGCTGGGATGGATTGAGATCATGAAACTCGATAATGTAGATGAACAGACTGTAAGTGAAATAGGAAAAGACGTTTCAAGACTGCAAACTATTGCCGACCGATTTTCAAAAATCGGCTCTGAGCCTGTTTTAGAACCTTTGGACATTGTAGAAGAAACTGAGAAATCATTCGAGTATCTGAAATCCAGGAGTTCTACCTTCATTGATTTTGAATTTGTGAGCTATTTATCACACTATATACTGCCGTTAAATCCTACATTGCATAGCTGGACCATTGAAAATCTGGTAAAAAATGCTATCGATGCTATTAAAGGAAAAGGAAAAATAACCGTAACCATTTCAGAAACCGAGAAAAACATTCAGATCTGGGTTTCCGATACAGGAAAAGGAATCTCTAAAAACCAGTTTAAAACAATTTTTGAACCTGGTTTTACAACAAAGAAAAGAGGATGGGGGTTAGGGCTTTCACTCACAAAAAGAATTGTAGAGGAATACCATAATGGAAAAATAAAAGTAGAGAAATCAGAAATAGGGCAGGGAACAACCTTTTGTGTTACCTATAAAAAATCCCTCTGAAAAGAGGGATTTTATTATAATTGAGAATGGATGGCTTTTGCTGTTGCTTCAAACTCTTCTTTTGTTAAAGAAACTTTTCGTTGAAACCGCATATCATCCATCTCCTGAAGAGGAATCAAATGTACATGTACATGAGGTACTTCAAGACCTACGACAGCCATTCCGATTCTTTTACAGGAAACTGCTTTTTCCAAAGCTTTTGCTACTTCATAAGAAAACTGCATCAGAGCGGTATAATGCTCGGAGTCCATATCAAAAATTTTGTCAATCTCTTTTTTAGGCACACATAGTGTGTGTCCTTTTGCATTTGGATTATTATCCAGAAAAGCAATGAAATTTTCGTTCTCTGCTACCTTGTAGCAAGGAATTTCACCATTGATGATCTTTGTGAAGATAGATGCCATAATTTAGTCTCTTGAAATTTCTAATATTTCAAATTTGAGTACACCATTCGGTACGTTTATCTCAGCAATTTCACCCACTGATTTTCCTAAAAGACCTTTTCCTATCGGAGACGTTACTGATATTTTTCCACTTTTAAGATCGGCTTCGCTTTCTGCTACCAGCGTGTAAGTAAGCTCCATCTTATTTGCCTGATTTTTAATTTTTACCGTTGACAAAACCAATACTTTGGAAACATCAAGCTGAGATTCATCGATCAAGCGGGCATTTGCCAGAACTTCTTCCATTTTCGCAATCTTCATTTCCAACAATCCCTGAGCTTCTTTCGCTGCATCATATTCTGCATTTTCAGATAAATCTCCTTTGTCACGCGCATCTGCGATTGCCTGAGAGGCTTTCGGACGCTCAATACCTTTTAAATGATCTAAATCATCTCTTAATTTCTTTAGACCTTCTGCTGTGTAATACGATACTTTACTCATAATACTGCTTGTTTTTATAAAATAGAAAAAATCCCATCGGAACGGGATTTTGTATTTCAAATACTATTATATGTTAATATTAACTTCTTTTTCTATATGTCAAAGTTAATTAATTAAATTTGTTTTTCAAATGTTTTATAGATGAAAAAGCGATTTCTTTTCTTTCTTTTATTGTTTTCTGTGCTTTCTTGCAGCAAAGATGAATTTTATAATCCCAATCCTTATTTACCCAATTATGTTGTAGATGTCAGAATACCTTTGAGTCTGCCTTTATACAGTAATTTGCAGTATCCGGGTAATGTTGCAGTTGTACAGGGATATGGGATTAATGGAATCATTGTGATCAATACAGGTACAGGTTTTCTGGCTTATGAAAGAACATGCCCTAATCATGAAATAAGAAATTGTTCTGCATTAAATTTAAATGGAATAGAAGCTACGTGCTCCTGTGATGAATATGTATATAATCTCTATTTGGGTATTGCAAATAATGCACCTTATGCTTTAAAACAATATCGGGTTATCGATTATGGTTCCTATCTGCAAATAGGAAATTTCTAAAAATATAATTATAGAAAAAGCCAACCTTTAGGTTGGCTTTTTCTATTTAAAATTTCAATGTAATTCCGCCGAGCAGATTAAATTGTGCTTGTGGATAATAACCGGCACCTTCAATAGTTGTGGTTGTATTTGGCGTACTCCATGTATCATCATACGTGTAGTAGTATCCGTTTGAAATATATTTTACATCAAAAATGTTATTCAGTAAAAGATTAAAAGAAATGGATTTAAACCATTTTTTTACAGCGACATCATAATTAATACTGATGTCGTTAGTAATGTAAGAATCTAACTTAGACGCTTCAGATTCTGTATTGCCCATAAATTGTTTTCCTACAAATTTAGTGAGTAAAGACATTTGAAGACCTCTGACCGGTTCATAGGTAAGAATGTTTGAGGCAATAAAATCAGGAGAAAAAGAAATGGCGGTATTTCCCAGATTTTGTAAGGCACCATCAAAATGAGTAATATAGTCAATATTTTGGTTACGGCTGATGGTAAGACTTGGATTCCAGACAACTTTAGGGTGTATTCTTACAGCAGCATCAATTTCCAGACCCAAACGATAGCTGTCTCCACTGTTTTCACGCATCGGAGCTCCTACATCATTAAGGGCACCTGTAAGTACCAGTTGATTTTTATAACGCATATAGTAGGCATTAACATTAATTTTTGTTTGGGTAGTATTATACCTCCATCCAAGTTCAAAATCATTTAGTTCTTCGGGTTTAGGGCTTCCTGCTTCATAATCATTTCTATTAGGCTCTCTGTTAGCTCTGGCATAAGAAAAATAAAGATTGCTGTTTTCATTCATCAGGTAAGTAACGCCTGCTTTCGGATTAAAAAAATGAAACTTATCATTTACCATTCCCGTATCATTTCCATTTGCTTTGTACGTGACATTCCGGTATTGCAGATCTCCGAATAAAATAAATTTTTCTGCTAAGGTATACGTTGCTTTCAAAAAGGTATTGAGATCTGTTTTAGCAGAGAAATCTTTGTAGTATTCCTGATCGTATTGATAAGCAATAGGTTCTTTTACCCACTGTATCGTTCCTTTGTGGTCTCCTTCATATTTATTTCCGGCACCACCCAGAATCACATCTAAATTGTTCTTTTTGTATGTTGTTGAAAAAGTAAATCCGTAAAAATTATTATCAAGGATTTTGCGTCTGATCAGATCGCTTTCATCAACCAGAGTTCCGTTTACCGTTACAGGAGTTAACCCATACTCAGTCACATCTTCTCCGCTTTTATAATTCTCATAATATCCATACCCGGTGGTATAATGCAGAGCAATGTTCGTAGTCCAGTATTCATTCCAGCGTTGGTTCCAATGCAGTTGATAATGGTTTTGAAGATAATTGTCCGTTTCATTGTCATAATATCGTTCTATTCCATTGTCATCAATATATCTTCCCGCAGTGTTATATCGTCTGCCGTACTTGTCTAAATCGGCTTGTTCTACGCCGTTCCATGCCTGATAGGTTTTTTGTGTACCTCCGAAAGCGAGACCTTTAATCAGAGTTTTTCCATCCAGAAAAGTTCCTTGTAAAAAATAAGACTTTAAATCAGCGGAAGCTCTGTCAATATAACCGTCTGAATGCATATTGGATAACCTTCCGTTTAATTCAAAGGAATCATTCATAAGTCCGGTAGAAAACTTTACCGTATGTTTGCGGGTATTAAAACTTCCGAATGAGTTCGAAATTTCTCCATTGCTTTTATAAGAATAAGCATCGGTAAGCAAATTCAAACTGGCTCCGAAAGCACCTGATCCGTTTGTTGAGGTGCCGACACCTCTTTGCAGTTGTAAATTTTCTACAGATGAAACAAAATCCGGTATGTTTACCCAAAAAGTTCCGTGAGATTCTGAATCGTTATAAGGAATTCCGTTTACTGTTACATTCACTCTCGTAGCATCACTTCCGCGTACACGGATACCGCTGTATCCGACTCCGTTTCCGGCATCTGTAGTGGTGACCACTGACGTCATAAAATTCATCAGAGTAGGAATGTCCTGTCCGAGATTTCTTTTGGCCAATTCTTTTTTTGTAAGATTACTGTAAGCCATCGGTGTTTTCTGATCGGCACGAACTGCACTGATCAATAATTCATCCAGGACCTCATTAGAAGTAGTGTCTTTAGCAACTTCATTCTGAGCCAGCACGGTAGCAGGTAAAAGGCATACTCCGGCAGCTGTTAATAAGAAATTTAATTTCATTCGTAAAAATGCATTTACAAATAAAAGGGGCTATTATTGTGTTTGATTAATAAATAAAACTATTGATTTCCACGATGCTTTTTACTGCAAAGTGTACTTTATCCCTTGGCAGCATTACCCGCCCAGGTTCAATGGGTATAATCTCAGCCGAAACAGATTCGGCACCCCTTTTGAGACAGTGCAAAGGTATAAATAAGATTTGAAAAGAAAAGTCCTTTTGCTCTAAAAAATCTCTCCTATAAAAGAGACTATTACCACTTAAATTTTCTATTTGTTTTTTTATCAGAATGAATCTTTTTATCATTCAGTCTCTTTTTGATAACAGCTTTCGGAATTTTGGTAGCGATTCTTTTTTTATCTTTTTTTAAAGCATGCTCAAGCAGATATAACAAACGATTCTTTACGATTTCTTTGTTTTTCAACTGGCTTCGGGTTTCATCACATTCAAGCTGGAAAACACCTTCTTTATTGATCCGGTTTTTCAGTTTATCTGACAGTATTTCTTTTTGCTCTGTACTCAAAGCTCTTGAAGCTGTTATATCCCAAATTAGTATAACTTTAGTAGAAACCTTATTGACATTCTGACCGCCGGCACCACTGCTTCTGACCGCTTTAAAAAGCAGTTCTGACTGTATGAGAGAGCTGTTTATCATGATTCTTTTTCTAATGCGTAAACCAGAGTGTAATTGTCGATCTCTTTAAAATGAAAATAAAATTTCTTTGAAAAATCGGTCATGTGGCAATTAATATAGGCGTTTCCAACCGTTTCGTCTAAATTAAAAGGTTGAATGTGCATATCCTGCTTAAAACTAAGACTGCGTGAATTACACATTTTGAATAAAGCTTCTTTAGCTCCCCATATAACGCTGAGGTTTTTTATGTAAAGAGATTGGTTTTCAGCAGATAAAAAAGCGGCTTCAGAACCGATGAATTTATCTGCAATTCGGATGATTTTCTCCCGTTGCATTTCAATATCTACGCCTACATTTTCAGCGCTGATGATGATGGTAGAAAAACCAAACGAATGAGAAATAGAAATATGCTTTCCGTCAGAAAGGTGAGGTTTTCCGTTTTCATCATAAAAAAGATTCAGGTCTGAATATCCCGCAGCTTTCAATAGATGGCGTACACTTAAAAAACCACATCTGTGTGTATCAGACAGCATTTTTTCAAAACGTGCTAAATGTACATCGCGCAGTGGGGTATTTTTGAATAAAGTGGCTACATCTTCGGTTATTTTCCAAACCAGTAAATCAGTGGTAGCGTTGATGGTTTGCTTTAAAAATAAGGGCATAAATATCAATATCAGATTTTGAAAACAAATACAGCTTTACAATTTCATTAGCATATAATTAAAAATGAAAATTGTAACTTTGTCCAAAATTAGTTTATACAAATATACTATAATCGGATGAGTACAAAAACAATACCTTATGTGCCTTTCAAAGTGAAAGATATTTCATTAGCGGCTTGGGGAAGAAAAGAAATTGAATTAGCAGAAGCTGAAATGCCAGGATTAATGGCATTACGTGAAGAATATAAAAATGAGCAGCCATTAAAAGGAGCTCGTATTGCAGGTTGTTTGCATATGACCATTCAGACCGCAGTACTGATTGAAACCCTGAAAGCTTTGGGAGCAGAAGTTACTTGGAGTTCTTGTAATATATTTTCTACACAGGATCATGCAGCAGCAGCTATTGCAGATGCAGGAATACAGGTATATGCATGGAAAGGATTAAATGAAGAAGAATTTGACTGGTGTATTGAACAAACTTTATTTTTTGGGGAAGACCGCAAACCGTTGAATATGATTCTCGATGATGGAGGAGACCTTACCAATATGGTATTAGACCGTTATCCTGAATTGGTTGCTGATATCAAAGGATTGTCTGAAGAAACTACAACGGGAGTACACCGTCTATACGAGAGAATGGCAAACGGAACGCTGCCTATGCCGGCTATCAATGTAAACGATTCAGTTACTAAATCAAAATTTGATAACAAATATGGTTGCCGTGAATCTGCTGTGGATGCTGTGCGACGTGCTACAGATGTTATGTTGGCAGGTAAGAGAGTAGTTGTTTGCGGATACGGAGATGTAGGTAAAGGAACAGCAGCTTCTTTTAGAGGAGCAGGTTCAATCGTTACGGTTACTGAAATAGATCCGATTTGTGCTTTACAGGCAGCTATGGAAGGTTTTGAAGTAAAAAAACTTGACAGTGTAATTGCAAATGCAGACATCGTAATTACAACTACAGGAAATAAAGATATTGTAGTGGCTCAGCATTTTGAAAAAATGAAAGATAAAACGATTGTTTGTAATATCGGACATTTTGATAATGAGATTGATATGGCATGGTTAAACAAAAACCACGGAGCCTCTAAAATTGAGATCAAACCACAAGTTGATAAGTATACCATCAATGGCAATGATATCATCATTCTGGCAGAAGGACGCTTAGTGAATTTAGGTTGTGCTACAGGACATCCTTCTTTTGTTATGTCAAACTCCTTTACAAATCAGACATTGGCTCAGATAGAGTTGTGGAAATACAGTGACAAATACAATAATGAAGTATATACATTGCCAAAGCACTTAGATGAAAAAGTAGCCCGTCTTCATTTGGCGAAAATTGGTGTTGAATTGGATGTATTGTCAGAAGATCAGGCAAAATATATTGGTGTTACTGTTGAAGGTCCTTTTAAACCGGAGTATTACAGATACTAATAATATTCAAAAGAAGTATATAAAAAGACAGCTTTTCAGCTGTCTTTTTTTGTGAACAAAAAGTTAATTTACAAAATCAGCTTTCAAAAACTATTTCTTTACAGAATAAAACCTATAACTTTGCTTTATGAAACAAAAATGGGTGTTTTCGAATTTCATCTTGTCGATGCTGGTGGTATGTACCATTATGTATCAGTCGATGCATTCCTTTGTTCATATTCTGGAAGAAATACACCATGAGAAACTTGCAGACGGTCATCATGAACATACGTCATTAGACGGTAAAAAATGTTCGGTTTGTAATTTTACTTTCAGTCCTTTTACTCCTGTTGCTTTTTTTTCTCTACAGGTACTTCCGAAAATTGTTTCTCATAAACAATATACGTATCAGGAACAGTCATTCGCTGCTTCCCCAATCATTTATTTTTCATTACGCGGTCCTCCCATTGTTTAATTAAAATCACTTAGTTTTTAATTAAATAACGTAATATGCGCAATGTAATTCTTATACTTTGCTTCTGTATTACTTCTTTTTCATACAGCCAGTTTACCATTGAGGGAAAAGTGACAGATGAAGCCGGAGTATTATTGAGCGGAGTCCATATAGATCTGGATGAGAATTGTACGCAGACCACCAGCAATGGCTCTTTTGAATTAAGAGATGTGGTTGCGGGAACTTATGTTTTACGCATTCAGAAAAAAGGATTTCAAACCTATGAACAGTCACTAAAAGTTGTTGGAAACAACACCATAGATATTGTACTGTTTAAGGAAGAAGACCTTTTGCCGGAAATGATTATCAATGACCGTAAGACCGTAACGTACAATTCCACCAAAATAAATCAACATCAGATCAAAGAACATTTTTCGGGAAGTCTGGCAAAATCCTTAGAACATATTCCGGGAGTGAATGCTATGGAAATAGGTTCCGGAGTTTCAAAACCTGTTATACGCGGATTGGGTTTCAATCGTATTGCTGTAGCTGAAAACGGAATTAAACAGGAAGGTCAGCAATGGGGAGCCGACCATGGATTGGAAATAGATGCTCTGCAAACGGAAGAAGTAGAAGTCATAAAAGGAGTAGGAGCTATTGAATATGGAAGTGATGCCATAGGAGGTGTCATTAAAATAAACAATGAGAAAATTCCTCAGATAGAAACTACTTCGGGGAGTGTCATACTTCATGGGAAAACGGTTAATGAAGCTTTAGGTTTATCTGCGAATATACAATCGAGAGGTGAAAACTATTTCTATAAACTGAAATTTTCGGGAGTAGACTATGCAGATTTTAAAGTCCCTGCCCATGAAATTTATTATTTGAATACTAAAATTCCAATCGAAAATAAACGCATGAAAAACACTGCAGGAGATGAATATTCTTTCTATGCACAGGGTGGCTATGTTTCAGACCGTTTTCAATCGATTGTAAGTATAAGTAACTTAAACAGTAAAATAGGGTTTTTTCCGGGTGCACACGGAATACCGAGTATCAATGCTGTAAAAGATGATGGTGATTCAAGAAATATTGATTTCCCTTACCAAAAAGTGAATCATTTCAAAGTGATTAACTCGAATAAATGGATAAACGATCACGATCAATGGGATCTGCTGTTTTCATTTCAGCAAAATCACCGTCAGGAATGGAGTGCTTTTCACACGCATTATAGCAATCAGTCTCCACCGGTTACAAATCCGGATCTGGAATTAGATTTCGTCTTAAATACATTGGATACTCAATTGAAGTATACCTTTGATACGGGACTGAATCATAAAACAACTTTCGGATTACAACAAAATTATCAGGAAAATCAAGTAGGTGGTTATAGTTATCTGCTTCCTGAATTTACACGTAACGGAGCGGGATTTTTCGCAAAACATGAGTGGAAAGTCAATGAGCTGTTTAAAGCAGATGTCGGATTGCGTTTAGATTACGCCCACCTGAAAGTGAAAGGCTATTTTGATCCTGTTTTGTATGATTATCTGAAAAATACAGGGAAGTCAGAAACAGAATCCCGATCCTATGCTCAACGTAGTACTGCAATTTCTAATAACTATCTGCAACCGAATATTATGGTTGGTTTGTGGAAAGGAATTACAGATCGTTGGTCAGTTAACTTCACTGCCGGAACTAATTTCCGTTTTCCTTCGGCAATGGAGCTGAGTGCTAACGGAATCCATCACGGAGCTTTCAGACATGAAAGAGGAAACCCTGATTTGGATGTGGAAAAGGGATTGTCTTCTGAAATCGTATTACAGTATGAATCAGATACTTTTAAAACCAGTATCAGTCCGTATGTATATTATTTCAGCAATTATATTTTCTTGAAACCTACAGGTGTTTTTTCAGTATTACCTCACGGTGGGCAAGTATATGAGTATAGCCAGTCGCGTGCTTTAATTACAGGGTTTGAATGGAATGTATATAAAAGAATTCGGCAGTTTTCTGCAGATATTACATTTGAATACTTGTACAATAAGCAGTTATCCGATGACGGTAAAGACTATCCGCTGCCTTTTACCACACCTGTAAACCTATATGGAGAATTTGCCTATCATATTAACGACAGCCGTTTAATGAAAAATTCGAAAGTTTATCTTTCTGTAAAATGGGCCAATGCTCAAAACCGTATCGCGCAAAACGAAGAAAAAACTTCAGGTTACACCTTGTTGGGAGGAGGACTTGAAGCAGAATTTAAAATCGGGAAGCTCAAACCTGTTTTTAGAGTTCAGGCTTCTAATCTGCTGGATACAAAATATTTTAATCACTCAAGTTTTTATCGCGCAATCGAAATACCTGAGTTGGGAAGAAATGTACAACTAATGCTACAGCTTCCTTTTTAGTATAACTTTTTAAAATTAAAAAAATGAAAAACTTTAAATATGCCTTTGTATTGTTCTTATCAGGTTTAACTTTTGTTTCGTGTTCAGACGATGACTCCAACAGCCTTGATACAGAGAAACCAACTGTTCAGATTGTGAGTCCTACTGTTGATCAGGAAATAGAACCGGGGACATCAATCAGTCTTAAAGCTCTTTTGTCTGATAATGAAGCTTTAGCAAGTTATAAACTTGAAGTACACAGCGCTGAAGACGGTCATCAGCATAAAGTATCAACTGCCGTTAACGCTGTAGAATTTCATTATGAACAAAGTTTTACCATTGAAAATGGCTCAAAAACCTTTGAAGTAAATCAACAGATTCCGGTTCCAGCCGATGCGAAAGAAGGACATTACCATGTGGGTGTCTTTTGTATTGATAAAGCCGGTAACCAAAATCAGCAGTTTATTGAGATTTATATTGGTGAAGAGCACGATCACGCACATTAATAGATTAAAAAGACAGCTTCGGCTGTCTTTTTTGTTAAAAATGTTTTTTTTATAAATTAGTTTATATCTTTGGTTTTTAAAATCAATGAATATGAAAAATTGGATATACTTATTTATCTTGATCTCATCTGTAACTTTCTTTAGTTCATGTAGTGATGATGATAGTGCTGAAAAAACTAAAATCGAAGTCAATAGCCCTACAGAAATGCAAATCTACAAACCCGGTGATATGGTATATGTAAAATACTATCTGAAGGATAGAGTGGGTATTTATCAATATAATGTTGAGATTTATACAGATGAAGATGTATCGTCTTATTTTACTGTCAAAAAAGAATTTGGATTTGATGTGTTGATAAATGAATTTACAGAAAGCTTCAGTTCACTAATTCCTTTGAAAGGGACAAATGGTCAGCCTCTTTCGGATGCTGTTTACAATGTAAAATTTACAGTGTTAAACAACAATAATGTCATCACAACTTTCGTTAGAAAATTTAAGATTGTAACTCCACAGGGATAAAAACTTTTTTCAAATTAGAAATAAAGTGGGATTTTTGTTGGAATGATCAGGATCATAAATAAAAAATTAAAGAAAAAGAAAATGAAAAAAATCAAAATGTTTTTATGTGTAGTAGCAGGCGGGCTTGCTTTTGTTTCTTGCGGAAATGATGACGATTCAGGAAGCAGAGAAGTTATAAAACTGCCTACAAAAATTACTACGACAGCAAGTACAGAAACGTATGCGTTTGAATATGATAATCAGAATAATCTGAAAAAGTATACGTATAACTTAGGAAGTAATAAAACGGAAGTAGTATTTAACTATACAGACAATAAAGTAACACAAATTTTATCGACTGATTATGTAAACGGGAGTAGCAATTTTACTTTGGTTTATACCGTAATCTATGAAGGTACTTCTAAAGTTCGTTTACAAAGTCAGGATAACTCTTCTATCGTGTATAATTTAGACGCCAATGGTTATGTAACATCAGAAGTATATGATGGAGATACCATCAGTTTTACGAATGATGCAAGAGGTAATATTACCAAAGTAACCGGTTCTGAAGGGGATGTAACACAACTAAGTTACTCCAGTTATAAAGGAATTTTTAGCGGTATAAAATCGAACAGATGGACCATTCATCTGGTTGATGATAACGGATTTATTGCCCAGTTGAGTAATGCCGTGTTATCTTCTAAATATACCGATGCAGATGGAGAAGTAAATACAGTGAGTACTTATGAAGGGTTTGTAAATGAGTACCCGACAAAATGGAACTTTACTGAAAGTAGTGAAGCAGACGGAACAGAATCTCAGGTATATACAATTACATACAAATAAGAGTTTTACATTGCGAAAGATTTAAAAGGTTGCCTGAAAGGGCAACCTTTCTTATATTTGCTCATTAACTAAACGACTATTATATGAAAAAAAGTGTTGGAGGAATCCTGATCACCATGTTGATACTGTCATCATGTAATAAAAAAGAAACAGTTGACACAATGGAATTAAAATATCCTGAAACAAGAAAAGATACGGTTTCTACTACTTACTTTGGAGAGAAAGTATCTGATCCTTACCGATGGTTAGAAGACGATAGGTCTGAAGAAACTGCGGCCTGGGTAAAAGCGCAGAATGAACTGACATTTGGATATTTAGACAAAATTCCTTTCAGAGAGGCTTTAAAAACGCGTATGGAAAAAATCTGGAATTACGAGCGTATCAGTGCTCCTTTTACAGAAGGAGATTATACCTATTACTATAAGAATGACGGATTACAGAATCAGTCTGTTCTTTATAGAAAGGATAGCTCTGGTAAAGAGGAAGTTTTTCTGGATCCGAATACTTTTTCAAAAGACGGCACCACTTCATTAGCCGATATTTCTTTCTCTGATGATGGTAGTCTTGTCGCCTATGCAATATCCGAAGGGGGAAGTGACTGGCGTAAAGTGATTGTATTACAGACAAAAGATAAAAAAGTAGTAGGTGAAACACTTGTAGATGTAAAATTCAGTGGAATGTCCTGGTTTAAAAATGATGGGTTTTATTATTCAAGTTACGATAAACCGACAGGAAGTGAATTGTCTGCAAAAACCGACCAACATAAATTATATTATCATAAACTGGGTACTTCTCAAAAAGAAGATAGAGTCATCTTTGGAGCCGAACAAAAGCGCCGATATGTTGGCGGATCGGTAACTGAGGATAATAAATATCTGATCATTACTGCGGCTAATTCTACCTCAGGTAATGAATTGTATATGAAAGATCTTACAAAGGAAAACAGTCCTATTGTTACAGTTCTGAATAACTTCGATACAGATAGCTATGTGATCGACAGTCAGGATGAAAAGTTATACATTGTTACGAATCTAAATGCACCGAACAAACGTATTGTCAGCGTATCTGCAGCTAATCCAAAACCGGAAAACTGGGTTGATTTTATTGCAGAAACAGAAAATGTACTGAATCCGCGTACTGCAGGAGGCTATTTCTTTGCAAACTATATGAAAGATGCCGTTTCACAGGTAAAACAATTTGATTATACAGGAAAATTAGTAAGAGAAATCTCATTACCGGGCTTAGGTACAGCGACAGGATTTGGAGATAAGAAAGAGGCAAAAACGATTTACTACTCTTTTACAAATTATACGACTCCTGGAACCATTTATTCATTTGATGTAGCCAATGGAGCTTCAAAAGAATATCAGAAACCTAAGGTAGATTTTGATTCTTCAAAATATGAATCCAAACAGGTATTTTATACCTCTAAAGACGGTACAAAAGTCCCTATGATTATTACCTATAAAAAAGGAATAGAATTGAACGGTAAAAATCCTACGATGCTATATGCTTATGGAGGTTTTAATGTAAGTCTTACTCCGTCATTTAGCGTAGCTAATGCAATATGGATGGAAAACGGAGGTATTTATGCTGTTCCTAATTTACGGGGTGGAGGTGAATACGGAAAAAAATGGCATGATGCAGGAACGAAAATGCAGAAACAAAATGTATTTGATGATTTTATTGCCGCAGCTGAATACCTTATCAAAGAAAAATATACGTCATCTGAATATTTAGCAATACGAGGAGGATCCAACGGAGGATTATTAGTAGGAGCTACTATGACACAGCGTCCTGATCTTATGAAAGTAGCTTTACCAGCAGTAGGTGTATTAGACATGCTGCGTTATCATACCTTTACTGCCGGAGCAGGGTGGGCATATGATTATGGAACAGCAGATGACAGTAAAGAGATGTTTTCTTATCTTAAAAAATATTCACCGGTTCACAATGTAAAAGAGGGGGGTTCTTACCCTGCTACGATGATTACAACCGGAGATCATGATGATAGGGTAGTACCTGCTCATAGTTTTAAATTTGCAGCGGAATTGCAGGCTAAAAACAAAGGTCAGAATCCAATGTTAATCAGAATAGACGTGAATGCCGGTCATGGAGCAGGTAAATCTGTTGCTCAGACCATTCAGGAAAATGTAGATATTCAGGCTTTTACATTATATAATATGGGAGTCAGAAAATTAAAATAGAAAGATACAGACAATAAAAAAAGCGAGGGTTAAACCTCGCTTTTTTTCCTTTAATTAGTTTTTGCTTTTTCTAACGTTTTGTTATATTCATCTTTGATGTCTTTCTTAGCTTCTTTCGCTTTTTCATCTACTTTGTTGGAGAAGTCTTTTACATCTTCTTTAGCCTTTTTAGCAGCTTCGTCAATTTTTTCTCCTGCTTTATTCAGACCTTCTTTTGTCTTATCAGCAGCATGCTCTACTCCATCTTTGGCATCATTATAAACTTCAGTTGTTCCTGTTTTTAATTTCTCCCATGCCGTTTTAGACTCATCAACTGCTTTTTGAGCAGCTTCCTGAGCTTTTTTATCTCCTTTAGCTTTTGCATCAGCTAAGTCTTTTTCTGCTTGTCTTAATTTTGCTTCTGCATTATCAATCTCAGCCTGTACTGCCGGATCTACTTTAGTCTCTTCATCAATAACAACTAAAGTATCTTTACCATCCGTCTCTGTTGTAACGGTAGTTTCTTTCTTACAAGATACAACACCTAATAATCCAATAATGGAAAGACTTAAAAATACCTTTTTCATAGTTTTTTGTTTTTAAATTATACATTAAAGTTAAGAAATATAAAATGTTTTTTACAGATTTTAATAAAAAATTATTATTTCAGATTAATAATCCGGATTAGGATAAAGATTCATCTGCCTATTTATAATACTCTTTCTTCTGTTGATATAGCCAGATGAATTAGTTGCTTTATATTTTCTCGGATTTGGCAAAATTGCCGCAATAGCAGCAGCTTCCTGTTTCGTAAGATTTTTAGCAGATTTGTTGAACCAATGTTGAGAGGCAGCTTCAATACCATAAATACCATTGCCCATTTCAATCGAATTCAGATAAACCTCCATGATACGCTCTTTGCCCCAGATCACTTCAATCAAAACTGTAAAGTAAGCTTCAAAGCCTTTTCGGATATAGCTTCTTCCGGGCCATAAAAAGACATTTTTTGCCGTTTGTTGTGAAATGGTACTTCCTCCCTTTACTCTTTTGCCTTTTTTGTTGTGTGCATAAGCTTTTTCAATGGCTTTCATATCAAAGCCGTTATGAGAAGTAAACTTACCGTCTTCACTCGCAATAACTGCTTTTTGTATATTTATAGACATATTGTCAATAGATACCCAGTCGTGTTTCCATACTATTTTTTCGCCACTCACGGTTTGTTCAAAAGTTCTTATGAACATAAGAGGAGTAAACGGTACGGGAATAAACTTAAATAAGAAAACGGAAAAAATCGAAATTCCGAAAAAATATAAAAGTACTTTTAAAATAAATTTGCCTGTTTTTCTAAGCATTTTTGGTGATGAATTTATAAAGCAAAGATATTTGAAAATATGAGATACAAAAAAGGGAAACAAATAATTTGTTTCCCTTTTTTTATGCTACTTTTTTTCTTTTAAATGCTTTCATTAAAATTGGAGTGGTTGTTAGTACCACCAGTATAATGATGATGTATTCTATATAGTGCGTCAGATCAACTCCGTGTTTATCCAATAAATATTTATATAAATAATGTCCTGATAAGATTAGGGAATAGGCCCATAACAATGAACTTAAAATGTTGAAAAGCATAAATCTCTTAAAATCCATTCGTACTATTCCGGCAATAATTGGAGCAAATGTTCTTATGACAGGAAGAAAACGCGCAAAAATAATGGCTCTTCCTCCATGTCTGTCGAAAAAAGCTTGGGACTCAATAAGATATTTTTTCTTAAAAATAAAACTATCTTCTTTACTGTATAAATAATTACCGCTTTTGGCACCAAACCAGTAACCGAAGCAGTTTCCTAATATACCTGCGAAAGCTACAAGACCAGCCAATGCGCTGACATTAAGAAAATCATTTTCGATATACACGAATTCTTTCATTAAATCAACACTGTAGATGCCTGCTAAAAAAAGCAAACTGTCTCCGGGTAAGAAAAAACCTGCAAATAATCCTGTTTCGGCAAATATTATAAAGAGAACAACATAAATTCCTATTTTATGTCCGGCTAATTCTAAATTGATATAAAACTCGGGGTTTATCAAATCAGCCCAATTGAAATTTTCCATCAAGGTTTTTACTTTTGTATGTTTCGCTTGTAAAATTATTCATTATTTTTCGTTTTTCCTTCATTTATATAAACAACCAATGAATTTTTAAGTTTTTTTTATCATTTAATAATACTGCTTCATAAGCCAGATTAGATATTTCGTTTTAAATGCTTAATTTTAGCGATTGATAAAATAATTACAAATGAAAAAAATTCTGATTTTAACCTTAAGTATTTTAGGGATAAATGCTCATTCACAGCAAAAAGTTATGACGAAAGAATTGTTATGGCAATTGGGGAGAGTATCTCCAATAGGTTTATCTGAAGACGGTAAATACCTTTATTATAAAGTGGGTACGCCTGATGTAGGTGAAAATAAAATCAACACTGCCTATTATAGTGTAAGCATCGATGGTAAAAGAGTAAAAAATCTTGAAAATGCAGATGGCTTGGTAGCAGATAAAAATACAGGACCTGGAAATGAATATGTTTTATCACATGAAGAGGTCAAAATAACAAAGGTTCTTGGAAAAGACTACTATGAAGGAGTCGAAAAATCAGATGTTTACATTTATGATGAACTTGATTACAGACATTGGGATACCTGGAATAACGGGACATTTAATCACGTTATTTTGACCAATAAAAAAACACAGGAGAAAATTGATTTACTCAAAGATGAGCCGTATCATTCTCCTCAGAAACCTTTTGGAGGAGATGAAGATTACATCTGGTCTCCTGATGGCAAAAAAGTTATTTATGTATCCAAGAAAAAATTTGGAACAGCCTATGCTCTGAGTACAAACACTGATTTATATGAATACGATATAGATACCAAACAGACTAAAAACCTGACAGAATCTAATCCTGGATATGATACACATCCTTCTTTTTCTCCAAATGGAGATCTTACGTGGTTGCAGATGAAACATGATGGATATGAGGCAGACAAAAATGATATAATCGTTCGTCACAGAGGAATGGATATAAATCTGACAGCAGCATGGGATGGTACTGTTGACAGTTATGTGTGGAGTAAAGATGGTAAAAAGATCTATTTTACAGCACCGGTTGATGGTACAGTACAATTGTTTGAAGTCAACTTTCCGGGGGTTACAAAAATAGCGGTAAACGTAAAACAGCTTACTAAAGGAGACTTTGATGTAACCGGAATTGTCGGTTTTGTTGATAATAGAGTAATTCTTACCCGTACCGATTTCAATACAGCAACTGAAGTATTTTCGTATGATTTAAAATCAAAAAAATGGCTGCAAATCACCCATGTGAATGATGCTTTGTATGCCAAAATAGGAAAATCAAAATTTCAGAAAAGATACGTTACTACCACCGATGGAAAAAAAATGTTGGTATGGGTAATACTACCTCCAAATTTTGATCCAAACAAGAAATATCCAACCTTGTTATACTGTCAGGGAGGACCTCAGTCTGCATTAACTCAATTTTATTCCTTCCGTTGGAATTTTCAATTGATGGCCGCTGAAGGATATATCATTGTAGCGCCAAACCGTCGGGGTATGCCTGGTTTTGGTGTTGAATGGAATGAAGCTATTTCTAAGGATTGGGGAGGGCAACCTATGCAGGATTACCTTACCGCAATAGATGAGGTTTCAAAAGAACCTTATGTTGACAGCAAAAGATTAGGAGCTATCGGAGCAAGTTATGGAGGATATTCTATCTATTATCTAGCCGGAATACATCAAAACAGATTCAAATCTTTTATAGCACATTGTGGTGTTTTTGATTTAGAGTCTATGTATGGAACTACAGAAGAAGTGTTTTTTACAAACTGGGATTCAGGAGGTCCGTATTGGGAGAAAGACAATGCTGTAGCAAGAAAAACGTATGCAGAATTCAACCCTAAAAATAAAGTAGCAAACTGGAATACGCCTATTCTTATTTTTCATGGAGGAATAGATTATAGAGTACCGATCGGGCAGGGACAGGAAGCTTTTCAGGCAGCTCAGCTTTTGGGAATAAAAAGCAGATTTGTTTACTTTCCTGATGAAAATCACTGGGTAACCAAACCGCAGAATGCAAAAGTTTGGCAGGGAGAATTTTTCAGATGGTTAAAAGAAACGTTATAAAAAAAACGGGAGGCAAATTTGCTTCCCTTTTTTTTTGCTTGAAAAATTCATATTTCGTGTAACAATTGATACCTTTATGCGTCCAATTTAGAAAATTAATCACAATAGAGAATGTTTAAATTAAAATTAAAACCGATTCTTGCGGCTGCAATTATTGCTTTAGGAGCTTCAGGAAATGTGTTTGCTCAGGATGACTTAGTAAACTCATTAAAAAATAACCAAAGTGCAAACAGTAAAGATCATTTTACTTTTACCGAAGTAATCAATGTTGAAAATACTTCTATCAAAGATCAGGGATCTTCAGGAACATGCTGGAGTTATTCCGGAAACTCATTTATCGAGTCAGAAATGATCCGTATGGGAAAAAAACCAATCGAATTATCACAGATATTTACGGCGCGTAATGCCTATGTAGAAAAAGGAAAAATGTATGTGCGCATGCATGGAGCTGTTACTTTAGGCGAAGGTGGTGCATTCCATGATGTAATGAATATGTACAAACAATACGGTACAGTGCCACAATCTGTTTACAACGGATTGAACTATGGAACTACCCGTAATAAAATGGGCGAAATGTCTGCTATTTTAGAAGCTACATTGGCAGCTATCGTGAAAAATCCGAATGGTTCATTGACGCCAAATTGGGAAAAAGCATATACGGCTATTATTGATGCGTATTTGGGAGATTATCCTGCTGAGTTTACGTATGAGGGAAAAAAATATACTCCAAAAACTTTTGCTGAAAAAGTAGTGGGAATTAATGCTGATGACTATGTAGAACTTTCTTCTTTTAAACAATATCCTTATTATACAAAATTCACGTTATTAGTGCCGGACAACTGGGCATTTGATCAGGTTTGGAACGTGAAAATGGATGAATTGGTAGAGGTAGTAGATAATGCTTTGAAAAATGGATATACTGTTGCATGGGGTGGAGACGTTTCTGAAAAAGGATTCAGCTGGAAAAACGGAGTTGCTTATGTACCTGAAAAAGATTTTGCAAGCATGACAGCTGATGAAAAAGCGACTATGTTCAATGGTCCGAAGCCGGAATTGAAAGTAACGGAAGATATGCGTCAGAAAGCATTTGATAATTATGAAACAACTGATGATCACGGAATGCACATCGTGGGTATTGCTAAAGATCAGAATGGAAAAGAATATTATATCGTAAAAAATTCATGGGGTCTTACCAATGATTATAAAGGATATATGTATATGAGCAAAGAGTTTATGAAATATAAGGCAACAGATATTATGGTTCATAAAAATGCGATACCAAAAGCAATTGCAAAAAAGCTAAGTATATAATTGCATTAAATATTATAGAGAAAAGAGAAGTTTAATTACTTCTCTTTTTTTATTTTTGTTAAAAAAAGATATGGAAACATCGAATTTAGATGCAGGAATTGACCGTATAGAATTACTTATTACAGGTTTGGTTCAGAAATTAGTTGATATTATTCCTGAGCTGATAAAAGCAGTTGTTCTTTTAGTAGTAGGATTGTTTTTGATCCGAACTGCTTTAAAGCTTATAAAAAAACGATTTGAAGCCAGAAATGTAGATTTGTCACTTCGTGGATTCTTATTATCTATTATTAAGTTTATTTTATATGCAATGCTGATCTTGTCTGTGGTACAGGCGCTTGGGTTTCAGACTACTGCTATTTTAGGAGCTTTATCCGGTTTAGTTCTGGCGGCAGGTCTCGCATTACAGGGATCACTTTCAAATTTTGCAGGGGAGTTCTTATCCTGTTGTTTCGTCCGTTTGAGGTAGGTGATTATATAGAAAACAGTGCTGGTACAGAAGGGACTGTTGAGCGCATCGATTTATTGTATACTTCTTTGAGAAATTCAAACGGAATAGCTGTTTTTAGCCCTAATGGCGCTTTGGCAAATTCTGTAATACGGAATTTTTCAAAAATCACAAAACGGCGTTTTGAATATACTATCGGAGTAAGCTACGATGATAATATAAAAGAAATTAAATCTGTTATTGAAAAAACATTATTGGAAGATTCCCGAATTTTAAAAGATCCAAAACCAGAAATTTTTGTGAAGGAACTGGCGACTACTGGAATTAATCTTACCGTTAGAGCCTGGACCGTAAAAGAAAATTTTACGGGAGCTCATACCGAGTTGCAGGAAAATATTAATAAGGCAATTGCAGATAACGGTTTTAAAAATCCGTATGCTCCAAATCCTATTCGGATCATTGATGAAAGAACAGAATAAAAAAAGCCACTCATTGAGTGGCTTTTTTTATTCCATTACATAGTCTTTATAAAATTCCTGAATTTCATCAAATATTTGTAATAATAATTGAGGATCATCTTCTGTAACCAGTCGCTGGCGATGCGCTTTAAAACCGTGTATACCTTTGAAATAGTTGGTGTAATGTCTTCTCATTTCTACAATACCAAGACGTTCGCCTTTCCATTCCATAGACCATATCAGATGATTTTTAGCGGCCTCTAAACGATCTTCCATAGTAGGAGGCGCTAATATTTCTCCGGTTTTCATGTAATGCTTGATCTCATTAAAAATCCATGGATATCCGATAGCCGATCTTCCGATCATAATACCATCTAAACCAAACCGCTCTTTATACTCCAATGCTTTCTGTGGAGAATCTATATCGCCGTTTCCAAAAATAGGAATTTTGATACGCGGATTGTTTTTGATACGTTCGATATGGGTCCAGTCAGAATGACCTTTATACATCTGAGCTCTTGTTCTTGCATGAACCGTTAAAGCCTGAATTCCTATATCCTGAAGACGTTCTGCTACTTCATCAATATTAATAGATTCTTCGTCCCAGCCTAATCTTGTTTTTACGGTTACCGGTAAGTGAGTACTTTTAATGACTGCTTTAGTCAGCCTTACCATAAGATCAATGTCTTTTAATACTCCGGCTCCGGCTCCTTTAGAAACTACTTTTTTGACCGGGCATCCAAAATTAATATCTACCAAATCCGGTTGAACAGTTTCAACAATTTTTGCAGAAAGGGCCATTGCTTCTTCATCGCCTCCGAATATTTGTATTCCTACCGGACGCTCATAATCAAAAATGTCAAGTTTCATCCGGCTTTTTATGGCATCCCGAATCAATCCTTCAGAAGAAATAAATTCAGAATACATTAAATCTGCCCCGTGCATCTTACATAATCTTCTAAAAGGCGGATCGCTTACATCTTCCATAGGAGCCAGTAAGAGTGGATGTTCCGGTAATTCTATTTTGCCTATTTTAATCATTTGGGTAAATTTTATGCAAAATTACTTTTTTATTTTTTAATCCCCTGCTTATTCGTTTGTTTTTCCATTGTTAATCTATATTAACAACTGTCAGAAATTAAAATTTGTATCTTTATGCAATACTAAAAATAGCCATTCATGTCTACTATTGATTTTATTTTAGAAGAAAAAGCTGCTGATATCGGAAACTTTTTGGTGGGAAGACTATTGCCTTTTCGTCAAAAGAGAAATATAGGACCTTTTGTATTTATTGACCATATGGGGCCTGCTGCTTTAAAAGATTACCAGAATTTAGATGTTCCTCCGCATCCGCACATTGGATTGTCTACCCTTACTTATTTGTTTGAAGGTGCCATTATGCATAGAGACAGCCTTGGCAATGAAATAGAAATTCAGCCGGGAGCTGTTAACTGGATGACAGCCGGCAAAGGAGTAGTACATTCTGAAAGAACACCGGATTATTTGCGTACTACAGATAAGTTTTTACATGGTTTACAAATATGGGTAGCATTACCGAAACAGTTGGAACAAACAGCACCTTCATTTACACATATAGAAGCCGATCACATTCCAAAATGGTCAGAGGGTGATCTGGAATATAAATTAATTGCAGGGGAACTCTTTGGTAAAAAATCTCCGGTACCTGTTTATAGTAAATTGTATCTTTTAGAGATAAAGTCAAAAACAAAACAAAAGATTTCATTGGTAAACCAATTGTTCGGTGAAAGCGGACTATACATTCTGGAAGGTTCAGTTTCTAATCAGGGACATACTTATGAGGCGAAGCATATATTGATCACTAAAGAAGCTCATTTATGCGAATTTGAAATGGAAGCCGATACTACTGTATATATTTTTGGTGGAGATCCTTTTGATGAAGAACGATTTATTTACTGGAATTTTGTATCTTCTGATCGGGAAGTCATTGAACAGGCGAAAAAAGACTGGCAAGAAGGAAATTTTGAGAAAGTTCCGGGAGAAACAGAATTTGTTCCTTTACCCCCGAATCCTTTTAAAAAAGAAAACGAAAAATAAACTATGGCAAAAGTAAACGCAAAAACAGGAATACAAAACTATAAAACTGTAATAACAGGTACTTCACATACTTTTTTGGCAGATGAGCCTGCAGATTTAGGGGGTACGGATCTTGGACCTAATCCCAATGAATTTTTAGCGGCCTCATTAGCTTCCTGTATAACGATTACCGTAAGAATGTATGCTGACAGAAAAAAATGGCCTTTAGATGAGGTTGAGGTAAGTGTGGAAGTTGATTATAAAACAGAGCCAGGAATTACCCGTTTTAAAAAGGATATTATTTTAAAAGGAGACCTTACAGAAGATCAAAAACTAAAGTTGTATATAATTGCTGGAAAATGTCCAGTGAATAAAGCATTACAGCAGACTATTATTATGGAATAGATAAAAAAGGGAGCTAAGCTCCCTTTTTTATTTTAAAACAGATGTTATGGAAATAGTTCCCGATAATATATTATGAAGATGACAATGCTTTGCAGCATTGACCATTTTTTGTTTTTCAGCATCTGAGAGGTTTCCCTTTAGATCAATAACACGAGTCAGCTTTGTCTCGGACTCATCTTCATTGGTCTCTAATGATACTTCAACTTCAATACCATCTGTATGAATAGTATGTTTTGAAGCAAAATCTTTTAAAAACATAGCAGTACAGGTTGCCAATGAGGCACATAACAGTTCTTTCGGATTAAATCCCATGCTGTCACCACCATCTGCTTTTGGTAAATCAGCAGTAAAGGAATTCGTGTTGTTGGATAATTCTGTCTGGAAAGATCTTCCGTTGTTTTTTGCAGTTACTTTCATATCTTCTTTTATTTTAAAGTTAAGAAATATAAATCAGATATCCGCAGCGCAAAAAAGAAACCTGTACTTTTTAACTTCATTTTAGGAATATCTATAAGTATATACTTTTATATATTATTATTAAAAAAATGCTGATAAAGTATTGTAGTAAGCTTTTGTAAGAGTTAAAGCAGAGGTACAAATAATTTAAGAATGCAGAAAAAAATAATTTATATTTGCAGATTGGATATAGTGCATGAGGCGATACAAAAAAGCCTGTAAGAAGGATATACGAAGCAGGAGGATTGGTTAGAAACATATAATCCGGTAAGAGACATGCCTGAATAATTGAAATTTACTCGAATGAAAAAAATAAGAAATTTTTGTATAATAGCCCATATTGATCATGGGAAAAGTACACTGGCTGACCGATTGCTGGATGCTACACAGACGGTAACAGCGCGTGAGGCACAGGCACAATTGTTAGACAGTATGGATTTGGAGCGAGAGAGAGGAATTACGATCAAATCGCATGCGATTCAGATGGAGTACACTTATAAAGGGGAGCAATACATATTGAACCTGATTGATACTCCGGGACACGTGGATTTTTCTTATGAAGTTTCCCGTTCAATTGCAGCTTGTGAAGGTGCTTTATTGATTGTGGATGCTGCTCAGAGTATTCAGGCTCAGACGATTTCTAATTTATATCTGGCTCTTGAAAATGATCTTGAGATTATACCGGTACTTAATAAAGTAGATTTGCCATCAGCCAATCCTGAAGAAGTAAGCGATGATATTGTAGAATTGCTTGGTTGTAAACTGGAAGATATTATTCACGCATCGGGTAAAACTGGATTTGGAGTAGATAAAATTCTGGAAGCAATTGTAGAACGCGTACCGGCTCCTAAAGGAGATCCTGAAGAGCCGTTACAGGCATTAATCTTTGATTCTGTATACAATCCGTTTAGAGGGATTGAAGTTATCTTCCGCGTTATTAACGGTGAGATAAAAAAGAATCAAAAGATTAAATTTATGGCTACCGGTAATGAGTACTATGCAGATGAGATTGGTACATTAAAACTTAATCAGGTACCTAAACAAGTCATTTCTACAGGAGATGTAGGATATCTGATATCCGGTATTAAAGAGGCAAAAGAAGTGAAGGTAGGAGATACGATTACAGATGCGGCTACTCCGACTAAAAATATGATTACTGGTTTTGAAGATGTCAAACCTATGGTTTTTGCCGGAATCTATCCGGTAGATACTGAAGATTATGAAGACTTGCGCGCTTCAATGGAAAAATTACAATTAAACGATGCTTCTCTGGTCTTTCAACCGGAAAGTTCTGCTGCATTAGGTTTTGGTTTCCGATGTGGATTCCTTGGAATGTTGCATATGGAAATTATTCAGGAACGATTGGAACGTGAATTTAATATGACTGTAATCACGACAGTACCTAACGTTTCTTACTTTGCTTATACAAAAAAAGCACCTGATACTCCTTTTGTGGTCAATAACCCGTCTGATTTACCGGAACCTTCAAAATTAGACCGTGTAGAAGAACCTTTTATTAAAGCAACGATCATCACAAAATCAGATTTTGTGGGGCAGGTAATGAGTTTGTGTATTGAAAAAAGAGGTCAGATTACCAATCAGACCTATTTGACCCCTGAGCGTGTAGAGCTTAATTTTGATATGCCTTTAGCAGAAATTGTATTTGATTTTTATGACCGTCTTAAAACAGTTTCAAAAGGATATGCTTCTTTTGACTATCATCCGATAGGCATGAGAACTTCTAAACTTGTAAGACTGGATGTTTTGTTAAATGCTCAGAATGTAGATGCGCTTTCGGCATTGATTCATGAGGATAATGCTTACTACATTGGTAAAAAAATGTGTGAGAAGCTGAAAGAACTGATTCCTCGTCAACAATTCGATATTCCTATTCAGGCAGCCATCGGGGCAAAAATTATTGCCCGTGAAACAATCAAAGCTTTGCGTAAAGATGTAACAGCAAAATGTTACGGAGGAGATATTTCGCGTAAAAGAAAGCTGTTGGAGAAACAAAAAGCCGGAAAAAAACGCATGCGTCAGGTAGGAAACGTAGAAATACCACAATCTGCTTTTATGGCAGTATTGAAACTTAATGACTAACCATTCAATTAATAAGAATAAAAAAATCCAGCAGATGCTGGATTTTTTTATTCTCCGATAATAATTCCCGATACATTCCACGAACTAAAGCTTCCTCCTTCATTCTGTCCTTGCGGAATTTGTATCTGTATGGTATGCTCGCCGGCTTCTAAATCGCCTAATTCTATCATTATGGGATTTGTAACGGTACCCGGACACCAATTTGATCGTGAGTAATCTGATGAGGAAAGACCGTTTTCAAAATTTCCCGATACGGGATTCATCAAACGATACGATCCACAATCCTGACGCCATGGAATAAAGCGCATCATTTGCTTTCTGTTTAGTGATATGGTATTGGGTTTTGGTAGAAATTCATCTCCGTTTTCCCAACCACCATGTCCGGTAGAGATATAGCGTAACCGGGCTTTTTTCAGAGGTTCTTTCAATCGGAATGTTACTTCTAATCCTTTTTCAACATCAAACAAAGTACTGTATTCCTGACCGCCCATTTCCATTATATTAGTTGTGTTAAAAACAGGAATTGCTTTTGTGTCATGAAACATGCTGTTTTCAGAATCATGTATGGTAATATTCATAGAAATTTTATGTCCGCCTTTATCGTAGTTGCCAATGAATGTGCCTATATATACTTCCTCATTATCTAATAAGCTGTGTAATTCTGAAATATCCTGTCTGTAATAAGCTGCATCTGACCATATTTTATCTTTGAGCCGAAACTGATTGAAATGATGAACGCCAAAAGGTGTGAAAAAACGCATAAGTTCTACCAGCGGTTCGTAATCATCTGTTGCCACAATGCCCTGATAATTTTTTCCATTTCCATTCTGATATATGGGTAAGACATTGACACCGTTGGTCAGTCCGTCAAGAAAAGATTGTTTTTTGGTTTGTGGAATTATAAATACACTTCCGGTACGGTCATAGGCATCACCGTTTGATTGTTCTTCGAGGTCTAAGAAGATAAGATCATGTTTCTTTAATTTCGGAAACTTTATTTTACGGACAATTACAGTTCCATTTGCAAACTTGTAAATAGAATCATTGCTTTTATTTGCTTCATTAAAGCTGATGACTTCATTCTTAAAAACAGGAATGGATTTAAATTTACTTTTCCAGATTTTATCATTGTAGGAAATCAGATCCATAGAGATTGCTGTAGGATCGGGGAGTAAAAGATGGCGGTCCATGTTTTTGATCCTCTCTATTTTTTTAGCAATAATGGTGTAATTGCCGTTCCGTGTCATTTCAAGTACCAGACCCAGATTTTGACCTAAGGTTGTAGGAGCGCCTTTGAAATCCAGATCTTTAGTGTACCATAACTCTATAATGTTGGAATTAATACT
Source organism: Flavobacterium sp. (assembly GCA_032096595.1). Classification (GTDB taxonomy): domain Bacteria; phylum Bacteroidota; class Bacteroidia; order Flavobacteriales; family Flavobacteriaceae; genus Flavobacterium. Next base: position 89,601 of record DAMCXY010000005.1, on the reverse strand, counting down.
GGTTTTTACTTTATGGCACAGATATCCCAGAATTACTTTTGTTTCATCAGTTGTTTCAAACTGTTGTTTTTCAAGAGAAAGACTGTCAACGGTAATGTATCCGTCTTTATTGTTAAAAAAAGTTTGAGAATAAAGCCTATGGTCAGTAAAACTCACATATTTGACTGATTCCGGATAGTTTTTCTTGAGTGCAGCAAAGTTTTCTTCATTTGTCAGGAGAGCATTTTCTTTCGAAGTAAACAACAGAATGCGGCTTTGAGGACTGATGGTCTTCCCGTTAGATTCCTGTTCATATGTTACTTTTAATGCTTTTATCTTTGTCTGGGCAATTCCGTAAATGTTTGATAGTAAGAATGCAATGAGAAAATATGTTTTCATTATATGATGTTTTTATAAGTTGTTAAAGTAATAAAAAAAATGTATTTTAGGAGAATGGTATAGATTAGATTCATGAAAGAGGCGTTTTTACATTATGTGTGGCGTTTTAAGAAAATGCAGTTGACTGATTTGTTTACAGAGCAGCATCAGGCGTTGTCTATTATTCATTTTGGAAGTTATCCGGAAAAAGCGGGACCAGATTTTTTTAATGCGCGTCTTCTGATAGGAGATCAGTTGTGGGCAGGAAATGTTGAAATGCATGTAAATGCTTCTGATTGGTATCTGCACCAGCACCAGAATGATAGTGCTTATGATACGGTTATCTTACATGTTGTATGGCATGATGATGTTCCTGTTTTCCGGAAAGACAATACACAAATACCAACTTTGCTTCTTTCAAAGTATGTCGCGGTTGATGTGTATAATAATTTTCTGGGTCTTATGAAACCCAAGTCGTGGATACCTTGTGAAAATCAATTAAAAGATACGGATTCATTCATTATAAAACATTGGAAAGAGCGATTATTTGTAGAGCGTTTAGAGGAAAAGCAAATTCCAATAAGTAAACTACTCCATGAAAATCAGAACGATTGGGAAGCTACTTTATTTGTACTGTTACTAAAAAATTTTGGATTGAATGTGAATGGAAGTATTTTTCAAGAAATTGCCCGGAGATTGCCTTTTCATGTTATAAAGAAAGAACGTTCAGATTTACTACAGTTAGAAGCACTTTTGTTCGGAACGGCTAATTTACTGTCGTATGATTTTCAGGAAGCGTATCCGCTTGAGCTCAAAAAGCGTTTTGAATATTTGAAAATAAAATACCAGCTTGGAAACAATATAGAAGAATCGCCTCATTTTTTCAAATTACGTCCACCCAATTTTCCTACTATTCGTTTGGCGCAATTTGCAGCTCTTTATTATTCCAGAGAAAATCTGTTCTCAGATCTTATTGCCCAGCGAAAAACAACTAAAGATCTTATCGGTTATTTTCAAGCAGTCGCTCCATCATCTTATTGGGATACCCATTTTATTTTTGAGAAAAATACAAAATTCAGTAATAAAAAACTTACTGCCAATTTTATTGAATTGCTTTATATTAATACCATCGTGCCATTTCAATTTACTTATTTACGGCATAAGGGAATTGAAAATTTCGAAGAACTTTACTTACAGTTACAGCAGATTCCTTCAGAAAAGAATGCTGTTATCGATCGTTTCGAACAATCGGGAATCATGTCGCATTCTGCTGCTGACAGTCAGGCATTGCTTTTTTTGAAGCAGCATTATTGTGATGCTTTTAAATGTTTAAATTGTGCTGTAGGGCATAGTTTATTGTCATAATTTTGTACCTTTAGCGTATGATAAAGGTTTCTAAAATAAGATATTATTTTGAGCGTAATGGTTATGAAGTCTGTACCAGATTGGCAGACCGCCTTGGAATGAGAGTAAGCCGTGTACGTTTTTTCTTTGTTTATATGTCTTTTTTTACTTTGGGCGTTTGGTTTTCCCTTTATCTTACTCTGGCTTTTTTCTTGAAAATCAAAGATATGATCTACACCAAGAGGAGTTCTGTTTTTGATTTATAATTAAAAATGATTATATTGTAACAGGTTGATTATCGGATAATTAATTTGTTATGAAAAAACATTTTTTCACTTTTTTACCGCTTCTTACCCGTAACCAACGTAAAGGTATCTTGTCTCTGATGTTATTGGTTTTTATACTTCAGTTTTGCCTTTTCTTCTTTAACCAAAGAAAACGTAACGATGTCGATGATCCTGCAACAGCTATGGAATGGAATTTACTGCAACAGGAAATTGACAGTCTGAAACAGATAGAAACAGAAGCAAGAAAATTTGTAATCACACCTTTTAATCCTAATTTTATTACTGACTACAAAGGATATCATTTACAAATGACTACAATGGAAATAGATCGTTTGCATGCCTACAGGAAAACAGGTAAATTCATAAATTCAGTACAGGAGTTTCAGGATATTACAAAAGTTTCAGATGAATGGCTCTCAGTATATGCTGCTTACTTTAAATTTCCGGACTGGGTAACGGCAAAAAACGCAAACAGAAATTTTAAAGATGATTCTGCGTTACTTGTAATAAAAGATTTTAATAGTGCTACTGCAGAGGATTTTAAACTGATAAAGGGGATAGGTGACGGATATGCTCAGAGAATTATCAATGAAAGGGAGAGAATGGGAGGTTTTGTTCATATGGATCAGGTAGCCTTTATTTGGAATCTGCCGCCTGAAGTAATACACTCTCTTCAAAAATATTTTATTGTGAAAAAACCACCTGTTATTCATAAAATAAATATTAATACAGCTTCTAAGCAAGAGATTTCTAAAATACCTTATATAAATCATGAGCTTTCCAGAAATATTCTCATTTATAGAAGTAAAAAATCTGAACCCTTGACTATTGAAGATTTAGAAAAAATTAACGGCTTTCCCCTTGACAAATTAAAGATAATAGCGTTATATTTGGATTTTTAATAAAAATAGCAAAAAAGTAAACTATATGAATTTTGAATATAATGAAACGCAAGCTATGATTGCGCAATCTATTCGTGATTTTGCAGAACAAAATATCCGTCCACACATAATGGAGTGGGATGAGGCACAAATTTTTCCTGTAGAATTGTTTAAGAAATTGGGAGAAATGGGCTTTATGGGAGTTTTGGTGCCTGAAGAATTAGGTGGTTCAGGATTGGGATACCATGAATATATTACAATTGTTGAAGAAATTTCAAAAGTAGACTCATCTATAGGTTTGTCAGTAGCTGCGCATAATTCATTATGTACCAATCATATTTTAACCTTTGGAAACGAAGAGCAAAAGAAAAAGTGGATTCCTAAATTGGCAACGGCAGAGTGGATTGGTGCCTGGGGATTGACAGAGCATAACACAGGGTCTGATGCTGGTGGAATGGCTACTACAGCAGTCAAAGATGGAGACGAATGGATACTGAACGGAGCAAAGAATTTCATTACACATGCAATTTCTGGTGATGTTGCTGTAGTAATTGTACGTACAGGAGAAAAAGGAGATTCGCGTGGAATGACAGCTTTTGTTGTTGAAAAAGGTACTCCTGGATTCAGTTCCGGTAAGAAAGAAAACAAATTAGGAATGCGTGCTTCTGAAACAGCTGAATTAATTTTTGATAACTGCCGTGTTTCCGATGCTAACAGATTAGGAGAAGTAGGTGAAGGATTTATCCAGGCAATGAAAATATTAGACGGTGGTCGTATTTCAATTGGAGCTTTGTCTTTGGGTATCGCAAAAGGAGCTTATGAAGCTGCTTTGAAATATTCTAAAGAACGCGTTCAGTTTGGAAAACCTATATCATCTTTTCAGGCTATTGGTTTTAAACTGGCAGATATGGCAACTGAAATAGAAGCTTCAGAATTGCTGTTGCATAAAGCTGCCTTTTTGAAGAACAATCACAAGCCGGTTACTACATTAGGAGCTATGGCGAAGATGTATGCATCTGAAGTTTGTGTTAAGGTAGCTACTGAAGCTATTCAGATTCACGGAGGATATGGTTATACAAAAGATTTCCCGGTAGAAAAATTCTTTAGAGATTCTAAACTTTGTACTATTGGAGAGGGTACCACTGAAATTCAGAAATTAGTGATTTCCAGAAATATTTTGAAAGACTAATCACGGGTGTTTGTTGGAATAAAAATTCAAATACACTGCAGATTGGAAAAATATAACTACTAAAAGAGAGGGATTTTTACAACTTCTCTCTTTTTATGTTTGGATTGTATGGGAAAAAGAGTTTATATTTGCAGCCTAAATGAAAGGAGGTGTATAAATTATGTTGATCATTCCAATTAAAGACGGAGAAAATATTGATAGAGCTTTAAAGCGTTATAAAAGAAAATTCGATAAAACGGGAACTTTACGTCAGTTGAGAGAGCGCAAGAATTTCACAAAGCCTTCTATAACAAACAGAGCTAAAATTCAAAAAGCACAATATGTTCAGAAATTGAAAAACTCATTAGAGTTCTAATATTTCAGGCAGTAATAAATAAATCGTTAATTAAAGTGTATCTTTGGTTAACGATTTTTTTATGGAACAAACTCTTACGGCTTACAAAAATTATCTGCTAAAGGAAAAAAACTATTCTTTGCATACAGCAACTGCTTATGTAAATGATGTGGCTTCTTTTTTTGACTTTTATAATGCAGAAGATTTGTCTGGGGCGGAGGTGGATTTTAAACAGATAGATTACAGTGCTGTTCGGGCATGGATGTCTTTTTTGTCATCTGAGGGTATGGTTAATAAAACGATTAACCGGAAAATAAGTTCTTTGAAAAGTTTTTTTAAATATCTGTATGTATCCAAACAAGTTGATGAATATCTTTTTATCGTTCATAAATCCCTTAGAAATGAGAAGACGATTCAGGTGCCGTTTTCAGAAAAAGAAATAGAAGCATTGCATTTAGAATTGTTTCCTGAAAATTTTGAAGGAAAGAGAGATCGTTTGATTCTGGAGTTATTATATTCTTTAGGGATACGCAGAGCTGAGCTGATTGGGTTGAAGACAGATGATGTGGATTTCGGAAACAATACGCTGAAAGTTACCGGTAAGAGAAATAAGCAACGTATTATTCCTTTGGTTGATCCTGTTGTTGAATTAATAAAGGGCTATCTTATTGTTCGCAATAAAAGATTTGGAAATCTAAAAGATGTGTTAATATTGACGAACAGTGGAAATATTTTAAATGAAACATTTGTTTATCGCTTAATAAATAATTATTTTAGAGGTGTTACATCTAAGGTGAAAAAAAGTCCGCATATGCTTCGGCATACCTTTGCTACGCATATGTTGAACAACGGGGCGGATTTGAATTCAATAAAAGAATTGCTTGGTCATTCAAGTCTTGCATCTACGCAGGTTTATGTGCATAGCAGTCTTTCAGAATTAAAAAATGTGTATAAAAATGCACACCCCCGGTTTCGCAAAGATGAAGAGTAATTAACCTTTAAATTTTGTATTATGAAAGTAAAGATTCAAGCTGTAAACTTTAATGTTGATCGAAAATTGGTTGATTTTATCAACGAAAGATTAGAAAAGCTGGAGCAGTTTTATGATAAAATTGTTGGCGTTGATGTTAATCTAAGAGTGGAAAATACCAGTGATAAAGAAAATAAATCTGTAGACATACTCGTGAAAGTGCCTGGTGATGACTGTATCGTTAAAAAAACGGCAAAATCTTTTGAAGAGGCAGCAGATTTGGCCGCAGATGCTGTAGAAAGATTGTTGGTAAAGAAGAAAGAGAAAGAGAAAGCATACTAAAGAATAAAAAAAACGTAAAAAATTTTTATTTATTTAAATAAATATATACATTTGCAGTCCGTTAGAAATAGCGGACTTTTTTAAATTGCCGGTGTAGCTCAGCTGGCTAGAGCAGCTGATTTGTAATCAGCAGGTCGTGGGTTCGAGTCCCTCTATCGGCTCTAAGAAGTTGATTTTAAAAAAGTTAAGGTTAGGGAGGATACTCAAGCGGCCAACGAGGACGGACTGTAAATCCGTTGGGAAACCTTCGCAGGTTCGAATCCTGCTCCTCCCACAAAAAAAGCGTATGCCGGTGTAGCTCAGGGGTAGAGTGCTTCCTTGGTAAGGAAGAGGTCACGGGTTCAAATCCCGTCATTGGCTCTAGATTTTTAAATGAAAATTGAACACTAATTATATAATAACTAAGATTAAATTATTAAATCATGGCAAAGGAAAATTTTGATCGTTCCAAACCACACTTGAATATTGGTACTATTGGACACGTGGATCACGGAAAAACTACCTTGACAGCAGCTATTACTAAAGTATTATCTGATGCAGGTTATTCTGAAGCAAAATCATTTGATCAAATTGATAATGCTCCTGAAGAAAAAGAAAGAGGTATTACTATTAATACTTCACACGTAGAGTATGCTACAGCTAATCGTCACTATGCTCACGTTGACTGTCCAGGTCACGCGGATTACGTGAAAAACATGGTTACTGGTGCTGCTCAGATGGATGGTGCTATTCTTGTGGTTGCTGCTACAGATGGTCCAATGCCACAAACTCGTGAGCACATCTTATTAGGACGTCAGGTAGGTATTCCAAGAATCGTTGTATTCATGAATAAAGTGGATATGGTTGATGATGCTGAGCTTTTAGAGCTAGTTGAAATGGAAATCAGAGATTTATTATCTTTCTATCAGTATGATGGTGATAACGGACCAGTTATTCAAGGTTCTGCATTAGGAGCTTTAAACGGTGAGCCAAAATGGGTTGATACTGTTTTAGAATTAATGGCTGCAGTTGATAACTGGATTGAATTACCAGTACGTGACGTTGAGAAACCATTCTTGATGCCAGTTGAAGACGTATTTACAATTACAGGTCGTGGTACTGTTGCTACAGGACGTATCGAAACTGGAGTTGCTAATACAGGAGATGCTGTTGAAATCATCGGTATGGGAGCTGATAAATTAACTTCTACTATTACAGGAGTTGAGATGTTCCGTAAAATCCTTGATAGAGGTGAAGCTGGAGATAACGTAGGTTTATTGTTGAGAGGTATTGACAAAGCTGATATCCGTAGAGGTATGGTAATTGTTAAGCCAGGATCTGTAAAACCACACGCTAAATTCAAAGCTGAGGTTTATATCTTGAAAAAAGAAGAAGGTGGACGTCACACTCCATTCCATAACAACTACCGTCCACAGTTCTACGTACGTACAACTGATGTAACTGGTACTATCATGTTGCCAGAAGGAGTAGAGATGGTTATGCCAGGAGATAACTTAACAATCAATGTTGAGTTGTTACAACCAATCGCTTTATCAGTAGGTTTACGTTTCGCTATCCGTGAAGGAGGTAGAACAGTAGGTGCTGGTCAGGTAACTGAAATTTTAGACTAATTTATAGTTTTAAATAAATAAAGTCAGCGGTTTTTTGCTGCTGACTTTACTAATATACGGGCGTAGTTCAAGGGTAGAATAGCGGTCTCCAAAACCGTTGATGGGGGTTCGAATCCCTCCGCCCGTGCAAATAAGGAAAAAATGGCAAAAGTTTTTAATTATATATCAGATTCGTTTAAAGAATTGAAAAACAATGTAACCTGGTCTCCTTGGGCAGAAGTACAGAAATATACCATCATTGTCTCTATTTTTACAGTGATATTTTCTTTGGCTACTTGGGGAGTAGATACTGTGTTTGCTAAGGCAATCACTGGTTTTTTTAATTGGATAAATTCTTAAATAATTTTTTATGGCTGATAGTAACATAAAAAAATGGTATGTAGTCAGAGCAGTAAGCGGGCAGGAAAATAAGGTTAAAAATTATATTGAGACCGAAATTTCCAGACTTGGTATGTCTGATTATTTATCACAAGTTTTGGTGCCTACTGAAAAAGTAGTACACCAAAGAGATGGGAAAAAAATCACAAAAGATCGTATTTATTTTCCGGGATATGTTATGATTGAGGCAAATCTTGCAGGTGAAATACCGCATATCATCAAATCTATTGCCGGAGTTATTGGCTTTTTGGGAGAAACCAGAGGTGGTGAGCCTGTGCCTTTAAGACAGTCTGAAGTAAACAGAATGTTAGGTAAAGTAGATGAGCTTTCTGTAAGTGAAGATATCGGAGGTATTCCTTATGAAATAGGTGAAACTATTAAAGTTGTTGACGGTCCTTTCAACGGTTTCAACGGAACAGTAGAAAAAGTTAACGAAGATAAACGTAAGCTTGAGGTTATGGTGAAAATTTTCGGAAGAAAAACACCTTTGGAATTAAGCTTCGGACAAGTAGAGAAAATATAATTGTTACATATTAATCACATCAATCTGCTTCCAATTGAGCGATGTGCTAAATTTTTTGAAAATGGCAAAAGAAATTAGTAAAGTAGTTAAACTACAAGTTAAGGGAGGTGCTGCGAATCCATCGCCACCGGTTGGACCTGCTTTGGGGGCTGCTGGAGTTAATATCATGGAGTTCTGTAAGCAATTCAATGCTAGAACACAAGATAAGCCCGGCAAAATTTTACCGGTACAAATTACCGTGTACAAAGACAAATCTTTTGACTTTGTTATTAAAACGCCACCTGCTGCTGTTCAATTATTAGAAGCTGCAAAGCTAAAATCAGGATCTGGAGAACCAAACCGTAAGAAAGTTGCTTCTATTACCTGGGATCAGGTAAAAGCAATTGCTGAAGACAAAATGGTTGACTTAAATGCATTTACAATTGAGTCTGCAGTTTCTATGATTGCTGGTACTGCAAGATCTATGGGTATAACAGTAACAGGAAATGCTCCTTTTTAATCTAAAAGAAAAGAAGAAATGGCAAAATTGACAAAAAAGCAAAAAGAGGCTGCGGCAAAAATTGAGAAGAACAAAGTATACTCATTAAAAGATGCATCTGTATTGATTAAAGAGATTGCTTCTGCAAAATTTGACGAGTCTGTTGATATTGCTGTACGTTTAGGAGTAGATCCGCGTAAAGCAAATCAAATGGTACGTGGGGTTGTAACATTACCACACGGTACAGGTAAAGATGTAAAAGTATTAGCATTAGTTACACCGGACAAAGAAGCTGAAGCAAAAGCTGCTGGAGCTGATCACGTGGGATTAGATGACTATTTACAAAAAATCAAAGACGGTTGGACAGATATTGATGTAATCATCACAATGCCTGCTGTTATGGGTAAATTAGGACCGTTAGGTCGTGTATTAGGACCTCGTGGTTTAATGCCAAACCCAAAAACAGGTACGGTAACTATGGATGTTGCAAAAGCTGTACAAGAAGTAAAGGCTGGTAAAATTGACTTTAAAGTTGATAAAACTGGTATCGTACATGCAGGAATCGGTAAAGTTTCTTTTGATTCTCAACAAATTGCCGACAATGCATCTGAGATAATTCAAACATTGATCAAATTAAAACCAACTGCAGCAAAAGGTACTTACATTAAATCGATCCATTTATCAAGTACTATGAGCCCTGCAATTGCTTTAGACCCAAAAGCAGTTTAATTGGTAGTTAAAAATATTTAGTATGACTAGAGAAGAAAAATCAATCGCGATTCAAGATTTAACTGCACAGTTAGCTGATTCTAAAATTGTTTATTTAGCTGATATCTCAGGATTGAACGCTGAAGCAACATCAAACCTTAGAAGAGCTTGTTTTAAAGCAGATATAAAACTAGAAGTTGTAAAAAACACCTTGCTTGCAAAAGCGATGGAAGCTTCTGAAAATGAGTATGGAGATTTACCTTCTACTCTAAAAGGAAACACTTCTATCATGATTGCTGAAGTAGCAAATGCTCCAGCTAAAATCATCAAGGACTTTAGAAAAAAATCTGATAAGCCTTTATTAAAAGGAGCTTACATCAATGAAGAAATTTATGTAGGTGATAACTTATTAGACAGCTTAGCAGCTCTTAAATCTAAAGACGAAGTTATCGGAGAAATCATTGGATTGTTACAATCTCCGGCTCAAAGAGTTATTTCAGCTCTTAAAAATCAATTTGAAGGAGAAGAATAGTCTTCTGACTTCATTTGTTCAAAACGAACGCACATTAATAAATTTATAGTATTACAAATTCAAATTAAAAGATAGAAAAATGGCAGATTTGAAACAATTCGCAGAACAATTGGTTAACCTAACAGTTAAAGAAGTTAACGAATTAGCAACAATATTAAAAGATGAGTACGGAATCGAGCCTGCTGCTGCTGCTGTAGTAGTATCAGGAGGTGGTGAAGCAGCTGCTGCTGAAGAGCAAACAGAATTCACAGTTGTACTTAAAGAAGCTGGTGCTTCTAAATTAGCTGTAGTTAAAGCTGTTAAAGAATTAACAGGTTTAGGATTAAAAGAAGCTAAAGATTTAGTTGACGGTACTCCAGCAAACGTTAAAGAAGGTGTTTCTAAAGACGAAGCTGAAGGATTGAAAAAAGCATTAGAAGAAGCTGGTGCTGTTGTTGAATTGAAATAATTCAATACCTTATAAATATTACGGTTTAGGCCTTGAGACCACTCTCAAAGGCCTAAACCATTTTGCGTATAAAGACTTTTTTACGTTTTTTATTAATTTTTTTTAATCAAAATTTTGTCCATTGATGATTACAAATCAGACTGAAAGATTAAATTTTGCCTCGACCAAAAATATCCCGTCTTTTCCAGACTTTTTGGATATTCAGGTTAAATCGTTTAAAGATTTCTTTCAATTAGAAACTAAATCTGACGAAAGAGGTAATGAAGGTTTATATAAAACCTTTATGGAAAACTTCCCAATTACTGATACCAGAAATCAGTTTGTGTTAGAATTCCTTGATTATTTCGTAGACCCACCTCGTTATTCTATTGAAGAATGTATTGATAGAGGTTTAACTTACAGCGTGCCGTTAAAAGCGCGTTTAAAACTCTACTGTACTGACCCGGAACACGAAGACTTCGAAACTATCGTTCAGGATGTATACCTAGGTACTATACCTTATATGACACCTAGTGGAACTTTTGTAATCAATGGAGCGGAGCGAGTTGTTGTGTCACAATTGCATCGTTCACCTGGTGTATTCTTCGGCCAATCTTTCCACGCAAATGGTACAAAGCTTTATTCTGCCCGTGTTATTCCTTTCAAAGGATCATGGATTGAGTTTGCTACTGATATCAATAGTGTGATGTATGCTTACATTGACCGTAAAAAGAAGTTACCTGTAACTACTTTATTCAGAGCCATCGGTTTTGAGCGCGATAAAGACATTTTAGAAATATTTGATCTTGCAGAAGAAGTTAAAGTTTCTAAAACCGGTCTTAAAAAATATACTGGAAGAAGACTTGCTGCACGTGTATTGAATACATGGCATGAAGACTTCGTAGATGAAGATACCGGAGAAGTAGTATCGATAGAGAGAAATGAAATTATCTTAGACCGTGACACAGTATTGGATAAAGATAATATCGAAGAAATCATTGATGCTAATGTAAAATCTATTCTTTTACATAAAGAAGATAATAATCAGGCAGATTATACTATCATCCACAATACATTACAGAAAGACCCTACAAACTCTGAAAAAGAAGCTGTAGAGCACATTTACCGTCAATTACGTAATGCCGAACCGCCAGATGAAGAAACTGCGCGTGGAATTATAGATAAGTTATTCTTCTCAGACCAACGTTACAACTTAGGTGAGGTAGGTCGTTACAGAATGAATAAAAAATTAAACTTAGATACTCCTATTGACAAACAGGTTTTAACAAAAGAAGATATTATCACTATTGTTAAATATCTGATTGAATTGATCAACTCAAAAGCTGAGATTGATGATATCGATCACTTATCTAACCGTCGTGTTAGAACTGTAGGAGAACAGTTATCAGCTCAGTTCGGTGTAGGTCTTGCCCGTATGGCACGTACTATCCGTGAGCGAATGAATGTCAGAGATAATGAAGTATTTACACCGATCGATCTGATCAATGCAAAAACATTGTCTTCTGTAATTAATTCATTCTTTGGTACGAATCAGTTATCTCAGTTTATGGATCAAACCAATCCATTGGCAGAGATTACGCATAAGCGTCGTTTATCGGCTTTAGGACCAGGTGGTCTTTCGCGTGAAAGAGCAGGTTTTGAGGTGCGTGACGTTCACTATACGCATTATGGTCGTCTTTGTCCGATTGAAACTCCTGAGGGACCAAATATCGGATTGATTTCCTCTTTATCTGTTTATGCTAAAGTAAACAGTATGGGATTCATTGAAACACCATATCGTAAAGTAGAAAACGGAAAATTGAATTTGACTGAAGAGCCGGTTTACTTATCTGCTGAAGAAGAAGAAGGTAAATTGATTGCTCAGGCAAATATTCAGATCAATGATAAAGGAGCCATTTTAGAAGAAAAAGTAATTGCAAAACAAGATGCGGATTTCCCGGTTGTAGAACCAAATGAATTGGACTATGCTGACGTTGCACCAAATCAGATTGCTTCTATTTCTGCTTCTTTGATTCCTTTCCTGGAGCATGATGATGCGAACCGTGCCTTGATGGGATCAAACATGATGCGTCAGGCGGTACCATTATTACGTCCGGAAGCACCGATCGTAGGAACTGGGTTAGAACGCCAGGTGGCAACTGACTCAAGAGTACTGATCAATGCTGAAGGAGAAGGAACCGTTGAATATGTAGACGCTCAAAAAATAACTATTAAATATGATCGTACAGAAGAAGAACGTTTAATCAGTTTTGAATCTGACGAGAAAACATATAGTTTAATTAAGTTCAGAAAAACCAACCAGAGTACCTCTATTAATCTGAAACCAATTGTAAGAAAAGGAGACAGAGTTACTAAAGGACAAGTACTTTGTGAAGGTTATGCAACACAAAACGGAGAATTGGCATTAGGAAGAAACCTACAGGTAGCTTTCATGCCTTGGAAAGGATATAACTTTGAGGATGCTATCGTAATTTCTGAAAGAGTAGTAAGAGATGATATTTTTACCTCTATTCACGTAGATGATTATACCTTGGAAGTTAGAGATACCAAATTGGGTAATGAAGAATTAACCAATGATATTCCTAACGTATCAGAAGAGGCTACAAAAGACCTTGATGAGAACGGAATGATCAGAATCGGAGCTGAAGTAAAACCTGGTGACATCCTTATTGGAAAAATTACTCCAAAAGGAGAATCAGATCCTACTCCTGAAGAAAAATTACTTCGTGCTATCTTTGGTGATAAAGCCGGAGATGTAAAAGATGCATCATTAAAAGCATCTCCTTCATTAAGAGGAGTTGTTTTAGATAAAAAACTATTTGCAAGAGCCGTTAAGGACAAGCGCAAACGTTCAAAAGACAAAGAAGATATTGCTGTATTAGACACTAAATTCGAAGTTAAATTCAATGACTTAAGAGAGCGTTTAGTAGAGAAATTATTCTTTATCGTAAATGGGAAAACATCTCAGGGCGTAATGAACGATTTAGGAGAAGAAATTTTACCAAAAGGTAAAAAATTCACTCAGAAAATGTTGTATGCTATTGAAGATTTCGCTCATTTAACAAAAGGACAATGGACAACTGATGATCATACCAACGGATTAATCGCTGATTTGATTCACAATTACAAAATCAAATTAAACGATTTACAGGGAGTATTACGTCGTGAGAAATTTATGATTACTGTAGGAGATGAACTTCCATCAGGAATCTTAAAATTGGCAAAAGTATATATTGCTAAAAAACGTAAGCTGCGCGTTGGGGATAAGATGGCAGGACGTCACGGAAATAAAGGTATTGTTGCCAAAATTGTACGTGATGAAGATATGCCGTTCTTAGAAGACGGTACGCCGGTTGATATTGTATTGAATCCACTTGGGGTACCATCCCGTATGAATATCGGTCAGATTTATGAAACGGTTTTAGGTTGGGCCGGTAAAAAATTAGGACGTAAATATGCGACACCTATTTTTGACGGAGCTTCTTTAGATCAGATCAATGAACTGACTGATGAAGCAGGAGTACCAAGATTCGGACACACATATTTATATGACGGAGGTACCGGAGAGCGTTTTGACCAGAAAGCTACAGTGGGTGTTATTTATATGTTGAAATTAGGACATATGGTTGATGATAAAATGCACGCGCGTTCGATCGGACCATACTCTCTAATTACGCAACAACCATTAGGAGGTAAAGCACAATTCGGAGGTCAGCGTTTTGGAGAGATGGAGGTATGGGCTCTTGAAGCTTATGGTGCATCGAGTACATTACGTGAGATATTGACTGTAAAATCTGATGATGTTATTGGTAGAGCTAAAACCTATGAAGCAATTGTTAAGGGTGAAGCTATGCCGGAACCGGGATTACCTGAGTCATTCAATGTATTAATGCATGAATTAAAAGGTCTTGGTTTAGATATCAGATTAGAAGAATAATTTTAGTTTAAAGCTTAAAAGCCGGAAGTAATTCCTGCTTTTAGGCCTTTGCTTTAGACAAATATTTATTGACCATGATGAATAAAAATAAAGATAAAAATAACACTGTTAAGAGATTTAATAAAATCTCGATAGGGTTAGCATCTCCTGAATCTATTTTAGCAGAATCAAGAGGAGAGGTATTAAAGCCGGAAACGATTAACTATCGTACACACAAGCCAGAACGCGATGGTTTGTTTTGTGAGCGTATCTTCGGACCTGTAAAAGATTACGAATGTGCGTGTGGTAAATACAAAAGAATCCGTTATAAAGGAATCGTTTGTGACCGTTGTGGTGTTGAAGTAACAGAGAAGAAAGTACGTCGTGATCGTGTTGGGCATATCAATCTGGTAGTGCCGATTGCTCACATCTGGTATTTCCGTTCTTTACCAAACAAAATAGGTTATATCTTAGGATTACCGTCTAAGAAATTAGACATGATTATCTACTATGAGCGTTATGTAGTTATTCAGCCCGGAATTGCAAAAACACCGGAAGGGGATGCAATCAACCGATTAGATTTTCTTACTGAAGAAGAGTATTTGAATATTTTAGATACACTTCCGATGGAAAATCAATATTTAGACGATAATGATCCTAATAAATTCATCGCCAAAATGGGTGCTGAATGTATTATGGACTTATTAGAACGTACAGATTTAGATGCTTTGTCGTATCAATTACGCCACGCAGCTAATAATGAAACGTCTAAACAACGTAAAACAGAAGCGTTAAAACGTTTACAGGTAGTAGAAGCATTCCGTGAATCAAACAGCAACAGAGAGAATAATCCTGAGTGGATGATTCTGAAAGTAATTCCGGTTATTCCACCAGAATTACGTCCGTTGGTGCCACTTGACGGAGGTCGTTTTGCTACTTCAGATTTAAATGACTTATACCGTCGTGTGATCATCCGTAACAACCGTTTGAAACGTTTGATGGAAATCAAAGCTCCTGAAGTGATTCTTCGTAATGAGAAACGTATGTTACAGGAAGCAGTTGACTCTTTGTTTGACAATACGCGTAAAGCAACTGCTGTTAAAACAGAGTCTCAACGTCCGTTAAAATCATTATCTGATTCGTTGAAAGGAAAACAAGGTCGTTTCCGTCAAAACTTATTGGGTAAGCGTGTTGATTATTCTGCACGTTCGGTAATTGTTGTAGGACCGGAATTAAGATTGTATGAGTGTGGACTTCCTAAAGATATGGCAGCTGAACTTTACAAACCTTTCGTGATCCGTAAATTGATTGAAAGAGGAATTGTAAAAACGGTTAAATCAGCTAAGAAAATCATTGACAAAAAGGAACCTGTTGTTTGGGATATTTTAGAAAATGTGATCAAAGGACATCCTGTATTGTTAAACCGTGCTCCTACTTTGCACCGTTTAGGTATTCAGGCATTCCAGCCAAAACTGATCGAAGGAAAAGCGATTCGTCTTCACCCGTTAGTGTGTACGGCATTTAATGCCGATTTTGACGGGGATCAGATGGCGGTTCACTTACCATTAGGGCCGGAAGCCATTTTAGAGGCTCAATTGTTAATGTTGGCATCTCACAATATATTGAACCCTGCAAATGGTGCGCCTATTACTGTACCATCTCAGGATATGGTTCTTGGATTGTACTACATGACCAAAGGTCGTAAGTCAACCCCTGAATTACCAATCAAAGGAGAGGGATTAACGTTCTACTCTGCTGAAGAAGTAAATATTGCTATTAACGAAGGTCGTTTGAATCTGAACGCTATCGTGAAAGTACGTGCAAAAGATTTTAATAAAGAAGGTGAATTGGTTTATCAAATCATTGAGACTACTGCCGGACGTGTACTTTTCAACGAAGTAGTACCTGAAGCAGCAGGATATATCAATGAGGTATTGACTAAAAAATCTTTAAGAGATATTATTGGTAAAATTTTAGCGGTTACAGATGTTCCTACAACTGCAGCTTTCCTGGATGACATGAAAGATATGGGTTATGGATATGCATTCCGCGGAGGATTATCATTCTCATTAGGAGATATTAAAATTCCGGATCAAAAACAATCTTTGATTGATGATGCTAACGGACAGGTAGATGGAATTACCATGAACTATAACATGGGACTTATTACCAATAACGAGCGTTACAATCAGGTTATTGATGTATGGACTTCAACCAATGCGTTGTTGACTGAATTGGCGATGAAAAACATTCGCGAAGATCAACAAGGATTCAATTCTGTATATATGATGCTTGATTCCGGAGCCCGTGGTTCTAAGGAGCAAATCCGTCAGTTAACAGGAATGCGTGGTTTGATGGCAAAACCTAAAAAGTCAACAGCAAGTGGTGGAGATATTATTGAAAACCCAATCTTGTCAAACTTTAAAGAAGGTTTATCCATCTTAGAATACTTTATCTCAACTCACGGTGCGCGTAAAGGTCTTGCCGATACGGCATTGAAAACGGCAGATGCCGGATATCTGACACGTCGTTTACATGATGTTGCTCAGGATGTAATCATTAATTCTGAAGATTGTGGTACATTAAGAGGTATTGAATTTGAAGCATTAAAGAAAAACGAGGAGATTATTGAATCATTAGGAGAACGCGTTTTAGGACGTGTAGCTGTTGATGATGTTATCAATCCGTTAACGAATGAAGTAATTGTTGAGGCAGGAGTTGAAATTTTAGAGACGCATGCCAAAGCAATTAACGCATCTCCGTTAGAGCGTATCGAGGTACGTTCAGCATTGACATGTGAAGCAGAAAGCGGAATTTGTTCAAAATGTTACGGACGTAACCTTGCAAATGGTAAGATGGCTCAAAGAGGTGAGGCAGTAGGAGTTGTGGCAGCACAATCTATTGGTGAACCTGGAACACAGTTAACATTACGTACATTCCACGTGGGAGGTACAGCAGGTAACATTTCTGAGGTTTCTACCATTACTACCAAATTCAAAGGGCGCTTAGAAATCGAAGATTTAAAAACGGTAAAAGGAGAAGATAATGATGGTAAAGTAGTTGATATCGTTATCTCACGTTCTACTGAATTAAAATTGGTAGATGTAAATACAGGTATCGTATTAAATACACACAATATTCCTTACGGAGCAACTATCTTTGTTAAAGATGGAGATGTAGTAGAAGAAGGAACAATCATCTGTAAATGGGATCCATATAACGGGGTAATTGTTTCTGAATTTACAGGTAAAGTTTCTTATGAAGATATCGATCAGGGACAAACGTTTATGGTTGAAATCGATGAACAAACAGGATTCCAGGAAAAAGTAATTACTGAAGCCAGAAATAAAAAGCTGGTTCCAACTTTATTAATTTATGATAAAGATGGTGCTTTGATTCGTTCTTACAACTTACCAGTAGGTTCTCACTTAATGGTAAATGACGGAGAGAAAATTAAAGCAGGTAAGACATTGGTGAAAATACCGCGTAAATCTTCTAAAGCGGGAGATATTACCGGAGGTTTACCTCGTATTACTGAATTACTGGAAGCTCGTAATCCATCGAATCCTGCAGTAGTTTCTGAAATTGACGGAGTGGTTTCTTTTGGAAAAATCAAAAGAGGTAACCGTGAAATTATCGTAGAGTCTAAATTGGGAGATATTCGTAAATATTTAGTAAAATTATCAAATCAGATCTTAGTTCAGGAAAACGATTATATCAAAGCAGGTTTACCGCTTTCTGATGGAGCTATTACTCCTGACGATATTTTACATATCCAGGGACCATCAGCTGTTCAGCAATATTTAGTAAATGAAATTCAGGAAGTATATCGTTTACAGGGTGTAAAGATCAATGATAAGCACTTTGAGGTAGTAATCCGTCAGATGATGCGTAAAGTACAGATTCAGGATCCGGGAGATACGTTATTCTTAGAAGATCAATTGGTACATACAGCTGATTTTATCAGAGAGAATGATCGCTTATTCGGAATGAAGATAGTTGAAGTTGCAGGTGATTCTACAACTTTAAAAGAAGGACAGATTATTTCTACAAGAGAGTTAAGAGATGAAAACTCTATACTAAAACGTGAAGATAAAAATCTGGTTGAAGCAAGAGACGTAATTCCTGCGACAGCAACTCCTATCTTACAAGGTATTACAAGAGCTTCCTTACAAACGAAGTCATTTATCTCAGCAGCATCGTTCCAGGAAACTACGAAAGTGTTGAATGAGGCAGCAGTTGCAGGTAAAGTAGATCTTTTATCAGGATTGAAAGAGAACGTAATTGTAGGTCATAGAATTCCTGCCGGTACTGGTATGAGAGAATATGATAATATCATTGTAGGAACGAAAGAAGAAGCAAAAGCAACGGATTTAAATTTCTAATGATATGAATGAGGAGAACAAAACGCAGTTGAATATTGAACTGGATGAGCAGACAGCTCAGGGAGTTTATTCTAATCTGGCAATTATCAACCATTCAAATTCAGAATTTGTATTGGATTTTGTCAGTGTAATGCCCGGTATGCCTAAAGCAAAAGTGAAGTCAAGAGTGATCATGACGCCTCAACATGCCAAAAGGCTTTTAAAAGCATTACAGGAAAATATCAGCAAGTTCGAATCTCAGAACGGAAATGTCTCTGATGATATTCCAAATATAAGCTTTGGACCTACAGGACAAGCTTAATTTATAATTATACATCTAAAAAGGGGGAATAGTTTACTATTCTCCCTTTTTTTTTCTATGTTAAATTTTGTTTTTCTTAACATAAGAGTTAATTTTCTGTGAAAAAAAGTTTAATTTAGTGCCTGTTACTTGGCAATATCACATTTTTTGGAATGGAGGAAAAAGTGTTGTATTATCTATGTTAGTCTATTCAATATAGTTTAATAAATACTCTATTTTACCATGAAAAAAATATATCTACTTTTAGTAGCTTTTCTGTTTACATTACCTTTTTTTTCTCAGGAGATTACCATTGGAACCGGTACTTCTGTTCAAATTTACCCCTTAGGTAACTATTTTGGTTTTGAACGGTCAGCGTCTTTATATAAAGCTTCAGAACTTGTGAATACCGGAAATATCTCTACTCTTGCCTGGTATGCCAATGTTGGAGGAAAGGGAGCTCGTCCCATAAAAATCTATCTCAAAGAAACGACTGCAAACACTATAGTTTCTTCTGACTGGTCTTCTATGACCTCCGGAGCTACTCTGGTGTATGATGGCTCTGTAACCCCACAACAAGAATGGAATACCTTTATTTTAAGTGCCGCTTTCAATTATACAGGAAATGCTAATAATTTACTGGTACTCGTTGAAGCTAATTATGGAAGTTCCGGAAACGGTGGTGGGGCTTCAGGTAATAGTATCCGCTACTCTGATGTTCCTGACACGCATATGTATATAGAGGAAGACGATGATCCGCCTACAGAGTCAGGTACAGTGAACGGAAACAGACCTAATATAAAAATAGTATTCGGAGCTGCAACGACTTGTTTTCCAACCGCTGCTCTTACTGTTACGGGAATAATGACTAACGCAGCAACTATTTCTTGGACTGCACCTGTACCTGTACCTGCAAATGGATACAAATATGAAGTCCGAACATCAGGTGCTGCAGGAAGCGGAACTATCGGTTTAATATTAACAGGAACTACAGTTGCAGGAGTTACCACCGCAAACATTACTCAATTAACCTCTAATACCACTTATTATGTATATGTAAAAGCAATTTGTAGTGCTACAAATGAAAGTAACTGGTCTTCTGCAACTTCTTTTACTACCTTATGTTTGGCAACAAATGTGCCTTATACAATGCCGATCAATGCAGTTACTATCCCGGCAATACCGGCTTGTGTAGTGGTTCAGGATGTGAATAATGATAATAAAACCTGGATCAGTAATGATACACCTACTGGTTTTACCAGTAAAGCTATGGAATATTCTTATCATTCAAGCAATGCTGCCAATGATTGGTTTTACACGCAGGGATTAAATCTGACTGCGGGTGTAAGTTACCGCTTGAAATTTAAATACAGAAATAGTGGTAATTATGCAGAAAAACTACGTGTGAGTTATGGATCCTCAACTGTTAATACGGCTATGACTCAAGAACTTTTTACAGTAGCTACGATAGCTACACCTACGACAGTAGAAAAGATAATTGACTTTATTCCTGCAACTACAGGTGTTTACTATATTGGTTTTCAGAGTTATTCAGATGCAAATAATTTATCTCTTTATGTAGGAGATATATCGGTTGAACTATCACCAAACTGTTTGGAGATTTTTAGTCTCAGTACCAACAATATTAGTCAAACAGATGCTGCTATAAGCTGGACAGCGCCTGTAACAGCACCTTCAAACGGTTATGCGTATGAAATCCGTACCTCAGGAGCTGCAGGCAGTGGAGCTACAGGTTTAGTAACGTCAGGAACAACTGGGGCAGGAGTTACTGTTGCCAATATTACACAGTTGACTCCTGATACTACCTATTCTGTTTATATAAGAGGTGTTTGCAGCAGTACAGATACGGGTGTCTGGTCAAATGGTGTACCGTTTACAACTTTATGTGCGGCCACAAATGTCCCATATACAATGCCGATCAATGCGGTGACTATTCCGGCACTACCGGCTTGTGTTATTGTTCAGAATGTGAACAATGATGATAATACCTGGATCACTTATGATACACCCACTGGTTTTACCGGTAAAGTTATGGGATATCCCTATCATTCAAGCAATGCTGCCAATGACTGGTTTTATACTCAGGGATTAAATTTGACTGCGGGTGTAAGTTACCGATTGAAATTTAAATATCGGAATGATGGTTATTATACTGAGAAATTGAGAGTCAGCTATGGGGCCTCTCCTGTAAATACCGCTATGGTTAATGAACTTTTTACGGTAGCTACGATAGCTACACCTACGACAGTTGAAAAGATAATCGACTTCATTCCTGCTTCCACCGGAGTTTATTATATC
Source organism: Flavobacterium sp. (assembly GCA_032096595.1). Classification (GTDB taxonomy): domain Bacteria; phylum Bacteroidota; class Bacteroidia; order Flavobacteriales; family Flavobacteriaceae; genus Flavobacterium. The sequence continues at coordinate 68,320 of DAMCXY010000005.1, read as the reverse complement.
GGTTTTCAAAGTTATTCAGATGCAAACAAATTATATTTTTATGTAGGAGATATCTCGGTTGAACTATCACCAACATGTTTTGAAATATTGGGAATAAGTACCAGTAATATTACGCAAACAAGTGTTGATATAAGCTGGACAGCACCTGTAATTGCTCCTTCAAACGGCTATGCGTATGAAATCCGCACTACAGGAGCTGCAGGCAGTGGGTCAGCAGGTTTAGTAACGGCAGGAACAACTGGGGCAGGAGTTACTGTTGCCAATATTACACAGTTGACTCCTGATACTACCTATTCTGTTTATATAAGAGGTGTTTGCAGCAGTACAGATACGGGTGTCTGGTCAAATGGTGTACCGTTTACAACTTTATGTGCGGCCACAAATGTCCCATATACAATGCCGATCAATGCGGTGACTATTCCGGCACTACCGGCTTGTGTTATTGTTCAGAATGTGAACAATGATGATAATACCTGGATCACTTATGATACACCCACTGGTTTTACCGGTAAAGTTATGGGATATCCCTATCATTCAAGCAATGCTGCCAATGACTGGTTTTATACTCAGGGATTAAATTTGACTGCGGGTGTAAGTTACCGATTGAAATTTAAATATCGGAATGATGGTTATTATACTGAGAAATTGAGAGTCAGCTATGGGGCCTCTCCTGTAAATACCGCTATGGTTAATGAACTTTTTACGGTAGCTACGATAGCTACACCTACGACAGTTGAAAAGATAATCGACTTCATTCCTGCTTCCACCGGAGTTTATTATATCGGTTTTCAAAGTTATTCAGATGCAAACAAATTATATCTTTATGTAGGAGATATCTCGGTTGAACTATCACCAAACTGCCTAATGCCTTTGGGAGTGACTGTGGCAAACATTACCAAGAACTCAGCAGTTGTAAACTGGCAGGCACCTGTGATTGCACCACAAAGCGGATATGAGTATGAATTGCGTACTTCTGGTAATCCCGGAGAAGCGGTCGGTTTGGTTCAAAGTGGTACATTGGCTGTAGGGACTATTACGACCACTCTCCAAAGCCTTATTCCTTCTACTACTTATTATATATATATAAAATCAGTGTGTGACAGTAATACCTCAAGTGCGTGGACCGATGCGAAAAAAATAACTACACTGTGTGATTATTATGAGATACTAACAACAACACCAGGCACTGTTTGCGGATCAGGAGAAGTTTCATTATCAGCTACTTCAGAGGGAGGTGTTGTAAAATGGTACGAAAGCCCTACGAGTTTAGCTGTTTTATCAACCGGAACATCTTTTCAAACTCCGGAAATAAATGAAACTACCAGTTATTATGTTGCTTCGGCTTCTATAAGTACAATAAATGACAATATCTATTTTGGAACAGGTACAACTGCTTCGAATAGTATAGGATATTCTCCGTTTGCCTACAACTGGGGAGGTTATAAATATCAATACATTTATAAAGCTGACGAACTCATTGCAGCAGGTTTAACCGCAGGTCCAATCAATTCACTCGCTTTAGATGTGGTTACTGCAGGGGCTAATAGAAATGATTTTACCATTCATTTGGGGCATACAACCCAGACAGCTGCAACTACTACTCATGTTTCCGGTTTATCTCAGGTTTATGCCGATGCGACTCAATCGGTTGCTGTAGGTACCAATGCATATATATTTTCCACACCTTTTCAATGGGATGGTGTTAGTAATCTGGTAGTTCAGTTTTGTTGGAGTAATAATAATACGGGAGTAAGTACAGAGGCTGCAGAAATCCGCTATCATGTAACACCTTTTAATTCTCTTACAGTAACATATGCTGATGATAAAACAGCCGCAGAAATTTTAGCAACTATGACGGGTAGTGTTGATTCAAGTGGGGATACTGAGGCATATGTGAATAGAGCGAATATTATTTTTAATCCTCCTTGTTTTTCACCGAGAACAGAAGTTATAGCAACAGTAACTGCTGCACCAAACATTACACTCTCAGCAACGGATATTGCAATTTGTAAAGGTACTCCTTCTGCTGTTGTTACAATTACAAGCGGCGCATCAGATTATAATGAATATATTTGGGAACCTTCTACAGGTGTAACCGGCAGTGCTGCTACCGGATGGATTTTTAATCCTGCTGAAACCACCAATTATCGATTAATTGCCAAACAGAATCAGGGATCTTTCTGTAGAACTGTAAAGAATGTAAAAGTACAGGTAAATCCATTGGTTACATTTACTCCACTGCAATCCGATTATGTAGTATGTAAAGATGATGTGTTGGAGTTGGCTTATCAGGAACTATCCAAGACTGATATTACTGTGGGTACAAGTACCACTCTTAGTACGGATTATGATGCAACTACAGCTTTTATGAATAGGTATGACTATTCAAAACAGCAGTATATTTATACCAAACAGGAATTAAATGCTTTAGGTTTCTACCAGGGAAAAATCAAAGGACTTTCTTTTAATATTACTACTTTAGGTTCTGATGCCACTAATCAGGACTATACGATTAAAATAAAAAGCGTTACAAACAATGTTATTTCTTCTACCAGTTTTGAAACAGGTGGTTTTACAACAGTTTATGGTCCTGTAACCCATACTCATACCAGTTCCGGCTGGCAGGATATTATGTTTACCACTACTTATGAGTGGGATGGATCTTCTAATTTATTGATAGAGATTTATCAGAAAGGGATCGATTCTTACAATAATGCGAGAACATATTATTCTACTTTAACCACAGATGTTGGTTTGTATCAGCAATCAGAATCTGATACATCTACAGGTACCTTGACAAAGAAACGTTTGAATACAAAGTTTTTTATAGACACAGGAAAAGTGAGCTGGTCGCCTCCTACCAGATTGTATACAGATTCATCAGGTATGCTTCCTTATGTTTCCGGATCGCATGCTCCAAAAGTATATTTTAAACGCAATGGTGATGAAGAGCAGGATTTTAATTATACAGCAACCTTTACTTCTACAGTCGGATGCAATACTACTCAGAATATTGCGGTAAAAGTAGTCGATGTCAAGCCACCAGTAGTACAGGATCAATTGTTCTGTGATGCTATATCTGTGGGTAATATTGTAGTTACTGCAGAGCCAAATACAACTATTCGTTGGTACGCTTCTGCGACGGGTACAGATATTTTAACCAGTATTGATACCACAGGTACTTATTATGTTGATGCAGAAAGATCGGGTTGTAAATCAGAAAGAATATCAGCTGTGATTACTATTGTAGGAGTTCAGACTCCAACAGCACCTGCAACACAGCATTTTTGTGACAGCGCATTAGTTTCAGATTTAACGGTAACAATACATCAGGGATTTGAGGGCAGATGGTATTCAACAGCAACAGCAACAGCTCCATTGGTTCCAACAACAGCTTTAGTAAACGGAGCGATTTATTATGCAGCTACTTATCATCCGGGTTCCGGTTGTGAATCACCTCGCATTGCGGTAACAGCAGTTATAACACCAATACCTGCAGCATTACCTGCTCAGTCAATCCATTTGTGTCAGACAACTTCTTTTTCAGGATTGCAAATCACTACCTTGCCAAATGCCCAGTTGAAATGGTATGTTTCAGCTACTGCTGTGAATCCTATTGCTTCTACACAAAATGTAACGAGTGGTGTCTATTATGTTTCTCAGACAATGAACGGATGTGAGTCAGCAAGATCCCAGATTCAGATTATGATGCAAACTGCCTTAGACAAACCGGCAGCAACTACACAGAATATTTGTGGCATTGGAACTGTTGCAGATTTGGTTGCTACAGGAGCTGTTCCGGGAGCTGTATATAACTGGTATGACTCAGCAACTTCCACGACGTCTTTGCCATTGACGACTTCCTTAACCAGCGGTGTCTATTATGTGTCTCAGTCTTTAACCGGATGTGAATCTCCAAGACGTTCGGTGAGCGTTAGAGTTCTTTCGAAACAAGCGCCGGTTGTAAATGCATTCTCATTCTGTGGTAATGCAAGAGTAGGTGATTTATCATTGCCAACGACAACAAATATCAGCTATCGATGGTATGCAACGGCTACCAGTATTACAGAACTGAGTCAGAATGTAGCATTGACAACAGGTATTTATTATGTAGCAAGGGTGGAGCATGGTTGTATTTCTGAGAGAGCGGCAGTACCTGTAACGATACTCCCTCTCCCTGCACCCCCAACAGGATCGGCAAACCAAAGTTTTACAGTAAATGAAATTAATGAAGTTACGATTGCTGATCTGGAGATGGATCAAACAAATATTCAATGGTATATAAGCATACAAGATGCAAAAACCGGAAACAATCCATTATCTGCTGTGATGCCGTTGATAAGTGGTCAGACGTATTATGCAGTCATCATCGGAAGCAATGGTTGTCCCAGCTTACCGACAGCAGTAACAGTAGATATCACTCTGGGTATAGACGCATTTGATAAAACAGCACTTGTATACTATCCGAATCCGGTTAAAGATATACTAAATATACGTTACAAAAATGTTATTGAAATGGTTGAGGTATATAATTTACTTGGACAGAAAGTATTGATACATGAATATAAAGATATGAGTATCCAGCTTAATATGGATTCTTTGGCTTCCGGTAGTTATCTGCTTAAACTGCGTTCAGAAAATCAAGTTCAGATTATTAAGGTAGTTAAAAAGTAGAATGACTTAATTATCTTATGCTTAAAAGCCTGTTCACTCAATGAACAGGCTTTTTTTTATAGCTATGATTATATAAGAGTGATGAATGTGTTTATTCTTTTTTAAAAGTTAAATTATTTGAATCTCTTTTTATTTTTTTAGTTAGCATTTTATTATATTCATATTATCATGTTTTAAAATAAATTATTATCATTTCATAATTTAACATTTATATTCTAAAAAAAAGTATAAATTAGATTTTCCTAACTTTTACAGAGATATGTTTTTAGGTTATTATTATAAATAATCTTCCTGTTTTTGTGCTGTTTAGTTAGTTAATTTAATATTTTATCACATGAAGAAAACTACTCATTACAAATCCATTACTCAAAAGGAATTTTTACAAAAAATTTCACATCGATATAGGAGGTAGGATCAATGAACTTTATAAGTTGAGGTAAATGATCCATTTCAAACAGCAGTTAAACCAATCTTTAATTTGAATTGCGATAATAATAATGTCATTACTTATTGCTGAGATTGTTCCTGTTTTTATAATACAAAATGTTGTTTGTTTTTTGTGTTATAATTATTAAAGACTTATTACGTGTTTAATATTAATGTTAAAAAACAGTTAATTTAGGATTTATATATTATCTTTAAATTAAGTTTTTTTAAACCTAATCGTTTTGAGCATAAAATTCACAAGATGGGATTGGTATTTTTTATTTGAATAATATACTCGATTAATCCATTAATTAAAATGTTTAACATATGAAAAAAATCTACTTATTGCTACTGGCATTATTGGTTACGATGCCGGTTCTGTCCCAAATCCAGATTGGTACGGGAACTACTACTAATAGTTATATACCTATATACGGGTATTATGACTATAGTGTAAGCCAGCAGATTGTATTACAATCTGAATATGCAGACCAGAATGGTATCGCAGGTAATATTACAAAGATAAGATGGTATGTAGCTTCCAATGCGGGTAGCAGCAGTACTTGGAACACTTGGGCTGTTTATATCGGTCACACTACAAAAACTGCTTATACAGGTTCTACGGATTGGATCCCATTGAATACAGCTACTTTGGTATATGATGGAGCTATTTCTCCAACAAATGGTCAATGGATGGAAGTTACATTGACTACTCCTTTTAATAATAATGGAGTTGATAATTTGGTAGTAACTGTAATTGATAAAAAAGTAGGTTATACCACTTTGAGTACTTATCCTACATTCCGTTCATATACGTCAACAAATCGTGGTTTATATGCCTATCAGGATGATAATGCTATCAATGTTAATAATTTAGGGGCAAGTTCTAACAAGGCAATGACATCTAATGTAGCTCAAATACAATTTGTTGGACCACTGGCAACTTGTATCAAACCAACAGGAGTTACTGTACCAACTTTTACGACAAATACTGCCAATCTGGCATGGACTGCTTCATCATCGGTTCCGGCTTCAGGGTACCAATTTGAGGTGAGAACTTCAGGTTTGCCGGGTAGTGGGGCTACAGGTCTTGCTCAGTCAGGTACAACCGGAGCAGGTGTTGTGACAGCAACTGTTGGAGGTTTGCAATCAAATACAGCGTATACACTATATGTAAGAGCTAATTGCGGGTCAGGAGATTTCAGTCTTTGGACATCAGCGACATTTACTACTTTATGTGATGCTACGAATGTACCTTATACTATGCCGATCAACGATGTTACCGTTCCGGCGCTACCATCATGTGTGATTGTGCAAAATGTAAATAATGATAACAAAACCTGGCTAAGTTATGCTACTCCGACAGGATTTACCGGAAAAGCTATGGGATATCCTTTTCATGCTACTAATGCCGCAAATGATTGGTTTTATACACAAGGTTTAAATCTTACAGCCGGACAAAGTTATCGCTTACGATTTAAATATAGAAACAGTAGTTCTGCTGAAAAGCTCCGTGTAAGTTACGGTACAGCTACTGTAAATACTGATATGACTAATGAATTATTTACTGTTACAACCGGTACCTCAGCTGCTACAGTAGAAAAGGTAATCGATTTTATTCCTACAACAACAGGAGTTTTTTATATTGGTTTTCAGGCATATTCTGATGCTAATAAAAATACGCTCTACGTTGGGGATATATCCGTTGACTTGTCGCCAACCTGTTTTGTACCTGTAAATGTTGTGGTAAATAATATTACGAAAAATTCTTCTGTCATTTCATGGACTGCTCCGGCAACTGCTCCGGCAAACGGGTATGCATATGAGATACGCATATCCGGAAATCCGGGTGAAACAACAGGCTTGGTGCAACAGGGGACTACTGCGGCTGGTGTAACTACCGCTACTATTACACAGTTACTGTCTTCTACAGATTATCAGGTGTATGTTAGATCAGTATGTTCAACACTTGATAATAGTGTATGGACACCGCTTAAAGCCTTTAAAACTTTATGTGATTATCCTGATTTGCTAACCACGACACCAGATACTATCTGTGGTGTAGGGCAAGCCGAGTTGGCAGCGACTTATACAGCCGGAACCGTAAAATGGTATGCGGCAGCAACCGGAGGAGCAGCATTGGCAACCGGAAATACATTTACCACTCCGGAAATTAGTGCTACAACTTCGTATTGGGTGAGTTCTAATGTTTCTGGTGGAGCTAATACAGCAGGTAGAACGGCACCATTGACAAACAGTACCTATATGGATACCGATACAGGATTAGTATTTAATGTTGTAGAAAGTGTAGAGTTACAATCAGTAGCCGTATATTCTACAGCAGCAGGAACTATAAATGTTAAAATTGTAAATAGTGCCGGAACGGAATTATATGCTACTGGAAATGTCAATGTAACTAACGGAGGAATTACAACTCCGAATATTATTCCTTTAAACTTTACAGTACCAACAGGTACTGGTTACAGAATGGTAATAAAAAGTTACTCAGGAGCTAATTTGATAAGAGAATCAGCTATTGGAGGTTTTCCTTACACTGGTACTGATGGAAACCTTGTCGTAACTAATGGTTACTTTTTAGGAACCTCTGCAAGTTATTATTACTTTTATGATATAAAATATGAAGGAGGATGTGCTTCTCCTCGTACAGAAGTAGTTGCTACCGTTACAACTCCACCAACGTTTACTCTATCAGAAACTGAACTTGCAATTTGTAATGGTTCTTCATCAGATGCTGTGACTGTTACAGCAGGTGCATCTGATTATGACGTATATACATGGTCACCGGCAACAGGTGTGTCAGGAGATGCTCAAAACGGATGGGTTTTCAATCCTTCAGTATCAACTGCCTACACTCTAACGGCATCACAAAGTGCAGGAAATTTGTGTGCTGTAATAAAAGAACTTCAGATTAATGTAAATGCAATTCCGGAGTTCGAAAGTCTTCCAGAAGAAATAAATATTTGTGTAGGAGAGATACAGGAATTAGACGGAGGAGTAGTCCTCGGTTTACAGGAGCTGATCAATGAAACGTTTTCAAACGGAACTACATTGCCTGCTAACTGGCAGTCACAAGGCGGTGGCGTTTCAGTTGCCAATGCAAATACAGCAGGAGGAACTGCAAATCAGTTAAGAATTACAGGAAGTAGTTTTAGCAGTGTAACAAGAAGAGCATATTACGGACCAATTGATACGAGTGGTCTTCAGGAATTAACCCTTCAATGGAGAAATTATTTGAGTCATTACAGCTCAGCTTATAACTATTCCGTAAAAGTACAAACAAGTTCAAATGGAACAACATGGAATAACACTTCATGGGTAACCAATCCTGTAACGGCAACACAGGCAGCAGGAATTGTTTCTACAGTTATCAATACAGCCGATGTAGGTTCCTCTACATTCTATGTATCATTCACTGTTGAAGGAGTTGATTTTGGAATGTATGACTGGAATATTGATGATGTACTATTGACAGCAGATCAGGAATATGAACTTGAATGGTCACCATTAGACAATTTGTATGAAGATGCAGAAGCTACTATTCCGTATAACGGGGCTACTCCTTTAGTAAAAGTATATTACAAGGCTGATACAGCTCAGGCAGCGACACCATATACGCTTACTATTACAAATCCAGCGAATTGTAGTGTAGAAAATACAGTAGAAATAACAGCATTAGAAAAACCGGTTATTGATCCTATTGCCAATCCATTACTATTCTGTGAAGCAACGAATGTAGTAGATATTACTGTGAATACTAATAATGAAGATAATATCATTAAATGGTATGCTTCATTGACTGCTACTGCAGAATTAACACAAATCAGTCAATCAGGTACATATTATGTACAGGCAAGTAACATTGCATGTAGTTCAGAAAGAATGGCTGTTCAAATCACTATTGTGGGAGCACAACTCCCAACCGCTGCAGAAACACAATATTTCTGTGATGCCGGAACGGTAGCAGATTTGTCTGCAACAGTCGCAACCGGATTTACGGTTCGTTGGTATGATGCGGTCGCTTCTACAACGCCACTAAGCGCAACAGCAGGTTTGGTAAACGGAGCGGTTTATTATGCAGCAACCTATCATGCTGGTTCAGGTTGTGAGTCACCTCGTATTCCTGTAACGGCAGTTGTAACACCAACACCGACGGCTGTTCCTGCACAATTCATTAGCTTGTGTCAGACAACTAATTTTGGAGGATTACAATTGAGCAGTGTGCAAAATGCGACTCTAAAATGGTATGCATCTGCGACAGCAGTCCAGCCAATTGCTTCTACTGCCAATGTGACTAATGGAACTTATTACGTGTCTCAGACAGTCAACCAGTGTGAGTCAGCTCGTTCTCAGATTCAGATAACGGTTTATGCCGGACTGGAACGACCTGCTGCAGGAACTCATAATATCTGTGGGAGTGGTACAGTAGCAGATTTAACAGCTACAGGAGCCGTTGCAGGAGCTGTGTATAACTGGTATAACTCAGCAACTTCTACTACACCTTTAGCATTAAATACAGCTTTGGTTAGTGGTGTTTATTATGTATCACAGTCTATTTCGGGTTGTGAATCTCCAAGACGTTCCGTTACAGTACGCGTAATCACCCAGACAGCACCGGTAGTTAACTCCTTTGCTTTATGTGGTAGTGGTACAGTTTCCGATTTATATTTACCAACAGCTACTTTTGTAAGTTATAAATGGTATGCAACAGCGACCAGTACCGTAGAATTAGCACAAAATGTAGCTTTAACGACAGGAACCTATTATGTGTCAAGAATAGAATACGGATGTCCTTCCCAAAGAACAGCTGTGTCAGTGACAATTCTGGATCTTCCGTCAGCACCAACAGGAGCTGCAAATCAGAGTTTTACAGTAAACACTATTGGAGAAGCTACCATAGCTGATTTGGTGATGGATCAAACTAATGTAGTATGGTACATCACGGCGCTGGATGCTAAAAACGGTACCAATCCGTTACCTCCGGTAGCGCCATTGGTGAGCGGTCAGACCTATTATGCTGTAATTATTGGTACTAACGGATGTCCAAGCTTACCAACAGCAATTACAGTAGATATCACATTAGGAGTAGATGATTTCGATAAAACGAATCTGGTATATTATCCGAATCCGACGGCTGATGTTTTAAACATCCGTTATAAAAATACTATTGATGAGGTGATTGTTTATAATTTATTAGGCCAAAAAGTGATGATGCAGCGTTATGATAACAACGAAGTACAATTAGATATGAGCGGATTGGCTTCCGGTAATTATCTGTTGGAATTGCATTCAGAAGGTCAGATTCAAATAATTAAAATCGTTAAGAAATAAGAATGTTTCTTTAAAGTCTAAGCCTGTCAGTAATGACAGGCTTTTTCTTTTGGTAATCAGACTCTTTTCTTTAAAGTTATTTGATATAACAGGTGAGAAAATTTATAGTAACTAATTATCAATAGATTATAAAAAGAAAAAAGATGTTATCAATAACTTTCTTTAATAAACAGAAATTGAAGAAATCTATATAACAAAATATTCTATTTTATATTATTTATATAAATTCTAAAAAAATAAGGATAAGTAGATTTTTGTTCTTGTTTTTTTGTGATTATAGCATAAAAGTTAATTTAATTGGTTTTTTTTTAAATTATTTTTTTCTAAATAAAAAAGAGGTAATTTCGAAACCTCTTTAATTTTTCATGCAAAATTATATCAAATTATGAGGATATAGAAGTGTATAATGAATTAAAGAAGTTGTTTAATTTCATAAATGATTTAATAATGAAAAAAATCTACTTACTACTACTACTTTTACTAATGTCCTTTTGGAGAATGGATGCGCAGGTTGGGTATGGGTTTTCTCATGAGATTGGTTTATTTCAGGAAAACAGTGCTTCGGCAACTACACTGACATCTGTACATGCAGATTCGGCAATTTCTGATGCCGTTTCTTTAGGATTTACTTTTAATTATGAAGGTGTAAATTATACCCAGTTTAAAATGTCCTCAAATGGATTTATCAGTTTTAATATGGGAGCCAGTACTTTGACTACCAATTCTTTTGTAGAAGCAAATCTCACGTCAAGACCAATAATTGCTCCTTTGTGGGATGATCTCGATGGTAGAGCAACAGGAGGTTCCAGAGCTTCTTATGAACTGACAGGTACAGCGCCCAATCGAGTAATGACGATTGAATGGAAAAACTGGGAATGGTTCTATGATAGTACTAATCCTGTAATTAGTTTTCAAATAAAGCTTTATGAAACTACAAATGTTATAGAGTTTATATACAGACAGGAATCAGGAAATGTAACTTCTTCAGCATCTGCCTCAATAGGTATTGGTGGAGCAACTGTAGCTAACGGATATTTAAATGTAACCAGTGTAACTGCACCTGCAGTTTCAAGTACTTCTCATGTAACGAATATCTCTGCTAAACCTGCCAATAACCAAGTGTTTAGATTTACACCACCTCCGCCTTGTAATGGTATGCCTGTAGGGGGTACGGTAAATGTTCAAAGTCAGATGATTTGTCCGGGGTCTACTCCAGCAATTATTAATGTAACAGGATATACACCTGTTGCAACTGCTTCAAATATTACTTATCAATGGGAAGAGTCTGATGATAATGGAGTTGCAGATGAATGGGCAAATGCTGTAGGAGGTTCAGGAGCAACTACAACAAGCTATACCCCACCTGCTTTTGGCGGAAACACAAAATATTACAGGCTAAAAGTTACTTGTACTGCAACAAATCAGTCAGCATATTCAGACGTATCGGTTGTCAATAATATGACTCTTCCTGCAACCGCAGCTCATACAATTACCTTCACAGAAGTGACACCAACCACTATGAAGATCAATTGGACAAATGGTAATGGCAACAGAAGGTATGTTGTGATCAATACAACAAATACGTTTACAGATCCGGTAAGCGGAACTGGTCCGGCAATCTCAGGAGTTAATACTTCTTATTCAGGAGCTGGACAACAAATTGTTTACGACGGAACAGGGAGTGCTGTTACCGTAACCAATTTAGTATGTAATACAACTTATTATGTAAGAGTGTACGAATATAACAGATGTGGGACTACTGCTCCGTTTACATATTATTACAATATAACGAATTCTACGACAAATCCTGCTTCTCAGTTATCAAACTATCCAGTTGTTTCAATGCCTCAGTCTGTAAATTTTACAGGATTTACTGGATCTAATTTAACAACAGTTTTTCCTAACTGGAGAGAAGGTAGTGGTGCTGATAAACCTGTTGGAACTACTTCTTTATGGGCAGAAAGTACGATTTTGGGAGTGCCTACTGCCAAAATAAACTTATATAACAATAACAGAAAGGAATGGATTGTATCTAATAAAATAACTGTTAATGCGGCTTCAAGAATTAATTTCAAAGCGGCTATTACTAAATATAATCTGGGAACCGCGCATGAAGATGGAATGCAAGGTACAGATGATAAAGTACAGGTAATGATCTCTGTTGATGGGTGTGGAGATAACTGGTCTCCATTATTTACCTTCAATGCAGCCAATACTTCTTCTCTTGTCAACGTATTAACGGATTATACTGTAAATATACCTGTACAATATATAGGACAGGATGTAATGGTAGCATTTTTTGCTTCAGATGGCCCTGTTGATGACCTACCGGACTATGATTTTCATATTACCAATATAGTTGTAGAAAATATTCCTAATTGTGAATTGCCTACCAATGTAGTAATTTCGGGAGTGACAAAGAATTCAGCCGTAATCACTTGGGAAGCGTCATCTTCGTCATCTCTTTTAGGATATACGTATGAAGTTAGAACCACCGGTGCTCCGGGGAGTGGTGCTCAGGGATTGGCTTCCAGTGGAACCTTAAATGATATTCTTACTTATACAGCTACGGGATTATTACCAGCTACAACGTATAATGTTTATATAAGAACTCAATGTCAGACAACCGTATTCAGCGAATGGACAATCATGAAGACTTTTACGACTTTATGTGACTATCCGGATGTTTTAACTACGACTCCGGGGACATTGTGTGGTATAGGGACAACTGTTTTGAGTGCTACTACTGATGCAACAGGTACTCTGAGATGGTACACAAGTCCAACAAGTAGGTTTCCTGTGTTTACGGGAGCATCTTTTCAAACACCAGAGATAAGCGAGACTACCAGTTATTATGTAGCTGCTTCTGCAGGTACTGTAAATGATAATATTTATTTGGGTACAGCTACAACTGCTTCAAGTGATTTAGGATATTCTCCGTTTACTTATGGTTGGGGAGGTTATAAATATCAATACACTTATAAGGCAGAAGAACTAATTGCAGCAGGTCTTACTGCGGGACCCATCACTTCCTTAGCTTTGGATGTGCTTACAGCAGGTGCGAACAGAAATGATTTTACTATTTATTTAGGACATACCACTCAGACTGCCGCTACAACAACTCATGTGTCCGGTACAACATTGGTATATTCCAATGCCAATCAACCGGTTACAGCGGGTTCTAATCAATATATTTTTGCAACACCATTTCAATGGGATGGAGTTAGTAATGTAGTGGTTCAGTTTTGCTGGAGTAATAATAATTCAGGTGTAAGTGGCCAATCAACACAAATACGCTATCATGTAACACCTTTTAATTCTCTTACAGCAACATATGCTGATAATAAAACAGCGGCACAGATTTTAGCTACAATGTCCGGATCTGTAGATTCAAGTGGTAATACGGCTACGTATGCCAACAGAGCAAATATGGTTTTTAATTCTACTTGTATTTCACCGAGAGTAGAAGTACTTGCAACTGTAAATCCGGCACCTTCGCTTGAATTGTCAACTGCTGTTTTAGAAATATGTGAGGGAAGTGATTCAACTGCTGTTACGATTATAACAGGAGCGTCTGAGTATGATGTTTATACCTGGGAGCCATCAACAGGCATCTCGGGAGATGCTCAAAACGGATGGATTTTCAATCCTTCAGTATCAACTGTCTACACTCTAACGGCATCGCAAAGTACGGGAACTATGTGTAGAATAATAAAGGAGCTCCAGATAAATGTAAAAGAATTGCCGGAGTTTCAAAGTCTTCCTGAAGAAATAAATGTATGTGTAGGAGAAATACAGGAGTTAGATGGAGGAGTGGTACTTGGTGAACAGGAACTGCTTAATGAAACCTTTTCTAATGGGACTACATTACCTGCTAACTGGCAGACACAAGGTGGGGGTGTTTCGGTTGTAAATGCAAATACAGCAGGAGGAACTGCTAATGAACTAAAAATTACAGGAAGTAGTTTTAGTAATGTAATAAGAAGAGCATATTACGGTCCTATTGATACAAGTGGTCTTCAGGAATTAACCCTGCAATGGAGAAATTTTTTAAACCATTATAGTGGAAATTATAATTATTCCGTAAAAGTACAGACAAGTTCTGACGGAACTACATGGAATAATACTTCATGGGTAACAAATCCTGTAACGGCAACACAGGCAGCAGGAATTGTTTCTACTGTTATCAATACTGCTGATGTAGGTTCTTCTACATTCTACGTTTCGTTTACTGTCGAAGGGGTTGATTTTGGAATGCATAACTGGAATATTGATGATGTATTATTGACAGCAGATCAGGAATATCAACTTGAATGGTCGCCGTCTGATAATTTATATGAAGATGCTGAAGCTACTGTTCCTTATAGCGGAACTATTCCTTTAGCAAAAGTATATTATAAAGCTAATACGGTTGAGGTACCTACACAGTACACACTTACTATTACAAATCCTGCGAATTGTAGTGTAGAAAATACGGTAGAAATAACAACCTTAGAAAAACCGGTTATTGATCCTGTAACCAATCCAATATCATTCTGTGATGCAACGAATGTCGAGGATATTACAATAAACACTAATAATGAAGATAATATCATCAAATGGTATGCTTCCTTGGCGTCAACTACTGAATTAACGCAGATCAGTCAATCAGGAACATATTATGTAGAGGCCGTGGGAATTGCTTGTAATTCTGAAAGAGTGGCTGTTCAGATAACTATTGTTGATGCACAGCTTCCAACTGTTATAGAAACACAATATTTCTGTGATGCCGGAACCGTAGCAGATTTGTCTGCAACAGTGGGAACAGGATTTACGATCCGCTGGTATGATGCTGTAGCTTCTACAACACCATTAAGTGAAACAACAGATTTAGTAAACGGTGTAGTTTATTATGCAGCTACTTATCATGCAGATTCAGGTTGTGAGTCGCCTCGAATACCGGTAACAGCAGTTATAACACCTACTCCGTCAGCTATACCTGCTCAGGCAATCAGTTTATGTCAGTCAACTCAATTCGGAGGATTGCAATTGAGTGCTATGCCAAATGCTACTTTAAAATGGTATGTTTCCATGACAGCTACTCAGCCGATTTCTTCTTCACTAATAGTAACCACTGGTACGTATTATGTGTCTCAGATAATTAATAGCTGTGAATCGGTTCGTTCTCAAATTCAGATTGCGGTATATGCCGGATTAGAAAGACCTGCTGCGAACACACATAATATTTGTGGTAGCGGAACGGTAGCAGATTTAACAGCTACAGGAGCTGTTGCTGGAGCTGTATATAACTGGTATAACTCAGCAACTTCTACAACACCATTGGCATTAACTGCTGCATTAACAAGTGGAGTGTATTATGTATCCCAGTCTATTGAAGGCTGTGAGTCTCCAAGACGCTCTGTAACCGTTAAGATCATCAATCAAACAGCGCCTGTAGTAAATGCATTTGTACTATGTGGTAGCGGAACTGTTGCAGATTTATATTTACCGACTGCTACGTATGTAACTTACAGATGGTATGCAACAGCGACGAGTACAGTAGAATTAGCGCAAAATGTTGCCTTAACTACAGGAACGTATTATGTAGCAAGAGTAGAGCATGGTTGTGTGTCTCAGAGAACAGCTGTTACGGTTACGATAGCAGATCTTCCTTCATCACCGACAGGAGAAACCAGTCAAAACTTTACAGTAAACACTATTGGAGAAGCTACCATCGCTGATTTGGTAATGGATCAGACCAATATTGTATGGTATATCACTGAAGCAGATGCTAAGAACGGAAACAATGCACTTCCTGCTGAGGCACCTTTAGTAAGTGGTCAAACCTACTATGCTGTTATTATCGGAACCAATGGATGTCCAAGTTTGCCAACGGCGGTTACAGTAGTAATCACATTAGGAATGGATGATTTCGATAAAACGAATTTAGTATTCTATCCAAATCCTACGTCAGATATTTTAAACATCCGTTACAAAAATAACATTGATCAATTAGTAGTGTATAACCTTTTAGGACAAAAGGTAATGATGCAGCGTTTTGATAACAATGAAGTACAATTGGATATGAGCGCTCTGGCTTCAGGGAATTACCTGATAGAGTTACATTCAGATAATCAAATACAGATAATAAAAGTAGTTAGAAAATAAATTTTATCTGCGATTATATAAAAAAGAGACCTGCTATAACAAGCAGGTCTCTTTTTTTTAAAATTATTATTATTTTTGTTAAAAACAACACTTTTTTTGTAGTTTTTTCTGCATATCTTTTTTATAAACACATAAAAAAGATATATTTGGCAACCATTAAACTATATTGATATGAATAAAACTATTTTTTTTCTGTTATTATTTAAATTGATAGCGGGGACTATGGCTGTAAATGCCCAAACCTATCAGACTTTGAATATCAACGGATTCAATCATGATGTGATTGCAAACGGCGTCGGAACTGCTGCCAGTTCAACGACAACAGATGTAGACGGTGTAAGCTATTGCTTTAAGTCTATTGATTGGCAGCTAACAGCTACTTCAACACCTCAGACTTCGGGATTTCCTCAAAGCGGAATTATCAATTCGGCAGCAACTACAGGATTAACGTACCAGTTACAGAATTATTCATCCAATAATGCAATCCGATTGGTCAGTACAGCAACAAACATTACTTCTGTAGTAACAGGTACTGTTAAGGCTAAAAAACTATTTGTTCTGGCAACTTCAGGAAGCGGAGCTTCAAATTTAGAATGTGTAGTAACATTTCAGGATGATACAACGGAATCTTTTCTTACCAATCCGGTTGCAGACTGGTTCAACGGTACTAACCCTCCTGTTGCTTATAGCGGTTTTGGAAGAATTAACCGAAATAATAATGGAGTAGAAAATTCAACTACCAATCCAAGACTATATCAGATAACATTAAATATAGCAATAGCAAATCAGGCAAAAGAAATCAAGTCAATTAAATTTACCAGAGGAACAACTTCTTCTGGTGTGATCAATATTTTTGCTGTATCTGCAGAAATTTTAGGCACATGTCCGAGTCCTGATGCAGTTCTCATCAACGCTATCACTACCAATACAGCTACTGCTACTCTCACACCTCCTGCGCTTATTCCATCCACAGGATACGATTATGAAGTCAGAACTACAGGAGCTGGCGGATCAGGATCTGATGGGTTGGTAACATCAGGAACCGTTTCTTCCAATAGCACGGTGGCTGATTTAACAGGTTTGCCGGCTTCTCAAACTCTCAATTTTTACATACGCTCCAATTGTGGTGCAACAGATCAGGGAGTTTGGACGGGACCTTATTCTTTTACTATGCTGTGTGATGATTTTGGAGCATTCTATGAAAACTTTGACAATCAGCCGGTAGGTTCAACGACAAATCCCAGCTTGCCTACCTGTTGGGGTGTTATTGATGATGGCACAGGATATTTATATACCAGTAGTGCCTCATCATATTCTGCACCGAGAAGCGTTTATTTGTATAACAGCAGTCAAAATTCTGGGAACTTAATGATCGTATCTCCTAAAACGAATAATTTAGGAAATGGTGCATACAGAATTCGTTTTCGGGCAAGATCTACGACGACTTCTGTTCAGACTCTAAAAGTAGTAACATTGGAAAGCCAAACTTCGGCCACAGGGATGCAACTACTGCAAACCCTAAATCTTACCGATTCTTTTCAGGAATATATAGTAAATATTCCGGCGGGAACTCACGACTATTTTGGAATTGCCCATGGATTAGGAACTACTTACAGAACAATTTATGTTGATGACATACGTTTTGAGGCAATACCATCGTGTATTGTTCCTGCGGGACTGACGGTGACCAATGTAGGATTAAATACAGCAGTTGTAAACTGGACGGCTACCACTTCACCTAATACTAATGGATATACATATGAAGTAAGAACGTCAGGACTACCCGGAAGTGGTACAGACGGTCTTGCATTTACGGGAACAACAGATGCGAATACAACATCTGTGAATTTATCTAACCTCACAGCAGGTACTCAGTATTGGGTGTATGTCATTGCTAATTGTGCAGCAGATGACAGCAGTTATTGGACAGACGGCGCTACCTTTACACCCAATTGGTGTCAGCCAACCTATTCTAATGGTTCAAGTAACCACAGAATAACCATCGTAAATATCAATGAGATTAGTTTTACAGATAATATTCCTTCGTATACAAACAGAGACCGTACGGGAGTGACAGTACCTGATCTTACAGTAGGAAACACTTATACATTTAATGTTACAACTACAGGCTATACCGGAATGGGGATAGCAATTGATTTTAATAATGACGGAAATTTTGATGAAACAAATGAAGTATTAGCTTTGCCTGACTATATTGCTAACGGCACCCAAATGTATACAGCATCCGTAACTATTCCTATGGGCGTATATTCAGGTACATATCGTATGAGAATCTGGAACAGGGTAGCAAATGCCGGTGGTGGTGAGGGACCAGATCCTTGTGGAAGTTATAACTATGGTACCTGGGCTGATTATACTGTAAATCTTACAGGCGGATCTGTTCCTTGTGATGAGCCTGTGATGGTTGAAGCACTTACTATCGGAGCAATGCAGGCAGAACTTGGTTGGGAAACTGAAACAGAAGCTACTTTATTTGATATAGAATATGGAATTGCAGGTTTTGTGCAGGGAACAGGAACATTGATTTCCGGTGTTTCAAACCCTTACACAATTACTGACTTGGAACCGGATACAGAGTATGAGTTTTATGTAAAACAAATATGTGATGAATATTCTGTATCAGATTGGAGTGAAGCAGGCAGTTTTACAACATTATGTGTAATGCCGGATCCTGTGATTACTTCTTCACTGATTTTGTGCGGAGCAACCATGGTAGATCAGATTGATGTGACTGCTGAAACAGGTGCTATAATGAAGTGGTATGCATCAGCAACAGATGATGATGAAATCTCTGAAATACCGCTTTCAGGTACCTATTATGTAATGACTG
Source organism: Flavobacterium sp. (assembly GCA_032096595.1). Lineage (GTDB taxonomy): Bacteria > Bacteroidota > Bacteroidia > Flavobacteriales > Flavobacteriaceae > Flavobacterium. Next base: position 48,873 of record DAMCXY010000005.1, on the reverse strand, counting down.
AAAATACATTGGGTTGTTTTTCACAAAGAGTAGCAGTTGATTTTACATTGGTATCTACCTCTGTACCACAGGCTGAATCAGAACAGTATTTCTGTAATACGGCAACTGTTGCTGACCTTGTTGCGACTCCAGCTGTAGGTTTATCTATCAGATGGTATGAATCAATGACGGCTACCCAACCATTAGATGCTACTCATGTATTATCAGCCGGAAACGTATATTATGTAGTACAGGCAACCGATACAGACTGTGAGTCTGACCGCATAGCAGTTACAGCAATAATAACCAATCAGCCGGCAGTATTAGATATCTCTCAGATTGCCTTATGTCAGCCGACATCTTTTTCAGAGCTGCAAAATCTGGGCAATATGACAGGGTCTGTAGTAAAATGGTATGCAGGATTATCTTCTGCAACACCACTCAGTAATGATACTGTAATTAGTAACGGAACTTACTATGTTTCTCAGACAATTAATACTTGTGAGTCAGAACGTACAGCAGTTACCTTCACATTATACATCGGTTTACCAGTGCCTACGGCAGTAATGCAAACTTTTTGCGGAAGCGCAACTGTTACTGACTTGGTGGCTACCGAAGCATTGCCAGGAGCAGAATACCACTGGTATGCGTCTCAGAATTCAGTACTTCCGTTAGATCCGGGAGCTGTTTTAAGTTCGGGAACTTACTATGTCTCACAGACTATTTCCGGATGCGAATCAAATAAAAGATCAGTAGCAGTTCTTGTAAATCCTGTAGCTGCTCCGGTAATGGGGTCATATACTTTCTGTGAATCAGCGACAATAGCAGATATTCCTTTAGTAGTACCGACAGGAGTTTCATATAAATGGTATACTGCTGAGACAACAGGTACAGAGTTACAACAAGACACAGTACTAACGACGGGCACTTATTATGTAGAAAGAATAGAATGGGGTTGTATTTCGCAAAGAGCAGCTGTTCCGATTACAATACTGGATCTGCCAGATGCACCTACCGGGGCATCGAATCAGAGCTTTACAGTCAATACAATCGGGGAAGCAACTCTTGCTGATCTGATCATGGATCAGACCAATGTGGTATGGTATATTACCTATGAAGATGCCAGAACGGGAATTAATCCACTTCCATCAGAGATTCCTTTGTTAAACGGACAGACCTATTATGCTGTTATTATCGGAACGAATGGTTGTGCAAGTTTCCCGACCGCTGTAACGGTTGATATAACTTTATCAGTTAATGATTTTGATATGTCGGATTTGAGATATTATCCAAACCCGACAGCTGATATATTGTATATTCAATATAAGGAGGTTATTGATAGAGTAATTGTTTACAGTCTGAGCGGCCAAAAAGTAATCACAAAACAGGGTGGTACTAAAGAAATTCAATTAGATATGAGTGCTCTTTCAGCAGGAAATTACCTCATAGAGTTGCATTCTCAAAATCATACTCAAATTATTAAAGTAGTTAGAAAATAATAATAAATTTGTTTTTTATCTGAAAAAAGGCCTGTTTTTGAAATCAGGTCTTTTTTTGTTTTTTTGTTTGACTAATTGTTAAAAAATCACATCTGTTTGTATTTTTTTACCGTTATTTTTTTTGTATGTGTGTAAAAAATATATATTTGATAGAATAAAACTATGTGAGTATGCGTAAAACTATTTTTTTTGCATTGATCATTAAAATGATACTGTTGAGTGGTGTTTTGAATGCCCAGACCTATCAGACTTTAACGATCAATGGTTTTAATCACGACGTGATTGCAAACGGTGTCGGAACCGCCAACAGTTCCACCACAAATGATGTCGATGGAGCAAGTTATTGCTTCAAAGCCATTGACTGGAAGTTAAATGCAACTTCTGCTGCTCAGACTTCTGGTTTTCCGTTAAACGGAACCATTACTTCTGCAGCTACTGCGGGGCTTACTTATCAGCTTCAGAGTTATTCCGCCAATAACTCTATCCGATTGGTTGCAACAGACAACACAATTGTTTCTACAGTAACGGGTGTAGTTAAAGCAAAAAAACTTTTTGTTTTAGCAACTTCGGGTAGTACCGCTTCTAATATGGAGTGCGTGGTAACCTTTCAAGACAATACCACACAGTCCTTTCTGACCAACAATGTACCGGACTGGTATTATGGAACCAATCCGCCACCCGCTTATGTAGGATTTGGTAGATTGAGTCGTGCAACCAATACGGCAGAAAATCCGTCAGGTGATCCACGTCTGTATCAGATTGCATTAAATATTGCAGTTGCGAATCAGAATAAGGAGGTTAAATCCATCACATTTACACGAAGTGCTACTTCAGGTGGAGTATTAAATATCTTTGCTGTTTCTGCAGAATTATTGGGTACATGTCCGAGTCCGGAGCCTGTTACTTTTGACGCCATCACTACAGCAACAGCGACAGCAACCTTAACAGCGCCGGCTATTATTCCGGCAAATGGATACAATTATGAAGTAAGAACTTCCGGGTTACCGGGTTCAGGAGCTACAGGGTTAGTAACTTCAGGTAATATTCCGGCTGCTAGCACTACAGCTAATCTTACAGGCTTACCCTCTTCTCAAACATTACAATTTTACATTCGTTCCAATTGTAGTACTACAGATCAGGGTGCGTGGACAGGACCATTTTTGTTTACAATGGCTTGTGATGTAATAGGTGCTTTTACAGAAAATTTTGATACAACAGCCGTTGGTTCTTCCTCAAATCCTACAGTACCAACATGCTGGACTTTTATTGATTCAGGAGCTGGATACGGATATGTAAGTAGCTCTTATAGCACTTCTTCTCCTCGAAGTTTCTACATGTATAACAGTTCTGATAACTCAGGTAACTATATTCTGGTTTCGCCAAAAACTAATAATTTAGGAAACGGAGGCTATCGAGTAAAATTTAAAGTACGCTCTGACTGGGGTGATTACAATATGATTTTTGGAAGAGCTGCTTCCAATACAGATGCGACTACTTTCACAGCAATAGGACCGTCTATAACAGTTACGTCAACCTTTACACAATATGTAATTGAGATACCAGCAACAACGGATGACTATTTTGCTTTTAAACACGGCCTACAGGGTACCTATAGAAGTATCTATATTGATGATGTTGTGTTTGAGCCTATACCTACCTGTGCGGATGTTTTGACATTGGATGCAACGCTGCAATTTTCAGCCTTGTCAGCTGTTTTGAGCTGGACAGTGCCCGCAAGTGCTACCAATACTCTTTTTGATATCGAGTGGGGAATACAGGGGTTCACTCCAGGATCGGGAACCGTATTAACAGGAGTAACAAATAACTATCTTTTAGAAGGACTAACAGTTGGTCAAACCTATGCATTCCGGGTGCGCAGCAATTGTGGTACTGGTGGTGTAGGTGCATGGTCTGATATAAAAACTTTTAAATTTGATTATTGTAGTTCAGTTCCTACCAGTAATGACGGTAGCGGAGTTACAAATGTAACCATAAATGGCACCAGTATACCTGTTGCAGATGTGATGTATTATCATCATACAGTAGCACCTCAGGTAGAATTAATCGTTGGTCAAACGGCTACCGGTTCTGTTTCTTTTGCTACAGGATATACGTATGATACCAATATATGGATTGATTTAAATAAAAATGGTGTCTTTGAAAGCAGTGAGTTACTGTATCAGGGAAATTCTACAAGTGCAAATCCAACTACTTTAAATGTAACTATTCCGTTAGTAGGAAATTATGCAGGTGGAATATACAGAATGAGAATCGGGACAGCTGATTCGGGACAGGTACCACCTAATCCTTGTTATAGTGGTAGTTATGGGGTAACAGTAGACATTGATGTAAAAATAACACCACCTTGTTTACCTCCAGACTTGGCGGCAACAACAGCAATAACCAATAATTCGGCAGTAATCAACTGGACAGCTTCTGAGTCAGATCCGGAAACAGGTTATGCGTATGAAGTAAGAACATCAGGAGCAGCAGGTTCAGGTGCAACAGGTTTAGTATCTTCAGGAACTGTTTCAGCAACAAATTTTGCACAATATGTAGAAGGTTTATCTCCAAGTACTACTTATTCAGTATATGTAAAAACATTATGTAATGATGCAGAATTAAGTACATGGACTACCGCAGGTGTTTTTGAAACGTTGTGCCAGATGACAGCTCCTATTGTGGGGGCAACACAAATTATATGTATGGAAACTCCTGTAGGCGATATTCCGGTTACAACCGCATCCGGAGCGACTATTAAATGGTATAGCTCTCTTACGTCTACAGATGAAATTACTAGCATCGCTGCGCCGGGTACTTACTATGTAAAAACATCTAATGCTCAGGGATGTATGTCAAACAGAATAGCTGTAAATGTAGTGATGGTATCTACCTCATTACCTGCTTTTCAGGCCCAGCAGTATTTTTGTAACGGAGCAACGGTAAATGATTTATCAGCAACACCGGTAAGCGGATTAAACATCAAATGGTATGCAACAGCTGATGCAACAGATGCTTTGGCATCAGATTATGTGCTACAGAATGGTGCTATTTACTATGTGTCACAGGCAACTCCTGCAGGATGTGAATCTTCAAGAGGTCAGGTTACAGCTGTAATTACAGGGACACCTGCTGTGCTTTCTGTAACGCAGGTAGCAATGTGTCAGCCAACTACATTTGCTGAGCTTCAGAATTTAGGAGCACAAACAAATGCAACGATAAAATGGTATACCTCTTTAAATTCGTTAACTCCTATTGATCCGTCTACGATTGTTTCTTCAGGAACCTATTTCGCTACACAGACCATAAATACATGTGAATCTGCGAGAACAGCGGTAAACTTTGTATCGTACATTGGTTTACAAAAGCCAGCTGCAGGGACACAATATATTTGTGGCAGCGGAAGTGTTTCTGATCTTATTGCTACAGGAGCTGTTGCCGGAGCAGAGTATCACTGGTATACTTCATTAACATCAGCAACTCCTCTGAGCAGTACAGCAGCATTGACTTCCGGAATCTATTATGTTTCACAGGCCGTTTTAGGATGTGAGTCTGAAAGAAGATCAGTTTCTGTTCGTGTAATTCCACAAACGGCACCTGTAGTAAGTCCTTTTGTAATTTGTGGTTCAGGTACCATATCCAATTTACATATTGCAGCTGCTTCAGGAGTAAGCTATAAATGGTATGCTTCTGCATCAGCTACAACTGAACTGACACAAAATACAGTTCTGGCTACCGGTACTTATTATGTTGCAAGAGAAGAACAAGGTTGTGTTTCTCAGAGAACACCGGTTTCAGTAACTGTTTTTGCTATACCGTCATCACCTACAGGTTCAGAAAATCAAAGCTTTACAGTATATACAATGGGAGAAGCTACGATTGCTAATTTAGCAATGGACCAATCAGGAGTAGTATGGTATGCCACTTATAATAATGCGCGAAACGGAATAAATCCTCTTTCGGCTGATACACCATTAGAGAACGGGCATACATATTATGCTGTTATTATCAGTGCAAACGGTTGTCCGAGTATGCCAACAGCCGTACATGTGGATGTGACTTTAGGTCTGGATGATTTTGATAAGACAAATCTTGTATATTACCCGAATCCTACAGCAGATATACTAAACATACGTTATAAGCAGACAATAGATGCTGTAACAGTATATAATCTTGTGGGACAAAAAGTGATGACAAAAGCATTTAATTCTGATCAGATTCAATTAGATATGAGTGGTTTTTCTGCAGGAAATTATCTTATAGAATTACATTCTGAAAATCAGGCTCAGATTATTAAAGTCGTAAAAAAATAATCACATTTTTAGTTTTATTTAAAAGACCTATCCTATATGATAGGTCTTTTTTTATGCATAGTGCAGAGTTCTTAATAGTTATTATAGCCGTTTTGGACAAAATATATATTAACTTTTTGGTCATATAAAAATTACAAATTTTTTAATTAAATTAATTTAGACTTATTAAAAAAAATATTATATTTGATCCCATTATAGGATAGATAAGAGAAGTGTTTTCTTTGCTACCACAATAGTAAAGTTTACTACTTTAGAACTTTATAGGTTTTTCTTGTATACTTTTGTTTCTCTGTCTGCAATTTCTTTACAGCAGAATATAGATTCATTTCTTATCAGAATTAATAGTTGGGGTGTAAAATATAAAAAGTAAAGGGTTTAATAATTATTTTTTATCACTACCTGAATACCTCAAAAGAAATAACATTTAAGCTGTTGATCATAATCCGTATGAAATGAGATTTGACTCATAATTTAGAGTGTCAGATGTGTAGTTTATTAAGATACCGAACTGTTGTCCGTTTTAATAGTTTTACCGTTTGTCATTTTAATGCAAAGGTCGTTTTGCAGAAACAGTTTTTATGACAGATAACTTTCTTTATAATAATGTTATTCTATCGTTTAATATGAAAAAACTATGATTCTATTAATGTTTTAATGCTCTTATTAGGTCATATATGGCTTTACTACCAAAGAAGGAAATATTAAAATAAAATTTATAAAAATGAATAAAAATATTTTATTAGCATTGACAGTCAGTATGTTACTGCTGTTTAGAGTTTCTTATGCGCAGCCTTATCAGACAGTAACAATTGATGGTTTCAATCACGATGTGATTGCCAATGGAGTCGGAACTGCGTTTAGTACTACAACAGCAGATGTAGACGGAAACAATTTTTGTTTTAAATCAGTAGACTGGAAATTGACTACGGACTCAGCTCCTCAGACTTTGGGGTTCCCGGTAAACGGAAATATTATTTCTGAGGCTACTTCTGGATTGTCATACCAGTTGCAAAACTATGCGGTTAACAACGCAATACGTCTTATAGCAACAGAAAATACAATAACCTCTTTAGTGATGGGGTCTGTGAAAGCTCAGAAGCTCTTTATTTTGGCAACATCCGGAGGAGGAAGTGCTGAGTTAGATTGTGTAATTACCTTTCAGGACAACACTACAGAGTCCATTTTAACCAATCCCATACCAGACTGGTACTCAGGAACCAATCCGCCACCGGCCTATATCGGTTTTGGAAGATTACAACGTTTGACCAATGATGTAGAAGATTCTTCAGTTAATCCACGATTGTATCAAATCAAATTGAGTATCAGTGTCCCTAACCAACTCAAAGAAATAAAATCGATACAATTTACGCGTAACAATAATTCAGTAGGAGTTATCAATATTTTTGCTGTTTCAGCAGAATTATTAGGAACCTGTCCCGGATCTCAATTGGTTACCTTTGGTGCAATTACTGGTAATACAGCGACAGCAACCCTAACAGAACCTGCAATTGTTCCTGCAAATGGCTACAACTATGAGATAAGAACCTCAGGACTTCCAGGGTCAGGGAATGTGGGATTGATTACTTCTGGTGATATTCCGGCAGTAAATACAACGGTCAATCTTACAGGGTTACCTTCCTCTCTGACTTTACAATTTTATATCCGATCTAATTGTAGTACTACGGATCAGGGAGTTTGGTCGGGACCTTTTGTATTTACAATGGCTTGTGATACAATTGGTGCTTTTATGGAAAATTTTGATTCAACTCCAGTAGGCACCCTGATGAATCCGACGATTCCGCATTGTTGGTCATTTATAGACACTGGATTAGGATATGGTTATGTTTCTCTTGCCAATCCTGCATCTATACCAAATAGTTTCAGTATCTATAATAGTTCGGATGTTTCGGGTAATTATATACTTATTTCACCTAAAACAGATAATTTAGGCAACGGAGCTTATCGGGTTAAATTCAAAGCTAAATCAAGTTGGGGAACAAGCGTTTTGATTTTTGGAAAAATGACATCTAATACTGATGCAGGAAGTTTTACTGCTATAGGCTTACCAATTACACTTAGTGCTGCTTATACAGAACATATTATAGATATGCCTTTAACTTCAGATGACTACTTTGCTTTTAAACATGGCTTAGGAGGTACTTATAGAGGTATTCATATTGACGATGTAGTATTTGAGCCAATCCCTTTATGTCAGATGGATGATCCTGTAATTGATGCAGATCAGATCGTATGTACAGAAACTCCTGTAAACAACATAACAGTAGCAACAACTTCTGACGCGGTGATAAAATGGTATGCTTCTGCAACAGGAAGTGAAGAGATTACAACAATCTCAACATCTGGTATGTATTATGTGCAAACAACCAATGCGCAGGGTTGTATCTCGGAAAGGGTACCGGTAAATATATCGGTAATTGTTCCTGTATTACCTTCTTTTCAAGAACAACAATTTTTCTGTAATTCGGCAACGGTGGCAAATTTATCAGCGATACCAACCAGTGGATTAAATATTAAATGGTATGCCACAGCTGATAATGAAACTGCTTTACCTGCCAATCATATATTACAAGATGGAAATACTTACTATGTTTCACAAGGAATTTCAGGCTGTGAATCCGAAAGGGGAGCAGTTATTGTACATATAACACCACAAACCGGTCCGGTAATCAGTCCGTTTGCATTCTGTGGTCCAGCTACGGTGGCTGATCTACAACTTACAGCTATGGAAGGAGTCGTTCTTAAATGGTATGATTCAGTAACATCTACTGTTGAATTATCGCAAAATACACCTCTTTCAACAGCAACATATTATGCTGTCCGTGTTGAAAATAGCTGTGTTTCAGAACGCGTGGCAGTAGATGTAACAATATCAGATATACCTGCATCACCTACAGGATCTTTGGATCAAAGCTTTACTGTGAATACGCTTGAAGAGGCTACTATTGCAGATTTGGTAATGGATCAAGCTAATATCTTTTGGTTTACTACGTATGAAGACGCTTTGAATAATAACAATCGTTTACCAGTCACAACACCTTTGGTCAGTGGTCAGAACTATTATGGAATAACTGTAGGAACAACAGGATGTCTTAGTCAGCCAACTACAGTGTTGGTAAATATAACGTTAGGTACGGATAATTTTGATAAAACGCAACTTGTGTGCTATCCGAATCCTACAACCGATATACTAAATATACGTTATAAGCAGACAATAGATGCTGTAACAGTATATAATTCTGTAGGGCAAAAAGTAATGACAAAAACATTTGATTCAAATCAGATTCAATTGGATATGAATGGCTTTTCTGCAGGAAATTATCTTATAGAATTACATTCAAAAAATCAGATTCAGATTATTAAAGTCATTAAAAAGTAAATTCAGTATTGCTCAAAATCATGAAAGCCTGTTCAGATCTGAACAGGCTTTTTGTATAGCAGAAATAGTATTTTTAGTAAGGTGCTATGTGTTATTTGAGGATATAGGATAAATATGGTATTATTTTTAATAAAAATGGATAGTAGATACGCTTTAAATACTTTATTTTTGTGATTTTAATAAATAATAAAATGTTATATTTATAATTTTATTACATAAAAACAATTACATATGAAAAATAATTATTTTTTTAATAAAATGCACAAGTCGGTATTGGTTATTTTTTTTCTTCTGCTGACACATGCATTTTATGCTCAGGTAAATTATACCTATGGTTGGGAGATTGAGGATGACATGGGAGGATGGGAAGATCCTGATTTTTTCAACTGGTTTCAGATAGATGAAGGGCAATGTGCTGGTGATTATTCTTTAGTGACCAATCTCTATTTTTGGACCTCTGAAAGTGAAATTTATTCACCGAATATAGGGTCATCTATCGGAGGGGAAATAGAATGCTCGTTTGACTATAAAGTAGTTGATTATTATGATGAAACCGGGGTTTCAGGTAATGTATTTAATCTCACATTTGCCTGGTCAAATAATCCGTCAGGACCGTGGACTACTTTTCATACAATCAACAGTTCAAATCACGTGGTGTCTGACGACTGCGCTGTTGCTACGGCAAATTTTACTCCTGGTGAAGGTAATGTGTACATACGCATAAAAACGGAATTAGCAGACATGTTTGGAGATGATGACATTCTTATTTATATAGACGATCTTCAGATTACCGAAGATGTTACCGCAATTACGTGCCCTACTCCGGGAGGATTGTCTGTTTCAAATGCTACATTAAATGCTGCACAACTCAACTGGACAAGTACGGGAACACAGTTTAGTGTTGAATGGGGAGAAAGTGGCTTTACACATGGAAACGGAACACTTGAAACAGATGTAATCGAAAATAATATTACTATTGAGGGACTTGAAGAAGATACCATGCATGAGTTTTATGTCAAAAATATATGCGATGACGACGATGAAAGCAATTGGTCTGGTCCGTATGCTTTTTATATAGGATATTGTATCTCTGAACCTACAAGTGTAGATGGGAACGGAATCACCAGTCTTACAATGGGAACCGAGACATTTACCCTTAACTCAGATACTTATCACGATCTGATGGATACGGTTGTTGATATTGATCCGTCACTACCTGTGAATTCTTCAGTAACACTAAATACAGATGATTTCGGATTTTGGGGGTATAGTTATGACTTCAATATATGGATCGATTTTAATAAAGATGGTATATTTGATAATGCTACAGAATTGGTTTTTCAGGGAACATCAGATGATGATAGCACAACTACTCTGAATACAACTTTTGATATTTCTGATCAAACAGGCTTATCGGGTGAATATCGTTTGAGAATAGGTGCTATTGAATCAGGGGAGCAACAGGGACCTAATCCATGCTATAATGATGATTACGGAGTAACGGTTGATATGATAGTACGTTTTCCATTTAATTGTGATACACCTACAGACCTTGAAGTAATTGCCAATGTTAGTTCTGCTGAATTAAGCTGGACAGCTACAGGAACTCTTTATGAAATAGAATGGGGTCCTGCCGGCTTTACACAAGGTAACGGTACAATCGTTTCTGAGGTAGCTAATCCATATATTTTAGAAGGTTTAGATCCGGATACTGAATATGATTTTTACGTACGTCAGTTGTGTGCAACTGCTCAGAGTGAATGGTCTGCTTCAATATCTTTTACCACCTTATGTGCTACTGAAGAAGCGATTGTTGAAGCTCAGACATTCTGTACTACAATAAATACAACCGATATAGAGGTTACCATCATCCCGGGACAAACCGTACAATGGTATTCATCATTAAATACACCATCGGCAATAAATGCTATTTCCGAATCAGGTATTTATTATGTACAGACCAGCTTAGGAGAGTGTCTTTCGGAAAAAGTTGCAGTTGAGATTACGATAATAGGCAATACAGCACCAAATGCAGAAGCAACACAAGTGTTCTGTAATGCGGCTTCAGTAAATGATCTTCTCGTGGCTCCGCAAGCCGGTTCTGAAATCAGATGGTATACTTCAGCAACAGCAACTCAGGCATTAAATCCTTCAACAACTTTGGTTAATGAAACCATCTATTATGCTTCGTATTATCATATCGCATCAGCTTGTGAATCCAATAGAGTAGCAGTTCAGGCAATCATCACACAGACACCAATGCCGATTACATCTCAAACTATAAGTCTGTGTCAGGAAACACCAGTTGGACAAATTTCTTTAAATGCTTTATCTGGAGCTACTCTTAACTGGTATGCCACAGCATCGTCACAACAACCGCTATCTACTGCGACCATGGCAACCACAGGAACCTATTATGTTACTCAAAGTATAGGTGCCTGCGAATCAGACAGGGTAGCGGTAACCATAAGTTTATATGCCAACTTACAAAAACCGAATGCAACCACTCAAAATATTTGCGGATCAGGAACTGTTGCAGATTTAGTCGCAACCGGTGCAGTAAACGGAGCTGAATATCGTTGGTACACTTCCTTGCAGTCTCAGCAGCCTTTGAATGTGACAGCTGCGTTAACAAGCGGTGTATATTACGTTTCGCAGGCATTAGGCGGATGTGAATCGACAAGAAGATCAGTTTCTGTGCGTGTCATTCCGCAAACAGCTCCAGTAATAAACGCTTTTGCTTTGTGTGGAGCAAGTACTGTAGCAGATTTATACCTGCCAACGGCTAATAATATCAGTTATAAATGGTACACATCTACAACGGCAACAACAGAATTGACGCAAAATACCATATTGACTACAGGTACTTATTATGCAGAACGTGTAGAATATGGATGTATATCAGCACGTACGGCTGTTTCAGTAACGATATCAGATATCCCTTCTTCACCTACAGGAGCTTTACAGCAGAGCTTTACAGTAAATACAATAGGTGAGGTTACCATTGCTGATCTCATAATGGATCAGACAGATATATATTGGTATAATACCTACAATGATGCGCGAAACGATCATAATCCATTACCGGCAGAAACACCGCTGGTAAACGGAAAGACATACTATGCAGCGATTATCGGGTCAAACGGATGTTCAAGTCTTCCGACGGCTGTACTGGTTGATGTCACTCTTGGCATGGCTGATTTTGATAAAACGCAACTTGCCTACTATCCGAATCCGACGACGGATATACTCAACATACAGTACAAACAGACCATTGATAGCGTTACGGTATATAATCTTGCAGGGCAAAAAGTATTGACCAAAACGTATAATTCCGATAAGATTCAGTTAGATATGAGTTCTCTGGCTTCAGGAAATTATTTACTGGAATTGCGTTCTCAGAATCAGAGTCAGATTATAAAAATAAGTAAGAAATAAAAATAGTTTGAAAAAAGAGGCAGTGTAAACTGCCTCTTTTTTTATCGCTGAATAATAAGTAAGTTTGATTTAAATTTATTATATGAAAGGCAAAAAAAGCATACCTAAAAAAACACGGAAATATCAGCGAAAAAAAACAAGGCGTATTTCAGTCAAATACCGCTGGTATGTATTATTTGCCATATTGTGTATCCTTACCGCTGCGTGTTTTCATTATAGAGAAGGCATTCGCTATTATGTGAAAACTGCCTATAATAAAATATTTGCTCCTGAAATAGCAGAAGATAATAAAGTTACATTACAAGACATTCGTAATATAGAAGTCTTTAAGAGACATGATAAAATGTTGTTTGGATTCGATGTTTCTCATTATCAAAAAGAGATACAATGGCATACAATTGATTCCATTTATAAAGATTTTCCGTTAGATTTTGTGTTTATCCGCGCTACTATGGGAGCAGATGGATGCGACAAAACTTTTTCCTACAACTGGAAAAAAGCAAAAAGCAGACTGCTCATTCGTGGAGCCTATCATTATTACAGACCTGATGAAAACAGTATGTTGCAGGCTCAGAATTTTATAAACAATGTGCATTTAGAACCCGGGGATTTTATTCCGGTTTTAGATATTGAAGAACTTCCTAAAGAACAATCGGTTGCCAACTTAAAAGTAGGTTTAAAAAAATGGCTTTCAATAGTGGAAGAGCATTACAAAGCAAAACCGATTATTTATTCAGGAGAACATTTTTACAACAAATATTTAAAAGAAGATTTTAGCGATTATCCGGTCTGGATTGCTAATTATAACTTTTTTGTAGAAAATATAAAAGAAGAATGGCACTTTTGGCAATTTTCTGATAAAGGAAGTCTTTCAGGCATTGAAACAAAAATAGATCTCAATATTTTTCAGGGCAGCCGGTATGACATTAAAAAATACGTACTCCAATAAAAACTATTTACTCTTAACGTCAAGCGCATCGCGTAAAGCATTACCAATCATCATAAAGGAAACCACCAAAAGCAGCATGGCAATTCCGGGTATCAATGCCAGATATGCTTTTCCAAGAATGATATAATTATAGTGATCTTTGATCATGCCTCCCCAGCTTGGAATAGGAACCTGAGCGCCTAACCCGAGAAAACTTAGACCACTTTCTACAAGAATAGCCGAAGCAAAATTAGCTGCAGAAATCACAATCACTGGCGCCAGACTGTTAGGTAATATATGCTTAAAAATGATTCTGTTATTGGAATATCCCAAAGCTTTGGCAGCGGTTATATACTGCATTTGTTTGATACTGATCACTTGACCTCTGATCACGCGCGCTACTTCAACCCACATGGTCAGCCCAACTGCTATAAACACCTGCCAGAAACCTTTGCCAAGAGCCAGAGTAATAGCAATAACCAGTAACAGTGTAGGGATAGACCAGATGACATTAATCAGCCATAAAATAAAGTGATCGACTTTACCGCCGTAATAACCTGCTATGCCTCCCAATGTTATGCCTACTACAAGAGAGATGAATACAGCGACAAAACCAATGGAAAGAGAAACACGTGAACCGATAATCAAACGGCTGAGGTAATCTCTACCCTGATTATCAGTGCCCAGATAGAACTTTTTTGTAAAAATATAGCTGTCATTTATCTCATTTGCCGGAACAGAGCCAAAAGCGCTGACAGGCAATGCTTTTGTCTGGGCAAGTGAAGCATCGGCATTATATTCTTTGTAAAATAAAGTATCATTCTTTATATAATGCTCTAAGACAGGAATATGTATTTCTGCTATTTCTTTTCCGGTAAGCCAGTCCCATGCAGAAGTGTGGGCTGTACCGGATAATCTTATCATATCTACAGTAAAACCGGGAGGTTTTGTACTGATAGAAATATCTCCGTTATTCGCGTTCTTGGTATTGTCAGGAGCCAGTATATACGCAAAAACAGCCACAAAAGTAAGCAGTACTATAAACCAAAAACTCAAAACGCCCCAGTAATTTTTTTTAAATTTCCGGAGCGCAATTTGGTTATGAGATAGCTGTTGTGGCATCTTATTTTTTAGAAGTAATTTCCTGTAAAACATTTACAGCCTCTTCTACATATACATCATTATTCAAGCCTTCATGCCAACGATCTCTTTTTCTTTTAAGAATGGAGTCATTTGCAAAAAGCGCTTCTTCATAAGGAAGAGAGGTGAATTTAAGACTATTTTTGTAATCTTTCAGAGCTTTGAATTTTTTTGCTTTTTCTTCAATCTCCTTAGATTTTTTAGTAAAATCGTCATAATTCAGCGAAAATACATTTTCATCTTTTCTTTGACTGATCCATTGTGCATTTTCATCAATCAGTCTGAACTGACTATTATTTAAAACACGTTTGTTACTGTTTTCAATAACTTTTTTGAAATTGTTTGCCAACGGTTTGTAGTTTGCTTTTTCAATCTTATCCCATGGCATTGCATTTTCTCGGTCACGTTCACCTGTATCGATATGGGAGAAACGATCCGGTAACACAATATCGCTTTCAACTCCTTTCAATTGTGTAGAACCTCCATTTACTCTGTAAAATTTCTGAGAAGTAAATTTAATAGCTCCCAAATCCACATTATCAAGTTTCAGTAAAGAATTTAAATCAAACATATTCTGAACAGTACCTTTACCGAAAGAATGTTTGGATCCCAAAATTAAACCACGGTTATAATCCTGAATTGCAGCGGCAAAAATTTCAGAAGCTGAGGCAGAATAATTGTTGATTAATACTACAAGCGGTCCGTCCCACTGTACTTTCTGATCTTTATCAAATAAAACATTTCGCGCTCCTTTTTGAGATTTAACCTGAACAACAGGACCTTGCTCTATGAAAAGCCCTACCATATCCACAACCGTCTGCAAAGAACCTCCTCCGTTATTTCTTAAATCCATTATAATGCCTTTTACATTCTGCTGTTTCAGATATTCAATTTCTTTTGCTACATCAGTAAAAGCATTTCTGTTGTCTTTCGTTTCAAAATCAATATAAAACTTAGGTAACTGAATCATTCCATATTTTCCGTCTTTCGTATCAATAATAACAGATTTTGCATAAGTTTCTTCTAATTCAAACTTATCGCGCATTATAGAAATGACCTTGATAGTTCCGTCAACTTTTTTAACTGTTAATCGTACCTCAGTATTCTTTTTACCTTTAATCATTTTTACTACATTCTCCAGACGCATACCAGCAATATCAACTGGTTCTTCATTACCCTGAGCTACTTTCATAATTACATCTCCGTTTTCAAGCTCTTTACCTTTCCATGCAGGTCCTCCGGGAATGATTTCGGTAATTTCAGTATAATCATTTTTCTTGCGCAGTTGAGCACCGATTCCTTCCATGGAACCAGACATACTAACATCAAATTTTTCTTTGTCTTCAGGTGCAAAATATGAAGTATGCGGATCAAATTGCTCTAAAATACTATTGATATAGATACTTAACCATTCAGTTCTGCTGATTTCTTCAATCGCTTCAAAGTACTCATTCAATGATTTTAACGTACTTTCACGGGCTTCTTTCTCAAGTTCCTGCATTGATTTCTTTTCAACAGGTTCTTTTTTTACCGTCTTTTTTTCTGTGATTTTAATTTCCTCATTCGGTTCTTCAAAACTTTCTTCTTCAACATCCTGTCCTTCCTGCAGTTTTATTTTATCTTCAATGTTAGACAATACATTTAATTTCAGCTGTTTTCTCCAACGTTCTTTCAGGGCAGCTTCATCTTTAGCAAAAGGCATTTTGTCGAAATCCGTATTGATTTCCTCTTTCACGTTGAAATCAAAAGGCTGACTCAAAATCTCTTTATAAATAGCCTGTGATTCTTTCATTCGTTTTTGAAGAATCTGATAGCTTTTATCAAACAGATCAAAGCGTCTTGCTAAAATAAAATCATCGATTAAAAATTCATACTGATTCAGTTCATCAATATCGGTCTGCAGTAAAAATCGCTTATTCGGATCAATAGCCTTTATATATTCTTTATAGACTTTTGCGGAGAATTCATTATTGATTTCACTTGGTGCATAGTGGCCATTTTTAATTACATAGGTTAATAATTCCATTAACAGCGCTTCTTTTTCCGGATCTGCTTTTTCCTTTTTAGGCATAAAGCTCCATAACGCCGCTGAAATCGCCAAAACGATTAAAATAATTTTATAGTTTCTTTTCATAAAAAGCCAGATAGCATTCATCAATTAAATTTCATCTAAATTACTTAAAAAAATCAGTACAAAAATTTAATCTGCCAATAAAGTTTTGTTAAACCAATTTTTTGCAAAGTACGTTTATACACAGGTATTAACAATACTTTCGGAAAAAATATTCAGAGGGTATTCTCAATATTTTAGTACTTTTACGAAAGTATAAAAAAACATTGATGAAAAAAAGACCTTTGATTTTAGTTACAAACGATGATGGAATCACAGCTCCGGGTATGCGGGCATTGATCGATGTAATGAAACAAATCGGCGAAGTCGTAGTAGTAGCGCCTGATAGTCCGCAATCGGGTATGGGGCATGCCATTACTGTAAATAATACTCTTTTTTTAGAAAAAGTAACCATAGATCCGACACTGGATCAGGAGTACAGTTGTTCAGGTACACCTGTAGATTGTGTCAAAATAGCGATCGATCAGATTCTCAAGAAAAAACCGGATATCTGTGTATCGGGTATCAATCACGGTCTGAACTCTTCTACAAATGTTATCTATTCGGGTACCATGTCTGCGGCTTTAGAAGCAGGGATGAGCGGAGTGGTAGCAATTGGTTTTTCGCTAAACGATTTTAGCTGGAATGCCAATTTTGAAGAAATAAAAAGCTTTGTAAAGCAAATAACAGAGGAAACACTAAAACAGGGATTGCCGGAAGGTGTGATACTCAATGTTAACTTTCCGAAGCTCAAAAAAAACGAAATAAAAGGAATAAAAATCTGCCGTCAGGCAAATGCTACCTGGGTAGAAAAATTTGATCAGCGAACGAATCCGCACGGAAAAAAATACTATTGGCTTACAGGTACATTTGTAAACCATGACAAAGGAGAAGATACTGATGAATGGGCTCTTGCCAACGGATACATTTCAATTGTACCGGTTCAGTATGATTTAACGGCATATCATGCCATGCAACAATTAAATAATTGGGATTTATAATATGAAAATAGGACAGTTTTTGCTGGGATTGCTCATCGGTTTTGTAGTAACTCTGATTGGTGGTTGTTTATATGTGGAGTTGGTTACCAGTTTTTCCTTTTTTAAGGATATGAGCTTTCTGATAAAGTCAGACTTGGGAGGTAAAGTAATCGCTATCGGAAGTTTGCTGAACATCGCGGTTGTATATCTTCTCCTGAATAAATCATACTATGATGTAGTAAAAGGAGTGTTGACAGCATTAATTTTATTAGTGGTAATATCTCAAATTATTTAAAATGAAGTATTATATCATTGCAGGAGAGGCATCGGGAGATCTTCACGGATCAAATCTTATGAAAGCACTATACAGACAGGAGCCTGAAGCACAGGTTCGGTTTTGGGGTGGAGATCTTATGCAGCAGACCGGAGGTACTCTGGTAAAGCATTATAAAGAACTTGCTTTTATGGGATTTGCGGAAGTAGTGATGAATCTGACTACCATTCTAAAAAATATTGCTTTTTGTAAAGAGGATATTCTGAAATTTCAACCCGACGTCATTATTTTTATTGACTATCCGGGTTTTAATATGAGAATTGCTAAATGGGCAAAACAAAAAGGATTTGATACCCATTATTATATTTCTCCGCAAATCTGGGCTTGGAAAGAAAATCGTATCAAAGCAATAAAACGCGATGTAAACCACATGTATGTAATATTGCCGTTTGAAAAAGATTTTTATGAAGAGAAGCATCATTTTCCGGTACACTTTGTAGGGCATCCGCTGATAGACGCTATTGAAGAATTCAGATTGCGTGATCAGGAAGACTTTCATGCCAAACATGGATTAGATCCCCGTCCGCTAATCGCTTTGTTGCCAGGGAGCAGAAAACAGGAGATTACAAGATTATTAACAGAAATGCTTGCTGTAGTAGATGATTTTCCTGACTATCAGTTTATCATCGCAGGAGCTCCAAGTCTTGAGTATGACTTTTATAAGCCTTTTATAAAGCAGGAAAATGTAAAATTTGTTTCCAATGAAACCTATTCGCTGCTCAATCATTCGCATGCAGCAATTGTTACATCAGGTACTGCAACACTTGAAACCGCTCTGTTCAAAGTGCCTGAGGTTGTCGTGTACAAGGCCAATAATATATCCTATCAGATTGCAAAACGTGTCATCAATCTCAAATACATATCGCTTGTAAATCTGATTATGGATGAACCGGTTGTCACAGAACTGATACAGAAAGACTGCAATAAAAAAAGAATAAAAGAAGAATTAAATAAAGTTATCAACATTTCTTCACGTGCCAAAATCCTGTCTGATTACCGTAGATTAGAGGAAAAGTTAGGTGGAGGAGGTGCAAGTGATGCAGTTGTTAACACAATTAAGGAAAATTTAAGTTTTGATAAAAGATAAATTCTTATATATTTGTAAAACAACAAATCAGAATAGAGAATATCCCTTAAATAATATAATATCAATGAAGGCCATTACACTAACTTTTCTTGCAGCCATTTCGTTTTTTACGACGAACGAAATTACAGCACAAGTGAAAAAGTCTAATGTAGTTTATAAAACTTCAAAAAAGACAGCCACCAAAAATCAAGCTAAAAATTCAGCTACCGACTCCAAAGAAATTACCATTGCAGAAATCAACGCCCGTATGAATGCTATCGATGAAGAAGCTCAGATGGTAGCAACTGCAAAAGACTCCAAACCCAAGAAATATTGTTATCTTACAGAACAGCTGGTAAACGTGGCAAACGATTATCAGGGTACAAGATATGTATGGGGAGGTATGAGCCGAAGCGGTATGGATTGTTCCGGTTTTGTAAAAACAGCTTTTGAACAATTTAATATTGCTTTGCCAAGAACTTCTCGAGAAATGGCTTCTTTAGGAAAAAAAGTGACCAAAGCAAATGCACAGACCGGAGATCTTATTTTCTTCAGAAACGGAGGCAAAAAAGTGATTAATCATGTCGGAATCGTTATTGAGGCAACAGAAGATGAAATCAAATTTATCCATTCTTCTACTTCTCAGGGCGTGATTATATCCTCAACAAAAGAACCTTATTATTCAAAAGGATTTGCTCAGATTAACAGAGTTTACGAGCAGCAAATTTTATAAGAGTTAATTATTGAAATTCGCATCTGTTTGATTATCTTTATTTTATGATGAAGGTAATGAAACATCCAATGATTCCCATTACATTCTTTTATGTTAATGGGATTTTTTTGTCTGACTATTTTTCAATAAGATTTCAGACCATTTTCTGGGTGATTCCTTTAACTGCTCTTATTTTATTATTTTTATTTTTCCACACTCTTTTAAATAACAATGTGCGCAATGAGGCAGCAAGATTTTTTTCATGGCTTTTTGTGGCACTCTTTTTTATTCTTGCCGGCATTTCTTCGTACTCATTCACAAACAGGCAGGATAAGCCGGTATATGAGGTTTCACGATTTTATAGTATTACAGTAGAAGAGCAGCTAAAACCCAATAGTTCCCAAAACAGATATTATGGAACCCTTATTCAAGACAATAAAAAGCACCGTGTACTCATATATCAGTCTGTCAAAGATTCCATTTGGCAGACAGGACAAACTTTTATTTCGTATGTCGCCGTAAAGCCAATCCATACAGCCAAAAATCCGTATCAGTTTAATTATGCTGCTTATTTATCCAAAAAAAATATTTACGGACAAATAAAGGTAGACAGTGTTTATAAAATACTACCACCGCAAAAAGATTTTTATCATTATGTAGCCTTTGTAAGAGAACAGCTCAAAGAAAGCTTTGACCTGCACGCGTATGATCAAGAAGTACGCGGAATCATTTATGCCTTATTATTTGGGCAGCGTCAGGATATGAGCGAGACCGTTGAAAAAAATTATCGAGACGCCGGAGTAGTTCACGTCTTATCTGTTTCAGGGCTGCATATAGGATTATTATATTATGTCCTTAATTTTATATTAGGGCTTGGAATACGAAACAGAAATTATCGTTTTTTAGGCGTCGTAAGTTTTCTGATATTTTTTGCTTTTTTATCCGGTTTAAGCGGACCCGTAGTACGGTCTGTAGTTATGTTTTCGCTGGTCGGTTTCGGAAGTATGCTTAGAAAAAATACTTCCACGATCCATATTCTTATTGTTTCCATGTTCTTTATCTTACTGCTATATCCAAATTATGTGTTTGATATTGGATTTCAGTTAAGCTATATGGCCGTTTATGCCATCATTTACCTGTATCCGCTCATCAGAAAATACTTCAGGAAAGAGAATAAGTTAATCAATTTTTTTAGTGAAATGGTTGCTATTTCTTTAGTTGCACAATTAGGTGTGCTTCCTCTTTCATTATATTACTTCGGACAGTTTCCCTTATTGTTCCTGATCGGTAACCTTATTGTCGTAACCACTACTAATCTTGTGCTTTTAGGTTTGTTATTGCTTTTGGCTTTAAATTATATAAATGAATATCTTGCACGCTATCTCGGGTATGTTATAGAATATCTGATACTTTTTGGTAATAAAGTAACGGAGATGATTGCTGCCCAGCATCAGTGGATACTTACAGATATTTCTGTAAAGCTCACAGAATGTATAGTGTATATACTGCTCATTTTTAGTGTTGCATGGCTGCTAAAAAAATATACCTATAAAAAAATAATCCTGCTATTAATACTTCTCATTTCCTTACAAATCAATTATCTCATCCCGTATTTAAAAAAGGGGGTTACAGAACAATATGTATTGTATGATTACAGAAACTTTACCTATGTAGAATTGAGTTCAGATAAATATCATTTTTATACAACAGATCCTGATGTACAGCAACAGCATTATATAAAAGAATTTATAAGGGAAAAGGGTAAAAAACAGATTGTGATACATCATGTAGAGAACAGTTTTAAAAATGGAAATAAACTCTTTTTGCTTGTGGATAGTTTAGGGATTTATAAGACATCTCAAAAGGCAGATGTAATAGTTCTTATCAACAATCCGGCTGTAAATCTTGATCGGCTTATAGAATACCATCAACCCCGGCAACTGATTGTTCATCCCGGAAACAAAAAATGGAGAAAGGAAAACTGGCTTACAAGTTGTGATAAAAAAAATATCCCTTATCACGATATGCGTGAAAAGGGATATATGACATTCAATAATTGATTATTTTACAATTCAGCGGTCAACTGTTCAGCACTTCTATATCCGACAATTGATTTAGATACTTTATTATTTGCATCAATAATGACCATTGTAGGATAGCCTCTTAATGCTAAAAAACCTGCAAATTCATGCATTGCATTTCTTGTATTTTTTCTGTTTTCATCATAAGATGGGTTGGCAAACTTTTTATCGGCAAAGGTAATAGCTTCATTACCTTCTGCATTGAATTTAACCGGATTGTATTTTTTGTTGATCAATTCGGCTACCTTAGGATCCGAAAAAGTATTTTTGTCCAACATTTTACATGGACCACACCAAACTGTGTAGACATCCATGAAAATTGGTTTTTTGTTCTTTTTCTGTGCCGCGATGGCATCATTAAAGGTCATCCATTTAACCTCCTGAGCCTGTGTGGAAAAACTGATCAAAGCGATGGTCAGTAATAAAAATATTTTTTTCATATAATAGGTTTTAGTTTTTTATTTAAAAAATCCGCTTTGTGAATGTACAAAACGGATTTATATTTTCAAATAATAAATATTATTTTACACCGTGCATTAATTTTTTCAATGCCGGATGTAGTGACATGACAATAAGCCCTGCAGCAATCGGAACAATTGTAAAAATTAGGAAGAATGTAGAAAGCGAATACTGATTCGTAATATTCTCAATCTGCCCTCCCAATACAGCAGCCAGCTTATTTCCTATAGCGATAGCCAGATACCACATACCAAACATGAAGGCAATCATGCGGGCTGGTACCAGTTTAGATACGTAGGATAAGCCCACAGGGGAGAGACAGAGTTCTCCGAGTGTATGAAACAGATATGCAAATATCAGCCATACCATAGAAACTCTCACACCTTCCTGGATACCATAAGCTCCGAAAGCCAGTAATCCGAATCCGATTGCCATGATGATAAGTCCAAGTCCATATTTAAAGGCTGCAGGCGGATTGTATCTTGAATCCCATATTTTAGAAATGACAGATGCGAATGCAATGATAAAGAATGAGTTCAGAATAGAGAACCATGCTACTGTAATTTCTACCTGATTATCGCGGATTTCAGTAATCTGTGCAGTTGCAATCTGTGAATCTTTTGTGTGTGTCTGGTAATCTGAGCGAATTTTATTTTCTTTTTCAGCACTAAGGATAATAAAGTTGTCCAATTCAGGGTGTACTTTAATTTCCTGACCTACTTCATACAATGTTTTTGAACTCAGAATAACCTCACGGTCAACTATTTTATCTGTAGGGTTAGATACATAAGTTTCGGTAACCGGAGTGTAGCTGTAAACCAATTGGTTTTTATCATCCATTTTTTGTTTGCCGGTTTCTTTGTCCATAACAGGAGTTTCCACAGCTTTATATTTTACAGCATACGCATGTGAAGTCCAGTCATAATTAAGCATCCAGATAGCTGTACCCCAAACTCCCAAAAAGGTAATACCTAAAATGATGTTTGCCCATGGTGTTTTATTCCAGGTTTGTCTTGCCAGCAAAATCAGAACCCATGAAATGATTAATAATGGAATAACGGTTAATAAGGTATTAACAATATTGAAAATAAGAGCGCTGTTTCCATTCAGAATACGCTGCGTATTATCACGTGCAAATAAAACCAGAGAAGTAGCTCCCTGCTCAAATGACATCCAGAAAAAGATGGTAAAAAATGCGAAAACAATAACTGCAATCATACGATCTCTTACTACTTTTGAGTAACGCGATAAACGTGAGATTACTACGAATAAAAATACCACCAAACCGATCAGAATAGCAACAATAGATCCGTCAACTTTACCGATGGTAAGCATTTTGAATATATTGATATTGGCAATCTTTGATAAAGGATCGTTAAAAGCATATAGAAGCCCTATGATCGTACTTACAGCAATCAGTATATAATCTACTGTTGTAAAAGGATTTGGACGGTCATCTTCAGATTTAGATTCAGAAGCTAATTTTGCTGCTGCTGCTTTTTTCTCTTTAGAAGGCACTTCACCAATATTTCCAAAAATAGGTTTAGAAAGCCAAAATTGTAAAGTTCCCAATAACATGAAGATTCCGGCTAAACCAAATCCCCAGTGCCATCCTACCTTTTCAGCGAGATAACCGCAAAGCATCATTCCAAAAAAGGCACCTGCATTTACCCCCATATAAAAAATGGTAAATGCTCCGTCTTTTTTCTCAGGGAATGATTTGTACATTTCTGATAATATGGAAGTCATATTAGGCTTGAAGAAACCAGTTCCCAATACTAATAATCCTAAACCGATATACATAAATGATTCTCCTTCAAGTGCCATCGAAGCATGCCCGAGTGTCATAATAAATGCTCCGATAACAACTGCCCATCGGTAACCTATGTATTTATCTGCAAGAATACCACCAAAAATAGGAGTGATGTATAAAAGCATGGCGTAAGTACCGTATAAAGCTCCGGCTTGTTCAGCAGACCAACCCCAGCCAGGATTGTTTCCGATGATAGCCATTGTTAAAAAGTTAATCAATAAAACGCGCATTCCGTAGAAGGAAAATCGTTCCCACATTTCTGTAAAGAAAAGAACGAATAAACCAGACGGATGCCCAAGTACTTTCGATTTAAAAAAATCTGGATTGGTAGTAGTTACTTCTGCTGCCATTATAAGAATTTTGAGTTAATAGTTTTTTATTTTACTTCCTGCATTAGTTTTCTAATGAATGGAGAAATAACAATGATTAAAATACCGGTTCCTAAAGCATATAATGCCAATTGTTGATAACCGTTGGTATAAGAAATAAGCTTGTCAAGTAAAGAAGCATCTGCGTTTGGTGATGACATTCCGGCACCGATCAAACCAGCTACATATTGCCCGTATGCACTTGCCAAAAACCATAATCCCATCATCATACCTGCTAAGTTTTTAGGGGATAATTTGGTAATCATGGAAAGGCCGATAGGCGATAAACAAAGCTCACCCAATGTTACAGCCAAATAAGCAACCGTAAAAATTTCAAGCGAGGTAATTCCCTGTTCGTTTGCGAAAAAACGCGTAGAAAAGAAAATATAGTAAGCAAGTCCTAATAGTAAAAATCCCAACCCGAATTTGATTACTGTATTCGGTTCTTTTCCTCTTCGAGCCAAAGCAATCCATAAAATTCCGATTAAAGGCGCAAAAATGATGACAAATAAAGAATTGGCACTGTTGTTTACAATGTTAGGATCTATTCCGATACCTAATAAACTCGCCTGTAAATTATTGTTGGCAAACAATGCTAAAGAACCTCCTGCCTGTTCAAAAAAAGCAAAAAAGATAATGGAAAAGAAAATAAGAATCAGAGCGGCAATGAGCTTGTTTCTCGACGCTTTTTCTTTTTGTTTTGCAAGCTGTATAAAAAAGTAAATCAGAGCTACCGGCCCAATCACATACATGAAAATATCAGTGTATTGTGTGTTGCGGATCATGATAAAAATAAGTGGAATAGAAATCAGGGCTCCTATATATACAGCTGCTTCGCGCATGCGTTTTTTTGTTTCCGGCATATGCGCAATCGGACTGTTTCCGATAGGTCCCAGATATTTTTTTGTAAACAGAAACATTACCAAACCGATCACCATCACAACAGCCGCTGCCAAAAAGGCCAAACTCCAGGAATGACTTTTTCCAAGATATACACAAAGGGCTCCTCCTAAAAGAGCTCCTACATTGATACCAGAGTAAAATAAACTGAATCCGGCATCCCTTCTCGGGTCACCTTCTTTATAAAGATCTCCTACCATAGAAGAAATATTCGGTTTGAAAAATCCGGTACCGATAATGGTTAAAGCAATACCGAAATAAAAGAAATCATGCGGATTTGCAGCAATCAATCCATTTCCGAGAATCATCATGAGTGCCCCGAAAGTCAGTGATTTTTTAAATCCAAGTATTCTATCTGCAAAAATACCTCCGATAAAAGTAAAAGCATATACAAAAGCCTGAATGGCTCCGTATTTCAAATTGGCATCTTTCTCCGTTAATAACAATTGGTCTACCATAAAGATGGCTAAGACACCACGCATTCCGTAAAAACAAAAGCGTTCCCACATTTCTACCATAAATAAATACCATAATTGTTTCGGGTATTTACCTTCAAAATTTTGAATGGCTTCCAGCTGTGGGTCAATAATTGTATTGCTCATATAAAACGTTATTTTAAGAATTGCCGAAAAAGCACAAGGCTTAAAATTTCAACAATCTTCAAATGTATAAAAAATATTAAAAAAAACAGATATTTAAATGTACGATTGAAGGTTTTAACAATCGTGCAATTATTTTACTCAAAAAATGAGTTTATAATTTTTCTTTCAAATAATTGGTCATTTTGTTATAAAGCTGTAATCGTGTCTTTCCTCCATAAATACCGTGATTTTTGTCAGGATAAATCAGCCAGTCAAAATCTTTGTTTAGGCGTACTAATTCATCGATAAGTACCATAGCATTCTGTACGTGCACATTGTCATCGGCAGTACCGTGTATCAGTAAGAAATTTCCTTTGAGTTTTCCCGCATGTGTAATAGGCGAGTTCTGATCATATCCAGATGCATTTTCCTGAGGTGTAGTCATAAATCGTTCTGTGTAAACAGAATCATAAAAACGCCATGAAGTTACTGGGGCTACTGCAATGGCTGTTTTAAACACATCGGACCCCTGAAATAAACAGTTTGCAGACATGAAACCTCCAAAACTCCATCCCCATATTCCAATTCTTTTCGCATCGATAAATGATTTTTTAGCCATTTCTTTCGCTACATATATCTGATCAGAAACCTCATATTTTCCCAGTTCTAATTGGGTTACTTTTTTAAAGGCAGCTCCCTTCAAACCGGTTCCACGTCCGTCTACACACATTACAATATAACCTTCCTGAGTAAGGAGTGCATGCCAGTAATCATTACTTGTCCACCATTTATCAGCTACTTCCTGTGAGCCCGGACCTGAATACTGATACATCAATAACGGATATTTTTTATCGGGATCAAAATTTGCAGGCTTTACTATCCAGGCATTAAGGGTTTCATTATGCTCGTTTTTAATTTCAAAAAACTCTTTTTTAGGCAAATTGTAAGAAGCTACTTTTTGCTGTGTTTTTTCATTGTCTTTAATCGTTTTGATGAGTTTTCCCGTTTTTGTTTCATGCAGTGTAAACATAGGAGCGTGAATGCTGGAAGAAAACTGATTGATAAAATAAGCATAGTCTGTACTAAAAGTTGCTGCATTCGTTCCCTCTTTTTCAGTAAGACGTTTTTTGTTCTTACCATCTAACCCGATTGCGTATACTGCTCTTTTGATAGAACCGTTTTCAGTTGACTGATAATAAAGGGTTTTGTTTTTTTCATTGTATCCGTAATAATCGGTTACCTCCCAGTTTCCTTTTGTAATCTGCTGGCGTAATTTTCCCGAAAGATCGTAATGATAGATATGGTTAAAGCCATCTTTTTCACTTGTCCATATAAAACTGTTATCATTCAAAAATGTCAGATAATCTGTAACATCTACATAGGCTTTATCTTTTTCGTTTAAAACTACTCTTGAGGTGTTTTTAGCTGCATCTACCAGAACAATATCCAGATTATTCTGGTGTCTGTTGAGTACCTGAGCGCTCAAAAGAGAGGGGTCGTGCGTCCACTTTATTCTCGGAATATAAAAATCATTGTATGTAAGCGAAACATCTGTAGTTTTTTTAGCGTTCAGATCATAGATATGAAGAGAGACAAGAGCATTTTTTTCTCCTGCTTTAGGATATTTGAATACTTGCTGAGTCGGATACAAATCTCTCCCGTAGATGTCCATAGAAAACTCAGGAACCTCTGCCTCATCAAATTTAATATACGCTATTTTAGTTCCGTCAGCATTCCATTCATAAGCGCGTACAAAAGAAAATTCTTCTTCATATACCCAGTCGGTAATACCGTTGATGATCTTATTTTTAACGCCATCATCAGTTATAGCTTCACTTTTTTGGGTGTTGAGATCATATACATAGATATTATTGTCCTTTACATACGAAATCTTGGAACCGTCTGCATTAAACTGAGGCTCCTGTACTTCTTTGTCACTTAATTGTGTGAGAGAATTCTGTTTAATATCATAAATATAATATACCGAAGTAAAGGAATGTCTGTAAATAGGGGAGTAATTCGTAGCCAAAAGAATTTTATCTTCTTTAGGGCTGAATTCATAACTACTTATCTGTTTAAGAGCTGGAAAGTTTTTACTGTTCAGCAGGTTTTTATTTTTTTCTAAAGTAGCAAAATCATATAAATCAATCTGAAATGTTCTAGAAGCATAGTCATAATCTAAAACGGTATATTGATTGGTTGTTTTCATAGCCGTTAGGGCAGTCATGCTTTCGGTATAAAACGTACCGTCCCAGATTTCTTCCAGTTTTAGTTTCTTCTGAGCCTGTAAGGTGAAATTAGCAGCGACTAAAAACACCAGCTGTACCATTATTTTTTTCATTATATAGATGTTCTAAAATAGTTTATCAGGCAAAATAAACGTTTTTTTTGAAGGAGTAAATTATTTTAGAATAAAAATTTATAGGTTTTCATAATATAAAGAATCGGAAAGTACATTTAAGTGCATATTATTCCTGTCAAAACACAGGTAGCTATGATCTTGTTTTTAACTTGACTTATAAATATAAAAGCAGTAACTTTTGTACTTAATAATAGTCATAAAAAACGCATGGATTGGAAAGAAATTTTTATCAGTAATACCGATTGGGAGTCCGTATTCAATATTGTATTCCGGACTTTTTTCATGTTTGTCATCATTCTGCTCGTCTTGCGGTTTTCCGGAAAAAGAGGAGTAAGACAGTTGTCCGTTTATGAACTGGCTTTTATTCTTGGGCTCGGTTCCGCTGCGGGAGATCCGATGTTTCAGTTAGACATTCCTCTTATTCAATCCGTTCTTGTATTTGCTGTAGTGTTGATTTTTTATAAAATCATCACCTATCTCATGAGTTTAAACAAAAAGGTAGAACATATATTGGAGGGTAGTCCGGTTTATATTATCAAAGACGGAAAACTGCTCATCAATCAACATGAGCATCAAAGTCTTTCTCAGGATGAGTTTTTTGCAGAACTGCGTATTCAGAAAGTACGTCATTTAGGTCAGGTAGAGTATGCTCTTTTAGAAATAAACGGAGAAGTCAGCATTTTGTTCTATCCTGAAAAAGAGGTGCGATATGGTCTTCCTATTTATCCGCACGAATATAAAAAGGCAGAAAATTTACAGGAAAATCAGTACTACTCCTGTATGCAATGCGGTGAAACCGTACAGTTGACTGCTGAAATGCCTCAATGTACCTCTTGCGGACACAAAGAATGGGCTGTGTCTCTTAACATACCTGTCACACCATAATTTGAAAAACGGTCAGATTGTAAATAGAGCATGTTTTCGTACTTTTTTTGTAAAGCATGATTTTTTATATAAATGAAAATAGCTTTACATTAGCAAAACAAATGATAAAAGAGAAACAATGATAGATTTAAAAGGAAAAATAGCTTTAGTTACGGGCGGTGGTCGTGGTTTGGGTAAAGCTACTGCTGTTGCTTTGGCAAAAGAAGGAGTACACGTAGGAATTACAGGAAGAAATGAGCAGCAGCTACAGGAAACAGTAGCTGAACTTCAATCTTTTGGGGTTCAGGCTTCTTATGCTGTTTTTAATGTAGGAATACAAACTGAAGTAATTGCGGGAGTTCACAAAATAGCAGCAGCATTAGGCGGAATTGATATTCTTGTAAATAATGCGGGTATAGCAGCATACGGCAGTGTAGAAGAAATGGAAACCGCTAAATGGGAAGAAATCATTCAAACCAATGTCTTAGGAGTGTATTATGTGGCAAAAGCAATTGTACCGCTAATGAAATCCAAAGGGATGGGAGATATCGTAAACATTGCTTCAACTGCCGGACTAAAGGGTAGTGCCAACTCTTCTGCTTACAGTGCTTCCAAATCAGCGGTTATTGGTTTTTCAGAATCGCTTATGTATGAAATGAGAAAAGAAAATATCCGTGTAATAACCCTTACTCCAAGTACTATTGCAACCGATATGACAGTATCTGATTTAAAAATTACAGACGGAAATCCGGATAAAGTATTACAGCCAGAAGATTTTGCAGAGCTCATTGTAGACATACTAAAATTCAACAGAAGAGCTTTGATTGCGAATGCAGCGATTTTTTCTACAAATCCTTAGATATTGCAGTGATAAAAAAACCAGAACAAAGCTGTTCTGGTTTTTTTTAGATTTAACGTAATTATTTATCCTAAATCCTTTTTCAACAGAGCATTGCCCTCTTCAACCAATAATTTATACTCATTAAGTAACTGATCAAAATACATTTTTTCATCAGTATTGGAAATGTTCGGAATCAGAGAAGACAAAATCTGAACGAATTTAGAAGTATAATCGACAGAAGTAGTTACAAAATTCTTATCCCATTCTTTGCTCTTAGATTGGGTTGCCAGAGAATTTATTTCCTGTAATGTCTGGTCGATTTTAGCTTCAATTTCCAAATTCTTTCCGAAACTGACAGGAAGTTGTTTCTGTACCTGCATCGGAATGTTTTTCATTTTATTCGCAAATGATTTCACCTTTTCATGTGTCGCATGCTGCTGGCCTACAGTTCCCAATGAAACAATGGCTGTATTATAATTGGCAATAGTTTGCCAATAGGAGTTAGCATCTTCCAGATTGTCGGATACTTTGTTTTTAATATTGCCCAGAGTATCTGTTTTCGGATAGGTAGACGAGTCCTTTAGCTCCGGGTAATGAGAAGCTGGTGTGTTCGGACGGTTGTCTTTACAGGAGAGCATAAATACAACACTAAGGCTGTACAATATGCAGTGAAGGGTTTTTTTCATATCATCTTGTTGTTAAGTTATAAAATCAATAATAGCGAGTTATAAAAATAATCGACCACCGGTAACCGGCAAAGTAATTCCGGAGATATAACCTGCACCCTCTGAAGCAAGGAAAACATAAGCAGGCGCAATTTCAGCGGGTTGTGCCGGACGTTTCATCGGGTTGTCATGACCAAAAGTATCTACCTCTTTTTTAGGGAAAGTACTTGAGATCAAAGGTGTCCATACAGGACCTGGCGCTACCGCATTTACGCGTATATAGAGATCGTTTTCCAGAAAATACTGATTCAGATTACCCGTAAGGTTCCGGATGGCTGCTTTGGTAGCTGCATACGGAAGCAATGTAGGGTTCGGATCTACAGCATTTACAGAAGATGTATTGATGATACTGCTTCCTGCGGGCATGTGTTTAGCAGCATATCTGCACAAATAAAATATAGGATGGATATTAGTCTCAAAAGTTTTAATCCACTCTTCAGATGGAATATCTTCCAGTTTTTTGCGGCTCATCTGAAAAGCAGCGTTATTGATCAGTACATCAATTTTTTTAAAATTAGAAATAGCTGATTCTATAAGTTTCCGGCATGTTTCTTCATGGCGCAGGTCACCTTCAAAAAGCAAACCCTTTCTGCCGGCTTTTTCTACCCAGTAAAGCGTTTCGAGTGCATCTTCTTTTTCTTCTTTATCAAGATAGGCAATTACTACATCTGCACCTTCTCTGGCAAAAGCAATAGCAACCGCTTTGCCAATTCCTGAATCGGCTCCGGTAATCACAACGCATTTACCTTCCATCTGATGACACCCTTTATAGCTTTGTTCTCCATGATCGGGCTTCAAATCCATTTTTTGTTCAGATCCCGGTGGTTGTTGCAGGGGCTCATCAAAAGGCGGATACGGATATTTCTTGTTCTCTTTCATAAGGCATTTCTTTTGTTTATTATGAGATCGCTTTCCAAAGCCGAAATATATCTTGCTTATTCTTATTGTTATATGCAAATACTATTCTTTTTTTAATAATAAAATGCCTCTTATTCTAATATACTCTTAAAAAACATACAAGATCTTTATAAATAGGAATTTAGATTAAAAAGGATTTTTTGCTATAATCTTTTTCTGCTGCTCTACTGTTTTTTATTTTTCGAGGAGCAGATGATTAAATCT
Source organism: Flavobacterium sp. (assembly GCA_032096595.1). Lineage (GTDB taxonomy): Bacteria > Bacteroidota > Bacteroidia > Flavobacteriales > Flavobacteriaceae > Flavobacterium. Next base: position 16,861 of record DAMCXY010000005.1, on the reverse strand, counting down.
ACATTTTGTGGAAAAATCATTTGTTCCGTTAAAAAAGCACTATTTATTCTATTAAATATACGATTTAAATTTCTTTTATAAAATTTGTATGCGTTTTTAGGTATAAGAATACTGAAACGATACAAAGGAGTATTTACTCATAGAAACTTCATTGTGATGAAAGAATTATTGATAATCTCTATAATTTATCGTTATTCTTGTTTTAAAGTTTGTTAAAATTGGATTTTATTTTGTTAGTTTGGTTAAATTGTTTTAATTTTATGTTAATATGAACCAATAAAAAATAGAAATCATGAACAACACGACTAATCGTTTTGACAAACAAGGAATTTTATTGGTAGTTATAATAATAGTTATGTTTTTAAGTATTTTATAGATTTATTATAATTGTTAATTACAATTCCATTAATTCACTGACTGTTTCAAAAACATTCGGCTTCCAAAAGAAAACACCTATGAAAAAGAAAATTACTGAAGCAGTGGAAAAGACCTTATGAAAATAAGGTCTTTTTTTTAGTTCAAAAGTTTAACATGTAAATCAAAAACTTACTGCTAATTTTGTTCTTATTAATACAAAGGTAAAATGGAGAATATACTAAAGCTGTATGGTGCAGAAGTGGGAGAGTGTATAGAACTTCCTTTTGTTGGTAACGTAAAAACCGGATTTCCTTCTCCGGCAGATGATTTTATAGAATCAAGCATCGATCTCAATAAAATACTCATCAAGCATAAAGACAGCACTTTTTTTGCAAAAGTTAAAGGAGATTCCATGCGGGATATTGGCATTGATGAAGGAGATTTACTCGTCATAGACAAATTGATACAACCTCAGAATCACGATATCGTGGTTTGTTTTCTTGAAGGGGCTTTTACGTGTAAACGCTTGAAGAAAGAAGAGGACCGTTTATGGCTCATAGCTGAAAATACCTCCTATGCTCCGATAGAAATAACCTCTTCTGATCAGTTTCTAATATGGGGGGTTGTCCTTCACAGCATCAAAACTTTTAAAAAGTAAAGTTATGTATGCACTGATTGATTGTAATAATTTTTATGCCTCATGTCAGCGGGTTTTCAATCCTGCACTAAATCATCAACCTGTAGTAGTATTGAGCAACAATGACGGATGTGTAATTGCCCGCAGCAATGAAGCTAAATCCATTGGAATACCTATGGGGGCTCCGGCTTTTAAATGGGAACCATTTTTCAAACAGCATGGAGTTCATGTTTTTTCCTGTAATTTTGCACTTTATGGTGACATGAGCCGCCGTGTAATGAATCTTTTAGCTACATTTTCACCTGATATAGAAGTATATTCCATTGATGAAGCCTTTTTAGAATTTACAGGTAATCAAAATACCGATTTTTTGTTTTTGGGTAGTCAGATACGTACCATGATTACCAGAGGAACGGGCATTCCTATCTCTGTTGGTTTTGCTCCCACGAAGGTATTGGCAAAAGTAGCCAATAAAATAGCTAAGAAATTTCCGGATCGCACAGGAGATGTGTATGTGATTGATACAGAAAACAAAAGAGAAAAAGCGTTGCGTTGGACCAAAATAGAAGATGTATGGGGTATCGGTCGCCGGGAAACTAAAAAATTACAAAAAATAGGTGTTTTCAACGCACATCAGTTTACACAGCTCAATGATGCCTGGGTAAAAACAAACATGAGTATTACAGGATTGCGCATCAAAAAAGAATTAGAAGGCATTTCAGTTTTGGAACTGGAAGAAGTAGAAGATAAGAGGAGTATTGCCACAACCCGTTCATTCGATATTATGCTTACTACAGAGGCAGAACTGGAAGAACGCATCACAACCTATGCTACACTCAGTGCAGAAAAACTCAGAAGACAACAGGGAGTATGTCAGCTCATCACTGTTTTTATCAAGACAAACCGTTTTAAACCGGAACTTCCTCAATACTACAGATCTGTTACAGTAGCGATAGACTTTCCGACCTCTTCTACGATTGATATCATAAAAGCTGCAAAAAAAGGATTAAAAGAAATTTTCCTGCCCGAGTTTCACTATAAAAAGGCAGGGGTTATCTTGTCAGAAATTCAGGAAACAGATGCTGTACAGTTAAATTTGTTTCATATCCGAAATGCAAAACATGAGGTATTGATGAAAACCATCGATGACGTGAATAAATATTGGGGTGGTGATCGAAAAGTACGATTTGCAGGTCAGTCGCTCAATTATGTATGGAAAATGCGTCAGGAAAAACTGTCTCCGCGTTATACTACAAGAATACATGAAGTCATTGAAATAAATCTGAAAAGCGAAAAATAAAATGACGAGAGTAAGAAGTAGGTTTTTTGATATTTCTAACTCTTATTTGGGTTTTTCATTGAGAATGAAAATTATCTTTTATCCTCAACTTAAGTGTTACAGGATCAAAAGTTTTGTAGGTCAAAACATCTGTTATAGCCTTTGTAGGGTATTCTCTGCCATTTCTTGTGATAAACAGTGATATATGGGGTAATCCCTGATGATGAAGAATAGGTAAAAATATTCCTCTAAAGATACCTTTCATAACAACTTCGAAACCGTTAGCAGTAAGTTTGGAGCTATACCATTCCCATTGTCTAAGCCTTTTTAAACCGTCAATCATAGCGGGAATATGTGATAATAAATCATCTTTATGATAATCGTCTTTTTCTAATTGATTTGTAAACTGAACCAGCTTTTTGGGTAAAATCTTTTCCCATTCAGAACTCTCTGTCTTTAAATGTTTATTGTCAAGAAAAGCTATTATCGTTTGCTTAAAAGTTTCTAAGTCTTCTTCGGAATTGCTTACACCTCTAACACTTATTATATCATATAATGCCGTATCTGGTAATTCTCCCTGATTATTGTTTAGTATTCTTTCTTTTTCTGTCATGACTGCTATTTTTAAATGTTATGGATTTCCTATATTTTTTCAAATCCTCGATTGTTATATTATAATCCGATCTTAATTTAAAAGTATTAAATCTCTGGCAAAAGCACTTTTTTTGAATTTTTTAGTATTTATCATCATTAGAATCGGAGAGGGGAAAACATTCTTTTTTAGACTCTATAACAGAAAAATGAGTAGTGAGGGTTTAGTCAGAATCAAAAACAGCTCTGATTTGGGAGCTGTTTTTTGAATTTAAAATACCTTATTCAGGAGTCGCATACAAATGGCTTACACATAGTCCGCACACCTTTCTGCCTATTTTGGCTACTTCCATGCGTGCTTCATCTTCACCAAGCAACTTAAATTTACTGTTGGCGGAAGATTCATCCATATTACTGGTGTCGCAAAGAGAGCTGCTAAAAGTTTGCCAGGAGTTGTCCTTGACTTCAAAAGATTTGAACAAATGGTATTCGTTGGTGCTTTTTTTTCTTTTTAGTGTAAAAGATTTTTTCATGTGAATGTTTTTTTGGTTGCGTTAATGATAAGTTTTAAGTGAAAATTAAGACTTTATTTTTTAAATAAATATTTTTTTAAATAAAATTTTATTCTTTATTATAGTATTTCCTCTTTTTCAGTATTTTGTCTGATTGAAGTAAAAATGCTAAAAGAATGAGTACGTTTGTTGTGAAATAAATAAAACAATTCTTCTCGTTACTCTGTTAATACCGTTTGCCTATGAAAAATTATTTTATCGTTGGAGATATTCATGGCTGTCTGTTTACTTTTACAAAACTCCTACAGAATTGGAATCCAATGAAAGAAACCCTTATTTGTGTAGGTGACTTTATTGATCGTGGTAATTTCAGTGCAGCAGTAGTAAAAAAATGTATGGAAATTCAGCAAACATATCCGGATACTATTTTTCTCAAAGGCAATCATGAAGCTGAGATGGCAGATCATCATGATAGGGGATTCAACGAAAATTGGTGGCGACAGGGAGGAGAAGCAACATGGAATAATTTTTCCGTTTCCGAGGAAGATCTTTGCAGATCTGTTCATTGGTTTCAGCAATTGCCTCTGAAACTTGAAACACCAACCCTTATGGTGACGCATGCCGGTATCACAGATACTGCCGATCCTTGGAATGAGCAGGCTGATGATAGCGTTTTGTGGAACAGAAAACCATTAAAAAAGCTTGAGAAATTACAAATACACGGGCATACGCCTTTAAAAACGACAAAAGCCCTTTACAAAGAAGCTTCCCACTCATGGAATATCGATACCGGAGCCTGCTATGGCTATGGTTTGTATGCTTTGTTGGTAAATGGAAATGGAGAAATACAAAAACACATTCATGTGGCGACAGATTCCCGTGATATTGGGTAAGTGAAACTTTTTTATCTTTGTTTTTTTATTCTTTTGTATCCATCGTTTTGTGTGATACAAAAGAACTTAGAGAAATAAATGTTGAAAAGATGGTGTAATATGCCTTTATGACACTTTTATTTCGTTAATTTGATCTAACCAAAAAACACACACCTTATAACACATGACTACTTTAAAACCCAATCTTAAAAGAGCGAAAAAGGTGCTCTTTTCTTTTGTATGCCTTATGGTACTGCAACTTGTTGCTTCAGGCTATTATGTAATACATTACCTGAAGCTGCAAAATATCAGGGAAGAACATCATTATCCTGAAAATCTATTCGAAAAATATATTGTGCAGGAAGACCTCTTATGGTTTATATACACAATAGTTTTCTTAACTGCCGCTATTCTTTTTCTGCATTGGTTTCGCAGAGCCTATCGAAATTTAACAACCAAAGCAGTCCGGTTGAAATATAGTGAACAGGTCGCTGTATGGAGTTGGTTTATACCTTTTCTGAATCTGCTGAGACCGTACCAGATCATGCGGGAACTTTTTAGCAGGACGTATAAATTATTGGATAGAGCTCATATCGTTTATGGAAAAAAAATACCAGTTTACTATTTAAAACTATGGTGGTTTATGGGCTGGGGTAGTATGCTGCTGATGTCGTTTTCCAATCGTTATAAAAGCGGAGAAAATGAATTGTCTGTACTCATGACTCATGCTGTACTGGGTGGTGTGTCGTTTATCTGCAGTTTCTTTGCCTTATGTATGTTTTACAAATTGGTAAAGGCATATTCCAAAATAGAAAAACTATTGATTTTATTGCCGGATATACAAACAGTAGTACATACAGATACTGATACTGAAACTCCGGTACCCGTATTATAAATTTTACATTTTTCTTTGAAACCTATTAAAAAAATGCATCTCTATTCGGAGATGCATTTTTTATTTTTAACCAAATGGTTTATAGCGAGTGTTTTAGGAGATAAAGTCCGTTGGAGCTCCATTATTTTCAAAAGACAACTGTTAAAATAAACCTTAATAACACGGGGTTTCTGCTTATAAATCCTTATATTCATAGTAATAAATACATGTAAAAACACGACTGCTTTTTTATTTCTGCCTAAAAAAGGCTAAAAGGAGATTTATATGTTATTAAAAGTTAATTCAAAAGGACTGTATTGTGCGAAAGCCGATGTCTATATAGATCCGTGGCGTCCGGTAAAGAAGGCGCTTATTACACACGGTCATGCCGATCATATGCGCTGGGGCAATCAGCAGTATTTATGTCATACCGATACAGTTCCGGTGCTCAAAGTACGTTTGGGAGCAGATGTTGTATATCAGAGCGTAGGATACAATGAACCGGTTACCATCAACGGTGTATCTTTTAGTTTTCATCCGGCGGGACACATACTGGGTTCCTCTCAGATCCGGGTAGAATACAAAGGAGAAGTGTGGGTGGTTACAGGAGATTATAAACTTTTACCTGATGGATTGTCACCGGAATTTGAGCCCGTTCGCTGCCATCATTTTATTACAGAATCTACTTTTGGACTGCCGATTTACCAGTTTGAATCGCCACTTACAATTTTTGATGACATCAGCAATTGGTGGCAGGAAAACCGGGAACAGCAACGTGCAACCGTCATCTGCTGTTATTCGTTGGGAAAAGCACAATCCATTCTGAATTATTTTAAAGAAACCGAAGAGCGTGTTTTTCTGCATGGGGCAGTTGCGAATCTTAACGATGCTTTTCGTGAAAACGGATATCATTTTATAGGAAGCCGTATTGCTGCGGATCAGAAAAAAGAAGACTTCAGGCAAGCTCTCATCATTGCACCGCCATCGGCATTAGGTACTCCCTGGATGCGGAAATTTGGCGATTACAGAACCGCTATGTGCAGCGGATGGATGCAGTTACGTGGAATGAGAAGAAGACGTGGAGTAGATAAAGGTTTCGTATTTTCTGATCATTGTGATTTCAATTCACTGAATGCAGCTGTAAAAATGTCCGAAGCCGAAAATATATATATTACTCACGGATATGAACTACAATATGCCCAATGGCTAAGAGAAGCTTACGGACTGAATGCCCAAATCATGAAGACCTTGTATAACGATACAGAAACGGAAGAATTATGAAAGCATTTGCCGCCTTATTTGATGCCATTGATCAGACAACCAAAACCACCCGAAAAGTAGAAGCAATAGTCCGGTATCTGGAAACAGCTACAGATGAAGACCGCCTTTTGGCAATTGCAATCCTCATTGGAAACAAACCTAAGAGACCTGTAAAAACAACATTGCTTAGAGAATGGGTGTCTGAATATACCGGAATTCCCTTATGGTTGTTAGAAGAGTCTTATTATGTAGTAGGAGATCTCGGAGAAACCATTTCTTTGCTGGTTTCTCACCATCATCAGACTGAAGATAACCCCTATTCTCTCAGAGAGGTGTTTGAACATATCATTGCTTTACAAAAAATGCCGGTAGTACAACAAAAAAAAGAACTCTTTCGTTTATGGCAGACAAACTCAGGTACTGCTCTTTTTCTTGTAAACAAAATGCTTACAGGTAGTTTGCGTGTAGGAGTTTCTAAAAAACTCGTTGTAAAAGCCATAGCTAAGTTTCTGGAAAAGGATGAAAGGGATATTGAACATCAGATGATGGGCAAGTGGGATCCTATGCAAATGCAATTTCAGGAACTATTCCTGACTGAAAATCAATTGCTGGCAACTCATATTCCTTATCCGTTTTGTCTTGCCTATCCGCTCGAAACAGCTCCGGATGAACTGGGTGCTGTAAAGGATTGGATCATTGAAAAGAAACTCGACGGTATTCGCGGGCAGGTTATTGTCCGTGCATCTGATTTGTTCATCTGGTCGCGTGGAGAAGATCTGCTTACAGATAAATTTCCGGAGTTTGAGATCCTGCGGCATTCGCTTCCGGACGGTACGGTTATTGACGGAGAAATCATTCCGTGGAAAGATGGGGAACCGTTACTTTTTAGTGTGATGCAGACCCGTATAGGTCGTAAAAATCTGACGGCTAAAATTTTAAAAGAAGCCCCTCTGGTAATGGTATGTTATGATCTGCTGGAATGGCAGGGAAAAGATATCCGCCATTATCCGCTTCATGAGCGGCGGTCTTTGTTGGTACAACTTTTAAAGCAACATCCTTCTGAAGTGCTTATTCTTTCAGAAACCTTATCTTTCACCAACTGGCAGGAAGCGGATGTTTTCAGAGAACAGGCGAGAAGTCATCAATGCGAAGGATTGATGCTGAAACATCGGGAAAGTGTATATGAAGTAGGTAGAAAAAAGGGAGGCTGGTGGAAATGGAAAACACAACCATTGACCATTGATGGTGTAATGCTGTATGCACAAAGCGGACATGGACGCCGCGCCAATTTGTTTACAGATTATACCTTTGCTGTTTGGGATGGCGACGTTCTTATCCCGTTTGCCAAAGCATATTCCGGGCTTACCGATAAAGAAATCAATGTACTGGATAAATGGATTAAACAACATACGCTGGAAAAATTCGGACCAGTGAGAAGTGTAAAACCCGAGCAGGTATTCGAAATTGCATTTGAAGGAATCAATAAAAGTACCCGGCATAAATCTGGAGTAGCCTTGCGTTTTCCACGGATACTGCGCTGGAGAACAGATAAAGCTGCCAAAGATGCCAATACCAAAGAAGATTTGTTACAACTATTAAAAAACTATGAATTATGAATGCTTTTGCCGATGTTTGGTTTTTTAATAAGGGATGGAAACCGCATGCTTTTCAGAAAAAATGCTGGTCAGCTATGGCAAGAGGTGAATCCGGTTTGCTGAATGCTCCGACAGGTTACGGAAAAACGTATGCGATATGGTTTGGAATTCTCCAGAATTATTATAAAAAAACACCTGATAATACAAAAGAGAAAAAAGGACTGCATACGTTGTGGATTACGCCTTTGCGGGCTTTGTCAAAAGAAATTTTACTAGCAACGGAAAGGGTAAGTAAAGATTTGGAACTCGACTATAAAATAGCCCTTCGTACCGGAGATACTTCTGCAGGTGACCGACAGAAACAGCGTAAAAATCCTCCGCAGGCGCTGATTACTACTCCGGAAAGCGTACATCTGCTTATGGCTTCCAAAGGATATAAAGAATTTTTTAAATCGCTGGAGTTTGTCATTGTAGATGAATGGCATGAATTATTGAGCAGCAAACGAGGTGTAATGATTGAACTGGCGGTTGCCCATTTAAAAACCATCAATCCATCTCTCAAAGTATGGGGAATCTCGGCAACCATCGGAAATCTGTTACAGGCAAAAGATATTCTTACACGTGATTCACAGAGCGTACTAATACAGTCAAAACAGCAAAAGAAAATAGAACTGCATACGATTTACCCTGATGAGGTTGAAAAATATCCGTGGAGCGGGCATCTGGGCATCCGTTTATTGCCCAAAGTACTGCCTCTGCTGCATCAATATACCACCACTTTATTATTTACAAATACCCGTTCACAGGCTGAGATATGGTATCAGCGATTATTGGAAGCAGACCCTGAACTGGCAGGACAGATTGCTTTACATCACGGGTCGCTTAGTGAAGAATTGCGCCTATGGGTTGAAGACAGTCTGCACGAAGGACTTTTAAAAGCCGTCATCTGTACCAGCAGCCTTGATCTTGGAGTTGATTTCCGATCTGTTGATTGCGTCATCCAGATCGGCTCCCCAAAAGGAATTGCGCGTTTTTTACAACGTGCCGGCCGAAGTGGTCACCGCCCTGAAGAAACAAGTGTGATCTATTTTCTGCCCACTCACTCACTGGAAACGATGGAAGGCGCTTCTCTGCGCTATGCATTATCTGAAAAAATGGTAGAACAGCGATTGCCCTATATCCGTAGTTTTGATATGCTCATTCAGTTTATGATGACATTGGCTGTCAGTGACGGATTTCAGGCTGAGGCCTTATATAATGAAGTTATTCAAACACACTGCTATGAAAGTATCAGCCCTGATGAATTCAATGAATGTTTACAACTCATCACACAGGGAGGAAGTTCTTTATATGCGTATGATGAATTTCATAAAGTGGTTATTGAAGACGGACTTTTTAAAGTTACTTCCAGACGTATTGCAATGCAGCATCGTTTGAGTATCGGAGCCATTGTTTCAGATATGATGCTTCTGGTAAAATTTAAAAAAGGAAAATACCTGGGCAGCGTGGAAGAATGGTTTGTTTCGCGCTTAAAAGAAGGTGATGTTTTCTGGTTTTCCGGACGCGCGCTGCAATTGGTTCATATCAAAAATAATGAAGTCATTGTAAGGCCTACTACACAAAAAACCGGACTCATTCCTTCATGGCAAGGTGGACGGCTTCCGATAAGTGTTGATTATGGAAAAGCCATTCGTCATATGTTTCAGGAAATCGGGAAACCTTCCCGTCGGACTTATCCGGAGTTGGCATTTTTACAGCCTTTGTTCAAAGAACAGGCAAAACGTTCTTATCTGCCTCAGGAAAATGAATTGCTGACGGAATATATAAAAACCAAATATGGCTTTCATCTGTTTATCTATCCGTATGAGGGGAAACTAGTACATGAAGGAATGGCTGCAATTCTTGCTTACCGCATCAGCCGGAATCAGAAGATAACATTTACCATTGCAAGCAATGATTATGGATTTGAACTGCTCTCTGAAGACGATTTCTTTGTTGATGAAACGTTTGTTCAGGAATTGTTGTCAGTAGAAAATATAGTAGAAGATATCAAAAACGGAGTCAACATCAGAGAAATGGCGAAACGTACTTTTCGGGATGTTGCTTCGGTATCGGGTCTTATTTTTAATGGTTATCCCGGAAAGCAGATGAAAACAAAACACCTTCAGGCAAATGCTTCTTTGTTTTTCAGTGTCTTTGATGAAAATGAACCTTCCAACTTGTTGTACCGTCAGGCGTATGATGAAGTCTATGATTTTCAGCTCGAAATTCAGCGCATGCAGCTGGCCTTTCAGCGTATCAACAGCCATCCGATTATTTTTAAGCATCTTGAAAAACTGAGTCCGTTTGCGTTTCCGATTTTTTCGGAATCTTTTCGCAGCAAATATTCGAATGAAGATTGGCAGGCGCGTCTCAATAAATTAAAAAAGGAACTGGATGTCGAATAAATTTTACAGGCTTTTTCTGGGCGATACTGAAACGTGGCTTTTACCGGAACTGGCGCTCTTTCTGCCGGAAAGCCATTGTCTTGTTATTGCGGACTGGCATTTGGGAAAAACTACTCATTTCAGAAAAAACGGAATTTTTCTTCCCAAAACTTCTTTGTATAAAGAGTTTATGAAACTTGATGTGCTCATTGCAAAATATGGAGTGAAAACCGTCGTGTTTCTGGGAGACTTGTTTCACAGTGAATGGAATACGGATTGGGAACTTTTTAAAGAAGCACTTTTGAAACATGATACAGTATCGTTTATCCTTACAAAAGGCAATCATGATATTATCGATTATGCACAGCATCACTTGCCTCATTTCAAAATAGTTAAAGAACTATGGCTGCATGAAAAAATCGTTTTTTCCCATCAGTCGCTATCGCTGTTAAATCGGGAGGTGATTAATATAGTAGGGCATACTCATCCCGGAATAAGCATTCGGACCAAACAACGTCATTATTTCCGTTTACCTTGTTTTTATTTTGATAAAGGTGTGTTTATACTGCCTGCTTTCGGAGACCTCACAGGACTTTATATCATGGAACGCAAAAGGGGAGATGAGGTGTTTATCGTTTTAGGAGATGAGGTAAAAAGACTGAAAAGTACCTAATCGTATTTGTATTCCAATAATAAAAAACCTTTTATTATTTTTTGGTGATTGGGCAAACAGAAAAAATTAAAGAAAGATTTATCAGAAAATGAAAAGATGATATATATATACCACCGATTTTTTAGATGACCAACGAATAACTATTTTTTATATTTTTAATTTGTCTAGAAAAGGGGAAGCCTACAAAAATGGGGAAGTTTACCGGATAATGTTGTTATAACTTTAATTTATTGAACAATAGAAAAATAAATTGATGTAACAATTAGAATTATTTTTTTGTAGAACAAGAAAAATTTATGGACATCCTTTATCATTTTTAATAAAGTGTTTCCTGTTTTTATATTAAAAATGGAATTTTAAATATATTATACTTGTAAAGTGTTTATACAATAACACAGCCTCAATACGTTTGTAAAGAGGCTGTTGGTTCGTCTATTATTCTTTTTCTAATAAGTAACTTTGAATAATACCATTTTGTGATCGGGGAATTATACTATTCCCTTTTATCAACCAAACTTCATCTATAAATACTCTTTTACCTGTAAAATTAATAATGAAAAAATTACTACTTTTATTTTTGATACTATAAATTGGAGACAAAAAACTATTCTTATCTTTTATATAAAAGGCTTTGATATCACACCTCTTTATTTTTGTAGTATCCCACTGATCTTTTAGAACAATTTCTTTATTATCATCTAATATCAAATGTAAATCATAAGAGAAAAAAGTTTTGTCATACCTACTAACCTTGAAAAACAATTTATTTTTTTTACTATTGCTTTTTTCATATACATCAAAAATATCAGTCTTTTGAAAACTATTAAGAATTAAACTATCATTAAATATTTTAAAAGTTCCTTTAGTTTCATAATTTGAAAAGTGAAAATTCGATTTGTAGGTGAATTCATTGTTATTTAATTCAATACTCTCATAAAAATAATTTGTTTTATAAACATATAGTCCATTATCAATAGTCATTGATCCGAATATAATATAAACTAATATTAAATATATACTTAATTTCATTATTTCCTTTTTTTAACACCTTTATTGTAATCTTTTTCCCATCCAATATATACTTCCTGAACTGGTGTTCCATTTTTACCAGCTTCAATTGTTGTTTTTATCATTGCTTTTCCTTCTTTTGAAGACAAGCTTAAGGATGACTGATGTAAACCTTGATAAATTTGTGGATTCTGCTTTTTTCCAAAATCTATAATATCTTTATTTGTATAATATCTTTGAGCTGCAAGTGTAAATTGAGTTATTCCTCCATCTAAATCAATTTGTCTATTATAGCCTGCAGTTTCATCACTAATATCATATAAAGTTGACTGACCATTTCTACTCCATGAAACCTCGCCGTCTTCGAACTGAGATGCATGTTTCAATTCGTGTCCAATGACTGCAAATGAAGCAGTTGTGCCCATAGCAATATCTACTGAGTTTGTATCAAAATTATATGTCACACCACCTGTATTACTTTTGTTCTTCTGATCAAAGAAGACATTATAAACTTGTTTCGAGTCTTCTAACTTTTTTATTTCATCTTGAACACTCTTCATAAAAGTTATAAATTTATTTCCAGTTTCTGCATCAATATTCCCATCTTTTATCATCTTACGAATAGATTTTATATCACTAATTATCTTTTCTTTTTGTTTTTTGACAATTTCATCAGGATCTAATACTTGCATTCCATCAGGATCAATAAAATAAACAGGATTATTTAAAGCGTATCCATATGGATTCATATTCCAATACTGCTCAGCCAACGGATCCACATTCATCCATCTTCCTAATGCAGGATCATAGTTTCTTGCGCCAAAATCATATAGGTTTAATCCCATTTCTTCCTGTAACTCTTTCCCATTGTATTGATACTTATAATTGGAAGCTGTATTCCCTGTCATATCATTATACCCCTGATGTTTACTTTTTATTTCAAAATTATTCTATGGATTTTAAAAGTATAAAACTCAGAATAAAGGGAAATAAAATCAAAAATATTTGCCAACCTATTCTTAATTCTCTTATTATGAAAGATATTATTATCTGAAATAATCCTATTATACATATTATTAAAAACAAATAAGTTGGCCATGTTTCTTCTATAAACATTTTAACATTTAAAATAATACTAATAATTACACATATTACCCCAAAATATCTAAGAACCCTATTTTTATTTTTCATATTCATCATTATCTAAAATTCAACTTCTTCATCTACTGGAATTAAATCTTTACTATTACCACTTACATTAATCTTTTTTTCCATAGGTGGAAATAATGCTGTAGGAGTATCACCCGTAGCTGCTGGATTGCTTCCATATATTAAATAAGAATCACCTGTAGCTTCGTTTGTAATAAAAAACTCATAAGCAGGAAAACCATCTGTTTGTCCGGAGATGTTATAATCGAATGTGCCTTTTTCTGTTTCGGTTATAGTTATATTAACATCATAATTAATTGCTGGTGCCGCAATGACTAACTTATTAGATGCATTTACTTCCATCCCAATAGTAGTCGTTTTATCCTTCATTGTTGAAGATGTATAAGTTGGAGTCGGACCTGCTTTTGCTTTATTAGATGTCTTAGTTACTTTACCATTTTTATCATAACCTATTGTTCCATTTGCCTTATTACTAATTGTTGTTGCCTTTTTACTATCAAAATCAATTCTAACTATTTGTTCTGTTCTATAAGCAGTTGTGTTTACTTGATAAGATTTTCTATTATCTCCTGCAAAAGATTTTGTTTTTGAGAATGGTATTGGATTTGAGAGAATCTTATCGGGTATAAAAGCTCTTCCAGTAACAACATATGGCTCTAATCCTTCAAGTTCCCTTGCATCAATAACTCTATTTCCACTAAATGCATAAGTCGACCAAGTATTATATTTTTCGCTAAGAGGATCTATGTTAAAAAACCTACCAATAGCATAATCATAATTTCTCCATTTAAAACTATCCCAATTTAGACCTAATTCATCTTGACGCTCCTGTTCTTGATACTTATACTTATAATTGGAAGCTGTATTGCCTGTCATATCATTATACCCCTGATGTTTTAATCCAAACGGATAATAGTTGTTTTCTTCGAGAATTTCCGTTGGTTCTATTACGCCGTTGTTATTACCATCGGCATACACCACACGGTTATTACCCAAATGATCTTTATGGATGTAATGGTAAATAGCTTATTAATAATATTTTTATTAAGTCAGGTTTGCTTTTTGAATTTGCAGATAATAATTTAAGAATTCAATTATTCTTCTATTAGATTTTTTAAATGTTTTCCCCATCTAATCTTTATTTAAGATATCATGATTTATAGGATTATTTTGAAATTCATAAATAGCATTTTTAAGAATTAAATCATAAAAATCTTTTGAAAAGTTTTTGTTTGTATATTGCATACTATCAATCTCTTCTCGAATTTTCATACTATCAACCAATACTGAACGCATAGAAAAATAATCTATATATAGAATAGAGTCTTTAGGAGATTTCCTTAATGTGTCTTGAATCAATCGTATATTGTTGTTTATATATTTATTATTCATCATTCCATTCTCTTTGTCAATTTTATAATCAATCAAATTTAAAATTAACTTATCGTGATAACTTAATTTCTTTTGAGTATTTAGAATGTGTTTTAATTCTGAATATTTTTTTAATATCAGAAACATATTTATAACTTCTTTTTTATCAAATTTTAATAATAATTCTTCGTTTTTATATTTTTTTTCTAGCTGACTGTATGTTTTATATAAAACTTCTGCCTCATTGCTGTTATAAAAAGAGATAAGAGATTTTGATATTAAGTCACTTTTTTCTTTTTCTTTAAGGCTTTCTCTATTCACACAAGAAGAAGCCAATATAAAAAACATCAATACTATAGTTTTCATTATTTATTATTAACTTTTGAGACTGACTAATATTATTAATCTTGAAATAAATAAGATATTTGTATTCCTGTATAAAATTTATAACTATTTCAACGTTGACATCTCCTCTATAAATTTCTAATTAGCATCAGTACTTAGCTCTAAGGGTATTTTCCTTCGAATTATTTTATTATCGTTAATTATATATGAAAGCATATATACGGCATCTACTGTAACTGTATCTATCTCTATTTCTCTGATCCTCTCCTTCTCCTTACGCTTAAAAAAAACACTTAGTTTATTATCAAGGTCTTGAGGTGCATAAAAGTACAAATCAACATTTTTATAGCTTAATATTGTCCTTAAATCTTCTTCTTCAAAAGGAGGACTATTTTCTAATCTTAAGATAGTATCGTTATTATCTTTTTGTAGATAAATAAGAATTTGATCATATCGATTAATCGAATGATGTTTTACACTAATAATGAAACTATCTATAACCTTTTCGAAATCTTTATTTAGAAAAACAATCTCCTCATATTGTTTGTCAGTTCTTGTGTGGTAAGAATTTTCCTTAATACTTTTTCTCTTGCAGCTAAAAATTGTAAAACACAATATCACTATAATTAAAATACTATTTTTCATTTTTATAATTTTCTAATAACTCTATCCCCATTATATTTAAGTTTTATAGTTGGTTTACTTGGAATAAAAATATTATAATAATCAGGTCTTCTGCCATCATATTTATTTCCTCGTATATATCCTTGTCTATCTCCTGGACGACTAGTTGGTTTCAAATTATCATCAAATCCAGATGGTACTGCTGGGTAATGTCCATCATTTGGAAGATACTTCCCTGGGTGTGAATGAGAAATATCTAAAAGATATGCATCTGAATTCTTTTCTAAAACACTATAAGCATAATCACTTGCTCTAACAGAACTCCTACCTCCATTAGTTAATACAGTTGTTTGACTGCTTAAATCACTACTATAAAAAATATCAACATATCCAAATTCAGGATCTGACTTTGCAGCGAACTCATAAAACTCTTTGGCTTTGTCAACATTTTGAAAATGAACTCTCATTTCTGTTTTTTCAAACAAATCATTCCTTTCTATGGTAGTATCATTCCTAAAACTCCCATTTTCACCATAAGTATAACTGCTAACCACTTTTCCTTCATCAATTAATCTTACTACATCCTTACCTTTTTTAGGGGTGATTTTTAAACTTCCAGTGTTTTTATCTATATCTATCAAATCCTCCGGTGCCATCCCATCCGGATCAGTAAATCGTATCGGGTTATTAAAAGCATAATTGTAAGGAGTAAATCTTCTCATCTCTTCCGCCAATGGATCTATGTTCATCCATCTTCCTAATGCAGGATCATAATTTCTCGCTCCAAAATCATATATATTCATGCCTTTTTCGTGTTGAAATTCTTTTCCTCCAAAGGTGTATTTATAGCCTGTATTTCCTGTAATAGTGTTGTAATTCTGGTGTTCTAATCCAAATGGATAATAATGATGCTCTTCCAGAATTTCCGTTGGTTCTATGACACCGTTATTATTGCCATCTGCATACACCACACGGTTGTTACCCAAATGGTCTTTATGGATGTAATGGTAAATATACGCATTGTTATGATATTTGACAAAACCTTCGGGAGTGTCAAAAAAGGTTAACTGACCATTTTCATATTGAAAACCGTCTAAGTACTCAGTAAAAAAACCGTGTCCCGGACTTATCTGCTTACTGAGCTTTTCTCCTGTTGCCAGATAGGTATAATAGATTCTTGAATTCGGATTGTTATCAAAAATAACTTCTACCGGCAAATTCAGATGGTTATACGTGATTTTAGTAATCCGTTTGTTGGTATCGGTGA
>DAMCXY010000004.1:88175-185561 GCA_032096595.1 Flavobacterium sp. | reverse complement strand
TTCAATAAATAAATCTGAAGCCATCCGTTTTTTAGCTTCAAAAATCCAGATTAAAACAGCTTTTATTTTTTTTATCTCTTATTATATATACGTGTCTGCAAAGAATACTATTATACAATATAAACCATACAAACCAAAAACAGCATACTATATAGTATGCTGTTTTTGGTTATTAAAATACGTCTGTATTATTTTTTGACAATCTTTTCTGTGGTCTCAACCCCATTTTCGAATTTTATCTTAGCTACATACATCCCCGATGCCAATATTGAGATATCTAAAGTATTCGCAGTACTCTGTAAAACCTGTTTTCCAGATAAATCATACAAAACAATCTCACGTAATTTTTCAGAAGCATTCACCGTTATAAAATCTGATGATGGATTTGGATAAAGACTGTAATCAACATATTTTATATCTTCTATAGAAACTGTGAATTAAAATAAATTTAGACATCAACATCACGATCATATACTGACCAAATAAAACGAATGAAAGATACACTACTATTCTATTCTTATTCCCTGATAATTCGCGCATACAACAACTCACTAATGACCAATCAGTTAGAAAAAAAACTATTGAAATACATCCAAACACTTGTATTTATTAAATAAATGCCATTATATTTGCACCGAATTACGGGTGTAGTTCAAGGGTAGAATAGCGGTCTCCAAAACCGTTGATGGGGGTTCGAATCCCTCCACCCGTGCAAAATAAAAAATCCAGCAAAAGCTGGATTTTTTATTTCTATTTAATTGAACCTATAATATCATACTTGGTAATGATATGATACTTATTATTTCCTAAGTCAACTAACACCGCCTGATTATCTTTTGTTATGAATTTAGAGACATCTTCGATTAATGCTTCTTTATTAACAATCGGATAAGCAGCTCCCATAACTTCTTTTATAGGTTTTTCTGCAATGTTACTATCATTAATATATGCCTGAAACAAATCGGATTCGTCCACTGATCCTACAAAACCATTGACATCAATTACCGGAATTTGAGAAATTTTGAATTTCTGCATTCGCTCAATCGCATGAGCAACTAATTCTTC
Organism: Flavobacterium sp.; assembly: GCA_032096595.1. Taxonomy (GTDB): domain Bacteria; phylum Bacteroidota; class Bacteroidia; order Flavobacteriales; family Flavobacteriaceae; genus Flavobacterium. The sequence goes on along the minus strand of DAMCXY010000004.1, from coordinate 184,496 downwards.
TGTTCTCACTGTTACCATTGGTTTCTCAATGTGAGACTGAATTAAGTCAATAGCTTTGGTAATTTCTTCATCAAGATAGCCTCTTTCACGCATCCAATCATCATTAAATATTTTTCCTATATAACGAGATCCGGAATCATGAAATAAAACAACGACTACATCATCTGGCTTAAAATGCTCCTTTAACTGTAAAAGACCTTTAAGCGCAGAACCTGACGACATTCCTACAAAAATACCTTCCTGTAACGCTAACTTCCGTGTGTAAACAGCAGCATCTTTATCTGTTACTTTTGTAAAACCATCAATGAGAGAGAAATTTACATTTTTTGGCAAAATATCTTCTCCAATACCTTCTGTAACATAGGAATACACTTCATTTTCATCGAATATGCCCGTTTCATGATATTTCTTAAAAACGGATCCGTAGGTATCCACTCCCCATATTTTTACATCAGGATTTTTTTCTTTCAAATATTTAGCAACTCCCGAGATAGTTCCTCCAGTACCAACACCTACAACAAAATGGGTTATTTTACCATTTGTTTGTTCCCAGATTTCTGGACCTGTCTGTTCATAATTTGCCTGAGCATTCGACGGATTATCATATTGATTTACATACCATGCATTGGGAGTTTCTTCAGCCAATCGTTTTGATACCGAATAGTAAGAACGTGGATCTGTTGGCTCAACATCAGTAGGACAGACCACAACTTTTGCTCCTACCGCTCTTAAAATATCCATTTTTTCCTTGGACTGTTTATCTGTGATCACACAAATCAGTTTATATCCTTTTACAACAGCTGCCAAAGCTAATCCCATTCCCGTATTTCCAGAGGTACCTTCTATAATTGTGCCTCCAGGCTTAAGACGCCCATCAGCTTCAGCATCTTCAACCATCTTTAGTGCCATTCTGTCTTTACAGGAATGACCCGGATTAAAGTATTCAACTTTTGCCAATACTGTAGCCTTAATATCTTCTGTCACTTTATTTAATCTGACCATAGGTGTATTACCTATTGTCTCTAATATGTTACTTGCGTAATTCATTTATTGTATATTTTATGCAAAGATAGAGCTTTTGATATTGATAGGAAAGTCAAAAGACTTATGCCAAATAATTAGCTTAGTTAAAGAAATCCCAAACAATACCTAATCTTAAACGCATTTCTCTATAAGGCTGATTGGGTGCTGAAAAATAATTTCCACCCGTTAGCGAAGCATTGAAATGCTCTACATTAATATAGATACGAGCTGTTTTAATTTTTCCATTAATAAAAAAATCAAATACCGGATAATTTCCTATTTTTTGTTGATGCTGAACATAGAAATCTCCTACAACAGGATTGTACCCATTGGCATAATATTCTGTAAAATATTTAAAAGTGATTCCTGTCTGCACCAACAAAGCCTTTTTGAATAAGTAATCCGTAAAATAAAGTGTATTTCTGGTTACTATTGTCGGCACATTTAGTATTTCTTCGTTTTGAACTACCTGTTGAAACAAAACACTATTATCTAAAGCAAACTTATTGAATTTAAATTCTTTTTGTGCAGATACGGAAAGATAATGAATTGCTTCACTAAATTGTTTTGGAGCAATAATCTGTTTTAGATTTCTATCTTTAGCGTCAGTAGTTAAATCTGTATTTGCAAAATATATTTTATCCTTAATAATCTGATAGTTTCCCGTAATGTTCAGCCAAGGTGTATTTAGATTTAGATCTAACTGATTGATTTTTTCATTACTGAATTCATTTTTCCAATTATAGCTTACAAATCCACTTTGAAACATCTGATAATTGAGGTCGGGTATTTTATTCAGATATTGGTATTTTACATGTAATAAGTAATTCTGAAAAGGAGTAAACAGTATTTCTCCAGATAATTCACTCATTGATGCACCTACCACAGCCTGACGAAGTCCAAATTTTGCATCAAACTTTTCTTTATTCAATAAATAAGATCCACCTATAGTAACAATATCGTCTTCAAGTTTATTTGGAACAAGTAGTGCGCCATTCTCATCATTCAATTGAGAATTGTAATAATAATTATAATTTAAATGATCAGCATTGAAAGCCAATTCTCCTAATTTATCGTTAGAATAACTCAAACTGATCTTATTATATACAGTTGTATTTCTCAGCTTATCATCAATAGCAGTAGAAAAAGAATCTCCAAAAAATTTATCAATAGCAACTCCATCATTGAAAGAATTAACAGGATTTGCATTTGTCTGAGTGTAAGAGTTTGTCTTGTATTCGTAAACAAATTGATGCTTTAACCAGATCCCATTTGACTTAGAGTCAATAAAATTATACTGATGATCAATATATGTACGAATACCTTTAAATAATGATTTTGCATCCCTAAAATATACATTCAAACGTTCCCTGTTATTAAACGGTGCTTCTCTTGATAAAAACAGATCAGTATCTGTAATTCCACCGTTTTCCTGGTTTGAGATATCCTGTACAGTAAGGTGAGTTTTTAAAAAATAGCGCTTATTCTTAGTATTGTATGAACTCCCCAGTCTAAAATTCCCATTACTTGCCAATTGATTTATATAAGAACCCAAAGAACGAAGTCCTCTGTACCCTATAAAAAAATTAAGTTGCTGAGACGTATTTGTAGTAAGTAAAGCATCTAAATTCTGTCCTTGTTTAACAGCTGATCGAAAAAAGATCTCTGATGTAGGTGTTGGTACGTGATAATAGTTGATATCATCAACATCAAGATATGCAAAATTACGAGCCTTAAAACCTAAACCTGGTGTCGCTGTATTTTTAATCAGGGAATAATTCAGTACATTATAGGCAAGTCCGTCATTCGAAAAAGGAAGTAGACCAAAATCATCTCTTCTGAGATAATTCATCTCATAATATTTTTTGATATTGAGGATGGTATCAAAAGTAGAACGATTGTTATATCGATCCAAAATCTCATATTGATCAATATGAGCAACGGAATCATTTGCTGTAATATTCTTATTCAATCGTGAAGAATCACTCTGTACCTGATTGTTATTAATAATGCTTGTATTCTTTAAATTTTTAGCAGATGCAGGAATATCTCTGACACTCTTTTTCTGAGATGTGGATTTATTTATCTGACTATATGAAGTAACAGATAAAAACAGAGACAACAACAAAATCACTAATCGCATATAAGTTTTTGACAAAGGTAAATTAATTTTTAAGGTAATAAAAAAAAGCATCCGAAATCGGATGCTTTTTAATTTATTAATTGAGGTTATGATTAATAACCAGGGTTTTGTTGACTTGCAATTGCAGGATTAGCCTGAATTTCAACACGTGGAATAGGCAAAGTCAATTTGAAAGAACTTGGTTCTAATGCACAAGCACCATTTGTTTCGCAATCTTTAGCATCACGAACAAATCCTGGAGAACCAGCTAAAACACCCAAACGTTTCATATCTAAGTAACGGTGTCCTTCAAATGCAAACTCTAAACGTCTTTCTTCAAGGATCGCTTTCCATGCAGATTGAACGTTTGTTATTGTTGGCATAGAAGCTGGAGTTCCAGCAAAATTTCTTGCAGAACGTAAATCTTTAATAAGACCTTCTACACCACTCACATTTCCTTGCATTGCAAAAGCTTCTGCTTTTGCTAATAACATATCAGCATAGCGGAACAACATAATATTATTCTGTAAAACAGCCTGAGTACTTCCTGGATATTTACCAATAAATAACAAATCTCTAGTTCTATATACATCTGCAGCTAAACTAGAATAATTTGCCTGAGGAGCACTAGAACCTAAAACAGTTACATTAAATCTAACATCGGCTCTTGCAGCACTCATAGGTTGATTTGTACTTGCTGGATCTAATTTATCCAACTCATTATATAATGAACGTCCAATTTCCATATAAGCAGATCCTCTTTGAGCATCAACTCTACCAGCCCACCATGCAGCAGCAACGGAATAACCTTCAGTTGGCAAACGCAATAAGTAAGAAATAACATCAGAGTTTGTTTCAGGAGTTTCACTATCCTTAGCAAAAAGTGTAACGTAATCAATTGGTCCACCCAAACTAGCAGTAGTAATTGCATCAACATGCTCAATAACACCAGTAGCATTTCCTGTCATAGCATATAGTTTAACTAAGACAGCATGCGCAAATGCTGTAGAAACATACGCCTTAACTTTTGGAAGAGTTGCATCTCCGTCTGAATAAGAAATATCATATGTTAAAGCCTCAGCAATATCACTTTCTATAAAAGAAACAATTTCTGCAACTGTTGCTCTTTTCTCAAAACGAGTATAATCGCTTGTTTGTAAAAAATCAAATTTAATAACAGAAAGACCAGTTGGATTTTTATAATCTGGTGTAAAATAAGCAAATAATTTCATATGTGAATACGCTCTTATCGCCAAAATTCTACCTCTATTTTTATTATAATCCGATTCTAAAGCTGGATTAATCACTTTAAGCTCTTCGATTCTATTTAATAATCTGTTACAACGATTAATAATGTTGTAATAAGAAGTCCATGTACTGGCTGCAAATGAATTTCCAGCGTTCATGAAAAATCTGTAGCTTCCATCATTTATCCCTTGTCCGGCATTATCTCTACCAACACCTAATTCGTCTGTAAAATAAGAAACAAAGTTAATTTCAGATTCACCTGGTAAACTAGAGTACAAACCACTCACACCTCTATTGATATCAGCAGGTGTATTATAAACCGCTGATTCCTCAAATTGGTATCCCGGCTGATCTACTTCATATGCATCCTGACATGAAACAAATAGCGCCGCAACAGCAACTAAAGTTAAAAATTTATTTTTCATATTCCTTTAATTCAAATTAAAATTGTACTTCAACACCGAAAGAAACTGTTCTTGGAGTAGGATATTGTCCTAAGTCAACTCCACGATTACTTTCCGCATCCCATCCTTTCCATTTCGTCCAAGTAACTAAGTTTTCAGCTTGAGCAAATACACGTAAACCGCTTAATTTTAAGAAAGATAAATCCTTTTTGTTAAAGTTATACCCCAAAGTTGCATAACGTAAACGGATATAAGAAGCATCTTTAACGTAATAATCACTATCTCCAATATAATCCAAGTTACGAGCTGTTAAGCTTGGAAACTCAGCTCCGGTATTAGTTGGTGTCCAATAATCTCTAACTTCTCCCGACATATTGTTTTGTCCAATAAAGCTTGGCTGAGTAAAGAAGAAATAATCGTTATCAAATCTCCATACATCTTTTGCAAACGTAAAACTAGCTGTAGCAAAGAAACCTTTGTGTTCAAAATCAAAACCAAAAGCACCTTGATAAACAGGTAAAGAAGATTTACCAGTCCATACTCTGTCTTCATCAACAGGTGTTTCTGTAGTATTACCATCTTTATCGTAGAATAAATAATTACCATTAGCAGGATTAATACCGGCATAACGAGTCAAATAAAATTCTCCGATTTTACCACCTTCTCTTAAACCTGTTAAAGAAGTTCCATTCCAAAATTCCCCTCCTTCATTTGGTATATCTACAACTGTATTTTTATTGTATGATCCATTTGCATTTAAGGTCAGACGAGTATTTTTTGTTCTGATAACATCACCTGCAACAATAACTTCAACTCCTTCATTCTTTAAAGATCCAAAATTTGACATCAAATTGGTTGTACCATTGATAGCAGATAAAGGAACTCCTTGGTAAAGATCATCCGTTTGTTTTCTGTAAACGTCCACAGAACCTCTTAATCTATTTTCAAATATACCAAAATCTAAACCGATATTACTTGAAGTAATTGTTTCCCATTGTAATGCACGGTTAGGAAGCTGAGCTAAATCCAATGAAGGGTTTTTATTATATCCTGCAGAACTTGCAAAAACAGTCTCATATAAATAAGCTCCACCAAATAAACCTGTTCCAGCTATATCCTGATTACCTGCAGTACCATAAGATCCTCTAATTTTTAAATCATTAAAAATTGAACCTTCCATGAATTTTTCATTGTTGATATTCCATCTTGCTGAAACAGACCAGAAAGTACCCCATTTATTATCATCCACAAAACGGAACGAAGCATCTCTTCTTCCTGTTAAGCTAACCCCATATTTAGTATCATAATCATAATCAGCTGTTCCAAAATATGAAAACAGACCTGAATTTTGGAAAGACACACTTGCAGTAGGAGCATAATAATCATTAGTTGGCATATCATCAATCCATCCTGTAGCCGCTCCCGGAGTCCAGAAAATAGGATCAAAACCTTCTTTACTTATTGAACTATTTTTATAATGTGCTTTAATGTATTCAATGTACCCACCCATTTTTAATTCGTGTTTTTCATTGAAAACTTTATTCCATCTTAAGTTAGAAGTAGAAGTCACTACTACTCGTCTTTCATTGATGTCACCTATAGATCCATAATACTCCTGATCATCAGCAGCAAAATATCTTGAGTTAAAAGCATCAGTTGAGATATAGCTAAACTGATTAATTGTTTGGTAATCAGCACCCAAAGATGTACCTACAGACCAATCATCACTTAATTGGTAGTTAATATTACCACTTGCAATTAACTTAAATTCATCTTGTTTCATTGCACTGGTTCTTGCTTTATCCATTAACAAGAATGGCATACCCACTAAACCATATTTTGTATTAATCAAACTTTCAATAGACTCATAAGTTCCTTCATACTCTTCTGGAACTAAGTATGGTAAACTTTGAAAAGCTCCTAAGAAAAAGTTTTGATTCACTCCATTTGTACCTGTACCGGTCACTAAGTTAGACTTAGAATAATTCGCACTGATATTAGTACCAAATGTTAATCTTCCATCACTATTTTTACCATTTAAATTGTTTCTGAAGTTAAAACGTTTTAAACCAGTATTTTTCAAAATTCCTTCATTATCTGCATAACCTACAGATGTATAGCTTGACAAGTTTTTAGAACCTGCACTAAAAGACAAAGTATGGTTTTGAGCAATTGCATCTCTAAAGAATACATCAACCCAATTACCATCACGAGCAGCATCAATTTGTGCCTGTGTAACATTTCGTCCAATTCTGTAATCTCTGTATGCCTGACGCTCAAAAGCTCTATATTCTTTTGCATTCATCAGATTATAACCATTATCTTGTAAAAAGCTCATCCCTGTAGTACCTACATATTTAACTTCTAAATCAGAAGCAAAACTTGCTCTTTTCGTATTTACAACAATAACTCCGTTTGCCCCTCTATTACCATAGATAGCAGTTGCTCCTGCATCTTTCAATACGGTAATATTATCAATGTCATTCGGGTTCAAACTTCTGAATCTATCAGAACTCATTGGCACACCATCAATAACATATAATGGTTCAACAGCTCCATTAATAGAACCTAAACCACGTAAAATTACTGTTGTATTATTATCACCAGGCTGACCTGAACCTGTTGAAATATTCAAACCAGGAACCTGTCCTTGCAATGTCTGAATAAACGACGCATTAGGACGTCCTTCAATTGTTTTCGAAGTAACCGTTGAAGCTGCAACAGCCGATTTTGGCTTTGAAGTTGTACGATACACATCGATTACTAAATCTTCTAACTCTTCAGCTGCTTCCTCAACAATTGAAATATTCAATGTATTAGAAGAACCTACAGTTACTTTAGCATCTTTAAACCCTGTAAACTTAACAACTAAGCGATCACCAGGTTTTGCTTTTAAAGAATACCTACCTTCCATATCGGTTTCAACACCAAATTTAGTACCCTCAATCATAACAGAAGCTCCAGGAACCGGATCACCATAATCCTTTGCAGTCACCACTCCCGTCACTGTCTTTTCCTGAGCAAAAGACATCTGAACAGTAAACACTAAAAATAGTGTCAAAATCCAAGTAAACTTTGATTTCATATATTAATTAATTTGAATTAGTTACTGACAAATCTACAACTTTTTTTTATCATAACAAATTTTTAACATTAAAAACCCCCTTAATTTACAGTCTATAACAAATAAAAAAAGGGTATTTTTAACAAATACCCTTTTTTTATTTTAAGAATTTTAAACCTTATTTTTTAACAAACTTAAAAGTAGATTCAGCATTTCCACTTTTTGCCTTTAGGATATACATACCTGAAGACAAACCTGAAACATTAATATCTAAAGAAGTCGCATTATATGAAGTATCATTTTTGATAGACTGCACTTTTCTTCCTGCCATATCAAAAATTTCAAAATTAACATCATTTAGAGCTGTATCGCCCAAAGAAACTGTTAACTGGTCTGATACAGGATTAGGATAAAGCACCATTTTTTCCAGAACATTTTCTTCCACTGACAATCTTTCACCCGCTCCAGACATTATTAAACTGTAAAGCTGACTACCACCAGCTAAAGTTCCTTTATGAGAAACCCTTAAACGATAATTACCTGACGGAGCACCTGTAATCTCAATTTTCTCAATATTATCAACATCGTTATCGGCTTTATTAATAATTCCTGCACCACTTGTAGTCCAAGATTTAACCAATGCCCATGGAAGATACTCCAGATTCGTATCTAAATTTATTATTCTCAAATCTAAATCATTAACAAGTGCTTTTACATTGAAATCTGTACCTGTATTTAGAGCTGTTCCCGCAGGATCGTTCCAAGCAATTGTTGCCACTAAAGGCTGTAATGCCTGATATACAAAATCAACTTCATAAACTGTTCCGTTTTCCAAAGTTCTTTCATCAATAGTTGCCAAATCCGCCTGCTTTGCTTCCATTACCAAAGCTCCTGCTTCTGCATTAATAACACCCCAACCAAATTTATAATCTGGCCCCGGAGCTGCTCCAGCTTCACTTGCTGTGTGCGCCATCAATGCCCTAACAGTAGCAGATCTCATAAAAACTCCAAAAGATTCTTTATATTTCTGTTGCCAAAGACCAACAACCCCTGTCACAGCAGGCGCCGCCATAGAAGTACCTTGATTAAATTCTGTATCAGCCAATCCACCAACTCCAAGAGACAAAACACTAACTCCCTTAGCAGAGATGTCCGGCTTAATTCTAAAATCATCTGTCGGACCCCAACTACTAAACCCAGCAATAGTAACACTTGATGCCCCACTATAGTTCTGTATACCATTAATTGCAGCAACAACTATTGTGTTTTTAGAAACACCTCCTTGCGACAACAAATCACGTCCCCCTTTAGTTGGATTAGGAGTACTTCCGCCGTTGTCATTACCAGCAGCAAAAACAATTGTATAATATGGAGCATTATTAGCTAAAACATCATAAGATCGAGCATCAGAGCCATATCTTCCAAAAAACCCAACCCCAACAGAACCAATATTTTCCGCATCAAATCCATAGGAATGATTAGAAAAGATCAACCCTTGAGCGGCTTGTGATGCCATCTCTGATACATCTTGAGAAAAATTATTTGCCCATAGAGTAGCGCTTGGTAAAAACCCTTTAACATTAGGCAAAACATTACTGGCTGCGATAGTACCACCAACATGCGTTGCGTGTGCATAGCCTTGCGGACTTAAATTTGCCCCATTATCTTTTACAACAACTCTACCTGCTAAACTTACATGGTTCTGCATGGGTATACCACCATCCCATATACCAGCAATCATATTCTGACCTAAGATATTAGCATTATGTAAATATTGCGCTTTAGCCGTCGTTAAAGAACTTGCATTCGCAACATTATTAAAAGTACGGTAATATTTAAGCTCTCCATTTTCATGCAATCCCACTAACTCAAAATAAGAACCATCTTTGGTCAAACCAGAAACAGGCATTCCTAATTCTTCTGCTTTCTGCTTAGCAATAACCATGTTCTTTTCGGTAATATCAGCTTGCTCTTTTGAAAACTGCATTAAAAAATCAACATTGGTATCTGCAAGAATCTTTTTACGATCCTGCTCAGTCTGAGCAAATGCATTTATTGTCAATGACGTTGTCAACGCCACGAAAAACATTTTAGTTAGTTTACTATTCATCTTGATTTATTATTATCTTTAGATTTATTTTATGTAAATTCAAATTTATAAATAATTTTGCATTTATCAACAATATATTATATTATTTATTAATTTTTTAGGTTAACACGATAAATAATGCTATTAACAAGCTATTCCAATCAACTTTTTGAAGCAGGGACGGACGAAGCAGGACGCGGATGCCTCGCTGGTCCGGTTACTGCAGCAGCCATTATTCTTACCGATAATTTAATCTTGGAAGAAATAAACGACTCAAAACAATTAAGCATTAAAAAACGTTCTTTACTAAAAAAGTACATCGAAAGTAATTCCAGTTTATTTGCTTTCCACCATTTAGACAATAACGAGATAGACGAAATAAATATTCTGAACGCTTCCATAAAGGCCATGCAGCTATCGATCAGCAAACTTCAGACAGAACCTGACTTTATAATTGTAGACGGAAATAAATTCAAACCTTACAAGGAAATACCTCACCAGTGCATCATCAAAGGAGATTCCAAATATCTGAGTATTGCTGCTGCTTCCATAATTGCTAAAACCTACAGAGATGAGTATATGGATCAGATCCACGAAGAATTCCCAATGTATAACTGGAAAAAAAATAAAGGCTACCCCACAAAAGAACATCGGACAGCCATTTTAGAATACGGTCCGTGCAAATACCATCGAAAAACTTTTCGATTGTTACCTGAACAATTAAAACTTGATTTATAATAATATACTATAATTATACAAGAGAAGCTTCAAACAATTGAGAAAAATGTTTTTTGATTCTTTCTTTAACTTCCTCCTCATTCACCTTATCAACACCTAATTCTACATTCAGAGAAGCTACTGCTTTTCCTCTTATCCCACAAGGGATAATATGATCAAAATAACCAAGATCAGAATTTACATTGAGGGCAAATCCATGCATGGTCACCCAACGGGAAGCCCGTACACCCATGGCACATATTTTTCTGGCAAAAGGGGTACCAACATCTAACCAAACTCCTGTTTCCCCTTCACTTCTACCACTTTTAACTCCATATTCTTCCAAAGTAAGAATAACCGACTCCTCAAGCAATCTTAAATATTTATGGATATCCGTAAAGAAATTCTCAAGATCCAGAATAGGATATCCTACAACCTGTCCTGGTCCGTGATAGGTAATATCACCTCCCCGGTTTATTTTATAAAATGAAGCTCCTTTCTCTTTTAACTGTTTTTCATCTATCAGGAGATTAGAGACATCACCACTTTTGCCAAGGGTATACACATGCGGATGTTCTACGAACAATAAATGATTCGGCGTTTCATTAAAAGTATCATGCTTTTTATTTTCCGATTTAATTGAAAGGATTTCCTGAAACAATTGTTCCTGAAAATCCCAGGTTTCCTGATAATCTTTCGAACCCAGATCTGTAACTTTTATTTTCTTGTTCATCATCAAATACTATTGAACTATAACTACAAATTTACAACATATCAATCTTTCCTACTATTTTTAAACATTTTAGTTTTCATAAATTGACTAACTATCGAATATTTAGTATTTTTGCAACCTAAAAAATAATTTTATATGCAACTTTCAGAACAAGAAATCATCAGAAGAGAAAAATTGAGCAGGTTGAAAGAACTTGGCATCAATCCCTATCCGGCAAATTTGTTTCCAGTAGATCATACTTCAAAGCAAATAAAGGAAACTTTTGAAGAAGGAAAGAAGGTTGTAGTTGCGGGAAGATTGATGTCTGCCCGTATTCAGGGAAAAGCGTCTTTTGCTGAACTACAGGATAGCGAAGGAAGAATTCAATTATATATCAACCGTGATGAACTTTGTCCTACAGAAGACAAAACGTTATATAATGAAATTTTCAAGAAGTTAATCGACTTAGGTGATTTTATCGGCATTGAAGGAGAGTTATTTACAACCCAGGTTGGAGAAAAAACCTTACGTGTAAAAAACATAACCCTTTTAAGCAAGGTTTTACGACCATTACCTTTTCCTAAAACAGATGCAGAAGGAAATACTTTTGACGCCTTTACGGATCCTGAATTACGATACCGTATGCGATACGTAGACCTGATCGTAAATCCGTCCAATAAAGATATTTTTATAAAACGCAGTAAATTGTTTACTGCAATGCGGGATTTTTTCAACCAAGCAGGGTATATGGAAGTTGAAACTCCGATTTTACAATCGATACCGGGAGGAGCTGCAGCCAGACCATTCACAACACATCATAATGCACTTGACATACCTCTATATCTGAGAATCGCAAATGAACTGTACCTGAAAAGACTTATCGTTGGTGGTTTTGATGGTGTGTATGAATTTTCTAAAAATTTCCGTAACGAAGGAATGGACAGAACGCACAATCCTGAATTCACTGTAATGGAAATTTATGTAGCGTATAAAGACTATAACTGGATGATGGACTTTACAGAACGTCTGTTAGAACATTGTGCTTTAAAAGTAAACAATACTACAAAAGCCATTTTCGGAAATCACGAGATCAGCTTCAAGGCTCCTTTTAAAAGAGTAACAATGACAGACTCTATTAAGGAATTCACAGGTTTTGACATAACCGGCAAAACGGAAGAAGAAATCAGAGAAGCAGCAAAAAATATGGGTATTGCTGTTGACGACACCATGGGGAAAGGAAAACTTATTGACGAAATCTTTGGCGCAAAATGTGAAGGAAATTACATTCAGCCAACTTTTATTACAGACTACCCCAAAGAAATGTCTCCATTAACAAAACAACATCGTGAAAACCCTGATCTAACAGAACGTTTTGAATTGATGATTTGTGGTAAAGAAGTTGCCAATGCTTATTCAGAATTAAACGACCCTATTGATCAGAGAGAACGCTTTGAAGACCAGTTAAAGCTGTCCGAAAAAGGAGATGATGAAGCAATGTTTATTGATCAGGATTTCTTAAGAGCTTTGGAGTATGGAATGCCTCCAACATCAGGTCTTGGCATTGGTATGGATCGACTCATCATGTTTTTAACCAACACGACATCTATTCAGGAAGTATTATTTTTCCCACAAATGCGTCCTGAAAAAACTGCGCCTTCTTATGAGTTGACTGAAGATGAAAAACTAATCATTTCTTTGTTAGAGAAAAATGAAAATAAATTTGAAATCAACGAATTAAAAATCAAGACATCCTTGAGTGGAAAAAAATGGGACAAAGCAATAAAAGCTTTAGCTTCACATAATCTAACAAAAGTCAGCACAGAAGGTGAATTTAAAATAATTGAATATTTAGCCTAAAATATCTGCTTTATTTTTAATCATCATTTAAAAAAAATATATATATTTGAAAATTAACTCAATCGTCAATTTTTATGAAAAAAATAATAACTGCAGTTTTGTTTCTCTTTTTAGGTTTAAATATGAGTGCACAAGAATTGGTTCCTTTAAAAGATCTCCAATCAAATCCTAATGAAGTAAGAATTTACTCTGATAAAGAAGTAATTTTATTGGATAAACAATTAAAACTTTCAACAGAACAGGCAAAAGAGTTAAAGGAAATTCTTTACAGTAAATATAAAAATCTAAGTCAGGAACTAAACTCCGATCAGATTTTACAAATATCACAAGGAGTAAGGGAAAGAATCAGAATCGTTTTAGGATCTGAAAAATATACTGAGCTTGCTAAAAATGAAGGTTTATTAAACATCATTACAGGAGCAGCCTATTTAAATTAATAAAAAAAAACACTCAATAAAATTGAGTGTTTTTTTTTATTATTACTATGACTGAGTAGCCAACGCAACAGCTTCAATAGTGAAATTTATATCTTCGTAAGTTAAAGCATCTGTCAAAAACCAGGTTTCATAAGATGATGGCGCTATATAAATCCCTCTTTGCAATAGTCCGTGAAAGAAAGATTTAAATTCCGGTGTATCAGCTTTTGCAGCACTATTAAAATCAACCACATTATTCTCACAGAAGAAAACTGAAATCATAGAACCGATCCGGTTAATGACAAATTTTCTATTATTTTTTAATAATACCTCTGTAAGCCCTTTTTCAAGATAAGCACCTTTTTCTTCCAATCTTTCAAAAAGTTTTTCATCTTCATTTATAGCCGTAAGCATCGCCAATCCGGCTGCCATTGCCAAAGGATTTCCAGATAAAGTCCCTGCCTGATATACAGGACCTACAGGCGCTAAATAGTCCATTATCTCAGCTCTTGCAGCAAAAGCTCCAACGGGTAACCCTCCTCCTATTACTTTTCCAAAACATACAATATCCGCTGCAATCCCGAATAATTCCTGAGCACCGCCTTTAGCTAAACGGAAACCTGTCATAACTTCATCAAAAATCAATAAAGCTTTGTTTTCATTACAAACTTTTCGCAAACTTTCCAGAAAACCTTCTATAGGTGGTACACATCCCATATTTCCTGCCACAGGCTCAATAATAACACAGGCAATTTCATCAGGATTTTCAAGAAAAAGATTCTTAACTGATTCAATATTATTATAATCCGCCAATAAGGTATCATGAGCTGTTCCTTTTGTAACACCCGGACTGTTTGGCACTCCAAAAGTACTTAAACCACTGCCAGCCGAAATCAAAAAAGAATCTGAATGACCGTGGTAACAGCCTCTAAATTTTATTATTTTTTCTTTTCCTGTAAAACCTCTTGCAAGCCGAATCGCACTCATACACGCCTCGGTACCGGAATTGACAAAACGTATTTTATCAATATTAGGAACCATAGAAACAGCAAGAGCTGCAATCTCGGTTTCAATTTCTGTGGGCATACCAAAAGAAGTACCTTTTTTTGCTTTTTCAATTACTGCATTTACAACAGGTGGATAAGAATGACCCAATAGCATAGGTCCCCATGAATTGATGTAGTCTATATATTTATTGCCATCCTCGTCAAACAAATAAGCTCCTTTAGCTTCTTTTACATATATGGGAGTACCTCCTACTGATTTAAATGCTCTTACAGGAGAATTTACACCTCCTGGAATAACTTTTTCTGCTTCAATAAACAGCTGACTGCTTCTTTGATATAACATTTATGATTTAACTTTTAAAATTTGTCCGACAGATATCACATTGGAAGATAGTCTGTTCCAGTTTTTCAAATCATCTACACTGATATTAAACTTGCGTGAAATAGCAAATAGTGTATCACCGCTCTCTACTGCATAGAAATTCTGACCATCTGCCACAGGATTAATCCGTGTAACAGGATGGTATTTTGCTCCCAGTACCTGCTTATCATATTCATACAGATTATATCGCTCAATCAAACCGATAAGTTTATCAGGATATTTTACATCTGTAGCATATCCGGCTTTACGCAAGCCTCTTGCCCAGGAAACATAATCTCCTTTATCCAGTTCGAATAAAAAATTATATCTTGAACGGGATGTTAAGAATAAGGAATGATCCCTATAAGATTCAAACGGATTATCATATTTTCTAAAACACTCATCCGGAGCATCATCTGTATGACTTACAGAAGGTCCTGTCCACACGTTATGACACTTAATACCGAAATGATTATTTGCAAGATGACACAATCTCCCCGAACCAGAACCTGATTCCAAAATACCCTGAGCCAACTTTATACTGGCCGGTATCCCGTAATCACGCATACTCTCCATTGCCGCATCTTTGTAAATATCGATATAATCAAGAATAATGTCTTTAGAAACTCTTACATCGGAAGTAGCGGTCAATTGTTCCGTTTCAACGCTTCTCACAGGAGCAACAACTTTGATCTCCTCTACATATACAGCTTCTTCTATCTTAGGTCTTTCAGATTTTGAAGGTGTATGCGTTTTTTTCTTTTTCTTATTTGCTCCGTACTCTTTATTAATATTATCTCTTACTTTGCTGTTATGTGCAGCACTGCAGGCTACTAAAGAAAAAAGTAAAATTGTATAAACTATATATTTCATAACCTATAAAAGTATGTTTGATTTTAGTCCTTGTAATCCACCTGTGTGAATTACTAAAATTTTTGCTCCTTTTTTTATTCTGTCTTTATCAATTAAATCAAAAATTCCATAAAAAACTTTAGCGGTATATACCGGGTCTAAAGGTATTAAATATTTTAATGTAAATTTATGGATAAAATCTTTTAATTCCGGCGTTATTTTAGCATAACCACCAAAGTGATAATCAGTTACCAAAGACCAATTGTCTTTTTTAGCATACTTTTTGATTTCTGCTTCTAAAAAATCACCTTTTAATACAGGAAAACCCAATATAATTTGTGATTCAGAAGAAGCATTTATAAGACCAGAAATAGTACCTCCGGTTCCAACAGCACAACATATATAATCAAATATAAAATCCTCCTCCGTTAATATTTCTTCACATCCTTTTACAGCAAGATTATTGGTTCCTCCTTCAGGAATCAGATAAAAATCCTTATATTCTTTTTTTAGTTCCTCTATAAAATATTCCTGATCTTTCTGTCTGTATTCAGTTCTGGAAACGAACTTAAAATTCATGCCATTCTCTGCCGCTTTTTTCAAAGTCGGATTTTCTAAAAAAATGTCTTTTAACTCTTCTCCTCTGATCACACCGATAGTAGCAAAGCCATAAGTTTTCCCGGCAGCAGCAACAGCAGCAATATGATTAGAATAAGCACCTCCAAATGTCAAAAGTGTATTATACCCCAATGATTGCGCCTCCATAAGATTATACTTGAGTTTACGAAACTTATTTCCTGAGATCTCTTCATGCAGGCGGTCTTCTCTTTTAACATATACAATAATGTCCTTTTCTTTAAAAAAAACGACTTGTTCGTTAATACTCTTTTGCTGTATTTCAATCATAGAAACTTTATAAATGAAAATATTTTTTTCTTGTTGAGATAGTCAAATTCATTTTCGAAGGTATATGCCTCCTTTTCGAAAGATATAGCACGATAGGCTTTCTTTGCATCAAAAAGCAATATCCAACGAATAAAAAATTCTATAACATACCATAAATAGAAAAACACGAATAGCATTTCTATCTGTTGTCTTATATGAATTTTTTCGTGATTCATAAAAACAGAGTTATGCTCTAAACTTTTATAACGTAAAAGAATAAAAGGAAAAATAGTTATTCCTGCATAACCTTTAGGAACCAGATATTTATTAACAACAACAATCATACTGCAAATTTAAGTATTTATTAAGCTGAATAATTATTAAGTATCTAATTCTAATCCTGCCATAATGTATTTTTATTAAATTTGTTGGATGTACAGTAATTACAACCGCAACAATCTCATTGAAGGAGAAGACTATTACTTCGCAAAAGAAGGTTATAAAATCTTTACTGAAAAATATCTTTTAAAAAGAGGTTATTGCTGCAAAAACGGCTGTAAACACTGTCCTTATGGATTTAATAAAAAAACGGGAAATACAAAGTAAAAAATACTCTGATGACATTTAAAGAAGAAATACAACAAGGGATTCCACAAGAATTGCCAGCTATTCAGGCATACGATATAACTATTAATCATGCTCCGAAAAGAAAAGAAATTCTAAATGAAGAAGAGAAAAAATTAGCCCTGAAAAATGCTCTTCGTTATTTTGATGCTAAACACCATACAACTCTGATTCCAGAATTCAGGGAAGAACTGGAAAAATACGGTCGTATATACATGTACCGTCTTCGTCCAACCTACAAAATGTATGCAAGACCGATTGAAGAATATCCGGGCAAATCTTTGCAAGCGAGATCCATCATGATGATGATTCAGAACAATTTGGACTATGCCGTTGCTCAGCATCCGCATGAGCTTATCACTTATGGAGGAAACGGAGCGGTATTCAGCAACTGGGCACAATACTTACTTACCATGAAATATCTTTCAGAAATGACAGATGAACAAACCTTGGTTATGTATTCCGGACATCCAATGGGATTATTTCCTTCTCATAAAAATGCACCAAGAGTGGTCGTGACCAACGGAATGATGATTCCTAATTACTCCAAACCAGATGATTGGGAAAAATTCAATGCTTTGGGTGTTACGCAATACGGACAAATGACTGCCGGCAGTTATATGTATATTGGTCCTCAGGGAATTGTACATGGCACTACAATCACTGTATTAAATGGGTTTAGAAAAATTAATAAGAATCCCAAAGGAGGCCTTTTTGTTACTTCGGGATTAGGCGGAATGA
Source organism: Flavobacterium sp. (assembly GCA_032096595.1). Lineage (GTDB taxonomy): Bacteria > Bacteroidota > Bacteroidia > Flavobacteriales > Flavobacteriaceae > Flavobacterium. The sequence continues at coordinate 166,374 of DAMCXY010000004.1, read as the reverse complement.
GTGGAGCACAGCCAAAAGCAGGAACAATTGCCGGATGTATAACGGTTTGTGCAGAAGTAAATCCTAAAATAACAAAAATTCGCCATGAGCAAGGCTGGATTCATGAAGTTATCGAAAACCTGAGTGATCTGGTAGAGCGAGTTAAAACAGCACAAAAAAAGCAAGAAACTATTTCTATTGCTTATCTCGGAAACATTGTGGATGTATGGGAAAAATTTGATGAAGAAAACCTTTATATTGATTTAGGATCAGACCAAACTTCACTTCATAACCCTTGGGCAGGTGGATATTACCCTGTAGGCATTTCTTTTGAAGAAGCCAATGAAATGATGGCAAATAATCCGGAACTCTTCAAAGAAAAAGTTCAGGAAACATTAAGAAGACATGCCTTGGCTATAAATAAACATACCGCTAAAGGAACCTACTTTTTTGATTACGGAAATGCTTTTCTACTGGAAGCATCAAGAGCCGGAGCAGATGTAATGGCTGAAAATGGCATCGATTTCAGGTACCCTTCCTATGTACAGGATATTATGGGACCTATGTGTTTTGATTATGGATTTGGACCTTTCCGCTGGGTTTGTGCATCAGGAAAACCAGAAGATCTTGAAAAAACAGATACCATTGCATGTGCTGTTTTAGAAGAGATGATCAACAATTCTCCAGAAGAGATTCAACAGCAAATGAAAGACAATATCCAATGGATAAAAGGGGCACAGCAAAACAAATTGGTAGTAGGCTCACAGGCACGTATTCTCTACGCTGATGCAGAAGGAAGAACAAAAATAGCACAGGCCTTTAACAATGCTATCCGGGATGGAAAAATTGGCCCGGTAGTATTAGGACGTGATCATCATGATGTATCCGGTACCGATTCTCCTTACAGAGAAACCTCAAATATCTATGATGGATCCCGATTTACAGCCGATATGGCCATTCACAATGTCATAGGAGACAGTTTCAGGGGTGCAACCTGGGTTTCTATTCACAATGGTGGTGGTGTAGGCTGGGGAGAAGTAATCAACGGCGGATTCGGAATGTTGTTAGACGGTACTGAAGAAGCACAAAAACGATTAAAATCAATGTTGTTCTGGGATGTTAATAATGGAATTTCAAGACGCAGCTGGGCAAGAAATGATGGTGCGATTTTTGCAATACAAAGAGCAATGGAAGCAGAACCACTGTTGAAGGTTACCTTACCAAATTTTGTAGATGAAAACCTCTTAAACTAAAATATCATGAAAACAATTCGTCTTATACCCTTATTAGCCTTGCTTATATTGGGATCATGCAGCAGTATTTCTGTTGCTACAGATTATGATAGCACTGTCAACTTTGCTCAGTTTAAAACGTATGCTTTCTTAAAGGAAGGAATTGATGATTTAAAAATATCCGATCTGGATAAAAAACGTATCTTAAATGCTATCGATCAGGAAATGACAGCAAAAGGATATACGAAAAGTGATCATCCGGATTTAGTAATCAACCTCTTTACAGATTCCAAACAAAATGTTCATGTAAACTCCTTTTATGGTGGATGGGGTTACGGTGGCTGGGGATGGAATCCATGGATGTGGGGACCGGGTTATCAAAGTGTATCTACCAGTACCGAAGGAATTCTATATATAGACATTTTAAAAGCTTCAAACAGAGAGCTTATATGGCAAGGTAAAGGTACAGGTTACCTCAACAATAACAGTAAAAAGAGAGAGGAGAGAATTAAAGAATTTACGAAAAAAGTTTTAGCAGATTTCCCTCAGAAAATCTAAAAAATTATTTAATTTGCAATTAATAAAATAAAATTTAATATTATGAAAAGAACAGTTTTGACAATCATTGCTGCAGGTGGATTATTATTTACTTCTTGTAAAAAAGATACCCCTACTGAAAATTTAGACAACAAATTAGATTCAATTGAAAATGCTACAGAAGACACTTTAAACAAAGTAGAAGAGCATGCAGAAGAATCATTGGAAACAATTGAAGCAAGAGTAGCTGAAGCGCAAAAAGCATATGACAATGCAACTACAGAAGAAGCAAAAAAGGCAGCATTAGGTGTATTAAACGCTGCAAAAGCTGATTTAGCAAACATCAAAGGAGAAGCAATCTCAACCGCTGAAGAAGTTAAAAAAGAGGCAACAAGCGCAGCTAATAAAGCAGCTTCTGATGCTAAAAACACTGTAAATAAAGCAGAGAAGAAAGCTACGGAAACTAAAAAGGCTGTTGAAATAAGCACTAAGGAAACAAAAGAAGCTGTCAAAAACGCCACTGAACAAGCTAAAAACGATGTTGATATTAAGAAAGCAAAGGTTGATAAAACACCTGTAAAATTGGAAAACCAAATAAAGAAAAATAATTAAATTTCTTTTTAAAGTAACTAAATTAAAAAAGGAGGTATTCAAATGAATACCTCCTTTTTTTTATAAGAAATTAAACTAATTACTTAGCAAGTTGAACTTTTAAATTTTTGATCTCATTAACTGATTTCAAATTTTTAGGCGCAGCCATTCTATAGTTTACTTTAGATCCTTTAGCAGCAGCATCTAATAATGGTCTAACACTAATTCCTAAAAACTCTCCATTAAATTGGTGAGAAATTAAAGCTGATTCTCCAACACCAAAAACTGATGCATTATTTGTAGTCATTTCAGATTCAGTATAAACAAATGAATTAAATGTTATACCCGCTGCATTAACACCAGTCAAATCTAATGGTTCTAAATCTAACTCAGCATAAATTCCTAAAGGAGTAATATCTTCCACTTCATTTGGAAATAAGATTGTAAAACCTTCACCTGATTGCTCTACTGGCATAGTGAAAGTAAACTGATAATAATGAGGTGCAGTTGCAACATCTTCTGTATTATATGCTACTCCAATCCAATAAGAAACATATTCCGGAGCATCTACAGTTCCCGCATTTACAACTAAAGGTGATCCAGCATCATTTCCGTGTAACAAGAAATATTGATTATCCAATTGATATTCAGAACCATCATATGTAAATTTACCAGAAGCTCCTGGAGTTGGAGTATCAGTTGATGGATTATCAGTTGTTGGTGTGTCTGTTGTTGGTGTATCAGTTGTTGGTTTTACCGGAGAACTATCATCACCACCACAAGAAACCGTTCCTACTGCAACTAAAGCTAAAGCTGCAAAAGATAAAAAAATTTTTTTCATAATAGATTTATATTATTTTATTGTTAAATATGAACGCTAATTTACAACTAAATTTGAAACATCCAAATTTTTAAAAACATTTTTAGTCAATTTAACTTTCAATAACTATAAATAAAAGGTTAAAAATTTACTCATTTCAAAGGTTTTGGCTATTTTTGAATTAAGATTAAAAAATCAATATTATTTTCATGGACACTCATTTTGAAAGCAATTCTTTACTGGAAAAATTACCCAATCATCTCAGACAATTCATCAAAGCACAAGACTATGATGAATATACCCCTATCAATCAGGCGGTATGGAGATATGTGATGCGTAAAAATGTGGATTATCTTTCGCGTGTAGCTCATGAATCTTATTTGGAAGGTCTTAAAAAGACCGGAATATCGATAGAAAATATTCCAAGCATGTACGGTATGAACCGTATTTTAAAAGAGATTGGGTGGGCAGCTGTTGCAGTAGACGGTTTTATACCTCCGAATGCTTTTATGGAATTTCAGGCATATAACGTACTGGTAATCGCTTCAGATATCCGCCAGCTTGAAAATATTGAATATACTCCAGCTCCGGATATCATCCATGAAGGTGCCGGACATGCTCCAATCATCGCCAATCCGGAATATGCAGAATATTTAAGACGCTTTGGCGAAATAGGTTCAAAAGCCATTTCATCTGCAAAGGATTATGAAATGTATGAAGCCATCCGTTTGTTATCTATTTTAAAAGAGGCTGAAGACGCAGACCCGAATGAGATTGACCGTGTAGAAAAATTGGTAGATGACCTTCAAAACAATATGGGAGCGCTATCTGAAATGGCTCAGATACGCAATCTGCATTGGTGGACTGTTGAATACGGACTTATTGGCTCACTTGATAACCCAAAAATTTATGGCGCCGGACTTCTTTCTTCTATCGGAGAAAGTGAATGGTGTATGACAGATCAGGTTAAAAAATTACCTTACAGTATTGAAGCTGTAGACCAGAGTTTTGATATCACTAAACCACAACCGCAATTATATGTAACACCAGACTTTGCACACCTCAATCTTGTATTAGAAGAATTTGCTAATAAAATGGCTCTGCGTACAGGCGGATTAGCGGGAATAAAAAAAGTTATTGAATCAAAAGCTCTTGCTACAATAGAGCTGAGTACAGGACTGCAGATTTCTGGTGTATTTACCAATGTGATAGAAAATGAAGGAAAACCTGTATATGTTCAGACTACAGGAAAAACGGCTCTTTCATACAGAGAAAAAGAGTTAGTGGGCCACAGTACCGAATATCATGCAGAGGGCTTCGGAAGCCCGATTGGAAGATTGAGAGGTATCAATCTCGCAATTGAAGATATGAGTCCGAGAGATTTAAAAGCCTACAATATTTATGAAGGTGAAGTGGTGACTTTAGACTTTGAAGGCGGCATTACTGTAATGGGAGAAATCATAACAGGTTCCAGAAATCTACAAGGAGAAATTATCCTTATCAGCTTTAAAAACTGTACTGTAACACACGGTGATACCGTTTTATTTCAGCCGGAATGGGGTATTTATGATATGGCCGTTGGCAAAAAAGTGGTCTCCGCTTTTTCAGGACCTGCTGATGTACAGAGTTTTGATATGATTACTCATGTTCCCACTTCAAAAACCATAAAGGCAAAGAAGAATGAAGAAAGAGCTAATTTAGAAAAAATGTATCAACAGGTAAGAGATTATCGTGAAGGAAAAGAGACCTCTACCGATCTTAATGAAATATTAAATACTTTACATGAACGTTATCCATCTGACTGGTTGCTTACCGTAGAGATTACGGAAATAGCTGAAAGAGATCAGCTTTCTGATCTTAAAAACAGAGCCATCAACCATCTCGAGGATGTAAAACACAGAAGAACTGAAATAAAACATTTAATTGATTTTGGATTAGATCTGATATTAGACAAAGTAAAGCATTAAAAAAGCAGCCACAGGCTGCTTTTTTAATGCTTATAACTGCAAAGGTTGCTCAAAGTCGGTTTGTTGTTTGATATCCATGTCCTGATATTGAAGTGTCCACCCCAACGAATTAGTCACTACTAAAAACTTAGATAATTCGCTTATCAAACGATTTTTGGCATTTGTTGTGATATTCGATTTCAAAACTTTTGTATAAAACTCTGCTTTTACTTTTTCGTTGATTTTATTATAATCCTCCCCTTTAAAAGTATTAAACCTGCTCTGCTCTACATCATATATTTTAATATCCGGATTAATCTTTATTTCTTCTTTCGGAATTGAAATAATCCTTACTACTTTATTCACTTCATCTATCTGATAGTCCAGCTTTGACAAATCATACATTACCTGTACATCAGCATTGACAACGACCACCGCTTTTTTGTCAAATGAAATAAGATTCATAAAATAAGACTGCTGATCTTTGTAAGTAAATACCTGTGATAATTTCGCTTCATTTACCACCAGCTTGCTCACATTTTTTAGCTGCTCCTGTATAATTTCTGTATCGGGTTTTAAATCAATGGCTTCTTTTGATTTTGAGATGTACCAGCGGTCTAATCCTATACCTACCAAAAGCAATAGAATGATAAAAACCGTTGTTTTTAAAAATTTACTTTTCATCTTATCTAAAATTCATAAATGGATACTTTTCTAATAACTCGTCCAATTTTTGAGCCAAAGTTTCTAAAAACTGCTGGTGTTTTTCTGAATATGGATTAAAGGGACGGTGCGCAAGACCTTTCTGAACCTCATCAACCTTTTTCATAAGTACAGCACTTTCAGAACTCACACAGCTTTCAATAAACGCATTCCAGATATACTCAACTGACAGTTCGTTTGGATGCAGCATATCAGCACTATAAAACCGATAATCTCTCAATTCATCCATCATCAGTTCATAAGACGGGAAGTAGTATTTTTTGTCTGATGGATTTTCTTCTAAAAATTGATGAAGAGCAGCAATAAGATGCGCTTTACTTCTTTGATTTTCTACAAATCCGTCTTTTATATGGCGTACTGGTGAAATGGTAAATAGTACCGTTATTTGTGGATTGATTTGTTGTAATATAGCAGAAATCTTGTTGAGATTTACAACTATCTGCTCAACACTTACTATTTCTTTTGCAAAGTGTTTTTGTGGTACTTTATGACAATTTGCTACAACTTGCTGACTTTCGTTATTTCGGTATACCCAGGCGGTTCCTAATGTTAAAATAAGGTGTGTTGCCTCAGTAATATCTTTCCTAAATCCGTTGAGTTTTTTATTCAGGTTTGATACAATTTCTTCCTGACTCAACGCATCCAAATCAGAATGCGCATCATAAGAACTCCATATTTCATCGTAAATAAAGACATCTTCTTCCGTAAAATGCTTTTCATCAATCAGAAATTGAAACAGTTTTTCAATCGCTAACGGATGAAACAAAATACCAAACGGATTTACAGAACTGATAAACTGAAATCGTTTAAATTTTTCTGCCATATGCACAGCAAAACACGAACCTACAGATACTATTTTAGAATCATACGTAATGGGATCATGTAATTTTGGAATGGTAAGTGTTGTTTGTAATTTCATCTCCTTATTTTAATCAAAAATACAAAAAGAAAACCTCAAACAATTGTTTGAGGTTTTCTAAACGTTAAATCGTTTATTTTATAAATTCTTTTGCTTTCGCAATGGCTTCATTCATTCCTTCCGGTTTTTTACCTCCTGCTGTAGCAAAGAATGCTTGTCCGCCTCCACCACCTTGTATATATTTACCTAACTCCCGAACAACACTTCCTGCATTCATACCCTTTGACGCTGCCAACTCTTTTGATATATAACATGTAAGCATTGGTTTTCCATCTGTAACCGTACCAAATACAATAAACAAATTAGAAGAGGTGTTTCCGATTTCGTAAGCAAGATCTTTTGCACCAGTAGCATCTAAATCTATCTCCTGCGCCAGAAATTGTACACCATTCACTTCTTCAATCAAATTGATCAATTCAGCTTTCAACCCTTTAGCTTTTTCTTTTAAGAGTTGCTCTGCTTGCTTTTTCAATCGGATGTTTTCTTCCTGAAGCGACAAAACAGCTTTTAAAGTATCCTGAGGATTTTTTAAAAGTTCTTTTATTTCATTCAATGTCTTTTCCTGCTTATCAAAGTGATTCTTTACAGCATCACCTGTTATCGCCTCTATACGTCTGATACCAGCCGCAACTGCGCTTTCAGATATGATTTTAAAAGACCATATATCGGCTGTATTCATGACATGAATTCCTCCGCAAAGTTCCATACTATCACCAAATTTTATCGCCCGAACATTATCTCCGTATTTTTCTCCAAACAACGCCATTGCGCCTTCTTCAATTGCCTGCTGAAACGGAATACTTCTACGCTCAACCAATGGTAATTGCTCCTGAATACGTGCATTTACAAAGTCTTCTACTTTCTGTAATTCCTCATCAGTAACTTTTGCGAAATGAGAAAAGTCAAAACGCAAATAATCAGGTGCCACCAAAGATCCTTTTTGTTCCACATGTGTTCCTAAAACACTGCGCAATGCCTGATGCAGTAAGTGAGTAGCCGAGTGATTTCTTGAAGTACTTGTTCTCAAGCTTGTATTTACCTTAGCAATGAAAGTGGTTTCCAAATTTTCAGGCAGTTGTTTGGTAAAGTGGAGAATCAGATTATTTTCCTTTTTTGTATCAATGATATCAATTACTTCATTTGCTGACACCAAAGTTCCTTTATCACCAACCTGCCCCCCTCCTTCCGGATAAAATGGTGTATGATCTAAAACAATCTGGTATAATGTTCCGTCTTTCTTGGATTCTATTTTACGTACTCTCGTTATTTTAACCTCATTTGTAACATGATCATATCCTTCAAATGTTTCTACATTTCCGGGAATCAATGTTTTCCAGTCATCTTTTGATATTTCTGATGCAGCACGTGATCTTGCTTTCTGAGCCTGCATTGCAGCCTCAAAACCTGCTTCATCCAAAAGATATCCTTTTTCACGTAAAATCAATGCTGTTAAGTCAATTGGAAAACCAAACGTATCATATAATTCAAATGCTTTACCTCCGTCTATCGTGTCAGATGATGTATCAGCAATTACCTGATCCAGCAAGTGCAATCCTTGTTCTAACGTACGTAAAAAAGATGCTTCTTCTTCTCTGATCACATTCATTACTAATTCTTTCTGCGTTCTGATTTCAGGAAAGAAATCGCCCATCTGAGCCGATAAAATTTCTACCAACTCATAAATGAAAGGCTCTTTTTTATTCAAAAAAGTAAAAGCATAACGGATAGCACGACGTAGGATTCTGCGAATGACATATCCAGCACCGCCATTGGACGGTAATTGACCGTCAGCAATAGCAAAAGCTACCGCACGCACGTGATCCGAAATAACACGTATAGCTATATTTATTTTTTCTTCTTCTTCACTACCCGCTATTTTTGTATAAGTGGCTCCGGTAAGTTGTGCTACTTTGCTGATTAGTGGTGTGAAAACATCTGTATCATAGTTTGACTGTACTCCCTGTAATACCATACAAAGTCTTTCAAAGCCCATACCGGTATCTACGTGCTGAGCAGGTAATTTTTCCAAGGAACCATCTGCTTTACGGTTGAACTCCATAAATACGTTGTTCCAGATCTCCACTACCTGAGGGTGATCCTGATTTACAAGCTCTCGTCCCGATTGTTTTGCTTTTTCTTCAGCAGAACGAATATCCACATGAATTTCCGAACAAGGACCACATGGACCCTGATCTCCCATTTCCCAGAAATTATCTTTTTTATTTCCTAAAAGAATACGGTCTTCAGCTATTAGTGATTTCCATATGTCATATGCTTCCTGATCAAAAGGTACATTTTCTTCTTTTGACCCTTCAAAAACAGTTACATAAAGAATGTCTTTTGGTATTTTATATACTTCCGTCAGCAATTCCCAAGCCCAGTGGATGGCTTCTTTCTTGAAATAATCTCCAAAAGACCAGTTCCCAAGCATTTCAAACATCGTATGGTGATAGGTATCAATACCTACTTCTTCTAAATCATTATGCTTTCCTGAAACCCGTAAGCATTTTTGAGTATCGGCTATTCTCTTGCTTTTCGGCGTTCCGTTTCCTAAGAAGAACTCTTTGAACTGAGCCATTCCTGAATTATTAAACATTAACGTAGGATCGTCTTTTAAAACAATGGGAGCCGAAGGAACGATAAGATGTCCTTTGCTTTCAAAAAAATCAAGAAATTGTTTTCTGATGTCTTGTGATTTCATTCTCTGTCTTTTGTTACTTAAAATAAAGTGATTTTCAACCTATGTGCTGAAAACAACTCACAAAAATACATATTTTTTAGTTCTCATTTCATATTAAACTCACTGTGTGTAACTTTTTAGAGTTTTCATGACTTATTCTCAAAATTTAGTATATTAGCATAGCGCAAAATATGGTTCGGATGCAAATTGATTTACCTGAAAAAAGATATTATAGTATTGGAGAGCTGGCCAAAGCCTTTTCTGTCAACACCTCACTTATTCGTTTTTGGGAAAAAGAATTTATCATACTGAAACCTAAAAAAAATGCGAAGGGTAACCGGATGTTCACTCCGGAAGATTTAAAAAATCTTAAATTAATTTATCATCTGGTAAAAGAAAAAGGATTTACTCTGGACGGCGCAAAAGAATATTTAAAAAACAATCAGAAAAAATCGCTTGATACCTTTGAAATCATTTCAAAATTAGAAGCTGTAAAACAACAATTATTAAACATTAAAAACGAATTCTAAATTACATTTACTATGAAAAAGGCACTTCCAATTATTATTATTTTAGTTGTGCTTATCGGTGGATATTTTCTCCTTTCGATGAGTTACCAGAACAGCGCATTGGGTTTCAAACAAACCGTTGACAAATCATGGGCTGATGTTGAAGGGGCATACCAAAGACGTAATGACCTTATAGGAAATCTTGTAAACACTGTAAAGGGTGCCGCTGATTTTGAAAAATCTACTTTAGAAGCGGTTGTAAACGCACGTGCAAAAGCTACTCAAACGACTATTGACCCTACGAACATAACTCCTGAGCAACTGGAGCAATTCAATCAGGCACAATCAGGTGTTTCAAGTGCCTTATCAAGATTACTCGTTACAGTAGAAAGATATCCTGATTTAAAAACGAATCAGAATTTTCTAAAACTACAGGATGAATTGGCAAGTACTGAAAATCAGATTTTAACTGCCAGAACCCGATTCAATGCCGCTGTAGAAAGCTATAACGGATATGTATTGAAAATGCCTAACAAATTTTTCCTGAGCGGCTATCCTGAAAGACCTTATTTCAAATCGGAAGCAGGTGCAGAAAAAGCGCCTGAAGTTGAATTTAAATTTTAAGAAATGTCTTTAACAGAAGAATTTTTATCTGCTGCTGAGGAAAAAGAAATTATAGATGCGATTATTAAAGCAGAGAGCAAAACTTCCGGAGAAATACGCGTTCATATAGAAGAACATAGTGATTTAGAAGTTTTGAAACGCGCATCAGAAGTTTTTTTTGAATTGGAAATGAATCTAACAAACGCCCGCAACGGCGTTTTGTTTTATATCGGAGTTTCTGATCACAGTTTTGCCATCATAGGCGATGAAGGAATCAATAAAGTTGTTCCTGCTGATTTTTGGGAATGCACCAAAGATACCGTTATCAGCCATTTTAAAAACCGACAGTTCAAGGAAGGTCTTATAGCAGGTATCCTCAGAGCGGGTGAACAATTAAAACAATATTTCCCTTATCTTGAAGGAGATAAGGACGAATTACCAAACGAAATATCACGAGGATAATGAATGTATTAAATAAAATAATTGTACTGTTTTCTCTTTTTATTTCCTTTACTGCATTAGCTCAGTTTGACATTCCTAAAAAACCTGAAAAAGCTTCTGAGCAAACAAGTGTATATGACTATGCTGATTTGCTAAGCTCGCAACAAAAACAGGATTTGGAAAGAAAGCTGATCAATTATGCAGACACCACTTCAACTCAGATTGTGATTGCTATTATTCCCAGTCTCAAAGGAGAATATGAGGGAATGCTTGCTCCGAAATGGGCACAGGAATGGGGTATCGGACAAAAAGGCAAAGACAACGGGGTTTTTATTCTTTTGGCAACAAAAGAAAGAAAAATATGGATTGCTCCGGGCTATGGTTTAGAACATATATTAACTGCAGGAATTAATGGAGAGATTGTCCGAAATAGTATTCTCCCTGAATTCAGAAAAGGAGATTATTATTCGGGATTAGATAAAGGAACCGATCAGCTCATGCAGCTATTTTCAGGCACCTATAAAGGCAAAAGAACGGAAAACAACGAAGAAAGTATTCCGGCTATTTTCATTATAATTGGTGTCCTTGTATTGGTTATCATAATAAGTAAATTTGGGGGTAAAAACGGAAATAATAAAGGCAACCGACGTTTTTCCGGTCCTGACCTTGGAGATATCATCATTTTAAGCAGAATGGGTCGCGGTGGTGGTGGTTTCAGAAGAGGCGGCGGTGGTGGCTTCGGTGGTGGCTTCGGTGGTGGTGGCTTCTCAGGAGGTGGAGCCGGTGGAAGCTGGTAACAATAAAAAAAGCAGGCTAAGCCTGCTTTTTTTATTCTTCTTCTTCTATATCCCATTCATTTTTCTTTTTTCCTCCGAATTTTTCTAATTTATATGTCAGAGAAAACATGACATACTGTTTAAGAATAGTATTTTGTACATCGGCAATGCTTGTAGGCGATACCGTACGCGTTACATTCTGGTTCTGATTTAGAATATCATATACTTTCACCTTAGCAAGGAAACGGTCTTTATAGAAATTATATCCTGCACTAACATTCCATAAAATAAAATCTTTTTTAAAACCATCCGAAATATTAGAATTGTAGGTATAACTGATATCACTTCCAAATACTATATTTTTAGGCCAGTAAGATGTAGCCATAAAACTTAATGTATGGATAAAATTCTTTGCTTTATCAACCGTAAAGTTCGTATAATCAGTAGAGGTATGTGTATATTCATAAGAAGGTTTCAAGATAATCTTTTTATCATAATCCCAAGTAAAAGAGGCTCCCGGATTAAGGGTAGTTCCTTTTGAATCATACAACTCATTGTTCAGCATTCCTTTAGATTTGTTGGCATTTACCCCCATTGAAAGAGAATAGCTCAGTTTATTTTTACCAATGTTGTACGACTTACTAAAATTTCCTCCAAAGTAGTAGTAGTAAGTATCTTTTACATTAATGTAGGTAGATGTCCCTTTATAATTTTCATCATAAACCGTTGCATTAGCAGCCGTTCTTTCATAATAATAAAGTCCCGAATAAAAATAATAACCTGATCGGGACTGGTAATCATAATTACTGAAATACAACGATGGATTATGAGTGATTTCCGGCAATAAATCTTTGTTTCCTTTTGTTGTAAACAGCGGATTAGAAAGGTCTTCATATTCCAGCAACTGATCCATCTGTGGGGTTCGTCCCCCATAATTATAACTTACATATATGTTGGAAGATTTACCGACAGTAATACTTGAGTTGATATATATTTTAGGCAAAATATCAAAACGATTGTTCAGATAGTTCTGAAAATTATAGGAGGAATTGATATCATAATTTACAAATTCTGTCCCGACATTTGTGTTGATGTAGAACTTTTCTCCTCTATACATATAACCAAAAGTTGGTGTTGTATGCTGAGCTGAAAGGCTATTGGCAAAAGACAATAGTGAATTAAACTCTGTATAATCATTCGTTATTTGACTAAAATCTTTTGTCTGACGGTCTCTATATTCGTTATTCCATTTACTGGTAAGAGCAATATTAAAACTCTGTTTGGCAGTTATGGGTTCACGGTAACGTATACTGATTTCATATTCATCTTTATGACTATTTGTTTTTATTGTCTGGTTACGAATATCATTAGGAAGGTTGGTTTGGTAAAAAAATGTGGAAGCATCTTTCAGCTGATTGGTTTCATTTTTAGAATTATTGTTATTTAAGGTAAAACTGATGCTTCTTCCTTTTCGCTTTAACCGTCTCGAATACATGATTTCATTCTCAAAACTATAGGTATCAACATCTAAAATATCTTTGCTATCTGATTTATTGAGCATTTCACCCAACTCATTTACCGTTTCACTTTGTGCGATATTTCTACTAGTAGTAATACCTCTGCTTAATTTCGGGTTGATAATCAAGGTAGAAAGAGAGTCTATCTGCAACTCAAAATCATGAGAAAAAGTATGATTCCCTACTTTTGATTTCGTTTCTGACTGCGATGCTGTCACAAACTTATTATCCGGCAAAAGATTTTCTATACGTGATATATTCTTATTTTCATTGGTTACTTCGTTATACAAGTAACTGGTTTGTGATTTGATTTTTTTACCCCATGAGTCAGAATAATTTAAACCAATCAGATTCGTTTTAAAAATACCCTGTCCTCCACCAAAATTCATTCCATTTACGCTCATTGTTCCATCAGAACTTGATGAAAAATAGGTGTTTCTTCCTCCCGACATATTGTCAAAAATTTCATTTGTAGAAAAGCCCGTAGAGTTAATATTATTAGATGATGCCAACAAACTCACCTTCAGATCTTTATTAAAATAATTAAACAACAAAGAAGATTCATAACGATCATCAGAACCATAGCCAGCAATTGCTTTTCCGAACAATCCTTTATTTTTATCGTCATCAATCGTCAGATTAAGGGTTTTTGAGTCAGAAGTACTCGCTGATCCTGTAATTTTTTCCTCTTTGGTTTTATAATCTGTTACCTGTACCTTTTTTATGATATCAGCAGGGAGGTTTTCCATGGCAACCTTTCCATCTTCATTAAAAAAGGGTTTTCCGTTAACGAGTACATTATTTACTTCTTTTCCGTTTACTTTTATTTTTCCCTGATCATCAACTTCAACACCCGGAAGTTGCTCTAAAAGCTCTTTTACAGTAGCATCTGGCCTTACTTTAAAAGAAGAAGCATTAAACTCAAGTGTATCCTGCTTAATACGGATAGGTGCTACATCAGCAGTAATTATCATCTCTTCCAACTGATTATCAATGCTTTTTAGTAAGAGTGTTTTTAAGTCGACATTCTCATTGATCGCATCAAATTTTTGAGTATAATCTTCATAACCAATACTTGATACAGAAACAAAAACAGGATAATCTATTTTTTTGACGGGTAGTGAAAATCCTCCTTTAGTATCACTGATAGTATAATCAATTAATGTTGAATCACGTTGTGCTGATAAATAAATAGTAGCAGATTCAATCGGCTTTTTATTTTCATCTGTTAATTTACCCGAAATGGTCAGCTTATTCTGTGCAAAAACATTTCCTACTATTACCAGATAGAAAAAAATAGTAAAAATTTTTCTCATTAGCATTAATATTAGTCTGTTATGCAAATAAAACGAAAATGCCTTGTATTTAGTATAAAATACCAAAAAATATTTATTTTTATAATAAATAATCTGTATCTAAAATTTTCAGCATTTAAAATGCTGACATAAAAAAGCATCACATATGTGATGCTTTTTATTTTACATTCTGTTTCTCATACCTCCGGGTGGTCCCATATAGCGTCTTCCCCGATTTCTACTATCATCTTTACCAGTACCAAACTTATCAAATTTGTATGTTATAGAGAACATGACATATCTTTTCAAAACGGTGTTTTCCTGATCTGTAATACTTATGGGACTGATCATACGACTTGTACCTACATTCTGATTTAAAATATCATACACTTTTACTTTTGCGGTCAGCGCATCTTTCAAAAAAGAATATGCAAGACTGGTATTCCATAAAAAGAAATCTTTTTTAAATCCATCTGCAATATTGGAGTTATACGTATATCCGAAATCATTACCCCAAGTAACTTTTTCAGGCCAATAAGTAGTGGTTTGCAAATTCAGAGTATGGACTACATAATCTGTTTTATCTATCTGATAGTTTGAATAATTGTTGTTGTTATACGACATATTATAAGAAGGGGCAATTGACAACAAATCCCCGTAATCCCAATTAACATAAAATCTTGGCGTAAGAGTAAATGTTTTAGCTTCATAAAGTTCTGCATTGGTATACCCTTTAGAAAGTCCATAAGAACCAAACATTCCTATCCCATATCGAATGGTATGCTCATTGATTTTATATGATTTATTCCAGTTTCCAAATAAACTGATACTGTAGGCATCAGCAACATTTTCATAGGTTGTTGTCCGTTTTCTGTTTTCGTCAAAAACGGTAGATGAAACAATCTGAGAATCGTAATAGTTTCCTGATAAATTGACACTCCAACCCGTACGTTGTTGAAAATTATAGTTTCTAAAACCTAATGAGATAAAATGAGCTTTCTGCTGATCTAATTCGCTGTTTCCTATATAGGTATTTAAAGGATCATTGAATCTCTCATAAGGAAGTATCTGTATAGCTGATGGGTTAGATACATTATAATTATATCTGACACTAAATATTTTGCCTTTTTCTAAAGTATATCTAAAGCTGGAGCGAATATAAGGTGATACAAATTTTTCTTTTACATTATAGTCATTTCCAAGATACAATGCGTGTGCATTAAAGTTGGCAATATTAAGACCTGAATCAAAATTCAAATATATTTTTTCATTATTCAGATTAATTCCTGCAAAAGGAGTAGATGTAAGTATCTCTGAGTAAGTTTGATTAGACAATAATCCGTTAAAATCTGAATAACCACCCGTTCCTGCATCAAAATTATAAGTACTCAACACATCTGTCTGATTCTCGTAATTAAAGGTATATCCAAAGTCAAAAAGTAAATCTTTTAGAATAGGCTGGGTATATTTCAGAGTTGCATTATACTCATCACTTGTGCTTCTGGTAATGTTTTGTTGGTTTCTGATATCATCCGGATTAGTTCCTTGGTAAAAAACGGTTTCGGACTGAGTTGTTCCGAGTCCTTCCGTTTTAGTATTTTCATTGTCCAGAACAAAGCTAAGATTTTTCCCATTTTCACCGAGGATCCTATTGAACTCAATAGCGTTCTTAAAAGTGAAATTATCTACATCTGTATGAGATTTTTCAGAACTTTCGTTAAATAACGTTCCGTCTTCATCCATTGATACAGCCGATGCTTTCGTATCATACCTATTGGAAGACTGCTGAATTGTAGGTCTTACAAAAATCTTGGTTTTCGGATTTAGCTTATACTCGAAACTAAAATTAGCATTATGATTAGTATTATCGTTGATTCGCGATGATTCGGATTCTGTAATAAAGTTTCCATCCGGTAACAGGTTTACCTGACGTGATCTGTTATTGTTTTCATTACGGGTATCATTTAGATAATAGCTTCCATTGACTTCTAAATCTTTAAAAAACTGATCACTATAGTTTACGCCAATCATATTGGTTCTGGTGATTCCTGTATTATTTCCAAATCCGAATCCTCCGCCGGAACGACCTCCGAAACTGAAAAACTGGCTTCTTCCTCCTCCCATATTATCAAAAATTTCGTCCATTGAGAATCCGGTAGAGTTGATGTTGTTCGAAGATGCCAATACACTTATTTTTCGGTTTCCTTTAAAATAATTGAGCAATCCGCTGCTCTCATATCGATCATCAGTCCCATAGCCTCCTGTTATTTTTCCCAATAAGCCCTGATTATTTTTTTCATCAATTGTAAGGTTAATACTGGCATATTCACTGGCTGCTTTTCTTTTTGCAAATTCTTCCGACTTGGTTTTCAAATCTGAAACCTGAATTTTTTTAATGATTTCTGCTGGTAAATTCTGCAAAGCTATGGTGCCATTGGTATCAAAAAAAGGCTTGCCATTTACGAGGATCTGGTTTACTTCTTGTCCATTTACGGTTATCTTTTTATCTGAATCAATTTCTACTCCAGGCAATTCTTTTAACAAAGCCTCTACATTAGCATCAGGTCTGACTTTAAAGGAAGCAGCATTGAATTCCAGTGTATCCTGTTTTACCCTGATTGGAGCATCCGTTACGATAACAAGTTCCGCAAGCTCTTCAGAAGAAGATTCACCCATTATAAGGGTTCCTAAGTCTTTCGATTCTGAAATTGTATCAAACTTTAAGGTTTTATCCTCATAGCCCAACAAAGAAAATGTCATAAATGATTTTTCAGTTGTAGGCTTTATTGTCATGGAAAAAAGTCCCTGTATGTCAGTTGTTGTATATTGCAACAGGGTAGAGTCTTTTGCCTTTGACAGATATACCGTTACAGACTCGACAGGTTTTTTGTTTGAATCGGTCAATTTTCCTTTTAGCTGAACATTTTGAGCAACTGAACACAAGGAAATAAATAACGAAAGGAGTAAAAGTATCTTTTTCATAGAAACAAAAATACGAAAGCGGCTTATGAATCAAAACTCATAAGCCGCAATTATTAACATTTTTACCTATTTATTATTTCTGACGGAAATAAATATCGATAGGAACACCTTCAAAATCATAAATCTCCCGCAATTTATTTTCGATAAATCTTTTATACGGATCTTTTACATATTGTGGCAGATTGGCAAAAAAGACAAATTGTGGTGTCTTTGTCGGAAGCTGCATACAATATTTAATCTTAACATATTTTCCTTTTAATGCAGGTGGTGGATTGCTTTCAATAATCGGCAACATTACTTCATTAAATTTAGACGTTGCAATTCTATTCTTTCTGCTTTCAAATACATGCACAGCCGTTTCTAATGCTTTTAGCAAACGTTGTTTCGTCAGGGCAGATACAAATAAGATAGGCACATCTGTAAACGGAGCGATTTCTTCTCTGATCTTACGTTCGTAATCTACTGATGTCATGGTTCCTTTTTCTACCAGATCCCATTTGTTTACGAGAATGACAATTCCTTTTCTGTTTTTTTCAGCCAACCAAAAGATACTTTGATCCTGACCTTCAAAACCTCTGGTAGCATCAATAACTAAAATGCAGACATCGGCATGCTCAATAGCACGAACCGAACGCATCACAGAGTAGAATTCCAAATCTTCTTTGACTTTAGCTTTTCTGCGAATTCCGGCTGTATCTACAAGATTAAATTCAAAACCAAAACGGTTGTATTTTGTATCAATAGCATCTCGTGTAGTTCCTGCAATATCAGTCACCACAAAACGATCTTCACCAATTAAGGCATTGATAAAACTTGATTTTCCAGCATTTGGGCGTCCCACTACTGCAAAACGAGGCAGTTCTTCTGGATTTTCATTTATCGGAGGTAATTCAGGTAAAACTTCTACCAGCTTATCCAATAAATCTCCTGTTCCACTTCCGCTCATGCCGGATATCGTAAAATATTCTCCAAGACCTAAGTTATAAAACTCCAGCGCATCATTTTCTCTCTTTGCATTGTCTACCTTATTTACCACTAACAGTACCGGTTTGGTCACTTTTCTTAATAGTTTGGCTACTTCATCATCCATCGGGGTGATTCCCTCCTCTACATCGACCACAAATAAAATGGCATCCGATTCATCTATGGCTAACTCTACCTGACGGCGTATTTCGCTTTCAAAAATATCTTCAGAACCTTTAATATATCCTCCGGTATCAATTACAGAAAATTCTTTTCCGTTCCATTCACTTTTTCCGTAATTTCTGTCACGGGTTACCCCACTTACTGAATCTACAATGGCATCTCTTCTCTGGATCAGACGATTAAAGAACGTCGATTTTCCTACATTCGGCCTTCCAACTATTGCAACTATGTTATTCATATCTTTTTCTAAAAAATTAGAGTTTTATTTTTGATTGTATCCGAAACGACGCAACTGATACGTGTTATTTCTCCAATCTTTATTTACTTTCACGAACATTTCTATATGTACCTGCTTATCAAAGAATTTTTCCAATTCTTCACGCGCCTGTATTCCTATTTTTTTGATAGCGGCACCTTTATGTCCGATGATAATTCCTTTTTGGCTGTCGCGTTCGACCATGATAACTGCCTTTATACGGATGATGGTTTCATCTTCTTTGAATTCTTCCGTTTCAATTTCAACCGAATACGGAATCTCTTTTTCGTAATTCAACAGTATCTTTTCACGGATGATTTCATTTACAAAGAAACGTTCAGGTTTATCTGTCAAGGCATCTTTCGGATAGAAAGGAGGTGATTCAGGCAATAGTTCAATGATTCTGTTGAATACTTCTTTCACATTAAAATTATTCAGTGCCGAAATCGGAAAAATTTCCGCATTCGGAACCTGTGCTTTCCATAAAGCGACCTGTTCTTCCAAAAGTTCCTGATTGGCTTTGTCAATTTTATTTAACAATAGCAATACCGGTACTTTTGCGTTTTGAATTTTAGCAAAAAAAGCTTCATCTTTTAACGCTCTCTCTCCTATTTCAACCATATAAACCAAAACATCCGCATCTTCAAAAGCTGATTTCACAAAATCCATCATGGAAGATTGTAACTCATACGCTGGTTTTATGATACCTGGAGTATCAGACAATATCATTTGAAAATCTTCACCATTAACAATTCCCAGAATCCGGTGTCGGGTAGTTTGTGCTTTTGAAGTAATAATAGACAATCTCTCGCCCACAAAAGCATTCATCAGAGTTGATTTTCCTACATTCGGGTTTCCAATAATGTTTACAAAACCTGCTTTATGCGTCATTTTAATTTATTTTGCTGCAAAGGTAATTATATCAAACGAATACACGAAATAAAAATTTTTATTTCGAAATATGTTGTGTATTCTAAATTCTTGTCATACATTTGCAATCGAAATATCGCGGGATAGAGCAGTAGGTAGCTCGTCGGGCTCATAACCCGAAGGTCACAGGTTCGAGTCCTGTTCCCGCTACTAAGTTGGTCACTTAAAACCTTCAATTAGAGTTAGTAAATTTGTACAATTGAATCGCTAAAATTTACAAGAACGCACATCGCGGGATAGAGCAGTAGGTAGCTCGTCGGGCTCATAACCCGAAGGTCACAGGTTCGAGTCCTGTTCCCGCTACTAAAAACCATTCGTAACAGAATGGTTTTTTTATTTTACTCAAGTTACTTACACACAAACTTTTAGAAGAATTTCTCATCTTTAAAACTTTATTCCTATATTTATACTACCAATCATCTAAAAGTATATTTATGGGAAAATTTATTGTTTCTAAGAGATCGAACGGAGAGTTTCAGTTCAATCTAAAAGCGGGGAACGGACAGGTTATTCTTACCAGCGAAGGATATACATCTAAAGCCAATTGCCATAACGGAGTTGAATCTGTAAAGAAAAATGCTCTCCATGATGAACGATTCGAGAAAAAAGAATCAAAAAACGGCAAACACTTCTTTAATCTCAAAGCTTCCAATGGTCAAATCATCGGAAGCAGTGAAATGTATGAAAGTACTTCATCCCGTGACAACGGTATTGAATCGGTTAAAAAGAATGCACCTGATGCAAGTATTGAAGAAGTTGATTAATTATTCAAAGTCTGTACAGACTTAAAGAGCATCCATGTATTGTAAATAAAAAGCCCTGTCAGTAATGACGGGGCTTTTCAAAATTATGATTTGATCTCAATTTCTTCCTGAATCATTTCCCATTGTTCCATTGCTGTTTCCAGTTCCTTTTTAAGCTTATTATATTTGCTGAAGAACTTTTCATCATTCATCAATTCATCATATTTCTGAGCCAACTCAATGTCCATTTTTGCAATTTCTTTTTCACATTCCGAAATCAAGGCTTCTGTTTTACTCAATTTATTCTGAAGCGTTTTCATCTTCTTCTGCTCCTCATAAGACAAAGACTTTTCTACCAGCGCAACTGTTTTTACTTTGACCTGATCTACTTTTTCAAACTCACGCATCGTATCTACATTGCGTTGCTCTAAGAAGTAATTTATATCTCCAAGGTATTCTTTTATTTTCTGATCTTTAAATTCATATACTTTATCAGACATACCCTGTAGGAAATCCCTGTCATGCGAAACCAGCAATAGTGTTCCTTCAAACTTTTGTAAAGCCGCTTTTAAAACGTTTTTAGACTTGATGTCTAAGTGATTGGTAGGCTCATCCATCAGCAAAACATTGATAGGCTTCAGCAACATCATACACAATGCCAGACGGTTTCTTTCTCCCCCGGATAAAACTTTTACTTTTTTCTCTACATCATCACCTCTGAAAAGGAAAGCTCCAAGCATATCGCGAACTTTCGCCCTGTTGCCGTCCGTTGCCGCATCAATCATAGTATCCAGCAATGTTTTTTCTCCATCCAGATAATCCGCCTGATTTTGTGCAAAATACCCCAACTGTACATTGTGTCCTATCTTAATGGTTCCATCATAAGCAAACTCTTCCATAATGGCTTTAATTAAGGTAGATTTACCCTGTCCGTTCTGCCCAACGAATGCAATTTTGGAACCTCTTTCAATAAGGAGGTTGATGTCTTTAAAAACTGTCTTTTCCCCAAAAGCTTTTGTCAGGTGCTCCAATTCTAAAACTACCTTACCCGGCGTAACAGCTACAGGAAAAGAAATATTCATTACAGAATTATCGTCTTCATCAACTTCAATACGCTCTATCTTATCTAATTTCTTGATTAATGATTGCGCCATTGAAGCTTTTGTCGCTTTTGCACGGAATTTTTCAATAAGCTTTTCTGTCTCTTCAATTTTCTTGGATTGATTTTTTTGAGCAGCGAGCTGTATTTCTCTCAATTCTTCTCGTAAGATTAAATATTGCGAATACGGCTTGTTGAAATCATAAATTTTACCCAGTGATATTTCAATTGTACGATTGGTTACGTTATCTAAAAACATCTTATCATGGGAAACAATTACAACAGCTCCTGAAAATGATTTTAAGAAACTTTCAAGCCAAATGATACTCTCGATATCCAAATGGTTGGTTGGCTCATCCAGAAGCAAAAGATCATTGTTCTGAAGCAATAATTTAGCCAATTCAATTCTCATACGCCAGCCACCTGAAAAGGTCTCTGTGGTTTTATTAAAATCATCGCGTTTAAACCCTAACCCCAATAAGATTTTTTCTGTATTTCCGACATAATTATATCCTCCAATGATGTCAAAATGATGGGTCAGATCACTCAACCGTTCTATTAGTTCAGAATAAGAAGCAGATTCATAATCGGTTCTGACTTCCAACTCTTTATTGATTTTATTAATCTCATTTTCTACTTTTTTGATTTCTTCAAAAGCCTGATAGGCTTCATCAAGAACAGTACGTCCCTGCTCAAAATCAATATCCTGACGCAAAAAACCAATTTTTAAGGCTTTCTCAGTAGCTATACTACCTGAATCTCCTTCAATATCTCGGGAAAGAATTTTAAGCATCGTAGATTTACCTGCTCCATTTTTTCCAACCAATCCTACCCTGTCGCCGGCACCTAATCGAAATGTTACATTTTCGAACAGATAATCTCCAGAAAAGGAAACCGACAAATTATGTATGTTTAACATTTTTTACTTTTTTCGCAATTTTCCTAATTGCATTTTTTTATAATATCTTTTTATATCAATGTTTGGATCCAGATCCGTTTTCTGCTCAATCGAATCAAACAGGGATTTCGCTAAAAAAGGTCCCAATAATACACCTCGGGTTCCCAATCCATTCAGCAGGTACATATTTTCATGCTCAAAATGCCTCCCTACAAGCGGCTTACGATCTTTCACCGTGGGCCGGACTCCTGCCAGATGTTCTATTATTTCAAAATCGCTACCTATCAGTTTTTGCAAACCATTTATCAACTCTCTTTTTGCCTCAACAGTAGGCAAATCTGTCTTATCCTTCCAATCGTAAGTAGCTCCAACTTTATAAAGATCATTTCCCAACGGAATAATAAAAACAGATGATTTAACAATATATTTCAACTCTAAATCAGGTATTCTCACAATCAATAATTCTCCTTTCGTACCATCTAATGGAAGGTTATTAAAATAAGGATTCTGAAACATTGAAAAACCTTCTGCAAAAATAAGATGTTTTGCCTTAATATCCTTGTAATGGAATCTTTCTCCGTCAACAACAAGTCTATCATAAGCAAATGAATCCCGAATCAGGATTTTTTTTTCAGCTAAATAGAATTGATAACAGAGTACAAATTTTTTAACATCTAAAAATCCGGTATTGAAAACCTCCCCAAAACCATATTCTGATTTTATAGTATCCGAAAAGGATTTCACCAGGTCTATACTAAGAAACGGAGCCAGATCGGGCTGATCGCAGGCATAAAACCAATTGTTCTGTTCTTCTACTGAGGCAAACTTCCTATAAAGCTGTGTTTCATATAAAAAACGAACACCGAATTTTATTTCGAGTTCTTTATAGATCGGAATAGCCAGATCTATCTGTTCTCTGGATTTCCAGATAGAGGTGAATCTTTTTAACACAACGGGATTATACATACCACCAGCAACCAAGGAGGAAGACCTCGATGGCTGATCTATAACAATAAATGACTTATCATGCTTTTCGCAATAATAAGCAAAATTTAATCCGGCCAATCCGGATCCGATAATCATATAATCTATATCCATGAACATATAAAAAAACTCTTATCAAAATGATAAGAGTTTTATATTTTTAAATTACAAAATTAGTAATTCCATAAATCATCTTCAAAATCTCTGATATGTTCTTTAATACGCTCAGACTCCAGTAACTGGAACATTGCATTTTCACCAACATATGAGCTTATATCCTCATCTCCATAGATATTATCAGTTCTATAGATGGAAGCTGAAAATTTACGCGCATTGAATAAATAATCAAAGTTTGATTTCATACGGGAATTTTTCTCGTTGTAAGCATAGTTCTTGAAGAATGTTTCACGAGCAGAAGGGAAAAATATCCAAAATAACTCAATAAAACTTTCTTGTTCTGAACCTTTTGTATTGATATCAACTACAACTGGTGCAATACCTAATAAACGATATTTTAATTCTCCCTGATTACGGTCAAAATACCAAGCTCCTTTTATACGATACTCTACTACATCAGCAGGTGTCAACTCAGTTTCAATGATATATTCCTGTGGAATTTTTGTTTCACCATAGTTCAACAACTCTTTTCCAGTATCAGTAGTATCGATACGAGAGAATTTCTTTTTTAATTCTTCTGTATTTATTTTATCTCTGAATTCATCAGAATAAAATACTTCCTGAATTTCCTTTTTCATCACTCCTTCTTTAAGAATCGAAAAAAGAGATTTTCTGTCTTGCTGATCTTTTGTAGGAAAATAATAAATAAGATTTGCACGCTCATCCAACGGAATGGTTTCCCAAACGGTCTTTTGAAAAATTACGTCTCTATCATTTACATACTCGTAAGGCATAGGCCCTTCAGCTTCTGATATAATGTCCTCTAATGTTTTCTCTCCAATTTCATTTGCAGTTCTTGCATTAAAGAGATTGGTCTGAGCCATTGAAGTAAGACTTACAAAAGAAGTAAGTGCTAAAGCGATTATATTTTTTAGTTTCATATTATTGCTTTTAAATTATTGAACCGTAAAAGTAGCGTCAGCAGCATCTTTAACTACTAAGTCCACACCGCTTAATTTAACTTTGATTTTTGTAAAACGCACCACATCACCAGGTTTTAATCGGTCAGCCATACGTTTAGCTCCATCGTTTAAAGTCGTTCCTCTAACAACCTCAGATCCGATACCTGGGAATATAACTGTATATTCTGTTACCTGAAGGTTTACATCAAAATCAAAATCATCAAATTTAGCACCGATTGAAACAACCTTTAAGTTGCTAACAGGTCCTTTTGCAGCATACTCTCCACGTACTGTTCCAAAAGGTTTTGGCACTGGTTTAATACGGAATACTTTTTTATCAGATACTACTTTTCCATCAGGTAAAGTACCAGAAGCTGTAATAACTACTTCTCTTGCTGCAGCTGGTCTTAAAATATATTTTCCGTCTCCGGTTTTACGTATTGAACCGCTTGAAGCACTTACACTTACCTTGTCATTTGGAACTCCTGCAAATGAAGCTGAAATCGGGTTATCTAACCCCATATACACAACATTCATTTTATCAGCAGCAATCGTTGCTGAATTTGGACGTGCCACAACAACATAATTTGAATTCTGAATATCTACAGGAACAGCCTGTCCGTCTTCCATAAAGGTAAATTTACCACTAAACTTATGCTCTCCGACAGAACCAGCTGTCATGTTTAAGATTACCTGACCGTCTGAGAAAGCATTTGCGTTTGATAAATTAATTTTACTTCCGTTAACTATAACTTCAGTTGGTACAGTTGACTTATCAAAACGTCCTAAAACTACTTTTCCTTTGATTGGTTCTCCAGAGAAATAAACCGATTTATCAGTGATTACAAATGCCTGGTAATTTTTCATAGAAGCCGCTTGTTTCAAAGAATTTCCTAAAAACAGGTTATAAGCTTCATTTTCAATTTCTTTTACATCATTCTGCAAAGCAGATAATTTAGCCAAAGAAGCGATGGAAGGGAAACCTTTATAGTGATAGTCCAAATAAGGTTTTACAATTCCCTGCGAATCTTTTACATCGTCCGTATTGAATTTCTGATCCAGATTCTGTGTTAAGAATTTGTAGCTTACATCTGTACCTAAAACTTTCTTAACTTCTTCTCTATATTGATTAAATTTAGAGATGATTTCATTTCCTTTATCACTATACTTATCTCCAATAAACCATCCAGAATCAATTACCTCCCCTTTATCCATTTGTTCATAAGGCAATTTGTTATCATCTGTCAATACCAATTTTTCGGTAATCGATGTTTTAAGCGTTCCTAAATAATTATAGAAATCATTTGAAAGCTT
This sequence comes from Flavobacterium sp., assembly GCA_032096595.1. GTDB lineage: Bacteria > Bacteroidota > Bacteroidia > Flavobacteriales > Flavobacteriaceae > Flavobacterium. The sequence continues at coordinate 140,375 of DAMCXY010000004.1, read as the reverse complement.
ACTTATCTGTTGTGCTTTTTGGTAAGGCTCTTTATAACGAGTAGGATCGTCAGAAGCTTTAATCTCTAAACCTTCTAAAAGGCCAGTGTTGACCATAGTCGCAGCTTCATTAGTATTTTCAAACTTTTCGTTCATTAAACCAAAAGCAGAAAGCACTTCCTTAGACATATTCAGAGCCATCATAGCGATGAACACTAAATACATCAGGTTAATCATTTTTTGTCTTGGGGTTTGTTTTCCTCCTGCCATAATTTCTCTAATTAGATTTTAATAGATTAATACTAATTAGCAGTTTTACCCATAGCAGATAACATTCCACCATATACTGCATTCAAAGTTGACAAATTAGAAGTCAACGACTGCATTTGTTCTTTTAATTTAAAGTTATTTTCTGCCACTTCTTTGTTGATATCAGCATTTCTTGTAGCGCTTTCTAACTGTGATTTATACATTGCGTTTAACGACTCTAACTGTGAAGCAGCTGTACTCATTTCTTCTGCATATCTGTTAGATGATGCTACTGCATCTACTGTAGGCGCAATTCCTTTAGCAGCTGCCTCGAAGTTTCGAATGCTGTTGCTCAAGCTTTCCATTAATTGCCCGTCAATTTTAGCATCTTTTAAGATCTTATCTAATTTTTCTGACAATAATGTTCTTTCTTCAGAAGTAGCAATCACTGCTCCACCACCTGAATAACCAGAACCTCCTGAGAAATTTGCATTTCCACTACCTGCAAAACCTGAACCAGAAACGGTTGATCCTGATCCTGTCCCTGTTACTACAGAAGACCCAGAAAACCCACCTGTTGAAACCTGCATTTGTCTTGGCTCACCACCTTTTAATTCAGGATAAACTCTTGACCAATCAAACTCATCATCAACTGGTTCAAAAGCAGATATTGCAAAAATCAATGCCTCTACCAATAATCCAACAGTCAACATATTGTTTCCATTTAACGGCCCCAACTCAATATGTGTAATTTTAAACAAAGCTCCAACAATTACAACTGCCGCACCCATTCCATAGCAGAAGTTCATTACTTTTTTCGGTATTGCCATAATTCTAATCTGTTAATTTTTTAATAATATAATAAATAGTAATTTAGTTAATTTTTATCTGCCACTTCTTCCGCTTCTTGGAGAAGTCGACTGTAATAAAGGATCCGGTGCTGCAACAACAACTCTAAACCCGATAAAACTTTTTGCGGAATCCGCATTCTCTTTATCACGTGTAGCTACCTGTAAGAAATAAGCCGGATCTCTCCATGAACCTCCTCTAACTACTTTCAAAGGATTTAATGATTCTTTTGACTTTGGCTTAAGTGAAGCATTCATTACATAAGATGCCTGATCGTATGTTGTAGCGGTCCACTCTGCCACATTACCTGCCATATTATACAAATTGTATCCGTTTGGTTTGTAAGATCTTGCTTCAGCAGTATACAATGCTCCGTCATCTGCGAAATTACCTCTGTCCGGCTTGAAGTTAGCCAAGAAACAAGCTTTCTCATCGGTCATATAAGGACCACCCCATGGGTACATTGCGTTTTGGATTCCTCCACGAGCAGCATATTCCCATTCTTCTTCTGTTGGTAAACGGTATTCGTTTAGTGTATGATTGGCTCTGCGCGATTTTAAATAAGTATTTTTATAAAGCGTTCTCCAAGCTGTAAATGCTTTGGCCTGATTCCAGTTAACTCCAACAACAGGATACTCTCCGTATGCTTCATGCCAGAAATATTCATTTAACATCGGCTCATTGTACGAGTAGCTAAAATCTTTTGCCCATCTTGTTGTATCAGGATAAACGTTTACAATTTCGGTTTTAAGATATTTTGCTTTACGATCTCTCGGACTTGTTACATTATCACGAACATTCGCTTCTTTATCAAACCATGAATATTTGAAGTTCAGTTTAGCTACATCAAACGTAGTCAAACCTTTTGTATTATTATCAGCTTTAATATATAATGAATCCATCACTTCAACATAGTACTCATCCGGATATCTTTGTGGATTAGTTATGATTCGGGCTCTTTTATTCAATCTTCTTCCGGCATACTCATCTGTGTCCATCGCCATACTATAGTAGTTGTCATACATATAACGATCATACGCAGATTGGTTCTGATTCAAAGAAGGATCTTCTTCCGGTAAAAAAGCAAAAGCTCCTATACCTCCTGCTGCTGCATCCATCCCCATCTCATCAGCCATAATAGCTAATTTTGTTCTAACGATTGAATCTTTTACAAATTCAACAAACTTACGGTACTGATTATTTGTAACCTCTGTCTCATCCATATAAAACGAACCAACGGTCTTTAATGTTGGAGGAGCATCTTCCGCTCCCAATAGGTCTTCATGCGTTTTACCCATTGTAAAGGATCCTCCTGGAACAAAAGCCATTCCCTGAGGTTTTTCGGTAACCCAACGTTTACCTTGAACTCCATTTAGAACTTCACCTCTATCTCCTGAACCACAACTGAACAACAATGAAATAACCGCTGTAAGTGTAATGAACTTCTTCATATATTAATCGGGGTTTATTTATAATTTTTTTCTAAAGCGTAAACCTATTTATTTATTTTGAATTATACAAAGAAAATAAAAAAAAATTTAAATTTTATTTAACACTTGTATTTTTTCTTATCAATCAATCATTTTTTTGATCGCTTTCCACCATCTTTCCGGAATTACCTGATTTGTAGCGGAAATATAATCTTCGTAAGAACATGGAAATAAAACTTTTCTTCCACCCTCTTTATAAATTGCCTGATCAATTTCTATCCACCATCTATCAGAAACATCGCTCTTGTAAAATACAAGTTCCTGATCGTCAAGTAAAACATTATATTTGAAATATGTTTTTTTGCTAATGTAAGGATATTCATTGACTCTGAAGTTGAATCCTTCAACAAAATACCACAAAATTTGTGTAATTAACAAACTTTCAGCAGAAATAGTGTCAATATTGAAAATTCCGAAACTACTAACTTTATCGCTTAGTCCTGAATATCTTGCTAATGCACAAATTTCCCTTCCATCAAATCCGTTCGGATTAAATTTTGAAAAATAACCCATATCAGCAGATTTTACCGCATGGATATCCACACTTACAATATCTGCATCTCTTAATATAGGTTCTGCAAGCGCTATATTAGAAGCAACTTCACCTAATCGGTAAGATTCGAAGTATAATTTATCAATAAGATCTATCTCCTCCTGGGAATTATAATAGGTCTGATAACCTATGTTAGCATAGTTCAACAGGTTATTAGGTTCCTCCATTATTATTTTAGTCAGAAAAGATTCTGAAGGGTTTATGACATCCGAAACAACATCTATTTTACTGTCAACAGCAACAAGATTCACCATTTGCTCCAATCTGTCGTACGCACGATATATCGCATAAGTTAGATCCTGCGAGCCGCCGATAATAACTGGTAAAATGTTTTTATGCAGCAAATCTGCCACTATGCTCTTCACAACAAAATACGTATCATTGAGCGTTTCACCTGCATCTATTGTACCAAGATCTGCCATTATAGCACTCCAGTTTCCGGGAAATAATCCATACCAGTTTTTACGAAAAGCATCGAAGTTAACCTTGTCTCCTTTAGCATTCAATCCCCTTGAATCATTAACAGTAATAAGAGCCAATTGTATCCCTTCCAGATCTGGAAAATGATCCGGGGTATGCAATAGCAGCTTTTTACCTACCGTATTTACCGGAAGATCAGATAGATATACCAGCAAATTTGCAGAAACAGGTTTTAAAAATTCATAATTCATATACTATTTCTTTTTAACGGTCGCTTTTTTGGCAGTTGCTTTTTTGGCAGGACTCTTTTTTGCAGCTGTTTTAGTGGTTGTCTTTTTAGCCGCTGTTTTTTTGGCAGGCTCTTTTGCTTCTATCATTTTCTTAACCGATTCGAGATCCAGTGCCGCCGCATCAACATCTTTACTCAGCTCTATTTTTATCTTTCCTTTAAGCACAACAGATCGTCCCCAACGGGCTTTTTCAACGCGAATTCCTTCCTCTTCCCAGTTATGAATAACTTTATCTTTTTCTTTCTGTATCTTATCTTCAATCAACTCGTTGATATCTGCCTGAGATAAATGATCAAAATTGTATTTTTTATTTACATTGATAAACATATTATTCCATTTGATAAACGGGCCAAAACGCCCAACACCTTTTTGCACAGGCAAAGAATTATAAGTTGCGATAGGCGCATCTGCTTTTTCTTTTTCTTTAATAAGCTCAATGGCTCTGTCAAGAGTTACATCAAGCGGCTCTTCTCCTTTTGGCAACGAAATAAACATTTTCCCAAAACGCACATAAGGTCCGAATCTACCATTATTTACCTCAACCTCTTCATCTTTATACAGTCCTAAATTTTTGGGAAGCAAAAATAAAGTCAATGCTTCCTCCAGAGAAATATTTCCGATATTCTGATCAGGACGCAGGCTTGCATATTGTTTCTCTTCATCTTCAATATCCCCTATCTGTGCCATAGGACCAAATTTACCCAATCTCACAAGTACTGGTTTTCCTGATTTTGGATCCTTACCTAATATCCGTTCACCGGATTCCCGTTCTGCATTCTTTTCCACATCGAGTACTACAGGATGAAAATGACTGTAAAAATCATTCATCATTTTGGTCCAGTCCTCATTTCCTTCTGCAATCGCATCAAAATCTTCTTCAACTTTAGCTGTAAAATTATAATCGAGAATAGCCGAAAAGTTTTTTACCAAAAAGTCGGTTACAATAATACCGATATCAGTAGGAATCAACTTTCCTTTATCAGCACCTACTTTTTCTGTTTGCACAGATGCTTTTATTACTCCGTCAATCAGCTGCATAACTTCATAATTTCGTTCTATTCCTTCAGCATTTCCTTTTTCAACATAATTACGCGCAATGATTGTAGAAATAGTCGGTGCATAAGTAGAAGGTCTACCGATTCCTAATTCTTCCAGTTTTTTTACCAATGAAGCCTCTGTATACCGTGCCGGAGGCCGGGAAAAACGCTGAGTAGCAATAATAGCATTATTATCAAGTTTTTCATTGACAATCAATGCAGGCAACATTCCTTCCTGTTCTTCATCTTCGTCATCATGTCCTTCAAGATAAACTTTCAAAAATCCTTCAAATAGCAACACTTCTCCTGTTGCAGAAAAATGATCATTATGTTTATCCGCTACAATTGTTACATTAGTTCTTTCCAAAGCTGCATCACTCATCTGTGAAGCCAGTGTTCTTTTCCATATCAGGTCGTATAAACGAGCCTGATCTCTATCAATACTGACACTGTGTTTAGACATATCAGTAGGTCTTATGGCTTCGTGAGCTTCCTGAGCGCCTTTTGCTTTTGTTGTATAAACCCGTGGTTTACTGAACTCTTTTCCGTAAGAACGGATAATTTCTGCTTCGGCAGCCTGCATAGCTTCCTGAGAAAGATTAACACTATCCGTTCTCATATAAGTAATGAGTCCGCTTTCATATAACCTTTGTGCTAACATCATTGTCTGCCCAACAGAATAATATAATTTACGTGCAGCTTCCTGCTGTAAAGTCGAAGTAGTAAAAGGTGCAGCCGGAGACTTCTTAGTCGGTTTTGTCTCCAGTGCACTAACCTTAAACTGCGCTCCTATATTTTCCTTTAAGAAGGACTCTGCTTCTTGTTGTGTTTTAAAGTTCTTAGGCAGCTTTGCTTTAAAAATCTTGCCTTTTGTTGTTTGAAACTCTGCCGTTATACTAAAAGAGCTTTCTGTTGTAAAGGCATTAATTTCTTTTTCACGCTCTACAATCAAACGAACAGATACTGACTGTACCCTTCCTGCTGACAAACCCGTTCTTACTTTCTTCCATAATATAGGAGAGAGTTCATATCCCACAAGACGGTCTAAGACACGACGTGCCTGCTGTGCATTGACCAGGTTGTAATCTATTTTTCTTGGGTTATCTATAGCTTTGTTAATAGCTGTTTTCGTGATTTCATGAAAAACAATTCTACGTGTATTCTCGTCTTTTAAATTCAGTTCTTCTGCCAAATGCCAGGCAATAGCTTCTCCTTCACGATCCTCATCGGAAGCCAACCAAACCAAATCAGCTTTTTTTGCTAAGTCTTTTAGTTTTTTTACTACTGCTTTTTTATCTGTAGAAACTTCATACTTTGGTTTAAAATTATTTTCCACATCTACCCCTATCTCTTTAGAAGGTAAATCGGCAATATGACCGAAACTGGATTCTACCTGATAATCTTTTCCTAAAAACTTTTCTATTGTCTTTGCCTTTGCCGGCGACTCCACAATCACTAAATTTTTTGCCATTCTTCACGTTTTAGTTTGGCAAAAGTATGGGATTTTTTTTATTTGAAACCATACACCTATATATATATGTGTAGTTTTTTTAAAAATTGCTCCATCCTCATTACTTTAAAACCGCTCTAAATATCCGCAAAAAAATCCAAAACTCACGCTGACATCTTGTCATAAAGAAAAATTATATCGTATCTTTGCAAATTGATTAGCACCCATTTATCTGGTTTATGGAAAAGATTATTGAAGAAAACAAACAGGGAACCACATTGGTTTTAGAGCAAAACTCAAATAACTCAAAAAAGTTATTTATTGAGAGTTACGGATGTCAGATGAATTTTTCTGATAGTGAAATCGTTGCTTCTATATTAGCAAATGAAGGATACAATACAACCCAAAATCTTGAAGAAGCTGATTTAGTATTGGTAAATACCTGTTCTATACGTGACAAAGCCGAACAGACCGTTCGCAAACGTCTTGAAAAATATAATGCTGTAAAAAAAATCAATCCTTCTATGAAAGTGGGAGTATTGGGGTGTATGGCGGAACGTTTGAAAAGTCAGTTTCTTGAAGAAGAAAAGATTGTAGATATGGTAGTAGGACCTGATGCTTATAAAGACCTGCCCAACTTATTAAAAGAGGTAGGAGAAGGACGTGATGCTATAAACGTAATTTTATCCAAAGAGGAAACTTATGGAGACATTGCTCCTGTACGATTAAATTCAAACGGTGTTACTGCTTTTGTATCTATCACACGCGGATGCGACAATATGTGTACGTTCTGCGTTGTTCCTTTTACACGAGGCAGAGAACGCAGTCGCGATCCTCAAAGCATTATGCAGGAAATAAAAGAACTCCATGAAAAAGGATTTAAAGAAGTAACACTTTTAGGGCAGAATGTTGACAGCTATTTATGGTATGGGGGTGGCCTTAAAAAAGATTACGTTAAAGCTACCGATATGCAAAAAGCAACAGCAGTAGACTTTGCTAACCTACTTGATATGTGCGCAACAGCGTATCCTAAAATGCGTTTCAGATTTTCAACATCCAATCCGCAGGATATGCATGAAGAAGTCTTACATATCATTGCCAAACATCATAATATCTGTAAATACATTCACCTGCCGGTTCAGTCAGGAAGCACAAGGATTCTACATGAAATGAACCGCCAGCATACACGTGAAGAGTACATGGCATTAGTAGATAACATCAAAAGAATTATTCCTGATTGTTCACTTTCACAGGACATGATTACAGGTTTTCCGACAGAAACAGAAGAAGACCATAAAGACACCTTATCCTTAATGGAATATGTACGTTATGACTTCGGATATATGTTTGCCTATTCAGAAAGACCCGGAACACTGGCAGCAAGAAAACTGGAAGATGATGTGCCTGAAGCTGTAAAAAAACGCCGCTTACAGGAAATTGTGGATCTACAGCAAAGAATTGCTTTGGAACAAACACAACGTTTTGTAGGTCAAACCGTAGAAGTTTTGATTGAAAAAGCGTCCAAACGTTCTGATGAGTACTGGTCAGGAAGAAATTCCCATAATACAGTAGTTGTTTTCCCGAAAGGAACTTATAAAGTCGGTGATTTTGTAAACGTTCAGGTGACAGATTGTACTTCTGCCACTCTCATCGGAGAAGCTATAGGATATTCAGAAATGCAACATTAAACTGTTTAAACAATAAAATGGAATCAATTCAAGCCATCAAACAACGTTTTGAAATCATAGGAAACGACCCGAAGCTTAACCGTGCAATTGAAAAAGCGATTCAGGTAGCTCCGACAGATATTTCGGTACTCGTAACCGGAGAAAGCGGTGTTGGAAAAGAAAATATTCCAAAGATAATTCATTCATTATCTCACCGTAAACACGGAAAATATATTGCAGTAAACTGTGGCGCTATTCCGGAAGGAACTATAGATTCCGAGCTATTCGGACACGAAAAAGGAGCTTTTACGGGTGCTGTAGGAAATCGGGAAGGCTATTTTGAAGTAGCAGACGGAGGTACCATTTTTCTGGATGAAGTTGGTGAACTTCCTTTAACAACACAAGTAAGATTACTTCGTGTACTCGAAAACGGTGAATTTATAAAAGTAGGTTCCTCCAAAGTCCAAAAAACGGATGTGCGTATTATAGCCGCAACCAATGTAAAAATGATGGAGGCTATTGAAAAAGGGAAATTCAGAGAAGACCTCTATTACCGTTTAAGCACCATAGAAATAAATCTGCCGCCCTTACGGGAACGCGGTGAAGACATTCATTTACTATTTCGAAAGTTTTCTGCAGATTTTGCTCATAAATACAAAATGCCTCCTATTAAACTGGATGAACAGGCGGCAGAATATCTTAAGCAATACCGTTGGGATGGTAACATACGTCAGCTCCGAAATATTGCTGAGCAGATATCCGTCATTGAAACCAAGAGAGATATTACGCTCTCCATCATCCAATCTTATTTACCTAACAGAAATAAGCAACTGCCTTCCTTAATTGAAAGCAAAAAGTCTGAAAGTGATTTTAGCAATGAACGTGAAATTCTGTACAAGGTACTCTTTGACATGAAGAGCGATTTAAACGACCTTAAGAAATTGACTTTGGAGTTGATGAAAAACGGCAATTCATCAAATGTTCAGGAAACCAATAAAAATCTGATTCAGCGCATATACGGTCAAAAAGAAGACATGCCCGAAACAGCAGACCATACAAACATTGCTTTACCTATAGAAAACAATCATAAAAATCCTAACTTTATCAATCCCGAAACGGAAGAAGAGGATGATGACAGTCATTATCTTATTGCAGAGACAGTAGATGACGAAGAAAACCTTCGTCTGGATGAACGCGAAATTCAACTGATTAAAAGAGCTTTGGAACGCAATAACGGAAAAAGAAAAATTGCAGCAGAAGAACTGGGTATTTCTGAAAGAACCCTCTATAGAAAAATCAAACAATATGATTTATAAAATATTAAAAAAATATCAGCCACTGGCACTTATCCTTTTTTTCAGCCTTTTGCTCAACAGTTGTTCTGTATACAATTTTACGGGAACAGGTAAAATTGATGCGGTATCTTTTCAGGTCAACAATTTTCTTAACAATGCTACATTGGTAGAACCCGGTATTGAAAGAACCTTTACGGTTGCTCTTCAGGATCTGATTCAGAATCAAACCGTGCTGACACTTACCAATACCAATGCTGATCTGGTTTATGAAGGTGAAATTACAGAATACCGTATCTCACCTATGACCGCTACAGCTGATCAGACAGCAGCTCAAAACAGACTGTACATTTCCATAAGAGTACGTTTTACCAACAAAAACAAACCGGAAGATGATTTTGAACAATCTTTTTCCCACTTTTACGATTATCCGGCAAATGAACAATTGATAGGCGCGCGGTTAAATGGTGCCATTGACGAAATATACGAAAGAATAACACAGGATGTTTTCAATGCTTCCTTAGCAAAATGGTAAGAATATGCAACTAACAGATTTAATCAATAAACTCAACCATCCTGAGTCGGTAAATGAGAACGACAATCAATACTTCACACAGATTATTGAGCGGTATCCTTATTTACAATCTGTTCGTGCCTTGTATCTAAAAGGATTGCATTCCCAAAGAAATCACTTATATAACAGCGAGCTCAAAAAAACAGCTGCTTATACTACCGATCGTGATGTGTTGTTTGATTTTATTATTTCTGAAAACTTCACGGTGTACAAGCCCCTCAATATCGAAAATGTCGAAGTTATTGATGAAGATTATCTGATTACTAAAAAACCAGAGATCACACTTGAAGAATCGATTGAAAAATCAATTTTATCAACTCTTGCATATATAGAAAACGAAGAAAAAGAGCCTCTCATCTTGTCCAAACTCGAACAGAGAGATGCAAACAAGACACTCATAACAGAAGAAATCACACAGCCTGAAGAAAAAAAGGAGGATATTTTGTCAGAAGATGAAGAGACTGTAGTTACTTCTGTTGAAACACTGGAAGAAAAATTAGAAATCGGTACTCCAATTGAATTTACTTCAGCCGAAAAACATTCTTTCTCTGAGTGGCTGCAACTGACAAAAGCAGAGCCAATAAAAAGAAAAGAAGAGGAAACGGAAGCTATTGAACCACAAAAAGAAGAAAAACTTCAAGAAGAGAAAAGAAAAAAAGAAGAGCTTATCAATCGCTTTATTGAAACAAATCCTAAAATAATCCCTAATAAAAACATGTCTTCAGTGCCTGTATTTATTGAGAAAAACGAGGATGACCAATCTTTTTTAATGACCGAAACCCTTGCAAAAATATACCTGGAACAAAAAAAATATCAAAAAGCAATTCAAGCTTATGAAATATTAATTTTGAAATATCCAGAAAAAAGTAGTTTATTTGCAGACCGAATTTCCAATATTAAAATGTTACAAAACTATAATAGTTAAAAAATGAATACGTTTACAATCTTTTTAGTACTAATAACCATCGTATCCCTTTTATTAATCATTGTTATAATGATTCAAAACCCTAAAGGAGGTGGTCTTGATTCTTCATTAGGAGGTTCAACCAATATTGGAGGTGTACAAAACACAAATAAATTCCTTGACAAAAGTACCTGGACTTTAGCAGCCATATTAATCGGGTTAATTTTGTTATCAAGTTTAAGCTTTACATCCGGTTACAACAACGATTCTAAAATTTTAGATCCGAATGCTGCAACCATACCTGCAGCACCTGTAGCAGCTCCGCAAGGTCAACCTGCACCAGCAGAAACGCCACAGACACCAGCAAACTAAAATCCGTTATTCAAAAAAATAACAATGCCAGCACTGACATGCTGGCATTTTTTTTATCCCATTCTGTCATAAAATTGGAATGGCATACTTTATGAAAATGATAAACACAAAAATAAAAGTCAAATAAATAAACATAAAAATTTTCATTATGGCACTAAACATTAAACCACTTTCAGACCGGGTGATTATTGAACCGGCTGCGGCAGAAACACAAACAGCTTCGGGAATTATTATTCCTGATACAGCGAAAGAAAAGCCACAAAAAGGAACTGTTGTTGCTGTAGGAAACGGAAAAAAAGACGAACCGTTAACCGTTAAAGTTGGCGACACTGTTTTATACGGAAAATATGCAGGAACAGATTTAAAATTTGAGAACAAAGATTATCTGATCATGCGTGAAGATGACATTCTTGCAATTATCTAAATTTTCTAAAAAAAGAATAGTTAAAATTAAAAATTTAAAAAATGGCAAAAGAGATAAAATTCGATATTGAAGCACGTGACGGATTAAAACGCGGTGTAGACGCATTGGCAAATGCAGTAAAAGTAACTTTAGGTCCTAAAGGACGTAACGTTATCATTTCTAAATCTTTCGGAGCTCCTCATGTAACAAAAGATGGAGTTTCAGTAGCAAAAGAGGTAGAATTAGCAGATACTCTTGAAAACATGGGAGCTCAGATGGTAAAAGAGGTAGCTTCTAAAACCAACGATCTGGCAGGAGACGGAACAACAACGGCAACTGTTTTAGCTCAGGCAATTGTAAAAGAAGGGCTTAAAAACGTAGCAGCCGGAGCCAACCCTATGGATTTAAAAAGAGGTATTGACAAAGCGGTTGAGGCTATTGTTGCAGATTTAAAAAATCAATCACAGGAAGTAGGATCTACAACTGACAAAATCAAACAGGTAGCTTCTATTTCTGCTAATAATGACGAAGTTATCGGTGAATTAATCGCAACTGCTTTTGGCAAAGTTGGAAAAGAAGGTGTTATCACTGTTGAAGAAGCAAAAGGAACTGATACTTATGTAGATGTAGTAGAAGGTATGCAGTTTGACAGAGGGTACTTATCTCCATATTTCGTTACAAACCCTGAAAAAATGGAAACGGAATTTGATAACCCGTACATTTTATTATACGATAAAAAAATCTCCTCTTTAAAAGAATTACTTCCTGTATTAGAACCTGTAGCACAATCAGGAAAACCTTTGTTAATCATTGCTGAAGATGTAGACGGAGAAGCTTTATCTACCCTTGTAGTAAACAAACTACGCGGAGCATTGAAAATCGCTGCTGTAAAAGCACCTGGATTCGGAGACAGAAGAAAAGCAATGTTAGAAGACATCGCTATTTTAACCGGCGGAACTGTAATCGCTGAAGAAAGCGGATACAATTTAGAAAATGCCACTCTTGAAATGTTAGGAACAGCTGAAAAAGTTTCTATCGACAAAGACAATACAACCATTGTTAATGGTGCTGGTTCTCCGGATTTAATCAAAAACAGAGTAAACCAGATAAAAGCACAGTTAGAAACTACAACTTCTGATTATGACAAAGAAAAACTTCAGGAACGTCTTGCTAAATTAGCAGGTGGTGTAGCCGTACTTTATGTAGGAGCTGCTTCTGAAGTAGAAATGAAAGAGAAAAAAGACCGAGTAGATGATGCTTTACATGCTACGCGTGCTGCGGTAGAAGAAGGTATCGTTGCAGGTGGTGGTGTTGCGCTATTAAGAGCTAAAAAATCACTGGAAAGCATCCAAGCATTAAACCCGGATGAAAAAACAGGAATTCAGATTGTAGCCCGTGCTATTGAATCACCGTTGAGAACCATTGTTGAAAATGCAGGTTTAGAAGGTTCTGTTATCGTGGCAAAAGTTTCTGAAGGAGAAGGTAATTTCGGATATAATGCAAAAACAGATGAATATGTAGATATGTTGTCAGCAGGAATTATTGATCCGAAAAAAGTAACCCGTGTTGCTTTAGAAAATGCTGCATCAGTATCCGGAATGATCTTAACAACTGAGTGTGCATTAGTAGATATTAAGGAAGAAGGCGGTAACCAAATGCCAATGGGCGGAGGTATGCCGGGGATGATGTAATCATATCCTAACTTATTCTTACAGAGAGACCTGATATTTTATCAGGTCTTTTTTTTACAAAAAACTTAACATAGATTAAGTCGTTTTCCTATCAAATATCCTTAAATTGTAAAGAAACCCAATATACTTTATATTATGAATAATAAAACAGTTTACGACAGACCTGAATTCAAGTCTCACTACGACAATTTTATCAACGGAAAATTTGTACCTCCGGTTAAAGGAAAATATTTTGATGTTATCACTCCACTCGATGGTTCTGTAATGACTAAAGCAGCCCATTCAAGCGGAGAGGATTTGGAACTTGCAGTTGACGCTGCAACCGAGGCTTTTAAAACCTGGGGAAAGACGTCTTCTACTCAAAGAAGCATCATTTTAAATAAAATCGCAGACAGGTTAGAAGAAAATTTAGAATATCTGGCAGCAGTAGAAACTACTGATAACGGAAAACCAATACGCGAAACATTAAACGCAGATTTACCACTGGCAATTGACCATTTCAGATATTTTGCAGGCGTTATCCGTGCAGAAGAAGGTTCTTTATCAGAATTAGACAGCAATACTGTATCTCTCATTGTTAATGAACCATTAGGAGTAGTTGCGCAAATCATTCCATGGAACTTCCCGATTTTGATGGCGGTTTGGAAATTGGCACCTGCATTGGCTGCAGGAAACTGCGTAGTTCTGAAACCCGCAGAAAGCACACCTATCTCTATTTTAGTGCTTATGGACCTTATCAAGGACTTACTTCCAGCCGGTGTAGTAAATATCGTTAACGGTTTTGGAGCTGAATTAGGGCAAAAGTTAGTTACGAATCCCAAAGTAGCTAAAGCTGCTTTTACAGGTTCTACTGCTACAGGAAGATTGGTTATGCAGTATGCCACAGAAAACATCATACCGGTTACTTTAGAATTAGGAGGAAAATCTCCTAACGTATTCTTTGAATCTGTAATGGATCATGATGATGAATTTCTTGACAAAGCAATTGAAGGAGCTGTTTTATTTGCTCTTAATCAGGGAGAAATATGTACATGCCCTTCCCGTTTGTTAATTCAGGAATCTATTTACGATAAATTTATTGAAAGAGTTCTTGAAAGAGTAAAAGCAATTAAAGCCGGGAATCCTTTGGATGTAACGACCATGATAGGAGCTCAGGCCTCTAAAGTTCAATATGACAAGATTCTGAATTATATAAAATTAGGAAAAGAAGAAGGTGCAGAAGTTCTTATCGGCGGAGAAGCAAATCATTTGGGAGGTTCCATAGAAAACGGATATTACATAAAACCTACATTGTTAAAAGGACACAATAAAATGCGTGTATTTCAGGAGGAAATTTTCGGACCTGTATTAGCAGTAACTACTTTTAAAGATGAAGCGGAAGCACTGGAAATCGCCAATGACACTATTTATGGATTAGGAGCCGGGGTATGGACAAGAAATGCACATCAACTGTATCAGATTCCGAGAGCTATTCAGGCAGGACGTGTTTGGATAAATCAATACCATAGCTATCCTGCAGGCGCTCCGTTCGGAGGATACAAACAATCGGGTATCGGACGCGAAAATCATAAGATGATGCTCAATCATTATCAGCAAACAAAGAACCTTCTTATTTCTTATGACAAGAAAAAATTAGGTTTCTTTTAATCACAAACTTATGGGATCAGTAAAACGTTTAAAAGCAACGGAAAAAGCACTGGAATTAATAAAAGAACTGGAAGCAGAACATGGACCGCTCATGTTTTATCAGGCGGGCGGATGCTGTGAAGGCACTCAGCCGATGTGCTTTACAAAAGGTGGATACTATCCGCGTTTAAATGACGTATGCATTGGACAGATTTCCGGATTTGATTTCTGGATTGACAGAGACCTCTTTGAATATTGGAAAAATGCTCAGTTTGAACTGGATGTATTAGATGGTTTCGGAACAGGCGGATTTTCACTGGAAATTCCAAAAGGAAAAACGTTTAAAGTAAATTATACCATATTCACTCCCGAAGAACTTGACCAATTAGAAGAAGTCAAAAAATATGAACATTAAAAAAGCCTGGCGAGAGCCAGGCTTTTTCATTCATAAATTTATTTATCTGTCGTATTGACAACAACCGTGAAGCTCGTCATACGTTTTTTGCGGAGCTTTAACATCTCTCGTATCATGTCCCACTTGTGCTACTGCTTTCTGTACCTCTAAAGCAGAGGTTTTTTCTTCATTTAATATCAAATGCAGGGTCTGGTCATCTGAATGCCATTCTGCCGACTTTACACCCTTTACACCAAAGGCAGCTTTCTCAATACGCTTTTTACACATATCACAGTTTCCTTTCACTTCGATATCGTGTTTTGCATTTTTATTTTTCTTTTCCTGAGCTGTTGCTGTTAAACTAAATAAAGCAACTAATACTATCATTACTAAATTTTTCATTTTATTATTTTTTAAATTTTATTTTATTTTAAATCTCAGACCTGCATAATACATTTGTCCGAAAATAGGAGCATACACAATAGTACTATCAAAATTTGAACCAAAGGGATCATCTGCTCCTAATATCACCCTGTTTTGCTGATAGTTACCTATATTCTCCCCTCCTACATACACTTCAAGACGTTCTGAAAAAACTTTTGTAATCTGTGCATTTATTGTAGAAAAAGGATTGGTATAAGATGGCAACTGATTTTCAGCGAGATTATCACCTGTATAAGGCAATCGTTGCTTACCTAACCAATTCCATGTCGCATCAAACTTCCATGAACCGCCTCTTTCCGTCTGATGCGTTTCAAACTCTATATTAGTAAAGAAACGATGTTTTGCCTGCAAAGGACGCTCAAGTGTACCTGATTTATAATCTGTCTGTATATCATAATATTTATAAGCCGAACGGATATTTAAGTGTTTAGCCAGATTATACGTTACATCAAACTGAAAGGAATTCGCAAATGAAGCTCCTTCCAGATTATAAAAGTTAACACTACGTGCAGATTGATCAATATCTACTACGATTTGATTCTGAAAATCTGTTCTGTAGAAATCGAATGCAATCTCTGTGTTTCTTCCGAAAAGTAAAAATCCCTGTGAAAAGCTGATTCCGTAATTCCATGCAATCTCAGGATTCATCCCGTATGCTTTTCCTCCTTCGTCCATTACATTAAACTTTCGGGAACTCGCAAACAGATATTGATTTTCTGCAAAGATGTTTGCAATGCGTTTTCCTCTTCCTGCTGACGCTCTCAAAACGGCTTTATCCCATGGATTATAGCGCATATGTAATCTTGGTGTAGCAAATAAACCTAAACGGTTAGACTGATCGGCACGCAACCCTAATACCAAAGCAAAATTATCTGCATTATCATAGGTATATTCAAAAAAAGCACCTACAGAATTATCCGTTCTGTCGTAATTCACAGATCCGAAATTGACAACATCTTCACTATAATTATCATATACAAAATTAGCCCCGGTAGAGAAAGTATGCATGGTATTACTGATGATAGAACTATAGATAAAATTAGAATAAATACTTCTTTGTGTAATATCAAACTGATTCAATCCGAAATACGAATTTTGTTTGTGATAACTGAATGAGTTTTGCCAACCAAAACTTTTATAGGGCTGATCCGGAAAAACATAGCCGATTTTTGCATTAGCGTCAAACTTATCAGTATTGATTTCAGAACCCCATAATACAGTTGACAGTTTATGCTTATCTTTGTCAAAAGCAGTTTCACCTGTCTGCTTTTCGTCTTTCATATAGCGAGCCGTTAGAAAAGCGACCCAACCTTTCTCCATATTGATATATTGCCAACGATTCATCACATTGATCTGACTCCCCAACGGATTGTCTAAAAATCCATCGTGATTCATATCGTTCTTTTTTACCCTGCTGTTGCCATGTACAAATAAACTAGAACTCCATTTGTCTGAAATTTTCTCATTAAAATGAGCATTGATTTCGAAGCGGGCATCAGTAGAACCGTAAAGATTCAAATAAAAGGGAATATCATTAGCTGGTTTAATCAATTCAGTATTGATTTGCCCTGAAATACTTTCATACCCATTTACAACACTTCCTGCACCTTTGGTTATCTGAATACTCTCTACCCATGTACCCGGGATAAAAGACAAACCATAGGCCTGAGACGCCCCTCTTACAGTAGGGATATTCTCTTCAGCTATTAATATATACGGACTTGTAAGTCCCAACATTTTTATTTGCTTACTACCAGAAACCGCATCAGAAAAATTGACATCAATAGATGGATTGGTCTCGAAAGACTCCGCAAGATTACAACAGGCAGCCTTGAGCAATTCTCCGCTATTCATGGTCATTGTATTGGTATTGGATGTCAGAGATCTCTGAGTATTTTTCCGACGGGCAGCGATAACCAGTTCATCTAACGTATCCTCAGTCTTCAACTGAATCAACAGATCATCTGCAGATACCACTTTTATTTCCCGGGTAATAAAACCTACATAGGAAACTGAGAGAATACTCTCTTTTACATACGGAATTTCAAATTTTCCTTCTTCATCGGTTTCAACACCAAAAGAAGCATCAGCAAACATCACTGCCACTGAAGAAAGGGGTTGATTTTTCTCATCTACAACCTTACCTTTCAATACATCCTGTGCTTGCATATTCAAAGAAAGAACCAACAGGCACAGCATCATATAATATTTCATTATAAACATACTTAAAGTTAATCAATAAACTATCTGTGATTGAAAAACGGTACTTATGCGTATAATAAAAATTGTTGGTAAAGTTTGAAAAGCGGTGGTGCATTTTTATCTATATAAAAAGCAGTAAATGTATTTTGGGGAATAAACTCAGTAGCAGTTACATTAAAAAAGAAAGAAGAATAGCCCGAAGGCACATAAGCATCTACATGAAAGTTTAATACTTTAACGATAACCTGATCACCCGCCTTTTTTACAATTTCATCTGAGCAGCAGTTCTTTTTTTTCTGTTCCTTCTGCGGTTTCTCTTTACAGCAGGAATGACTATCTTGCTCATGGTCCTTTGGGGATGAGGCAAAGTGATAACTCAATGTTACCGTTTCAATTTTTCCCTGACAATAATGCATATTTACAGCCAGTCCTACATTGGAGAACAAAAGAAAAGCTGCAAGTAAAAAAGCAATCTGTTTTTTGAAATACACTATTGTAAAATATTTTTTGGTAAATTTAATCTTTTTATCAGACTCTTATACCTATTTACAAATAATTTTAACAACCAGCTTATATTATGACCTTTGAAGAATTAAAAATAAAAGCAAACGATATTCTTAACCACAATCTGCTGTTTGAAGAAAAGCTCTTACAGATTTGTCATTTGATACACGATGAGATAGCACATTATGACTGGGTAGGTTTTTATTTCAGAAACGGAAAAAAAGAAGAACTTATATTAGGCCCTTTTGCAGGCGAGCCAACAGATCATACCATCATTCCTTTCGGAAAGGGAATCTGCGGTCAGGTAGCAGTGAGTAATGAAAACTTTATTGTAGATGATGTAACAAATCAAGACAATTATATTTCCTGCAACATAAATGTAAAATCAGAAATCGTCATCCCGCTGTTTGTAAACGGAGAAAACATAGGTCAAATAGACATCGACTCTAATAAAATTAAAGCCTTTACAAGTGCAGATGAAGAATTCCTTGTATGGCTAAACAAAGAAATCGCAAAGCATTACCCTGAAAATCAAGGATAAAAACAAATTAAAAAATGATTGATAATTAAAAAAATTAATGTAAGTTTGCACCGAATTAAATATCAGTTTTAATTCTTACATAAAAATCATTAAATAATATTGGCATGTATTTAACTAAAGAAACAAAAGAAGAAATCTTCGCTAAACACGGAGGAAATGCAAAAAACACAGGATCTGCTGAAGGGCAAATCGCTTTGTTCACTTACAGAATCTCTCACTTAACTGAGCACTTAAAAAAGAATCGTCATGATTATAATACAGAGCGTTCATTAGTTTTGTTAGTAGGTAAAAGAAGAAGTCTTCTTGATTATTTAAAGAAAAAAGAGATCAACAGATATCGTGAGATTATCAAAGAATTGAATATTAGAAAATAATCAACTAAAAAGAGGTGCCTTTGCGCCTCTTTTTTTTTAAGCAAAACAAAAGCTAAAAAGCTTGGTTTTTCATTGGGTTTCAAACAACTACACAACAACACAACAACACAATCAGCCTGCCTGGCAGGCAAAACAAAAACCCTTTGTTTAATTTAAGAACTAAAAGAATTTTATGATTCCTAAAGTAACCCAAGAAATTATCGATCTGGGAGATGGAAGAACCATTGAGATCGAAACCGGCAAATTAGCCAAACAAGCAGACGGCTCTGTTGTTCTGCGCACAGGAGACGCTATGCTATTAGCTACAGTTGTTTCTGCAAGAACTGCTAATCCTGGAGTTGACTTTTTACCATTAACTGTAGATTACAGAGAAAAATTCTCTGCTGCAGGTCGTTTTCCGGGAGGTTTCTTCAAAAGAGAAGCACGTCCGAGCGACAAAGAAATTTTAACCATGCGTTTAGTAGACCGCGTATTACGTCCTCTTTTCCCGGATGATTATCATGCAGAAACTCAGATCATGATTCAGCTATTGTCTCATGATGAGAATGTAATGCCGGATGCAATGGCTGGTTTAGCTGCTTCAGCAGCTTTGGCTGTTTCGGACATTCCTTTTTACAATTACATCTCTGAAGTAAGAGTAGGAAGAATCAACGGACAGTTTATTATCAACCCAAGCAAACAACAATTAGAAGAATCAGACATCGACATGATGATTGGTGCCTCTAAAGATTCTGTTGCTATGGTTGAAGGAGAAATGAAAGAGATTTCTGAGCAGGAGATGGTGGAAGCAATTAAGTTTGCCCATGAAGCGATTATTAAACAGATCGAAGCTCAGGAAAGAATGAGAGCGGCTCTAAACCTTACTTACCGTGAGTATGAGCCTGAAGTTAATGATGAAGCAATCCTTGAAAAAGTACATGCTTTCACGTATCAGAAACTGTACGACATTGCTTCAGAAGCGAGTGCAAAGCACGAAAGAAGTGAGAAATTCTCTTTATTAAAAGAAGAACTACTGGCTACTTTTACTGAAGAAGAAGTTTTGGAACAAAATGAACTTATTTCTAAGTATTTTTCTAAAACACAAAAAGAGGCGGTCCGCAACCTTATCCTGGATCAGGGTATTCGATTAGATGGGCGTAAAACAACTGAAATCCGCCCAATCTGGTGCGAAGTAAGTTATTTACCATCTGCACACGGATCTGCTGTATTTACCAGAGGTGAAACTCAGGCACTGGCAACAGTCACATTAGGTACTTCAAGAGAAGCAAACGTCATAGATTTGCCAAGTGAACAAGGAGAAGAGCGTTTTTATTTACAATATAATTTCCCTCCTTTCTCTACCGGAGAAGCAAAACCATTAAGAGGGGTGTCTCGTAGAGAAGTTGGTCACGGTAATCTGGCACAACGTGCTTTAAAAATCATGGTTCCTGATGACTGTCCATACACAATCCGTTTAGTATCAGACGTTTTAGAATCTAACGGATCTTCATCTATGGCAACTGTATGTGCAGGAACATTGGCTTTGATGGATGCCGGTGTACAAATAGAAAAACCGGTTTCTGGTATTGCTATGGGATTAATCTCTGATGCGAAGACCGGAAGATGGGCTGTATTATCAGATATTTTAGGAGATGAGGATCATCTTGGTGATATGGATTTCAAAGTTACTGGTACTGCAAACGGAATCACAGCATGTCAGATGGACATCAAAATAGAAGGTCTTGCATACGACATTATGGAACAGGCTTTGAAACAGGCTCGTGACGGACGTCTTCATATCCTTGAAAAATTGACCGATACAATTGCTGAACCAAACAAACAGGTAAAAGCACATGCTCCTAAGATCATCAAGTTTGAAATTCCTAAAGAATACATCGGTGCTGTTATAGGACCAGGTGGAAAAAATATTCAGAATTTACAGGCTGACACTGCAACTACAATTGTTATTAATGAAGAAGGAAACTTCGGAATTATTGAAATTTTAGGAACGTCTCAGGAAGGAATGGACAAAGCGATCCAAACCATACAAAACCAAACATTTGCTCCTGTTGAAGGTGATGTTTACACTGTAAAAGTTACTAAAATATTAGATTTTGGTGCTGTGGTAGAATTTGTACCGGGTAAAGATTCTTTACTCCATGTATCTGAATTAGAATGGAAGCGTGTTGAAAATGTTTCTGATATTCTTAAAGAAGGAGATGTAATTGAAGTAAAATATTTAGGATTAGATCCTAAAACAAAGAAACCAAAAGTTTCCCGTAAAGCTTTATTACCTCGTCCTCCAAGAGAGGATAAAAAACCTGAATCACAAGATTCAGCAAATAATCAGCCTAAAAAAGAAGGAGATAAAAAATAATCCCTTTCGCTATATAAAAAAATCCGCTTATAAAAGCGGATTTTTTATTTTTAATAAACAGGACTATCTTGGACTTACCGAAATTCTTCTGTCTAAAGCTCTCTCTTCTTCACTTGCAGAAGCATCTCTTGTAGCAAATTCTGATCCATATCCTTCTGCTCCGGTTACCTGAGATCCCAATCCGGCATCAGCAATATACTTTTTCACAGTCATAGCACGATCTGTCGATAATTTCAGATTATAAGATTCATTTCCCGTTTTGTCGGTATAGCCTCCTATTTTAATTTTAGCATCCGGAAATGCTTTTAAAATAGCGACAATATTATCCAATTGCACTTTAGAATCTGCTGTAACAACAGCTTTACCGGTTTCAAAATTCAGATTATCAAAATCAAACCAGACATTTTTCAGTTCTTCTTCAGATTTTCCTTTATAATCGGTCTTAAGAAAAGCCACCAATCGATCTTCTATACCTCCTTTATAGGCGTCCAGAGTAACACCTCCAGGTAATTCTACTTTCAGTTTCTCACGTGTTGCAGGTGTCGTATTTTCTGATACTGGCGTGGAAGCTGGTGAGGTAGTTACAGTATCAGTACGGTCAGTTGTGTCGCTTGTACTGATAAAGTGTTCATTACAGGATCTGTATAAAATAAAAATCAATACAATTCCAAGTAATAGCGGAATCAATATTTTTAAAATAGAACTTCCTTCTTTTTTATCTTGTCTTCTGGCTTCTTCATTTGAAGCATAATGATGTGTTTCTACTGGGGTCGGTGGTACGGGAGGAGTTACTGGCGGTGGCGGCACATTGTTTGC
This sequence comes from Flavobacterium sp., assembly GCA_032096595.1. Taxonomy (GTDB): domain Bacteria; phylum Bacteroidota; class Bacteroidia; order Flavobacteriales; family Flavobacteriaceae; genus Flavobacterium. The sequence goes on along the minus strand of DAMCXY010000004.1, from coordinate 117,898 downwards.
CGGATCTACATCAATTTTATGAGTATCCGTCCAACCGGTAATTCCCGGTATAGCCAAACCAGCAGGTAATAAAGAACTTACAGAACTAAAATTAGTACCAATAAACTCTTTAATAGTTCCCAAATCAAAATCAGGAGCAATTCCTTTTAAATAATCAAAAACACCAAGAGCGGATGTATTCAAAACAGTTTCTGCTGAACCATGACCAATACCCGCCGCAGTTGAAATAGAATTTACTACTTCCGATTTATGTCCGTCAAACAATTCTGACAAAACAGAAGGCATACTTGAAATCTTGGTAGAAAAATCTGTATTCTCATCTGTAAAAATACTTTTTACACTGGTAAATAACCCCGATAAAGCATTTTTGTCTTTTTGAAATAAACTTGCGAGAATGGCAGGAATAGCGATATCAAAACCCTTGTTGATATTGGCTTCCGGCTCATTGGTCGTAAACCCTAAATTGTCAATTAACTCAGGAGAAATGTAGGATTTAATCCTTTGAATGATAGAATTTTCCATAGCTTCATTTTTATAATTTTACATTAAATTTAAATAAAAAATAAGAAAAAAACTAAAAAATTAACTTTAAAACATCATTACTTATTTTTCTCTTCTATCCATTTGGACAAATAACGTGAAGCCAGAAACTGTTGTTGCAGTAAAATTTGTCCGATGAAATGTTGCTTACGCCATTTCATAACATCTTCTGTTATGATACTTAACTTATTTTCAAATTGATCATAAAAAGTATCTTTATCAAAATTTTGATAGAGAAACGATACAGATAAATGCTGTTTTTCTTTCCATAGAACTTCTTCCTGAAAAAGGCTTGAGGAGCGTTCTACTAATTCTTCCACTTCATCCGTAATAAAACCTGGCCAGTTTTCTTTAAACAACCCTTCAGCTCCAATAGTTGAAGTTACAGATGGTAAACCAGCATACACAGCATCAACAAATTTTCCTTTGAGCCCTGCTCCAAAGACAATTGGCGCCAGCAATAAGCGATACTGCGACATAGTTGCTATAGCATTTTCAGCCTTTCCTCTGATAAAAAACCGATTTTTAGGCTGATGCAGTTCCATTACTTTTTGTGAAACATAAGAACCGTAGATATGCAGTTCAGCATCAGGAAGCTTTTCTTTCAATGAAGGCCATATATATTCTTTCAGATATCGGACAGTCTGATAATTGGGTTCATGCCAGAAATTTCCAATAAACATGATGTGATTTCTTTCTTCATACGGTACCCATTTTGCAACAGTTTCCGTTGTGAGTGGAGCATGCATAAAAGGTAAATGTAAAAGACTTGTTGCGGGAATTTTAAATTCATTGATCAATAATTCCATTTCTGAAGTTGAAATAATCAGTGTCAAATCACAACGCAAGATAGCAGCCAGCTCTCTCTTTGCCTCTTCTGTATAAAAATCGACCTCTATTTTCTTTTTATAGCTTATCTCACGGGCTTTTCTTACAAAATGCAGATCTTCAGTATCAAGAATTGTAAGTGCAGCAGGACACACTTCTCTTACTCTCCAGCCATACTGTTCTTCTATCATAAAACGGTCAAACATGATAACATCAGGTTCTAAAATTTTGATGAACTCATCAAAAGAAGAATGATTTAGCATAATGTCATGCTCAATAATACCATCATCTGTCAAATTATAGGAAGCTGGTGTTTTCTGGGCTGCACATGCAAAATGAACAGCATATCCCTGAACTCTAAAAAAATCCAGAAGCTGTGTCATGCGCCAACCGGCTGCTGAAGATGTTGGTTCTGGCCAGACCAGACCGATGACCAGTACTTTTTGTTTCATAAATGCAAAATAACGAAAACATCTCTCATTACTGTAATAAAACGTATGATAAATATTATTCGTAATTTTAGCGTTTTAAAGTACAAAATATGTTAGGTTTAAAATTATTGACAGATCCACGCTGGGCTAATATTGCCGAAGGGAATTTAGAAGAAATTTTGACAGATCACGCATGGTGTGAGCAGAAAGCCGCTACCAATGCTATTACCATCATCACATATAACTCTGAATACGAAGATTTAGTAACGACTATGCTTGAAATTGCTATAGAAGAGCTGGAACACTTCAGAATGGTTCATGAAATCATTAAAGAAAGGGGTTATTCACTGGGAAGACAACGCAAAGATGATTATGTAAATCAGCTTTTCAAATTCATGAAAAAAGACGGCAGCAGAAATGATGCCTTTATCGATAATTTATTGTTTGCAGCCATGATCGAAGCAAGAAGTTGTGAACGTTTCAGAGTATTATCTGAAAATATCAAAGATAAAAGCCTTGCCGATTTTTACAGAGAACTGATGATTAGTGAAGCCTCTCATTACACTACTTTTATTAAGTTTGCAAAGAAGTACAGTGAAAAGACAGATGTAGATAAGCGATGGAAAGAATGGTTGGATTTTGAAGGTCAGCTTATACAGAACTATGGAAAAAATGAAACTGTACACGGATAAAAAAGACTCTTTACAGAGTCTTTTTTAATACCAGTTTAAATCAAGCGTATAAGCATAACTTACTTTAGACTTTACAGGCACTCCTTTAAAAGTTGCCGGATACCAGTTTTCTTTGGTATCAAAAGCTTTTAAAAAGCGATAATCGAGTTTAGAAATATGGTTATCGAGTGTAATACCGGTTACTTTTCCTTCTTCGGAAATTTCATAATACGCTACAACCGTTAATTGCACTAACTGATGCGTTCTGAGTACCGCCCAGTCTTTATCGTTCAGATTCATTCCCTTACGTATCTTTTTATTCAGGTCTTCATATCCACCTTTAGGAATAGCTGGTTTATAATAAGGACTGCTGTATAAGTTGTTATAAATCTTTACTACCATTGTAACCCGCGACGACACTTTTTTTCCATTTTCATCTTCCGCCGGATTCCAAAGTGGCAATTTTTCAAAAACCTCTGTAAAATAGGCAGTTAAACCAAGTTCATCATCAACAACCCTCAATTTGGAAACGGAACCGTCAGGACGAACAAAAAAACTAAGTTTAACATCTAATGTTTCTGAGGTTATTCCCAGAAATTTGTCTTCAGGTATGTTCAGTTTTTGAAGCAGTTCTTTGGAAAACTCCTCCTTGCTCACAACCGGAGTTGCTTTTTTTACAATGGAAGTTATGGGATCCTGTGCAAAAAGTATTTGAGTGATCCCAAAAAATAAGAACACTAATAGTTTCGAATACGGCATTTTAAATATCTCCTTAAATTAATATGAAATAATCTTGACGAGTGTTCCTTGCTCATCAAAGAGAAACCATTTCCCTTTTTTGTCCCAGACAATCATTTTATCATCTGTTCTTTGCTTACTAAGACCAAACTCCGATATATTTCCGTTTTCATAAAAAAGATAATTGATACAATAGTCTTTATGATATACTTCTTTGCGCACACGTTTATGACCATCATAATATAACCAGATACCCTTTTCATTACCCATTTTGTCATACCTTCCTTTTATAAGCGCTCCTTCTGCACGATCTTTTTTAGTCTGATAACGCCATTTGCCTACCCTAACACCATCTTTCTCCTTATTGACAGAACAAGATACTATAACTGGAATTGACAAAAGAAACATCCATACTTTTTTCATATTAGATCGTAATTTAGTTTGTTTTACAGAGTTGTAATCAAAATTAAAATAACAGCAAAACAGACTGATGAAGTCTCTATACTGATATATTGTTATTTTGCTTTTTGTAAATGTATCGGTAAAGTTACATAAGATCTTACTACTCTGCCGTTTATTTTCCCCGGAATCCAACCTTTTGTCCCTTTTACAGCCTGTAAAACAGAAGCATTGCACGCAGAAAGATCTGATTTTAAAATTTCAGGATTTGAAATTGTACCGTCTCTTTCAACAATAAAACGAAGCAGTATCTCTAAGTTCTTCTTTTTAATTTTCTCTCGTTGACAAATCATGTTGTCCTGAATACTTTCATAGAATTTCCCGTAACCTGCCATATAATAAGCGACTTTATCAACTGTTTCATATATAGGCTCTTCTTCCGAAGTAGGAGATGGTTTTAAAGTCTGAGAAAAAGAGTGCATACAAAAAAGCAGCATTAGGAGTGTAGTTAAATGTTTCATATGATTTTTTGGGCTAATTTAACAACTTTTGTTAATAGTATAGTGAAAAAAAACATTAAAAAACCTCTTTTACTCCTATTATAAGAAGTATTTTTGCTAAAAACGGGAGAGTTTTGAACACATTCATTTACAAAAATACTACCATTTATTATAAGGATTCCGGAAAAGGGAATGCCCTGATCTTTCTCCATGGTTTTCTGGAAGATCATACCATGTGGAAAAACCTTGCCACTTCATTTGAGACAAAATACAGAATAATTTCTGTTGATTTATTAGGTCACGGTCAATCGGGCTGCTTGGGGTATATACATACAATGGAGGATCATGCCGATATGCTTTTTTCTTTGCTTACGGAACTACGCTTGCGAAAAGTAAGCCTCATTGGTCATTCTATGGGAGGTTATATTGCCCTTGCTTTTGCAGAACTCTATCCCGATTATGTACGCAATCTCGTTCTTATCAATTCATCGGCAAGAGCTGATAGTGAAGAACGAAAAAACAATAGAGACAGAGCCATTGAAGTAGTTAAAAGAAACAGTGATGCTTTTATAAAAATGGCTATCAGTAATTTGTTTCTATCTGAATTTCAGGAAACGCTAAAAAAGGAAATTGAGGAAAGTATTGCTACAGGTCTTCGCACTCCGGTACAAGGTATTATTGCTTCTCTTGAAGGTATGAAAATCAGAGAAGACAGAGAGGTACTACTCCACTTCGGCCCCTATCCCAAACTGATGATTAATGGTATACATGATACTGTTATTGCTATAGATGACATAAAAGATCAGACTGTTGGTACAGAAGTAGAAACTCTTTTTCTGAACGGAGGTCATATGTCGGTTTTAGAGCATCCGAATGAAGTACAAAATACGCTGTCCGTCTTTCTGAAAAAGAAATAATTAACCCATATTTTCTTCAAATGCTATTTTTGGGTCTAATATTTCTAAAATCAGTCCGATGAGTTCATTTTTGAAAGCATCAATTATATCTGGGCTGATAACCGTTTGTATGTGTTTATCCTGTTCAAGATTGAACAACAAAAAGCCTCCTTTTCGGTTTTTAAAAGAATAAATACCAACTTCAAGAGGGTATAACTGTTCCTCATTCTGATACATCAATGCATACCCTAAGAGCTGGATAACTTTTTCATATTTCAAATCTGTAGTCAATCCATCAAAGGTTTTGATACGCACCTGATTTTTCTCAACCCTGCCTGTCTTGTAATCAATGATACGCAAGGTATTGTTTCGGATCTCAATCCGGTCTACAATACCCGAAATCTTAACCGGATAAGGCAATCTCTCATCTGTAATTTCATAAGACAGTTCTTTCTCAAGAGCAAGTATCTTTATAGCATCACCATTTATTATGGCTTCTTTTTCAAAATTCAGATAATGTATAATATTTCTTTTAGCAACTTCATAGGCCAGAAGATTTTTACCGAGCTTATCTTTTGCGTTTGAATAAATTAATTCAAACTGACTGTTGATTTCAGCTTCTACCTTCTGTTCAATTTGTTGCATATTTTCCAACGTAAGGTATTGATTCAGATAAGGGCGAAACAATTCTTCCAATGAGTTATGAATTATAGTTCCCAAAGTATTTAACGCTACATTTTCTTCCACCTCATCCAATTCACGAATGCGTAAAATACGCTGAAAATAAAATTGAATAGGGTTTCTCAAATAATTGGACAAAGCAGATGGAGAAAATCCTTTTTCAGTCGCTATTTTTTTCAATTCAGACAATAATTCGGAAGATTTGGGAATAGTGACCGGTACATAAGCTTTGTCTGGTATGAAAGAATAATAATCAGAATTAATAAGGTTATGGTTTGGTTGCTTTTCGATCTCAAGTTGTGTAATAAAACGACTTTTTTCAGCACTGTTCATACCTTCCGTTTCTGAATTATAAATCAGATATACATTACCGGCTCTTTTTATCATATGATAAAAATGGTAACTGTAGATCGCATCTTTTTCTTTATAGGTTGGCAAACCCAACTCCTGTTTTACATCGTATGGAATGAAAGAATTATTTGATTTACCTGAAGGAAACTTTCCTTCATTGAGTGATGTTATAATTACAGTATCAAAATCAAGAACACGACTTTCCAAAACCCCCATAATCTGCAAACCTTGCAACGGCTCTCCTTCAAAAGACACTTCTGCCAGATCTGCAATTTGTTTATACATGATATACAACTGCTCAGGTGTAGCAACAGCTTCATACGTATCTACGTAATTTTTGATTTGATTTACTGCCTTATACATACTAAAAAGAAAAGTAAGCGACAGGCGGTCTTCTATCTGTTGAAGGTATTTTTTGATATGAAGTATAATTTCCTGTATTCTTTCAACGATTTCCTTTACTGGAATATCCCATTTGCCGATAACCAGTTCATAAAATGGTGTTGTTTTGTCCTGTAGTTCCCGTAAGGTGTCATTAGAGAAAAAAGTAAGATTGTTTCTGTTGATTTTCTTTACTACATTATCTCCGTTTAGAAGATGAAATAACAGAGGATGTGACAATACCTCAACTACTTCTTTATGATAATAGACATAGTTTTTTTGATTTCTTTTTAAAGCGTTGATATGCATTTTGAATACCTTGTTCAAAAAGATTTGAATAGGATTTGAAGCACTTTCATATCCCATAGTAATATTGAACCCCTTGATAGATTTCGGGAGCGCATACAATACTGGCATCAGTAATTTTTCGTCACTTAAAATTACCGCTACTTTGGTGAGATCACTGTTTTGTTTCTGGAGATCTTCAATAATTTTTCCTGCGATTTTAGCCTGCCCAACTGCTTTTGGAGTACTGATGACATGAATATCTTTTTGGTGTCGGAATTCGTCTACTATCCATTCATACGGATGTGTTTTGTAGTATCCCCAATTTTCTTTTATTTTTCTTGCAAAGTATCCTGCATCGTGATAAGGATCATTCAAAAACTGAATATCCTGATCCCAAAATACTCTCGCCTGATTATTTTTCAGCAGATACTGAATTATTTTTTCTTCTGCCTGATTCAAAGCGTTGAAACCGGAAAAATAATATTTTAAATGCGATCTGTTTTTAGAGAAATATTCCAGATTATTTACTGCCTCTCTATAAACCAATCCTTGATATCCGGCTTTTTTAGATAATAAATGGGCATATAATTGATTATAATACAAAGGCAGTGTTTCCCAGAAATTCAGATAATTCTGAATCATAGAAGTTCTGTTTTCAAGATCCAGGGACCAATGTTTAATATCCTCAATATCTTTAAGATAAGAAAAAACATGGATGGGATTCAATAAATAACGATCTATTTCATTAAAATCCTGAATGAGCATTTTTGCCCAATTCGAAAACACCTCAAAAGCTTGTTGATTTTCTTTCGGAGTGATGCTTTTATAGACTTCATAAAATTCAAACAATAAAGCTACAGGATCCAATACATTTACTGAGGCCATTTCTTTAATCAGCTCATCTATACTAATAATCTGAGGAGCAAAGAAAGTAGTATCAGCATACTTTTTCATTCGTTCCAACAGAAAAACTTTTGCTCTTTTATTAGGTAAAACAATAATAGTTTCACTAAAGTCCGAATCAAAATCGGCAAATAGCTGCTGTGTTAACTTATCAAGAAAGGTAATATTTTGCATAGGTTAAATATAAAAAAAACGCCTCATATATGAGGCGTTTCTTTTTATTAAAGTCGTCGTAAATTATTTGATTAATCTAACTTCTGTACGACGGTTATTAGCTTTACCAGCTGCTGTTTTATTTGTATCGATTGGACGTTTAGATCCGAATCCTTCAGCAGTTAAACGATCAGCTTTAATTCCTTTAGAGATCAAATAATCTCTTACTGCATTTGCTCTGTCTAAAGATAGCGGATCATTGATTTTATCGCTTCCTGAACTATCTGTGTGACCTTCGATTGCAAACTTAGCTGTTGGGAATTGTTTCATCACGTTAGCCATGTTATCCAATACTGCGAATGATTTCTCCTGGAAAGTAGATTTATTCGTGTTGAATAAAATTGTTTTACCATAGTCATTCAATTGTTTGATGTGCTCTTCTTTTACTTCAGGACAACCTTTGTTAGAAGCTGGACCAGGAACATCCGGACATTCGTCTAAATGATCAGGCACTCCGTCTCCGTCTCTATCTGGCCAAGGACATCCGTTGTTTTCTTTTGGACCAGGAACTTCAGGGCACTCGTCTTTATGATCAGGGATACCGTCTCCATCTGTATCAGGACATCCGTTGAATTGTGCTAATCCAGGAACTTCAGGACACTCATCATTGATATCAGGAATACCGTCTCCGTCTGTATCAGGACATCCGTTAAATTCTGCAGGACCTGGCTCGAATGGACAGTTGTCTAAATGATCAGGAATACCATCTCCGTCAGAGTCAGGACATCCGTTGAATTCTTTAAGACCGAAAACTTCAGGACACTCATCGTATTTATCTAAAATACCATCTCCGTCTGTATCTTTACCTCCGAAACGGAAAGTAATTCCAGCCATATGCTGTAAATGTGAAGGTACTGAAATATCATTTGCTCTATCAACACCATCATCTTCAAATTGTTTTTTGTAAGTAGATGAAATGCTTAAACCGATATTGTCAGAAAACCAAATATTAAGTCCTAAACCTCCGGCTACGTGTCCTGATGAAGCTTTCCCTAAGAAAGTATATCCTCCACCAAGGTTCACAACAGGATCAAACCATTTAGAACCGATTAAACCACCGATGCTGTATTTAAACATACCATCAACACCGTAATACATTAAATCTGTAGATTGTAAAGTATAATCAACCGGATCTTCAGTTCCAGGCACAAAAACGCCCATTGCTACTTTCTTCACTTTGTTTACAGAACCTGTAACACCAAAAGATAAGTTACCACCTAAGTATCTGTTTACACTTAAAGTAGAAACTGATGGTAAAATACTCCAGTTATCAGTTTGGAAATATTGTCCGAATCGTTGACTTACATCGCCACCCATTGCACTAACTCGTGCTCCGTCGATTGCGTTAACCCCTACAGAAACTGCCCAAGGTTGATCAGCTGTTTGCGCATTAGCCGAAACTCCGGCTAACATGACAGCAGCTGCAAATAATTTGTTTAGATGCTTCATAACTATTATTTATTTTTTTTACTTACTGTAATATAGTGACAAAAATACATTGTTAATCGTAATAAACAAAAAAATATGTTAATTATTTTTAATCCTGATGCACTATATATGTTAATATTACACTACTTTAAGCTCTTTTCCTACTTTTATGAATGCTTTAATTGCTTTATCAAGATGTTCCTGAGTATGAGCTGCAGATAATTGCACACGGATTCTTGCTTTTTCCTTTGGTACTACCGGAAAGAAGAATCCTATTACATAAATCCCCTCTTCAAGTAACTTATCTGCCATGTTCTGAGACAGTTTAGCGTCATAAAGCATAACCGGAACGATTGCTGAGTCCCCGTCAATGATATCAAAACCAGCTTCTTTCATACCTTTTTTAAAATAGTTGGTATTCCATTCAAGCTGATCACGTAATTTAGTATCTTTAGAAAGTAACTCGAAAACTTTTAAAGAAGCTCCGACGATAGCCGGTGAAAGAGAATTAGAAAACAAATAGGGTCTTGAACGCTGACGTAAGATCTCAATAATTTCCTTTTTAGCAGTTGTGTATCCGCCCATAGCACCCCCTAATGCTTTACCAAGTGTTCCTGTGATAATGTCTACTCTTCCTAACACATTCTTAGCTTCCATCGTTCCTTTTCCGGTAGCTCCGATAAATCCTGCCGCATGACATTCATCTACCATTACCATTGCATCATATTTATCTGCCAGATCACAAATCTTATCCAAAGGCGCTACTAAACCGTCCATGGAAAAAACACCATCGGTAACAATAAGCTTAAACCTTCTGCCTTCTTCATTAGCCTGTATCAGTTGTTTTTCAAGGTCCGCCATGTCATTATTCTCATAGCGGTAACGCGCTGCTTTGCAAAGACGAACCCCGTCTATAATAGAGGCGTGATTAAGACTATCCGAGATAATACAGTCTTCTGCACCTAATAAAGGTTCAAAAACACCGCCATTTGCATCAAAAGCTGCCGCATATAAAATAGTATCTTCTGTTCCGTAAAAAGAAGCAATCTCAGCTTCTAACTTTTTATGAATATCCTGAGTTCCACAAATAAAGCGAACAGATGACATACCAAAACCATGCGAATCAAGTGCATCTTTTGCTGCCTGTACCACTTCAGGGTGCGAGGATAATCCCAAATAATTATTGGCACAAAAGTTTAAAACGGTCTGTCCGTTATCAATTTTAATTTCAGCTCCCTGCGGAGAAACAATAATACGTTCTTTCTTAAAAAGTCCATTATCCTTTATTGTGTCAAGTTCCTTTTGCAGGTAATCCTTAATAGCTCCGTACATATTTCGTTACTGTGTTTGATTAATTGTTTACAAATGTATTATTTTTAAATCATCCTGTAAATAAAGTAATACTTTTTTAGACACATCATACCCCATTTCCTCTAAAGCCATAGCATATTCATTGACTTGTTTAATATACTTTTCCTGCTCATTTCCGGTTTTATAATCCAACAGATAGGCTTTTTTACCCAGCACTGTTACCCTGTCGGGCTTTATATTTTTATAATTGTTTTTTAAGATTGTTCTTTCTGAATATACAACAGCTTTTTCATTATAAAAATCCTGCAATTCCGGATGATTTACAATTTTTTCCATCATTTCACGTATGGGAATTTCTTTGTCTTTTGTCAGAAAGCCTAAACTAAGTGCATTCTCAACAACTTCATCAATATCGCTTTTGTAGCGTACAGCAGCCATAAGCTCATGGACTAAATTTCCGAATTCAATCGCTTTTTGTGCCTGAGAATCCCACATAATAGCCTCCCGTTCTGCAATCTTAATCATATCAGTTGTAATACCTTCTTCCACGGCTGTAATCATAACCGGTTTTTTTCTGAATTGGTCATCATCTTTGACAGAAACTCTTGACTGCTCTCCAAATGAAAAGACCGTTTGCTGTTCATCATACATTTCTTCGTCCATCAAAAAACGTATAAATTGTGACGAAAGATTATTCGGCAATCCGCTTTTATTAATGTTTTTATATGAAATCACATATAACTGCTCTTCAGCACGCGTCAGTGCTACATACAATACATTGATATTATCGAGCATCTGTTCCTGTTTTTTTACATCAAACAGCTCCTGTGCCTTAAGTCCGTATTCCCGTACATCATTTTTTAAATCGATCAAAGCTTTAGGAATACCAAGAGTCTCTCCTTCTTCGAAATCAATCCATATCTTATCTTTTGATCTTGAGTAATCTTCTTCTGCAAACGGAAAAATTACTACAGGAAATTCTAATCCTTTTGATTTATGGATGGTCATCAACTGTACCGCATTGATATTTTCAGGAGAAGGGATGCTCAATTTCTGAAAATTAGAATCCCAATATGTCAGAAAATCAGTAATACTGCTCTGATATTTTACCGTACGCTCCAATACAAGGTCCATAAAATACTGGACATACGAAAGTGTTTTTTTCTCTTTAATCAGGCTGTCAACTATATACTCCGTTGCGGCATAAAGAGAATTTTTACGCGCAAATGAAAAGTCTATCTTTATCCCATTTGTGGAAAGCCAATTCTGAAACATAATTTCATTCTCAATAGAAATTCCGGCTGCAATGAAATCATGAACAGGCAGATCCTGTTGCTTATATCTGGCTGCGAAATATAAAAACTGGGCTTTAGCTTCCTTATCCCTGTCGTTTTTGAGATATCGGAGTACATTTAACAGCACTCTTACTTCTGTTGCATTATTAATCAAAAGTGTTTCAGAAGATATAATAGGAATATTCTGCTCTGTCAGAAAATTTGCCAGTAATACCCCTTCGGATCTGCGTCTGGTAAGAATCACGATATCAGCATATTCAAACCCTTGCGCTCTTACTGCATCTATTACCCGTAAGGTTTCATCTAAATACTGTTGCTGTTTGGTCAGCTCAGACAGCTCAGCTTCGTCAGTATTTTTTTCTAAGAGGGTAATCTGAACGTATCCTCCTGATTTGGGATTGATATGCTGGTAACTTCCTGTATCATATAACAGATGGTAATCAGAGTTTGAGAAATTATGCGCCATCTGTTTAAAAAATCGATTGTTAAAGGTAATGACTTCGGAATAACTTCTGTAGTTCGTTTCTAAATTGCGGGTATCTTTTGACGGATTTGAAAACGGATTTTCATCCTTACTCAACGCAATAAACTGCTCTGCTTTTCCACCGCGCCACCTGTAGATCGACTGTTTTGGATCCCCTACAATCATTAGACTGCCTTTCGCTCCGTAATCATCCTGTCCGGACAGGGCATTATCAATTAACGGAATAAGATTCTGCCACTGCATTTCTGATGTATCCTGAAACTCGTCTATAAAAAAATGCCTGTATTTTTCCCCTAAGCGCTCATAGATAAAAGGAGCCGGCTGGTTTTGTATTTCTTTATTGATTATAGCATTAAACTGAGCTATCGAAAGAACATTTTGCTCTTCCTGAATACGGTTCAATTCAAGATTGATCGAATTCAGCAAAGACAGAGGGGTAAGATTTTTCAAGAAGGCTTCATAAAAATAAAATTTACCATACAGAGCATAGATAGCGTTGGTCTTTTCTAAAAAATAAGGAATAAGACTGGTGATTACAGGTCCGTCAATGGCTGTTTTATTTATTTTAATATCTTCGGGATTGATGTATTTTTTAGAAGTAGTAGAGAAACGGTCTTCAAGGATAGACTGAATGTGCTTTGGAAAATACTGTCCGCTAAAAGATTTCAGCTCTATTTGATTTTGCTGAATCAGCGTCATTATTTCCTGTGCGAGATGCAGAATTTCAGCATGTGTTTTTTCTTTTTGTTCCTTTACCTTTTTTCTCAGGGCAATAAAATCAGGCAATGATTTTTCCTGAAAAGATTTTAATTCGTTTCTGTTATTCTCATTCAGCAGTAAACTTCCCACTTCCAACAGTTCTTTGGTTATGTCCCAGCTTTTATCATTATCTGCTTTTTCCAAAGCAAACTCGAGCAATAATTTTGTAAGTTCTTTATCAGAGCCCGCTTTAGCGATAATAGCATCCACAGCTTCCTGCAATAAAGCCTCTGTTTCTAAAGAAACATCAAAAGAGACCGGAAGATTTAAATCATGAGCAAATGAACGGATTACCTTATGTGTAAATTTATCAATTGTAGATATATCAAAAGCAGCGTAATTATGAATGATATTCTTAATAATCCTTTTTGATTTCTCTCTGATTAACGCTACATTTTGCCCTGTTTCCTGAGCGATTTCCTGCATAAGAGAGGCCGTCTTCTGTGTCACTTCCGGCAAGCTGAAAGCATAAAGACTGCTTACTACTCTGCTTTTCATCTCATTAACCGCTTTATTGGTAAAAGTAATGGCCAGAATCTTCTTATATGCATCATCTGTCGGAGCCAGAAATAAAATTTTCAGATATTCCTTTACAAGGGTATACGTTTTTCCGGAACCTGCTGAAGCATTATATATAGAGAAAGATGTTTTATCCAAAATGATGTTTTTTACAATTGTGTTAACTTTATTTACGGCAACATAACTTTTTTAAGTTAACAAATATTACTAAATTTGAATAAAAATAATACTAATCTTATAAATAAAAAATTATGGCATTTGAGTTACCAAAATTACCATACGCATATGACGCTTTAGAGCCGCATATCGATGCTCGTACAATGGAAATCCATCATACAAAACATCACAATGCATATACGACAAATTTAAATGCAGCTATTGAAGGTACTGCTTTGGAAGGAAAATCAATTGAAGATATTTTAACCAATTTAGATTTGAATAACAAACCGGTACGTAACAACGGTGGCGGTTATTACAATCACAACCTATTTTGGGAAATTCTTGCACCTAATGCAGGAGGGGAACCTAAAGGAGCTCTTGCTGAAGCAATCAATGCAGCTTTCGGATCATTTGAAGCATTTAAAGATACGTTTTCAAAAGCAGCAGCTACTCAATTTGGTTCAGGATGGGCATGGTTAGTTGTTAAAGATGGAAAATTAGAAGTAGGTGGTACACCAAATCAGGACAATCCGTTGATGCCGAATGTAGGTATTTCCGGAACTCCGATATTAGGTTTAGATGTATGGGAACATGCTTATTACCTGCACTATCAAAATCGTCGTCCAGACTACATCAACGCATTCTTTAATGTGGTAAACTGGAATAAAGTAGCTGAAAAATTTGAAGCTGCTAAATAATTTAAAGACATTTTGAGTCATTATAAAAAAATCGCTTACTTTTAAGCGATTTTTTTATGCTTGTATGTTAGAAATTATTTATCAGGACGATTATTTAGTAGCCATTAATAAACCGCATGGCCTGTTGGTACATCAATCACCTATTGCCCGTGACGCAGATGAGTTTGCCATTCAGTTACTAAGGGATCAGTTGTTAAAAAAGGTATATCCTGTACACCGGATCGATCGGAAAACATCAGGAGTTTTGCTTTTTGCATTCGATAAAGAAATCAACAAAAGTCTCACAGAACAGCTGACACTTAAAACTGTTGAAAAAATCTATCATGCCATTATCAGAGGGTATACACCCGATGAACTTTTTATTGATTATCCTTTATACAAAGACAATGGTGTACTGCAAGAGGCACAAACCCGAATCAGAACACTCGACAGAGCAGAGATAAATATACCATCGGGAAAACACAGCTCCTCCAGATATTCCTTTATTGAAGCTGCTCCAATAACAGGCAGAATGCATCAGATCCGTAAACATCTGGCACATATCTTCCATCCGATCATTGGAGACCGGCCTCATGGATGCAATAAACAGAATAAAATATGGCTTGAAAAATTTGAAATGAACACCATGCTGTTACATGCGCATAAGATGGTATTTACTCATCCTGT
The DNA here is from genome assembly GCA_032096595.1 of Flavobacterium sp. Lineage (GTDB taxonomy): Bacteria > Bacteroidota > Bacteroidia > Flavobacteriales > Flavobacteriaceae > Flavobacterium. The sequence continues at coordinate 102,759 of DAMCXY010000004.1, read as the reverse complement.
TACAGAAGAAAGAATAACGCTTATTGCAAATCCGCAAACTGAATTCCGGCGCGCTTATGAAATATTGGCTTTCGGTAAGGAAATTCCAGTAATATGTTCTGATAAAAATTAACGGCTACTTAACTAAAATACTCTATTATTAATAGCATATTCACTTACAAAAAGCTACTCCTTTTATGAATACCTTCTATTACATTTTATCCTGTCTCTCTATTTTTGCCAGTCTTATTCCTCTAATACAGAATCAACACTGGACTTTTCGGATTTTTGACTTTGGAAAAGTTCAGATACTCGTCATACAAACCATATTATTCATTACTTCATGGTTTTTAGTTACTCCGTCTAATTTATTTTATATAATACAGGCTGGATTGCTGGGTTGTATGATTTATGAAATTTCATTGCTTTATAAATACACTCCGCTATACAAAATTGAAAAGCTGGAAAAAACAGAGCGTTCTTCGCGAAGCATATCTCTTGTTTCCGCAAATGTATATCAGTTCAACACAGAATATCAGCGCTTTATTGATTTTGTACAAAAAGAAAATCCGGATATTATCTTAACGATGGAATCCGATAAAAAGTGGGAAGATGCCTTACAGGTTTTCAAAAAAGATTATCCTTATTTCCATGAGATTGGATTAGAAAATACGTATGGTATGCATCTGTATTCCCGTATAGAAATTACAGCCTGTAAAGAACACTATTTTATCGCAGACGATATACCCAGTATTGAAGCAACACTGAAAACAAAAGACGGATTCGAATTTGTGTTTTTTGGGGTACATCCACCACCACCGAGTCCAACTGAAGAAGACAATTCTAAAGAACGGGACGGAGAGTTACTGGCTGTAGCCAAAAAGGTAAGAAAACAGCAAAAGACAAGTGTTGTTGTAGGAGACTTTAACAATGTGGCATGGGCAAAATCTTCTATACTCTTCAGAAAAGCATCGCACATGATTGATCCGAGAATCGGTCGGGGACTGATTTCTACCTTTCACGCCCGATATTGGGTGTTACGCTTTCCAATAGACCAAATGTTTCATACAACAGATATCTTTGTAGAAGAGATCGCAGCAAAAGAAAATTTCGGGTCAGACCATTTACCTTTATATTGCAGATTTTTTATTGACAAAAGAAACGATGATCAGGAAGAACAGATAGAACATCTTGAACAGGAAGAAATGGAGGAAGTAGATGAAATGATATCAGAAGGAAAAAAAGAGGAAAGCAACAGAGAAGCAATTGCAACGGAATAGGTCTAATCTTATAATTGTTTTATATTTGTATGGATTTACACTAAATTTATGAAAGCATACATATCTATTGATTACACCGGAAGAAAAAAACTAAACAAAGAAATAATTGCTTTAGGAATGGCTTTGGGAAGCGCAAATGTAGAGCAGCATATTTTTGTTGATAAAAATCCGTTGGAAGAGGGTCAGGAGTCTGAATTGATGCATAAAGCTTTGCAGGAAATCGATACCTGCAATTTTTTAATTTTAGAATGCTCTCATTTAAATGTAACTTCCTGTATTGAAGCCGGGTATGCAAAAGCAAAACGCAAACCTATTGTTTATCTGCAGAATGAAAGTGCTACAATTTCGCCGGTTCTTTCAGGAATCAGTAATTTTCATATTTTTTACAGCTCTCCAAAAGACCTATTCGATCAGATGAGTGAATTTCTCAAAAACATACTGCCTCAGAAATAAGAATATTACAGGTTTCTGCGCTCTATACTATGGCTTCATACCGCATATTCCATCCGATAGAAAAGCATCGTTTCCCAAAAGATATCTACCTTTTATCATTATCCGTTTTAACATCTTGTTTTGCGCTATTTTGCTTTATAAATCCTCCTGTAAAAAGCGGATTAAAGCTAATTGTTCTACTGGTATGCACAGCAAGTTGGATGATGCTCTTTTTACAATGGTTTGTCAATGATAAAACTGTTGATTTCAGAAAAGGAGTTTTCAAAGGTTTACTGACTCTTGAAAAAGACCGGATTATATGTGATGACAAAACATATCTTATTAAGGATATAGAAAATATCTCTATCACTAACAGCGATTATAAATATAAACATCAACGCTGTAAGATTTTTGGTCCGAGACTTTCCATTGGAACCAAAAATGTTATAACATTACAGTTAAAAAACAAAACGCTTGTAAAAGCTTTCTTTCAGCAGGAACACGACAACCAAATAGTAGCCTCAGAACAAGAGCTTATCTCCTATTTTCAAGAAGGCATTCTTGGTAAAAAAAACCTCATCAATCTCATCGGCAGTTTCTGATACTGACTTCTTCTCAAATATATTAGTATATTTGTTATAAATCCAAAACAGCAAAGCAATGAAAAAACATACGATTGCAGGTGTAGCTATTGTGTTGGCTCTATTGACATCTTGTAATAAAAAAGAAAATATGTCTTCTGAAACAGCTATGATTGACAGCTTGAAACAGGTACAGTTTGAAGGTGATAAATTTGCTGACATTGAAGTTCTCAAATATGACATCCCGGGCTGGGACAAACTTACGCTAAAAGAAAAAAAACTCGTTTATTATTTAGCAGAAGCCGGATATTCTGGTAGAGATATCTACTGGGATCAAAACTATAAGTTCAATCTTAAAATTCGGGCAGCACTTGAAAACATATATACCCATTATACAGGGGATAAAAATGACGAAGACTGGAAAAAATTTGAAATCTACTTAAAAAGAGTATGGTTTTCAAACGGAATTCACCATCATTATTCCAATGACAAAATAAAACCGGGGTTTTCACAATCCTATTTCCAGCAGCTGTTAAAAGACACTAAAACCAATCTTGACGGCAGTATTGTAGAAATTCTTTTCAATGCAGTAGATGACAAAAAAGTAAACCTTGATGAGTCGAAAGGTTTAGTCAAAGGATCTGCAGTTAATTTCTACGGTAAAAACATCCTCGCAAAAGATGTAGAGGATTTTTATAACGCTATGAAAAATTCGGATTCAGAACGTCCTTTATCATTTGGTCTGAACTCTAAACTTGTCAAAACCGAATCGGGTAAACTGGAAGAGAAAATATGGAAAAGCGGCGGTATGTACGGATCTGCTATTGACAAAATTGTTTTCTGGCTGGAAAAAGCGGTTGAAGTAGCAGAAAATGAACCTCAGGCAGATGCGTTGCGCTTACTGATCAAATATTATAAAACAGGTGATTTAAAAACATGGGATGATTATAATATTGCCTGGCTAAAAGCGACAGAAGGAAATATCGACTATATCAACGGATTTATTGAGGTATATAATGATCCGCTTGGACACAAGGCTTCCTATGAAAGTACGGTTCAAATCAAAGATTTTGATATGTCTGCAAAAATGGAAGTCATCTCTAAAAATGCCCAATGGTTTGAAGATAACTCTCCTTTAGTACCGGAGCACAAGAAAAAGAACGTTGTAGGTATTTCTTATAAAACGGTAATTGTAGCAGCAGAATCCGGTGATACTTCTCCGGCTACGCCAATAGGTGTAAATTTACCGAATGCTGACTGGATCAGAGCCGAACACGGATCTAAATCTATTTCATTAGGAAATATTATCGAAGCCTATAACAAAAGTGGCGGAAGTGAAAAGCTAAAAGAGTTCGCTTTTGATGAAGAAGAAATACAACTGGCAGAACGCTACAGCGAACTTGGAGATAAATTACACACCGCTTTGCATGAAGTTGTGGGCCATGCTTCAGGTCAGATCAATAAAGGTATTGGCACTCCTAAAGAAACTTTAAAAAGTTATGCCTCGACATTAGAAGAAGGTAGAGCTGATTTAGTGGCTTTATATTATTTATACAATCCTAAAATTCAGGAACTGGGACTGGTAGATGACTGGAAAAGTCTTGGAAAAGCAGCCTACAATGATTATATCCGCAACGGATTAATGACGCAACTGGTACGAATTGAACCTGGAAAAAATATTGAAGAAGCTCATATGCGAAACCGTCAGTGGGTCAGTGCATGGGTATTTGAAAAAGGAAAAGCTGAAAATGTTATTGAAAAAATTGTGCGTGACGGTAAAACCTATTTCAAAATCAACGATTATGAAAAACTACACGTTTTATTCGGAGATCTTTTACGCGAAACGCAACGCATCAAATCGGAAGGAGATTATGAAGCCGGTAAAAATCTTGTAGAAAACTATGGTGTAAAAGTAGATCAGCAATTACATAAAGAAGTATTGGAAAGAAACAAAAAATTCAACATCGCTCCTTACAGAGGCTTTGTAAATCCTGTACTTGTTGCTATAAAAGATGCTAAAGGTGAAATAACTGATATTGTAGTTACTTACCCTAAGACTTTTACAGAGCAAATGCTTTATTATTCTAAAAACTATAATTTTCTACCTTTAGAGAATTAAAAAAATCCACTCATTTGAGTGGATTTTTTTATTATCTGAGTAAATTAATGCTTACGGTTGCAAGTTGTGAATCAGGAAATTTTCGGAACAATTTCTCATCAGGTTCCAATCCTGCCTCTTTACATATTTTATGAAACACATCTACTTCCACGATATACTGATCCGAAAACCCATGCGTAGCATCATAAGCAGTAGCTGGTGTCAAACCGAGATTTTGAGAAGTAATATCCGGTGAAATAGTATGAAGTTCTATAACAAGCAATCCGAATTTTTTGATATAAGGTTGCCATTTCTTCATATGCTCCAACAGATTTTCCTCTACTTCATTGTTGGTCAGATAATTTCCTCTGTAAGCAAATGCTCCTGTAGAAGTACTGACGCGATCCGGATTTATATGCGCAGGCTGTTCCCAGATGCGGTTGTGATCCAGAAATGTGCGGATGTTCAGCAAATCATTCAGGTCAATGTTGTAATTCTCTCTCAGATCTGCAGACAACCGTTCAGGATCCCCAATATCACCCCAAATTACTTTTGCCCATATATCATTATTGATTAAGTTGGCTCTTGTTATTTTCAGGGCTGCCTGATTGTAATCTGCACCTACCAGAAACAAAGGATACTCATCGAGGTGTTTCCCTCTCAGGGTACGTCTTTCGATTGTTTCAAAAAGATGCTGTAGAAAAGCCCCATTACCACATCCCATATCTAAAACTCCTTTGGGCTGATTTTCCAAAGGCTGATTAAATATTTCTATGATGAAATCATCTATTACCTTAAAATAAGTAGCATGAGCACCACCGCTGCCCCAAACATTCATAGCACGGTCTACATGTATTTCATCTTCATCAACACCTGTTTCACGAATCTTTTCTGCTGCTCCGAACAACAGATCTTCCATCTTGGCAAACATCGGTAAATAAGAAACTGTTACTCCGTAAGAAGCTGCTCTTCTTGCAAAAAACAATCCCGTTTCCGTAAACTGGTAATTGTCTTTATTCTTTGTAAACCATTGCAAACCGGTTAAGAAATCCAGTATCTTTTCGAAACAAGCAGGTTCTTTATGAAACTCTTCTGCTTTGAATGAAGTTTCCATAAAATATTTATGAAACATGCCGTTCATTCCTAAACGCACAATCGTTGGCCCTACAAGATGTCCTTCAATATGCTTTAATATTTGGGATTGAATATTTCTTTCCTGTTTATTGTCAGAGAATGTAATACCAAAATGATGCTGATATTTTTCAAACAGTACGGCCAATTTATCAAAGGGTTCTTTTTCAAAATTACGCGGATGAAAATCCATTGTATACCGTAGAAAATCATTTACTTCCCTGTACAGATAAGCGTATTGTAAAAAATAAGCCGTCTTATCATTACACGAAAGCGTTACCTTGTTATTCTTATTATCAACCGAATAATTAATAAATCCCTGTGAAGCCAACACGCGAAAAGCTACATTAAGATAGCCTTTATTCGCGTTAAACTTTTCAGTAGCTTCATCTAATGTAAAAGAAGCTTTTTCCAGAAATTCATTCAGAATGTTTTTATCGTGCAAAGTCGCCACGACAGGAGCTGTAACCAATCCGTCAAGATGTTGAAAGATGGTACTTCTTAATTGTTTTTTATCCATGGATGGAATTGTTTTAAATCATTTATAATTATGAACAGTACATAATCTCAGTAGCGGTTACTGATACATGATTGTGTTTTACTTTGCAAAGATTATTTTTTTTAATAAATTTAGAGGAAAGACGTGTCTTAAAAATAACTTAAATAAGATGAAAGCCCTATTAATTGTTGACCTTCAGAATGATTTCTTACCTAATGGAAGTCTGGCAGTAGCCGATGGTGATCTGATCATCCCGGTAATAAATGAACTGCAACACTATTTTGATATTATTGTTGCAACACAAGACTGGCATCCGCCCCAACATAAGAGTTTTGCTTCTAACCATGAGCATAAAAAGGCGTTTGATGAAATCGTACTAAACGGACAACAACAAACTCTCTGGCCAGACCACTGCCTGCAAAACTCGCATGGTGCTGCCCTATCTTCCGCTTTACACCAGGAAAAAATATGTGCTGTTTTCAGAAAAGGGATGAACCCTGAAGTTGACAGCTACAGTGGCTTTTATGACAATGATAAAAGAAATACAACAGGACTCAACGGCTATCTGAAAGAAATGGGAATAACCCGTGTTTTCATCTGTGGGCTGGCAGCTGATTTTTGTGTGCATTTCACAGCAAAAGATGCACTCTCCTTAGGCTATACTACTTATTTTGTTGAGGATGCTACAAAAGCTATTAATAAAGATCATTTTATGGTGCAGAAAAAGATGCTGGCAGAAGAAGGTGTTATCTTCACGACAAGTGAAGCTATAAAAAAACCGGCTCTTTAGCCGGTTGTTATATATGTTTGAGAACTTCGTTTTTTAGCGCATCATATTCGCCCTGAAGAATAAGACCGTTATCCAACAGTTTTTTATAACTCTGTAATTTTTCAAAAAGCTCTTCTTTTGTAAAATCTGCCAGTGTTTTCTCCTGTTTTTCTGTGTTTTTGTTTTCTTCTACAATTTCCTGTAACTCTGCAATAACTTCAGCACTTTCAATAGCTGGTTGTATCTCACGCGGTACAATTTCAGCAAAACTGTTTACCTCCTCTGTTTCCACAACTTCTATTTCTTCTATTTCTTCTGCCAGAACTGGTTCTTCAGTGCGTACTGCTTCTGCAATACTTTCAATTGATTTTGCCAGTACGTTTTTGCGGTCATCTAATTGTTCTTTAGCAAAAGTATAGAGTTTTTTAGCCTGATTTTTGGGCAGGTAATCTATTGTTAGCGTCAGATCATTTTTAGTCATAAATGAAAATTCAGCTCCTAAGATATTTTCTTTTACAAAAGGGATTACGATATCGTCCCAATCATAATCGGTTATATCCATAGATAATCCTAAATTCTTCGGTTTAAAAATAATAATCCGCTTATTGGTCATAATAATGCTATCCGGGAAAACCGTTATAGCTGGTTTTTTCTGAACCGCTATATAACCTACCTCTTCATTTCGCATCAGGATATCCTGTAGTTTTTCTGAGATTTTCTCTACGGCTTTAGGATCCTGATCTTCGTTTAATATCTTTTTAAAATTATCTAACATTCTTATTAATTTTCAATTCAAAAATAACAAAAAGAGCAATGCTCAGACTTAATTTATCGTTAAATCTGTTCTCTTACTTTTTTAGGAAGACTTGCAAAAACCAATTCGTAAGAGTTCCGTATCATATCAAGAACTTCTCTATCCGGAACATCCTGATGAAAGAATACAGTGTTCCAGTGTTTTTTGCTCATATGATATCCGGGAGTTACACCCTGATACCTTTCACGTAGCTCTATAGCTTCTTCGGGATCACATTTTACATTTACAGAGGCCTTTTCTTTCTCCCACTCCGATAGGGAAGATAAAACAAACATCTTGCCTCCTACCTTGAAAACAAGTATATCTTCATCAAAGGGAAAATGTTCGGTAACGCCTTTGAGTGCTAAACAGTAATCATAAAAATCAGTTATATTCATTGTTCCTCCTTTCCTATTTTTCCCAAATGGGTAAATTTAAATCCTTGTTCATATTTTAGTCCGTAACCGAATATCCGATCCATAGATGCATGACTGAAGATAATTACTCCCGCCAGCTGCAGATAAGAATTTCCGATATATATTCCAATCATATACAGACTTAAAGCAACAGCCCTGTGGTGAAAAACATTATATGCGGCGGCTCCTGCCCTATTTCCTAAAAGATAGCCCAACATTGAAAAATCCGGTATCAGAAGTAATAACGGAAACCACCACCAGGCAAAAGGCAGCAAAGCAAACAGGTATATTCCAAAGAGGAATAAACCAAGCTCTTCAATCTGAATGATCTTTTTCATTTTTATAAAATTGCGTATAAAACAGGTTTACTCGGCGATGCGTCATTCTCAAAGGAAGCCATCTGTAAATTTAGTAAGTAACTACCGTCCGGAACTGATGTTTTCACAAAAACCATTTCGGTAATAGTCGCATTCAGCCGTGCATCAGCATTTAGTTGTTTCACGTCCTTCACATTCCAGAAGGCTTTGTGTGCTAATAATTTTCCTTGATCCTGCTCCTTATCTACACTGGGCAGATCGATAAGCAAATGTTGAACTCCACATTCTCTGATATAGTGTGCAGCAGACTCAGACAGATACGGAGGATTGGTATGAGAATAATTTTTTGATTTCTTTTCTTCCAGATTCGGTAATGTACGAATGACCAATGCTTCCGGCAATTTATGAGCCAATAGTTTTTGTACTTGTGCTTTGGTAATGATATAATCATTTTCCCACTGTTCCGGTTCAATAGAAATGAGTTCTGCTGAAAAGAAAAACTGTTTTAAGGTCTGATTGACCGAATAAAAATCCTGTGTAATATGCCCCAAACACTCTGTATGAGTACCGTGAGCATGCGGATTAAAAAGAATATTATTAAAATTGGTAGATGACTTGCCCGAAACGACGCTTCCGACAAAATCTCCCATATGTACCGGTTCTATTTCAGGTTGTGATAAATACCAGGCAATCGGATTATCCGGGCTGTTCTGCAAAGACAAAGAGATATCTATGGGTTGCGACAAATCGATTTGGTATTCCTGATCCTGATGGTTTATGAGTGCTTTCATATTTTAAACTTACAAAAAATCTCTCAATCGACCATAAACAATTCGCTGGCAATACCGTCTCCGAAAAATTTTCCTTCAGCAGTGGTTTTCAGAACATTGTTTTCAATGACCAATTGTAAAGACTGTATATATTTTTGAGCATTTTTGAGCAGATAAGTCAGATATTTTTCTCCAAAATCATTTTGCACTTTCTGAAGTGAAACTCCCCACATGGTTCGCAGTCCCGTCATTATATATTCATTATACCGATCATTGAGCGATAACAGTTCTTTTTCTGAGGGGAGTATTCCTGACTGTATTTTTTTTAGATAAAGTGTATTATTGGAGATATTCCATGAACGGTTAACACCATCAAAACTATGTGCAGATGGACCGATTCCCATGTACTTCTTTCCCATCCAGTATGCTGTATTATTTTGAGAAAAATAGCCCGGCTTTCCAAAATTAGACAACTCATAATGCACATATCCGTTTTGCTTTAATAGCTGCATTAACTGCAGAAAATGTTCATGTGCTTCTCCATCATCAGGCATCGGAATCGTTCCTTTAGCAATCAAGCTTGCCAAAGCCGTTTTGGGCTCAACTGTCAATGCATAGCTGGAGATATGCGGAACACCCAGAGTTAGGGCTTTCTCTATATTTTGCTGCCACTTATCCATACTCATTCCGGGAATGCCATAAATCAGATCAATGGAAATATTATCAAAATACGTGCGGGCTGTTTCCAATGACTGCCATGCTTCATCTGCATTGTGCGCACGGTTCATAAGTTGTAGGTCTTCTTCAAAAAAAGATTGTACTCCCACACTCAACCGGTTGATTTTGGTTTGAGCCAATGCTATGATGCGCTCTTTTGTCAGATCATCCGGATTGGCTTCAAGGGTAATTTCGGGAGTATTTACTACTGAAAAGTTTTCATATATTGACTGAAGTATGGTTTCGATTTCGCTATTGCTTAAAATACTCGGAGTACCTCCGCCAAAATAGATGGTTTCTACTGGCTCTTCCTGCCAATCGGCTTTTCTAAGCACTATTTCCTGCAAAATGGCATCCAAGATTTCCTCTTTTTTCTTTAATGAAGTAGAAAAATGAAAATCACAATAATGACAAGCCTGTTTACAGAACGGAATATGTATATAAATACCGGACATTTATTTTACCCTTTCTTTATTTTGATTCACAAAAGCAGCCCATCCGGTATATGATTTTCCCTTTTCAGCTTTTCCGGCATTAAAAAAGTGACAGACAGCTGCTGCCAGACCATCCGTAGAATCAAGGTTTTTCGGCAGTTCCTTCAGTCCTAAAAGTTGTTGAAGCATTTTGGCAACCTGCTCTTTGCTCGCATTTCCATTTCCGGTAATAGCCATCTTAATCTTTTTAGGCTCGTATTCCGTAATGGGAATATCTCTTGACAATCCGGCAGCCATCGCAACTCCCTGAGCACGACCAAGCTTCAACATCGACTGCACGTTTTTACCGAAAAAAGGAGCCTCAATAGCGATTTCATCCGGATGATGGGTATCGATTAATTCAATGGTCCGTTCAAAAATAAGACGAAGGCGTTTGTAATGATCGTCATATTTAGACAATTGTAACTCATTGAGCTGTAAAAATTCCATTTGGTTTTTTACAACTTTAATAAGCCCAAATCCCATTATAGTGGTTCCGGGATCAATGCCTAAAATGATTTTTTCTGTGGCCAATGTTTTACTTTTGATTAACGCGCTGTTATCGAAAAAATCAATTTCTTTGCGTTATGAAATTTATATCTCCCAAAATTAAGCAATTCTTACTACTAATAACAAAATTATTAGTAGTAGGACTGGCATTTTATTTTATCAAAAGTCAGCTTTCTGAAAAAGAATTTAACTGGGATATTATTTCACAGAGCATCGCTCAGAAAAAGGGCTACTGGTATCTGTTTTTTCTGCTCGTGCTCACTTTTCTCAATCGCTTTATAGAAATTTTGAAATGGCAAAACCTGGCACAGACAGTACGCAGCACATCCGTTTGGGAATCTACACAACAGGTCTTAAGCGCCATAACATTAGGCATCTTTACTCCCAATGGAATTGGAGAATATGTAGGAAAAGCGTTGTTCTATAAAAAAGACGAAACAGGAAAAATCATTTTATTGAATATGATCTGTAATGGGATTCAGGTTCTTTATGCCGTATCTTTTGGTCTGGCAGGCGTTTTTTATATCAATAGCCTGCACGGTTTTCTACCCGCATATACGTCCGTAATACTCTTCGGAGTTATCTTATTACTTTTCGTATTATTTTTTGCCCTCAGAAAAGTAACGATTAAAACCTATTCACTGGAGTTACTACTGCAAAACATAAAAAAAATCCCACAGAAAAAGCATTTAAAAAATATTGCATTGGCTCTGCTAAGGTATCTTGTACTTCTGCACCAATACGTTTTACTATACCATTTCTTTGGTGTAGAGATTTCCTATTTTACATTAATAGCCGTTGTGGCCGCAGTATATTTACTGGCTTCTTCACTTCCCAACTTTCAGGCACTTGATTTCGCGCTGAAGGGTAGTGTTGCTATTTATTTGTTTGGTTTTTTCGGCGTAGATGAATGGGTCGTTACGATTGTAGCAACTCTGATCTGGATACTCAACTTAGTAATTCCGATAAGCATCGGCAGCATTTTTGTATTGCTGATACAGCCTAAAAAATTATTTCAGGAAAACGGGTAATACAAATTGTGTTTTTACGGGAACGCCTCTTTTTGTAGCCGGATGTATTCCCTTAAACGTACTCTCTTTTGCCTGTAAGATCCGATCAATTTCTGTATTTAGAGGTAATGTATCTTTTTTACTCAAAGAAAACTTTATATGCGCATCCGGATAAACAGTTACCAATATGTTTAAAGTATCAATTTCTTTTATAGGTAAGGTCTGTAGAAGGGAATCATTTTTTAACTGCAGTGTCAGTTCTGTCAAAAGTTTTTCAAAAAAGCACTTTTTATTTTCTTCCGTATCTTTTAGTGAGTCACAGGCTTCAAACGTGGGATAAGAATCTACTTTTGTCCAGTCTATTGTATGCAATTCTTTACGCAATAATTCCTGTGCATCAGGCAGCTCTTTTTTTGCTTTTTGGCAGGAAGTTATCGATAAAAATACAATAAGTAATAAAAAGTAATTCTTCATGAAATAAATAGTATTTTTAATACTCAAAAATACAAAAAAAAACAGATGGAATATATTTTATTGGTAATCAGTTTTGTTTTAATCCTTATGGGGATTATCGGTAGTTTTTTACCGGTTTTGCCGGGGCCTCCTATTTCATGGTTCGGGCTTTTTTGCCTGTATTGCACAACGGGTATTGATTTTAATTATTGGATTTTGGGCAGTACGCTAATGGTCACTCTGCTCATGGTAATTCTCGATTATATAATTCCCGCCCAGGGAACCAAACGCTTCGGAGGCAGTAAATATGGCATCTGGGGAACTAACATCGGGTTGGTTGTAGGTATTTTCGCTCCTATTCCCGGAGGTTTTATCATAGGTCCTTTTGCAGGGGCACTTATCGGTGAGCTTATTTTTGATTCCAAAAACGTCCAAAGAGCTGTAAAAGCAGCTACAGGTTCATTGATTGGTTTCCTTATTTCAACGTTCAGCAAGTTTATGGTGTGTATGATTTTCCTCGGAATTTTTATCCGTATCGTATGGATGCATCGTGATATATGGTTTTAAGCAATCGTCACATCACTTTGCTTATTATACAATAGAAATATTCTATTGTATTAACTAAAAACAATTGTTTTTGACTATTACTTTTGTAGGTATAAAAATGATACCACAACTTTAAAAAAGATAGATATGTCAAAAAATGCCAACATTACTTCCAATTCGGGAGCTCCGATTGGAAAACAACAGTATGAAAACTCACAGACAGTCGGCAGACGAGGTCCCGTACTATTACAGGATTTCTTTCTCCATGAAAAACTCGCTCAATTTAACCGCGAACGTATTCCCGAACGTGTTGTACATGCGAAAGGAACTGGTGCTTTCGGTAAATTTGTAGTAACACATGACATAACAGCTTATACACGCGCAAAGATATTTTCAGAAATAGGAAAAGAAACCCCGATTTTTATTCGTTTCTCCACTGTTGGCGGAGAGCAGGGATCAGCAGATACCGAGAGAGATCCGCGTGGATTTGCAATAAAGTTTTATACCGAAGATGGCAATTGGGATTTAGTAGGTAATAACACTCCGGTATTTTTTATTAAAGATGCAAAAAAATTTCCTGATTTTATTCATACCCAAAAGAGAGACCCTCGCACACACTGCAAATCTGCTACTATGATGTGGGACTTCTGGTCTTTAAACCCTGAATCACTGCATCAGGTTCTTATACTGATGTCAGACAGAGGAACGCCGGACGGATATCGTCATATGCATGGATTTGGCTCTCATACTTTTTCTATGGTAAACAGTAATAATGAACGCGTATATGTAAAGTTTCACCATAAAAGTAATCAGGGAATTAAAAATTTTGACGGCGTTACAGCAGACAAAATGAGAGGTATCGATCCTGACTATTCTCAAAGGGACCTGGTGGAAGCTATTGATAAGAGTAATTTCCCGAGATGGACTACTTATATACAAACCATGACAGAAGAACAAGCCCGAAGCTTTCAATGGAATCCGTTTGATGTTACCAAAGTATGGCCACAAAAAGAATATCCTCTTATCGAAGTAGGCTATTTTGAACTGAATAAAATTCCGGACAATTATTTCAGAGATGTTGAACAGGCCGCTTTTTCTCCTTCAAATGTTGTAGATGGAATTGGTTTTTCACCTGATAAAATGCTTCAGGGACGCATTTTTTCTTATCCGGATGCCCAACGTTACCGAATAGGTTCCAACTATCAGGATTTACCTGTAAATGCGTGTCCGTTTATGACTAATAACTATCACAGAGACGGAGCCATGAAATTTAATGAAAACGGCGGAGCAGCATCTAATTATTTCCCAAATTCTTTTGACGGAAATCATGAATCAGTGGCATCAAAAGGAATACCTTATGAACTGGAAGATACAACAGTAGCTTACTTTGACAGAAATGAAAATGATGACGATCATTATACACAACCTGGAATTCTTTTTGAAAAAGTAATGGATGAAGAAGTGAAACAGAATACGATAAATAATATCGTAAATGCTATGAGTGGTATTGAAGGAGACCAAAAAGAACAGATAATCATGCGTCAGCTCTGCCATTGGTTCCGGGTATCTCCAAGATTGGGAATAGGCATTGCAAAAGGACTTCATATTGATATAAGCGAATTTATGTAATAAAAAAAGCGGCTGTATAAACAGCCGCTTTTTTTTATTTAGCAAAGGTATTGAAATCAAAAAGCCCTCCATAAGGAAAGCTTTTCATTGGTCTAACTACTAAACCAGGTACATAAATGTACCTAAACAACACAACTAATTTTTAATTCTCGCGAATCTCGCGGTCTGGACGGGACTCGAA